>JAAUTY010000137.1 GCA_012031265.1 Spirulinaceae cyanobacterium SM2_1_0 | reverse complement strand
AGTCGGCGACCCATGTGGTTGAATCGATTTTTTCCAGACCGATGAACTGAGTCTGGAAATAAAATAACAACCGGACGTGAGGTCAAGTTGATTATCATTGTTGTTCAGCCTCCTGAGAGGACTGAGATGAGGTTTCGTCGGTAGTCAGAGCTTCACCAGCAGCCTCCCTCTGCCGCTGCCACTCCTGGTCATCGTCAGCAGCAGCGGCATCATACCGCTCTGCCAGCATACGACTATACTCATTTGCCGTAAACCAAGAACGGTTAAGCCGCTTGGTAGACCTGCGCCAAATTGGATTCATAGATCTCCTTAGTTATGCTTGCGGGTGCATGATCGCGCCCGCAAGCTTGTGTGGTTTATCGAGGTCAACCGCAGTAGTCAACCCCATACTGCTCCGAACCGTCGCAAACATTCCACGGCTGCTGAGAGCCGCAGGTGCAGGGACGGGCGACGCGCTGCTGTAGCTCTTCCTGTAGCTCTTGCAGCTCTTGCAACTTTTGGTACACCGCGGGGTGCCCAATATTGGAGAGCTGCTCGATTAAAACTTGTAGTTCTGTGGCTTCCATGGGTATCATCCTTGTTGGATTTTAGATTTTTTCGGAATTAGCCCCCCCCCCTGGGAGGAGGGCTGTACGGGCGTGGTGCCTAGCGGGTAAAACCCATGCACCCTAAAACGTTAGAGCCGTTACCCCGTGCCCGCACTACACGGTAAGGGGAGACCATCTGCTCAGCTAAAGGATGCTGAGACGCAGCGGGCGGCAGAGAGCGCGACAAGGCTCACGATCAGCGTGTCGCCAGTGCCAACAGCACTAGGAACACCAATCAGGTCCCCAAAGCGAGTGCGCACGGTCGGGATGCCTTGAATCGCCGCATCCTCGACCGTCTCGGTCTGGATCCGGAGAGATCCTTCCGACTGGAACTCTGCAAGGGGCTGGCCCTCGACAGAGTCCGCGATCCATGTAGTAGGGTTGACCTGCTCCAGGCCAACAAATTGACTTTCGCCGTAGACAGTGATCTTGTGTGGGGTCAGATTAAAGATTGCCATAGCGCTCCTTGCTTGGTTGTTATCCTAATCCTACCTCGTATACAAGGTAATCGCAACCCTGTACACAAAGTTTTTTTATCGCCCCCCCCCATCGTTGCGGGCGATCGCCGTTTGTTGAAAGTTGTAGTAGGGCAGAACACGCGGGGGCAGCCCGCTCCAGAGCCTCTACAAGCTCGTCGTAGGAAAATACCAGATCCCAGTTGCTTGGCGCGTCAGTCAGGCTAAGCGCTGAGTGTGCTTTGCTCAGCCCGTCGCCTCCCCCGTGTTCGCAATCCTCTGCACAGCAAAATGCACAGCAAACTACACAGGAGGCAAAGCTATATATAGTGCGGGTTTTGACCCTTGCACAAGAAAAACGCTTCAAAACTTTTCTCCGGAAAATCCTGCCTTTGTATTTCACGCGCGGGCGCACGGAAAGCTGCCGTCTCCCAGCGCGCCCGCGTGAGGCAAATTCCTTTGGCGCTGATCTGCGGTTTCAGGAAAAAGTTTTGAGGCACTTTTCCTGTGCATGGGCTGAAACGCGCGCTGTGCATGGGTTTGTCCCTTGTGTAGTTTGCTGTGCGTTTTGCTGTGCAAGGAGATTTTTGGCGCGAAAAAGCGGGGCAGCCACCCCGCTTGGCGTCAGCTTGGCCCCCACCAAAGCTATATGGGCGGGTGCTGAGTCACGAAAGCCACTCCCACGCGTCCGATCGCCGCTGTGCTGCGTTTTCCAGGTACGGTGCGCTCGCCGATGGCGACGGCACGCAGCGAATCAAAACATCGTACCCTTCGCCTTCGCTATCAAAGGTGGCAATTGAGGTTTCGCCAAGGATCGCGCAATCCTTGGCGTTTTGCGCGTTAGCCAACTCAATGAGCGCCTTGGCCAGTCGCTTCAGCTCGGCAGCGCTGCCGGAAATTCCGCCCGGCTGGTGCGGCGCGCGTGGGGTGTAGATGTTGATGTAGTCACCCATGGCTGCGCCGCCCTCCCTTGGTGCTTGCCGCTCGCACCCAGCCCGCATCAGTCTTCTCAATCAGCCCAAGCTGCTTTGCCGCAACCAGGATCGCCCACCACTCTTCCGGGGTCAAAACTCCCTGCTCAGTGGCTCGCTGCCAAAGCTCAAACGGTGTCTGGCCCCAAATTTGAACCAGGTAGGCGTTGCAGTTTGGGTCGCGGGTGCGGATTTTGTGGGCTAGCTCTTCGACTTTTTCCACCCTTACCCCGTTGCTGCATCAGTATTCTGAGCAACGCGCTCTAGGAGCTTTAGCAGATCCTCCGTGACAAAGCCACGGATAGCCGTGGCTGCACTAGATTCTTCGTGCTCGGCAAGGAACAGAATCTGGTACGCCGGAATGCCGAACTCTTGCGAGTAGACCCCTATCGTGTTCAGGCTCGGCGCGTGCTCGGCATTTTCCAGTGCCCTGATCAAAGCCTCGGCGGATGCGGCGGATGGGGCAAAGTCGGGCTGCTTGGCAAGGCGCTGTGCTAGCTCGGCAACCGAGAGGTTGTGATAGGTGCGGATGCACCTTAGCGTTCTGGCGAGGCTCTGGTAGATGGGCGCGCGGATCGGCGACAACAGGAAAGTGCCGCACTTTTCATCCACCGCCTCGCCAGTCCACACCGCTGCCGCCTCTTGAGGTGTTGCCCCCGCCGCCAGCAGCGTGTTTAACAGACGGTCTGCGGCTGGGACAAATCGCCGCAGATTGTGATAGTCGCTTGCCAGCAGGCCGCGCTCCCGCAGGAACGAGGCAATCGACTGCTTGCCTCGCCTAGCATCAAGCCAGTCGATCGCTCGCTGACAAATTGGGTGCGGTGGATCTTTAAGGTGTGTCATTTTCGATGCGAATTCAATATTACAAGTTTAGAGGAATCTTAACAGCTTGGTGTTGTGGATCCGCGCCAGCTAGGCTAATCTTAGGGGGGTCCTCTCAACACGAGTGTATGTATTTACCCCTTCTATCTCTGCCGCCCATTGCGGCAGACTGCCAGCCGTACCCCAGCAGCGATCGCGGCTGCGGCCGCCGCTCGGCCGAAGTCCGAATGGCGGACGGCACACACGCCACGCCCAGCGGCGTAGCGTGCTGGATTGAGGGCGAATGGCACTTGCCATTCGCCTGTGGCGACGGAACCGAGTGGGTTCCCGCCAGCATGATCCGCCCGTGAAGAGTAGCTACGGCGCTACAGCGGATAAGATCACCCAAGCCGCCGCGTCAAGTCTGGCGCGGCGGCAATCTGACCAGTAACCACCAGTACAACAAGGTATTTATTTATGTCCACCCGTATTGAGTTCAACCTGGATCTCTTTGCCAGCCTGCTCATGGCAGAGGGTCACGGGCAAACCTGGCATCAATTCTTGCTTTCGGACCTTGAGCTTGAGGAGCAAATTATTGCTCAAGAGTTCCTTGCTCGCGCAACCGGGCAAGGCGGGGACCTTGATCCAGAGCAGATGCCCTTTGATGAGAGCGCCGCCGTGCTTTTGGGCAAGTACGACGCCGAGGAGGGCAGCGTACTTGAGCAGGTCTATGGGCCCTGCTTGTTCAAGGCTGCCACTGGAATGGGCAGCCCCGTTATCATTAAAATGGGGGACTTCGAAATCCCCTTGCTTGCTGAGGACCGGGAGGCAAAGGCGGGCTTGCTGACCGGCAACTTCGTCTCCCAGACCCGCAAGGGCA
>JAAUTY010000004.1 GCA_012031265.1 Spirulinaceae cyanobacterium SM2_1_0 | reverse complement strand
GAGAAGCAAAGAATGACGTGTAAATATCGCGTGGGACAGCGAGGTAGAGTACGTAGTCTGGATATTGTTCGTCTAGCAGGGTGCGATAGCTGATGAATTGACCGAGTGCGGAGTGGAATTCGGAAACGGCGGAGTTTTGGAGAAAGCTTTTGACTTCGACGGCAATTTTTTGTCCTTCGCGTTCAGCCGTCAGAATTTTCTCGGCTCCCAGGTCAACGTAGAGATTACCGAGTTCGTAGCGCAGTTGCAGCGGATCGTGAGTGATTGTCCAGCCGTCTTTCTCAAGCGATCGCCGTACGATGTCATGGAAAGTATTTTTTCTGGACATGAACTTCCTTGAGTGAAAAGTTACATCAACTTTAGACTCCTAGTTTAGTTCCACTTCCTTTTTTCTTTCACATAAATCAAACTCGGTTGTGGAACTAGCAAGATTTATTGCGTAAATTTAGAGAACACAAAGCTAGATGCCAAGTTTCTCAAAAAAAAGCCTTGTGTCTTTTTCTAACATCTACAACAATCTTATCAAAATCAATGATCTCGGTATGGGCTTGTAAGCGCGTACTGTAAGAGTAGTAACCTAGCTCGCCCTTCATTTTTGCATAATTGTTATTTTCTGCATATTCAACCACAGGTTCTGTCAAGTCACATATCACATAGCAGTAAAATCTGGTCGAGTCGCTAACTGACAATTTTCGCCCAGTTACCGTCTTTACTGTGCTACCAGAAACTCTACGCACATACCTATAGACTTGCCTAGTAGGATCTTCGTTAAATTGAGTCTTCTGCGGCTTCTTCAGTTCTATAATCGAAACTGCTCTAGCCACTTTGTCATCATCAACTTCTGCAAAAACTACTATGTCAGGACGTTCCTTGCTATCTGAATCAGTAGTGTCACACAGACGGTTATCAGAAGTAGCAAAAGAATGAAAAGTCAATCTCTCATCTATCAACCACATATTGTGATCCTCAAAGCCCAGTTTATGCGTCGTTGCTTTGCGTGGAAAGATGATGTCGTGGATAATATCCTCGTTATGATACCTACCGTTAACCTTGTTGATCTCTAGCTTTTTCTCAAGGAGATCAATGATCATTTTTCTAGAGATAATATAGGCAGCTAATTGATCTTTCTGAAAACTGCCAAGTTTTTCGCTAATTTGCTCGTAATCTTCCTTGATTTCGTCAACACTACTTGCCTGAGTCTTAAGGAGTTCTCTGCTATTTCTCCTTAGATCAAGCTCAGCTTGACCTTTATATTTATAAAGAACTTCGTTGATTCGGTCAACAGACGCATTCGGATCGATTTCGTCGTATATCTCAGGACAGTAGTGAATTACTGATCTTAGTGTTGGATTTTCCTTTTCAACGTAAGCCTCAACAAGTTCCTTCTTTCTATCAAGAATAGATTCTATGTAATCCTTCAAAAAGATTTTCGATCTTTTGATAGCTTCGGACTTCAGATCGTCGAGGGAAATCGGAAAGCTATCCTGAGTAAGTAAATCCAACGTTTCAGGTATCTCAAAATCTATTCGGCTTTGACTAACATTTTCATCTAGATAACTACTAGATAAATAGGCAGAATATATAAATTTGTTGCTGCTTTCGTCAAATTGAGTTGAAGTCCCCAGTAAATTAGAAATATTAAAGGACTTCACTTCTCTGCTTCTACCACAAAAGACAAGATTATGCATCTTGTTATAAGTTGAGTAGAGCTTAATGTGGTGAATCTGAAACTTATGTTCAGAGATTTTGAACTCGTCCACAGAAACATTTTCCAAAATCTCATTCTCAAATAATTCGTTCAGCGAGATTTTTTCACCTTCAGTTTCATCTTCAACAAAAATCAAAGGGGCACTATTGGATATAAAATAAGAAAGGCAATGCTCTAAAATTCTCTGAGCAATTTTCTTTGTAGTTTTGTATGCACTCTGCTGCTTCCGATACTCTTCCTGAAACCCAACTAATTTCACAGAAGTTAAAGATTTTGCATCATCTGTAGTCTCAAAATCTTTGGGATCAGCAATCCCTTCCTTTTTATTGAACCTAAAAGATCGTCTTCTTTTTGAGATTCCAGAAGTATAAATACTATCAACCTCTACAGAACTAAACGCTTTAAGCCAGAAAAATCTTCCGATCCCTTTACAACCCTTGACCAACTTATGCGTTGTATCAGATGTGAGGAAAGACTCAAAATTGACTTCATCAAAGCCCACACCATCATCAATGATTTCGAAACCAATGATTTTCTGCGTATCTCGCCCTGTACCTGGAAGGCAACCTTGGCCATCCCGTTCTACTTTGACTACTATCTTTCCATCTCTCAGATTACCTCGCTCTTCGATCGCCTGGATTGAGTTAACTACTGCCTCAAATACAGGTAGTAGTGCTTCTCCTTTGAACTGAGGGAGATTATTGATTTTTCCAGTAAGCGAAGTTTTAAGGAAATATTCCATCCCTCAATTTTCCTTAAATAGAAATCCTGCCATAACTCGTGCTTCTTACAGTGGAGCACGAGTCCAGCTTTATTATGCGTCCGGCTCGACCCAGCGGCCGTCAGTCTTGATCAGCTCGATGAGTTCCGCGACGCCGTTTGCTTCTGGGACGCGCTTGATTTCCTCGCGGCCGCGATAGAGAGATATGTAGCCTGGCTGCTTGCCGACATAGCCGTAGTCCGCATCCGCCATCTCGCCCGGCCCATTGACGATGCAGCCCATCACCGCGATGTCCAGGCCTGTCAGGTGGCTCGTCGCCTCGCGCACCTCATGAAGCACATCCTCCAGATTGAATAGCGTCCGACCACAGGATGGGCAGGCGACATACTCCACCATCGTCTTGCGGAGGCCTAGCGCTTGTAGGATGCTGTAGCAGACTGGGATCTCCTTCTCTGGCGCTTCTGTCAGCGAGACCCGGATCGTGTCGCCGATGCCATCGGCCAGTAGCGTGCCAATGCCCGCCGTGGACTTGATGCGGCCGTACTCGCCGTCGCCGGCCTCCGTTACGCCCAGGTGCAGCGGATAATCCATGCCTAGGTCATCCATCCGCTTCACCATCAGACGATAGGCTGCCAGCATCACCGGCACCCGCGACGCCTTCAGCGAGATCACGATATTGCGAAAATCCAGTGACTCGCAGATGTGGATAAACTCCAGTGCTGACTCCACCATTCCCTGCGGCGTATCGCCGTAGGTGAACAGCATCCGCTCTGCCAGCGAGCCATGATTGACGCCGATCCGCATTGCCTTGCCCTGGTCGCGCAGGGAAATGACCAGCGGCTCCAGTGTCTCGCGGATCTTATCGCCGATCTCCGCAAATTCGGCTGGTGTGTACTCTGTGCGATCGCTCTTCGGCTTCTCAAACACATACAGCCCCGGATTGATCCGCACCTTATCGACGTGTTTCGCGACTTCTAGGGCGATCTTCATGCCGTTGTGATGCACATCGGCAACGAGGGGCACGGGGCGATAAGTCGCCGCCAGCTTTTCCTTAATTTCAGCCAGTGCCTTGGCATGGGCCATGCTCGGCACCGTCACGCGGACGATCTCACAGCCGATCTCATGGAGGCGGCGGATGCCCGCTACCGAGCCGTCAATATCGAGCGTGTCTTCATTGATCATCGACTGCACCACGACCGGGTAGCCGCCGCCGATGGTCACATCGCCGACCCGGACTGGGCGAGTTGTGCGGCGGTGGATGGTGGTGTCAAATTCCGGGGCTGTTGCGGTTGGGATTGGGGATTCCAGGGTTTGCATAACTGGATAGCTGAGGCTTGAGCCAATGGTGAAGAGATTTTGCCCTTATTCTCGCAAATTGTGGTTCATTCGCCAAAAGGGGATCGAGTACCGCTACGGGGAGTTTTGAGTTCTGAATTTTGAGTTCTGAGTGCCTGCAATAACCGCGTTGCGGAGTTATGAGTGCCTGCAATCCGGGAATCCTGGGGATTTTGAATGGGACTCTCATTGCCGCCGTCCTGTACTGGGTGGAGATCGTGCCGTGATTCTTGGCTGGATGCTGAGTGGTTCAGGGCGCGAAAACCGGGATGAGGGCTGGCGATCGCCGATCTACCCGCTGATAGATGAAGGAGTGTAAATGATTTCTTTAGACTTGGAGGCAATTACTCGGAGGCAACCCGACTTTCTGGCAGGCAATGTTCAGCAGCGCCGGAGCAGGTGCATTTCCAGGGGTGTGGGGGAGGGCTATCCCTCGTGATCGCCCAGTCGCAGTGCCGCCAGTTCAGTTTGTCGGTCTGCATCATCGCAGTGGCTCCCGGCCCTACCCATCGGCTTGAGCTTTAAGTCCAGCGAACCGAGTGGCTCGGTCTAGCCCGCTCAGGCTGCCATCGGGAGGTTGTGCCTTAGTCCGCTACGCTTAGCACTGGATGCCTGCTGCGTGCTGGTCACGCCGTTTTCGCTGCGGTGCAACGCCAAAACTTTTTCAAAAACTCGCCGCCCAACCTCACTGAGGAGTTGAATCGATGTCGTCTCTGTTTAGCCAAACAGCTTGGTTAATTCCTTGCTATGCCCTACTGGGGGCTGTGCTCGCCTTGCCGTGGTCGCCCGGATTCATCCGCCGCACTGGCCCCCGCCCGGCTGGCTATGTCAATGTCATCATGACTTTCCTGGCCTTTTTGCACAGTATCTTGGCGCTGATAGAGGTTTGGGGGCGATCGCCACAACTCCTCTCAGTCACTTGGCTGCAAGCTGCCGACCTGACCATCACCTTGGATTTGAAGGTCTCAGCCGTTACTGCTGGGGCAGCGATCCTGATCACGGGTCTGAACCTGCTGGCGCAGGTCTACGCCATCGGTTATCTGGAAATGGATTGGGGCTGGGCGCGGTTCTACTCCCTACTGGCCTTGTTTGAAGCCGGGATGTGCGCCCTGGTGCTGATCAACTCGCTCTTCTTCAGCTACGTGGTTCTGGAAGTCTTGACGCTGGGAACCTACCTACTCATCGGCTACTGGTTTAACCAATCGCTGGTGGTTACGGGCGCGCGCGATGCCTTTTTGACCAAGCGAGTTGGCGACTTGATTCTGCTGATGGGGGTCGTAGCGTTACGACCCCTGGCTGGAACCTGGAACTTTGACGAACTGGCGGACTGGGCGACCACCGCTGACCTCCAGCCTTGGGTTGCGACGCTGCTGGGCTTAGCGCTTCTCGCTGGCCCCCTCGCCAAGTGTGCTCAGTTCCCGCTCCATCTCTGGCTCGACGAGGCGATGGAAGGCCCAGTCCCGGCAACGATTCTGCGGAATACTGTGGTGGTTTCGACCGGCGCGTGGGTACTGATCAAGGTTCAGCCGATTCTCGCGCTCTCACCGATTGGCATTGATGCTGCCATCTTCGTGGGGGCGGTCACGGCGATCGGTGCGTCTCTGATCGCGATCGCCCAGATCGACATTAAGCGCGTTCTCTCCTACGCTACCAGCGCCTATATGGGGCTAATCTTCGTCACGGTCGGCACCAGCCAAAGTGAAGTGGCGCTGACGCTGCTGCTCACCTACGCGATCGCTATGTCGCTGTTGATCATGAGCACTGGCGGCATCGTCCTCAACAATATTTCCCAAGACGTGACCCAATACGGCGGTCTCTGGTCGCGCCGTCCCGTCTCCGGTCTCTGCTACCTCGTCGGGGCTGCCTCCCTGGTTGCCCTGCCGCCCCTGGGTAGCTTTTGGCCTCTCGCTCAGCTAGCCGACAATCTCGCCAGCGACTACATCTGGCTCCTGGGCGTCCTGCTCACGGTCAACGCTTTGACCGCCTTCAGCATGATGCGCGTCTTCGGCTTGCTCTTCCTTGGCGAACCCACGCCGATGACACGGCGATCGCCCGAAGGTCTCTGGGCACTGGTGTTGCCGATGGTCGGCCTCACGGGTTTCGCCCTGCACATCCCCTTGCTTTTGGCAGTACTCGATCTGTTGCCAGGGCGGGTGATCGCGCTGAGCCTCCCCGCCCTAGCGCTGCTTGGCTCCACACTGCTCGGGGCAGGCGCAGGTCTGGTTCCCTACGGTCTCAAGCGCGACCAAGTGCCGGTCAAGCTCAGCTCGCCTGCCCTCCAAGACTTCTTTGCCTACGACCTTTACACCGCCAAGCTCTACAAGGGCACGATCGTCTTCGTCGTAGCGGCGGTATCTAATGTGATCTACTGGATTGACCGCTTCATCGTCGATGGAGTCGTCAACTTGGTGGGTCTAGCGACGATGTTCAGCGGTCAGACGCTGCGCTACAACACGTCTGGGCAGACTCAGTTCTATGTCTTTTCGATCCTCCTCGGCATTGCTGCTCTGGGCATCTTTGCCTGCTATCCACTCCTGCAAGATCTCTCTCTCATTGCAGCTCCTTAAGTCATCTCCTCGTCAGCCCTCAACCATCAATCGTCTCTGAACCCTGAATTCATTGATATGTTAAGTCTCCTGCTCTGGCTTCCTTTAATCGGTGCGATCGCCCTCCTCCTGGCTCCACCCCAATGGTCTGTGGTTCGTCTTCGGAATATTGCCGGTGTACTCACCCTGCTCGTCTTTTTGCTCTCCTGCTACTTGCTTAGCCAGTTTGACCTGGGCAATGGCGGCTGGCAGTTCCAGGAATACCACGCCTGGGCACAACCGATCGGGCTGAGCTACAGCCTCGCTGTGGACGGCCTCTCGCTGCCACTGCTAGTCATGGGTAATCTGCTGACACTGATTGCGATCTACACCATTACGGGCGCGCCGCATGAGACCACAGCGGGGGCACTCCGCGATCGCCCCCGGCTTTACTACAGCCTGATTTTGTTGGTCAACGCGGGGGTCACGGGCGCACTATCAGCACAAAACCTGCTGCTCTTCGTCCTCTTCTACGAGCTCGAACTGATCCCCTTCTACCTGCTGATCAGCATCTGGGGCGGCCCAAAGCGCAGCTATGCGGCGATCAAATTCTTACTCTACACCGCTGTTTCCGGCTTGTTCGTGCTGGCGGCTTTCCTGGGCATCACCTTCCTGAGCCAATCGACCAGCTTCGACTATGGTTTGCTGACCACCGACGGTCTCGAGCTGAAGGTGCGGCTGATCTTGCTGACCATGCTGCTGATCGGCTTTGGCATCAAGATTCCGCTCGTACCCCTGCATACCTGGATGCCCGATGCCTACGTCGAAGCTTCGCCAGCCACTGCGATTCTCCTCGGCGGCATTTTGGCAAAGCTGGGTACCTATGGTCTGATTCGCTTCGGGTTGCAACTCTTTCCGGATACCTGGACGCTGATCGGGCCTGGTCTCGCTGCCATCGGTACGATCAGTGTGCTGTACGGAGCCTTGAGCGCGATCGCCCAAAAAGACATCAAGCGCATGGTCGCCTACAGCTCCATCGGTCACATGGGCTATATGCTCGTCGCCGCTGCTGCTGGCACGCGACTCAGCATTCTGGGCGCGGTCGCTCAAATGATCAGCCACGGTCTGATTTTGGCGCTGCTCTTCTTCCTAGTTGGCATTGTCGAGCGTAAGGCCGGGACACGCGATCTCGATGTCTTGAATGGCTTGATGAATCCAATCCGAGGTTTGCCTCTGACCAGTGCGCTCTTGATTGCCGCTGGGATGGCAAGCGCCGGGATTCCTGGCTTAGTTGGCTTTGTCGCTGAATTTATGGTCTTCCAGGGTAGCTTCACGACATTCCCGCTGCCGATCCTGGTTTGTATCTTTGCCTCCGGGCTGACGGCGGTGTACTTCGTCATCCTGCTCAATCGCACTTGCTTCGGCAAACTGGACAATGCGATCGCCTACTACCCAACAGTTCTGCTCTCCGAACGTTGGCCAGCCCTCGCCCTCGCCGCGATCATCCTCTTCCTCGGCGTTCAGCCCCAATGGCTGGTGCGCTGGATTCAGCCGACGACCAATGCCCTCGCCGCTCAGTTTCCGACTGTCCTCGCCGACCAATTCGCGACCCAACAGCCAACGCTCGCTCCCGACCTACCGCCAGCCATGGCACATCGCTAAACCGAGCGCCAATCTCGGTTCACGAGACCCGCTCCTGTCACATTCAACCCAGCCAAAACAGACTCAATCACCGCTCACTGAAGGCTAAAAATGGTACAAGCTCCACCGAAACCTGAGACCAAGCTACCCCCGTCAAATCACGAATTTGCTGATGTGATTCATCGGCTTGAAGCAGGTGGCTCGATGCTCCCCGATACACCGGAAAACCTCATGCAAATCATCGGTATCTACAAAGCCTATGCTGTGCCGATGGATTTCTACTGGCGCGACTTACTCTACATTGCCGAGCAAGTTTTCCTCGATCCGGTGCCATTTTTCAAATACTTCTTGCCCCAAGAATATCTCGATCTCCCCAACCACTACGCGGGTGACACCGCCGACTTCCGCGTATGGCAAAAAGGCGAAGCCTCCGCTCACCCCGAACTACTCGAGTTCATGGCGAAAGGCGAGGTCAACCGCAAACTGCCCAAACTCTTGCATCACCTCTGGCATGATCGCATCAATATGGAGTTCGCCGAAGAATGTATGCGGGCGATGCTCTGGCACCAAGGTATGGGCGGGCAGTTCTATGATTATCTTGAAAGCGGAGAGTACATTGCCAATGCTGACCGGGCGATCAAAGCCTATTTCAAGCGCAATCCGCTGATGTTGGGGCTGTACAAACTCTTCCCCAATATGTTCTACGAGAAAGTCCGCGAGCTGTCGTACTACGCCAACTTAGGACTATTCTGGGAGGTGATGGCACCGGTTTTCTTTGAAATGAGTGACCTCTACGATGCCGGTGAGTTCAAATCGGTTCCGGATGCCATGGACTTCCTAGTCAACGGCATCTTTATTGCCGCCGGTCGCCCCATCTATCATCATGCCTACATCGATGGCGAGTGCTACGAAATCATCCCAAAATCGAAGGGTTTTACCTGGCTCTACGAGGCAGCACTGCCCTACGTGGAAGCCGTCTTTTATCGCACCTCACCATTCCGAGGCACTAAGTCCTACAATGCCCAAGCGGGACAAGTCCCCGACGAGCAGAAGGATTTCCACTACGGCATCCTCTACGCGGATGTCTTTCCGGTCGGAACTGCTGGTATCCCGCCTACACTACTGATGCAAGATATGCTGCACTTTTTGCCGCCTTACTTGACCGAGTACTACCAGCAGTATTGTCGTGGCGAAGATGACATCTTGATCCAGCTTGGCATTACCTTCCAGCGCTCAATGTACAACGTTACTTCCGCTGTCATTCAAGCCTTGCGGACGGCGCTGCTGTATCCGCTTGACGATCCCAATCCGAAGCATCGCTGGGCAAATCGTCGCTTCTTTGAAGCGCAAATGGATCGCTTCAAGCGTCCAGAAGCCCGCCTGCGAAATGTTCAGTCCCAGGACTATCGCTAGAGCGCCGATGTAGCAACTCGATTTCTCATCAGACTGAATCGTAGAGGCGCGACCTGTCGCGTCTCTGCCATTTTTAGACGAAGACCATTGTTCGCAATTGACCATCAGATTGCCGTCTGAATGTTGCTGGATTACCGCGATCGCCCCCCGTTAGAAACTTGCTACATTGAGAAAGGTTAATTAATGTAATCCAATTGAAATATGAGTTGGCTGCTCGCGCTCGGAATTTCCCTAGCCCTGCTTTTTATCGGCTTGGTGGTATACCTGGTCACAGCGCGGCGCTACCAGTCGGCTGACTCCGTGGCCAATGCCTACGACCAGTGGACAGAAGATGGCATCTTGGAATTCTACTGGGGTGAACACATCCACCTCGGGCACTACGGCTCACCGCCCCAGCGCCAGGATTTTCTCGCGGCAAAAGTAGATTTCGTCCACGAGATGGTGCGCTGGGCTGGACTCGACCAATTGCCGCGCGGTACCACGGTGCTGGATGTCGGCTGCGGCATCGGCGGCAGTAGCCGCATCCTGGCGCGGGACTACGGTTTCGCGGTGACCGGCGTGACGATCAGCCCCCAGCAAGTGGCGCGTGCTCAGGAGCTGACCCCGGCTGATCTGGATGCAACCTTTGCGGTGGATGATGCGATGGCGCTCTCCTTTCCCGATGCCAGCTTTGATGTCGTTTGGTCGATCGAAGCGGGCCCGCATATGCCGGACAAGGCAGTCTTTGCCCGCGAGCTGTTGCGGGTGCTGAAACCCGGCGGCATCCTGGTGGTCGCCGACTGGAACCAGCGCGACGATCGCCAAGTTCCCCTCAACTTTTGGGAGCGGCCGGTGATGCGCCAACTCCTCGATCAGTGGTCACACCCGGCCTTTGCCAGCATTGAGGGCTTTGCGGAGTTGCTGGCTGAGACCGGTTTCGTCGCGGGCGAAGTGGAGACTGCCGACTGGACAGCGCCTACCCTGCCCTCCTGGCTAGACTCGATTTGGCAGGGGATCGCGCGACCGGCGGGTTTGGTGCGGTTCGGTCTCTTTGGCTTCATCAAATCGGTGCGCGAAGTACCTACCCTGTTGCTGATGCGCTTGGCATTTGGAACCGGTCTGTGTCGCTTCGGGATGTTCCGGGCGCGGCGGGCGGCGGGGTCAGAGGCGAATGTGGCGATCGCCGCCACCACCTAGTACCGCTACGCGGAGTTTTGAGTTCTAAATTTTGAGTTCTGAGTGCCTGCAATACGGGAAGCCTGGGGATTTTGAATAGGCATCTCATTTCCGCCCTCTTGTACTAGGTAACCGCCACGCGGTCTGCCCCAGATGGCACACAAACGTAACCAAGAGGGACAAACCCATGCTGACACTCGCACTCACGGCGGCAATGGTAGGGACTGAACGGCAAGCACCAGCCGCTCACATCAAGAACTCAGAATCACCACGCCCAGTCAAATCGCGGTCGGCCGCCGCAGATCAACGGGAATTCGAGCCGTGCCATGAACTGGGCGATCGCCCGCTGCCGCGATCGTGCTGGGACTGTAGTAAGAGTCAACCCACCTCAACCTTCAGCGAGATCACCGTCTCCAGGCTGTCCCCGGGCGCAACGATCAAAAGATCGTGACCCATCGACAGCGTGAGTGGGCGGCCTCGATTTCAGGCGTCGATGAAGCCCTTAACCATCGCCACGACGGGCTTGACAGCAGGATGCTGGACGGCTTCGACGATCAGAGTGGTGCCGCCTTCTTTCAAGGCGTTGACGACGCGAGCTTTCAGGGTCGGGTCTTTTTCCATCGCTTCGATCACCTTGGCTCCGATCTGGGCCTGACCGGCGGGAGTGGTGCTGTCGAAGTCTTGGCTGAGCTGGTCGAGGAGATTCTTGATGTCGCGGGCGGCTTGGGCGAGGTCTTGGCTGTGGTTGATCTGGGTACCGATCTTGTCACCCATGACTTTGTCGCCCGCGATATTGTCACCGCGTCCGTATTGGTGGATGTCAGGCATGGTGAGGTTCTCCAGTAGGGTATTCGTTCGCGCTAATAGACCGGTTGAAGTCGCCACAATGTTCAGCCGACGGCAAAGCCATCATATTGACGCATGAAAGGTGAATGGTATGCCAGGACAATGTCCGTTTTGGGGATGCCGCGCTCGATCAGTTCGTTGGCGATGCCAACTTCGGTCCCGTCGTATTGAATCCAGATTTTATCGCCTTCGAGATCGATGTGAATCAGGGAGCCGTAGACGCGGTGCTCGTCCTGCCAGCCGGTGCGGAGGAGCTGATAGCGATCGCGCTCCCGATCAAACAGCAGCTTCATTTGAATCTCACCATACACCGGCTGAATCCGACTACGTTCAGTGAGAATCGCTTGCACGATTTGCCGATAGTGTTCTAGCCTATCCATTGAATCCTCCCCGTTTTCGGCTCGTAAACGACCAACAAGATTGCCTGGATTTGAACAATTTCTTGGACAAACTGAAGTCTGAAGAACTGCTCGTAAACCGCATTGGGAACCGCTAGATACAATTTTCTCTCCGGTTCTTTGGTTCCCAGAGCATGACGGTAATTGAAATATTGTCCGGCTGCGGTATGAAACTCGGAGATGGCGGAGGGACTGAGAAAACTCTTCACCTCGACAGCAATTTTCTCCGTCCCACGCTCAGCAGCAAGCAGGTGCTCAGCTCCCAGATCAATCTGCATTTGCACATCGCCATAGTCCACAGGAAGCGGATCGTGGGTAATCTGCCAGCCTTCAGCAATCAGTGCTTGCTTCACAACATCGTGGAATAGATCCTTCGCCATTGTCCGTTGTCAGGTTAAGGATTGACGGTCTTGTTGCCTTGCACCGAATCGCCACCAAAATTATCGCCTTGACCATGTTGGTTAACCTGGCGGCGCTGATCGTAGACGTTGACCCGCATACCAGATTGTCCAGTGTCTTCAATCTCAAAATCAATGCCCCGCTCACGCCTTTGCGATCGCTGGCGACGTTCTAGGGGTTCGTAGCCATCAAGGAGTTTACGAAGATCGACGCGGATGCGGAGTTTGCCGATCGGGTAGTCGCGCTCGCCCATTGCTTCGAGGCCGAGGAGTTCTTGGTAGTCGAGGGGCGGATGGTCGGGATGGTCGGGGACAGGCACCCATTCGGTGACTTCCAGGTTGGCGAAGCTGCGGTGAATCTTGGTGAAGGTGTCGCGGATCAGGGAGAGGAAAACGCGGCGGGTCTGCTCGCGGCCGCTGATGGTGATGAAGACTTTGCGGTCTTCGCGGTCGGCACGGATACGGGCGAGGTTATAGATTTCGTCGCCTTCGTGGTAGGCGAGCAGGACACCACTACGCCAGCAGATTTGCTGATGGATCTTCTCGTGGCTGAGAACGGTGAAGCGCGAGAGGACACTATCGGGCAGGATGCGGTAGTGATACTGGAATTCGAGCCTGTCGCCGTCCAGCCCCGCCTTTTCCGGTTCTTCTTTTGGCAGCAGGCCGGGGATGAGAAAGCGGGGGGCGAGGCAGTCGGGCAGGGCGAAGCAGAGCTGGAATTGTTGCATCAGCTCAAACAGGTAGTCGTAGCGGTTGGTGGGGTAGCGCTGGGGGTCGAGGACGCGGCTGAGGTCGGCGGGGGTGAGCATCCCTTGGGACTCGGTCTTGAGGCTGTCATCGCTGAGCAGGCTGTAGACGCCTTGGGTCACCCAGTCCGGGTTGAGGACGTTGGTGTTTTGCAGCAGCGGGTGGTCGCGGAAGTTGAGGACGAGGCCGAGGTTGTGGAGGAGGTCGATGAGCTGTTCTTGATTCTGCTCTTCGGGGATTTGGTTTTGGTAGCAGAGGCCAATGTATTCGGGGTAGGAGATGAAGTCGCGCTCCATCGCTTCGAGCTGTTCTTTGACCTTGAACCAGGAGAGGGGCAGCAGGTTGTAGACTTCGCGGAGTTGGGCGATCGCGGTCTCGATCGCGGTGCGGAGTTCGGCGATGCCCCGGTCGTCTTGGCAGGAGGTTTCGAGTATGGCACGGATGTTGGGGTATTTGTCGCGCAGGGCGCGGCGGTTGATGTCGAGGGGCTGTTCGTCGCTTTTGTTGCCGACGATGATGACCGGAGACTGGTCGCCGAAGCTCTGGATCAGCTTGAGCCAGTATTCGAGGCGGTTTTCTTCTTCGCTGGTGCGGCAGTTGCAGACGAGCAGGTAGAGGCTGCGTTTGGTGAGGAAGAATTGGTGGGTGGCGTGGTAGATCTCCTGACCGCCAAAGTCCCAGACATTTAGCCGCACGTCTTTGCTGTTGACATGCACCCGCCACTCGCGGACGCGGAGGCCGTCGGTTTGGGCTTCGCGCTCGTTGAAAGTGCCGTCAATCAGGCGATTGACCAGCGAAGTCTTGCCAACGCTGCCCTGACCGACGAGCAGGAGCTTGGCTTCGTTGAGCGGTCGCACCTTACCGCTTTGCAGTTGGTGCAGGTAATTGAAAATATCTTCGACTGCGCCAGGAGCTGCGCCAGGATCAGGCGAACCAAGGATTTCGGGTGAGATCGGCAACGGATTGCGGCGGAGATCGAGTTTTTTGAGGTTTGGCAGCGTTTCTAAGCAATCAGGAATTTCGCGGATTTGGTTGCCCCAGAGGTTGAGCTGTTGCAGGGACTGGAGCTGAGCGAGGGCGGCGGGAATCTCGCTGATTTGGTTGCCGCTGAGGTTGAGCTGTTGCAGGGACTGGAGCTGACCAATCTCCGGCGGCAGCTCCGTCAGCTCTTGCCCCGCCAGATCCAGCTCCGTCCAGCCCTCTGCCGCCGCCTGCTCGATCAGCGCCAACAACTCTGCCTGCGTCATCCTCACTCCACCGCCGTACAATTCCCCAATATTGTACTCAGTCCTACCAAGCTCACCAGCCTAGTACCGCTACGCGGAGTTTTGAGTTCTAAATTTTGAGTTCTGAGTGCCTGCAATACGGGAATCCTGGAGATTTTGAATGGGCATCTCATTTCCGCCGTCCTGTACTAGGCCAGCTCAATAGACCGACCGATATTGGGTCGAAGCATTCCTAGTAGAGGACGGCATAGATGGCGATGCGATTCAATACTGTCATTGATCCCCAATCCTATGCTGGGCACCCAAGCCTCGCCCCTCATCCCCAGCCCTGCTCCCAAGCCGGGAGCAGGGAGCCAGAAGCCCTCTCCCAGCGAGGCGTAGGTTGGGTGAGGGTCTTCGATTTCTGGGGTATAGAGACCGGATTGAGGATGGGGTCGCCGCCACCGACAATGATTAGCCCGCTGGCTGCCATGACCCCCGCCGCTGAGACCCTCCCCAGCCCCAACCCCGCCACCCTCAAACGCTGGACTGTTCAAGATTTCTCCGAGGCTGGCGTGGGCTGGCGATCGCCCGCCACCGCGATCGTGCTGGGACTGTGGTAGGGGTCAACCCACCTCAACCGTCAGCGAGATCACGGTCTCCAGGCTGTCCCCGGGCGCAACGATCAAAAGATTGTGACCCGTGTTGAGTGCATTGCGGGGGCCGGTCCAAGGCTCCAAACAGTAAAAATCCTTACCCTTGACCGCCCAAAAAACCAGCGTGGAGTAGTGAGAATCGAAATGGATGCTGAGTTTTAGCTGGCGAGCGGCATCGAATGCCGTCGCCGTCTGACCGGTCAAATTGATGAAGGCGTAGTCAATTTCATCCTGGTCAAAATCAAACGGCCCATCGAAAGTTTGAACCGTCGCATCCCCCTTGATTTGGTACTGATCTGAGGGAATCGTGACTGTGAGTTGGCGTTTGTCGGCGATCGCGAAGTAAGGATGAATCCCCGTCGAAAACGGCATCGGCTGCGATGACAGATTGGTATGCCGCTGCCGCAGTTCCAGCGTCTTGCCTTTGAGAGTGTAGGTATAGTCCAGCTCAAACTCGAAGGGATAGACCGGGCGCGTCGCCTCATTGCTCTTGAGCGTCACGGTCAAGCAGGCTCCGTCCGCCGTCGCTTGCTGCGTGACCTGCCAGGGCGAGGTGCGCGCGAAGCCATGCTGCACCAGCGAATAATTTTTCCCATCGAGGGTGTAGGCATCACCCACCAAGTTGCCGCAGATCGGGAAGAGCAGCGGAATCCCGCCACGCACGGAGAGCGTCGGATCTTTGAACCGCTCAGCGTCGAGATAAAAGATTTCTTGACCTTGGACTTGCCAGCTCGTGATGATGCCACCGCGCTCAGGAACGACGCTGAGTTGAGCCTGAGCGCTCTCGTCAGTGAGGATGTAGGTCTCGTATTGGTTTTCCTGGACGGCGATCGCGGGCATAGCACAGATCCTAAAAACAACTGCCCCTAAATTCCCACAGGATGGGACGCAGCAGGTTAGCCAAAGATTACATCCAGGTTAAGGGAGCTGATCCCAGTTGCGTGCTCGGGTGGGTGCAGCGCGATCGCGGCAGAGTTATTGATCCAGTTGCGAGCTGCATCGCTTAGAATGCTGGCGAGCATTGCCCCGCGTTGCCCCCATCACTCGCTAGCCATCATGCCCAATCCGTTTCAGCAACTCAAGCAGCAGTTTGCCAACCTCGGCAAGGATACGGCTGAGGCTCCGGACACTCTCCAGGACTGGATGCAGTCCCACGCCAGCGACCTCGCCAGCACCAAAGCGCCCGCCGAAGTCAACGGCACGATGATGCAATGGTTTCACTGGTACATTCCCGCCGACGGTCAGCACTGGCAGCGCCTCGCACAGGCCGCACCCGAGCTGGTCGAGGCGGGTTTCACCGCGCTCTGGCTACCGCCCGCCTACAAGGGCATCGGCGGCGGCTTCGATGTCGGCTATGGCATCTATGACCTCTTTGACTTGGGGGAATTTGAGCAGCAGGGCACAATTCGCACCAAGTACGGCACTAAAGATGAGTATGTCGCGGCGGTCAAGGCCTGCCGCGATCGCGGGATGCAAGTTTACGCCGATGTCGTCTTCAACCACAAGATGGCGGCGGACTACGAAGAAGAGTTTGATGCAGTTCCCTGTGATCCCAATAATCGCCACCGTCCCCTGGGCGATCGCCGCCGCATCAAGTCTTGGACAGGCTTCGAGTTTCCCGGTCGCGGCAAGCGACATTCCGACTTCAAATGGCACTGGTGGCACTTCGACGCCGTGGACTACAACAGCTACGAGCCGAACTTCCAGGCCGTCTGGCGCGTAGCGGAGAAGCAGTTTGACACCAAAGTTGATTGGGAGCGGGGCAACTTCGACTACCTCATGGGCTGTGACCTCGACATCGACCATCCCGAAGTTCGAGGCGAGCTAAAGCATTGGGGGCGCTGGCTCCTGGACAATATTGGCGCGGATGGCTTCCGGCTGGATGCGATCAAGCACATCAACGGCGACTTCTTCAACGACTGGCTGGATCACCTGGAAGCACATAGCGGCCGTGACCTGTTCTGTGTCGGTGAATATTGGTCGTACAACTTCGCCACGCTGAGCTGGTACATCGGCAATGCCGGCGGGCGGCTCAACCTCTTCGATGCCCCCCTCCATCACAACTTCCACAAAGCCAGCAAAGCTGGGGGACACTACGACCTCCGCCGCCTCTTTGACGGCACGCTGATGAAGGAGCTGCCGCTGTTCGCGGTGACGCTGGTGGAAAACCACGATACGCAACCGCTGCAATCCCTGGAAGCCGTCGTCGAACCGTGGTTTAAGCCCCTCGCCTATGCGATTATTTTGCTGCGCGAGCAGGGCTATCCCTGCGTCTTCTACGCTGACTACTACGGCGCGCATTATCGCGATCGCGGTCGCGACGGCAACGAATACGAAATCTGGCTGGATTCGCATCGCTGGATCATCGATCGCCTCCTCTTCGCCCGCCAGCATTTCGCCTACGGCCCGCAGTACGACTACATCGACCACTTCAACACCATCGGCTGGACTCGTTTGGGTTCCGCGCAGCATCCCTATGCCCTAGCCGTGCTGCTCAGCGACGGCCCCGCCGGTCACAAGTGGATGGAAGTTGGCAAACCCAATACCGACTTCTACGACATCACCGGCCACATCCCCGAGCCGATTCACACCAACGCATACGGCTGGGCGGAGTTTCGCTGTCGCGGTGGCTCGGTGTCCGTCTGGGTGGAGCAGAATCCGAAGCTGGCGAAGCTGAACCTGGGTTAGGAATGGATGAGTTTTGAGTTCTTAGTTTTGAATTTTGAGTGGCAGAGCTTACTCAAAGTTCAAAACTCACAATTTGGAACTTAATGTAAGTCTCACTCCTTAGTCCCGCTACGCGGAAGCCAGAAGGCTCTGATTTTGAAGGCTTTCAGCCGATGCAAATGGTGTTCTTATTGCCGGCTTCCTCCTCTTGTTTACATCACACCCTTCCTTGATGCACGACCGGGTAGAACACTCAGGCTTGATATCAGAACCCAAACCCCAAAACTCAAAACCCAAAACTCAAAACCCAAACCCCAAAACTCAAAACCCAAAACTCAAATAACGGCACGAGATGCCGACCTAGCTGCCAAGTGTCCGGTCACAGGCTATCTTTGAGGAAAGCAAAATCGCTTCCGGGGGGTGCAGAGATGGTGGCACCAGAGCCAAGTTTTGCAGCCGGTGAGGCTGCGTTTCGCGCCGGTGACTACGAGACGGCGATCACCCATTTTCGCAGCGTCTGCGAAGTTGAATTGGACACGGCAACGATCAGCCGCGCCCAGCAAGCCCTCGTCGTCACCTACGAACGTGCCAACCGCCCCCAGGAGGCGCTGCAACTCTGTCAGCAACTCGCGCAATTTCCCGACGAACATCCCTGGGCAGCCAAAACCCTCGCCGACCTCACCGCGCGTCAGCGGCGGGCTAGCGCCCAACAGTTCCGGCCGCCGGAGGAACAGGGCAACCGTCAAACCAGCAAGCCGGGGCGACGGCAACAGCCCCAGCGGCAAAGTTGCCAGCTCCCTATGAGCAAGGCAGCGCCACGGCAACACCGGCTCTCTTTGTGCCCGGTCGCAACTGGCGCAATGCCGAGCGTGCCAGTAGCTGGCGGCGGTTGCGCCCCCTGAAGCTGCGGCAACTGTGGCTGTGGCAGGCGATCGCCACCTTCGCCCTGATTTGGCTGGTGCGTGTGAGCCTGGAATGGAGCGCGATCGCCATCTACCGCACGAGTGTCGCCCTACCCGGCCCACAACTCCCCGGCTGGTTTTACCCCTCGCTCACCCAGCCTTTCCATGCCATCCTCTTGCTGCTGGGGATTTTGCTGGTCGGCTCGCCCTGGCTGCTGGATGTCTGGCTGCGCTGGCGCTATGGCCAGACGCCCTATGCTCTGCACCGCCTCGCGTCGCAACATCCCGAAACGGCGAAAGTTTTACAAAAGTTGGCCCGCCAACAGCGTTGGCCGCTACCCCAGTTGCGCTTGTTGCCAACAGACGCGCCGGTGGCGATCGCCTACGGTCACCTGCCACGCACGGCGCGCATCACCCTCAGCGAAGGGTTGTTGGCGATCCTGACAGATGACGAACTCGCCACGATCGTGCGCTGCAATTCGCGGCGATCGCCCAACGTCATGCTCTCTTCATGGCAGCGGCGGTCAGCTTCCTGCAACTTCCCTTCTGGGTATACGAACAGGCGGCGCGTTGGGGCGAAGCCAGTCACGCCCGCTTGGTCAAGTCGCTGCCATCGTGGCTAGCGGCGATCGCCCGCTGGCTGGGCGGTCTGATCGCGACGCTCGCCTACGGGGCCTTCTGGCTCTGGCGCTTGCCGCTGCTCTATGTAGCCCGTCGCCGCTGGTACTACAGCGATCGCCTCGCCGCCGAATTTACCGGCAACCCCAATGCCCTCAGCCGCGCCCTGCTAAAAATTGCCATCGGTCTCGCGCAACACGTCGAGCGCCGCGAGCAGACCAGCGGTTTGCTCGAAGGCATGGAACTACTGATGCCCGTGGGCGTGCGGCAAGCCGTGAGCCTCGGCAGCCTGCCGGATAAAACGCCGTTTGACTCGGTGCTGACCTGGGAGTGCCGCAACCCCTACCGCCACTGGCTAGCGCTGGTCAATGCCCACCCACTGCTGGGCGATCGCCTCTATCTGCTCAACCGCTACGGCAACCACTGGGGCTTGCAACCCGAAATCGACTTGCCGCCGGTCGTGCCGCCACCGGCGACTTGGCGCGATCACCTCCTGAAACTGAAGAATAGTTATCGGGCGCTGCCGATTTTGCAGAGTGCGGTGCTGTCCGGCGTCATCCTCGGCACAGCAGCCCGCCTCGCGCTGTGGCTCCTGGGTGCTTTTTCCAGTTGGGCGGATGCTTGGCTGCCGCTGCCGCTCTGGCGATTGATCTGGTTTTACAATGCCGTGCCCTCGGAGTTTAATCTGCTGCAACCGGGGCGATCGCTGCGGGCGCTCTGGAGTCTACTCTGGTTGCGCGAGCCAGCTCCCCTGTGGGCCGCCTGCGTCCTCATCGCCTTCAGCCTCAGCATCATCATCTGGATCAACGGCTACTTCCCCGATGTCCGCGTCTCCCCCCGCTCCCGCGACCCGCGCCTAGAGGATTTACTCAACGATCCCGACGCCGTACCGCCGCAGAATCGTAGTCTGCGCCTCACCGGCAAACTGCTGGGACGGCGGGGTTTGAAAAACTGGTTAGGACAAGATTTAATCCTGCAAACCACCACCGGCGACATTAAGCTGCACTTCGTCTCAAAGCTGGGTCAGGTCGGCAATCTCTCGCCGCTGCCGCCCCGCCCCGAGCAATTCGTCGGGCAGGAGGTAACGGTACTGGGCTGGTTTCGGCGCGGCAGTATGCCCTGGATCGATGTCGATCTGATCCAGGTCAAGGCGCAGCCGGTGACTCGCAGCGGTTATCCGGTCTGGGTGACGGGCTTGGCGATCGCCGCCGCCTCTTGGGGGGCGCTGCTCATCTGGCAGGTCTAGCCGCCCGCAATCGTATCTTCGCTTTCAGGCACAGATTCAGGAATGCTCTGCATCGTAGCCACATGATTCGAGTGCCGAGCAATTTTTTCGCGTTCCTAAGCCGTTTGTAGCAAGGCTAGGCGTGTCGAGAGGCAATAAAGTGGTTTGAGTCGCTGATGTGAAGGGTAGCAGCGATCGCAGACAGCCTGCTAGATCAAGATCGCAAGCCCAAAACTCTAAGCAGCCAACAGCATCGTCGAGACGCAATCTGCAATCGAAAAACTGAGCCTGACGCCCCGAACCCCTAGCTCCTGCCACCCAAAACGAGGCACGATCGAGAGAAAGGAGGTCGTCTAATCTCAGTCGTAAACGGCGGTTACGATTGACCAGACCAGACACTGGGGCCGATACCCCACTCGTGTTTGATGAACTCCTTGTACATATTCTCCCGAGCCAACATCTGCTCGTAAAGCTTCACCAAGAAGTCTTGAGCCTGTTCGCGGCTCATCTTTTGCACCTGAGTCTCAAAGGAACGCAGACTAAATTGCTGCTCCAGAGACAGATCTGCCGGATTGGACATTATCATTCGACTCCAGACTGCGAACGGGACATAAAGAAGCAAAACCAATGGTTTCGCCTCAGCAAAGTCAGGACTGCCTCCTGTCATGTTAAGAAATATAACAAAAATTTGACGGGGCGTCAGCCACTACACTTTTGATAACCAACAGTGGACACATTCGGGCGACTGCCAAGTGTTTATTTTTGTAACTGCTGGTTTTCAATGTTGTACCCAGTATGCAAAGGGGAGTCTGCTCGCTACGAACAGTTGTTGAGCAGATGTACTCAAGGTGACCCCTGACGTCACCGGTGAGAAATCTGTCCAGCAACGTTGGCGGCAGCGGCGCTGCGTGCTAGGCTGACTACTGGTGTAAATATTCCGTAATAATTTTTTAGCCGGTTTTGGCAAATCGACCTACGGTGAGTGTGAGGCTCGCTGCCGTCGCTCAGGAGGAATAGCTAGCGGTGCTAGCTAAAATTAGGTCGCAGCGATTTTGTTGATAGCAGTCCCCAGCTTCGTGGTGAGAGTGTGAGCGGTGATGCCTGGGGTGAGGGGTTTTGTCGTGATCGCGCCGATGGTTCAGAAAGTCGTTGAGTCAAGTCTTCATTAGCAAAAAGTTCAGTGTTGGAGCAAGCAAGTTTATGACTGTTCGTTTATACGTGGGCAATTTGCCCAAGGATTCAGTGGATCGCGACGCTTTGCATGAAATCTTTGCGGATTTCGGCGAAGAAGTCTCCACCAAGGTGATCAAGGATCGTCGCACCGGTAAATGTCGCGGCTTTGCCTTTGTGACGGTGCCAACCGATGAGATGGCGGACGCGCTGATCGAAAAGCACAACGGTCAGTCGTTCATGGACAACCCGATCAAAATTGAGAAAGCACTGCCGCGTGCTAAGAGCAAGCCTGAGGAGGCTGCAACGCCTGGCAGCCCGACGGCGAGTCCGACGGCAAGTCCGACGACGAGTCCGACGAAGCGGAGCAGCAATGCGAACAGTGGCAATGCCGCAAGTGGTAAGTCGCGGCGTGGCTCGGGCAGTAGTGATGCGGTGCAACCCGATCCACGCTGGGCTGATGACCTTGCCAAGCTGAAGGAAATGCTAGCGGCGCAGACTACCAACTCCTAGCGATTGCTTGCGGGGGGAATCACCTTGGCGAGTGAGGAGTCGGAGCCTTGTGGCGAGTATGCTGACGGGCACCGAAGCTAAATGCAGGGTTGGCGTCTTGATTGCCCTTCCGGGCGTATAATTGCACGCGAACCGACTCGGTAACCTGCTTCGCTATGGTCTATCGCATTCTCAGCCTTGACGGCGGTGGTATTCGCGGCACTATCTCTGCTCAGATCCTCAGTGAGTTGGAGGGTGCAGTTCGGGCTGAGACGGGTCAAGCTCTGCACGAATATTTCCAGTTGATCGCTGGCACTTCGACCGGCTCGATCCTGGCGGCCGGACTCGCGATTGGCAAATCGGGTACGGAGCTTGTTGATCTCTACCGTCAAAATGGTCGGCGGATCTTTCCCTACTGGGGTCTGGGCGGGCTGTTTTCGCCCCGCCGCCTGTCGCTGCTGGTTCAAAGCGGCTTGTCAGCGCCGAAGTTTTCCCATGACGGCTTGCGGACGGTGCTCCAAGAGCAATACGGCGATCGCCGTCTCGCTGAGGTCACGCCTAGCGGTAGCAATCAGCCGAAGCTGCTGATTACCGCCTACGATACGGTCACCCGCTATCCGCTCATGTTCAAAAGTTGGCGACACGCCGAATGGTATGCCAGCATCTACCTTTGGGAGGCGAGCCTCTGCTCATCGTCGGCTCCCACCTACTTTCCGGCTTATCAGTTGGTCGCGGGTGATCGCCAATGTTCCGCAATCGACGGTGGCGTCGGCGCCAACAATCCGACCGCCTGCGCGATCGCCGAAGCCGTGCGCCTAGGTCATTCCCTCGCTGACTTGCGTGTCTTCTCAATCGGCACGGGGCAGACTTTTCAGAGCTATCCCTATCGCGAGGTGAAACACTGGGGAGCGGCACAGTGGGGCAAGCGCATTGTGGATGTCCTCATGGATGCACCCCAAAAAATCGATGCCTACGTCGCACAAAAAATCATGGCGAGTACGCCGTTGGGCGATCGCGCCTACGCCCGCCTGCACCCCCCCCTGAAGACCGCTTATCTCACCCAGCACCTCGCACAGGCACCCGAACTGCGACAACATTTGCAGTCCCAGTTTGGGAGTCAACCGATCGCCATCGAGGGCGCGATCGATAATGCCAGTGCAAACAATATTGCAGCGCTGGCTGCCTTGGGGGCCGTGTATTATCGCCACGGTCAGTTCCAAAGCCAGTTCAACGATGACCAGCCGCCGCTCTCGGTTCGCGACAAAGTCAGCGACTTTCTCGCGGTGAGTGCGGAGTAAGGGTACCGCCCAGCCTGCCGGGTCGGAACTTTTGCCGCCGCTGCCCGTCCTGGCTGCTGTTCCGCCTCCCCCCTGCGCTCCTATGAATTTGCCCCGTCGCTTGTTGACCGGTCTCGGCTTCGCCAGCCTCTTAGTGGTCATCGCCGCTCTGCCGGGACGCACCCAGAGTAGTGATCGCCTCACCCGCACCGCGCTTTGTCTTGAACCCCTAGCGGCGCAACGCGAAGCCCAGCTCCTCGACGCGATTGAGCAAGCTCGTCGCGAGCGGGCGGGAAATACGGTCAGCCTCAGCGAGGCGCTGCAATCATTTGAGGGGCTAGCACCGGGGGCTGACAGTGATCGCTTTACCGATCTGCTGGGGCGATTGGAGACGGCGCTTTCACTCTTTGGCGGCGGCGAAATGTTGCAGGGACTGGATCTGGGGGAAGTCACGGCAATTATGGGGCCGTTGCGCGATCGCCTCGCGCCGCTCATCCAAGGCAACTTTAATGCCGATGACCCGTTGGCGATGATGCAGGTGATGATGGACGCGATGGCCGAAATCCGCCAGGTCAAAACCGAGCGCGCCCGTGTCGCCCCCAATCGCGTCGAGAGCCTCCAGCGCGAACTCAATGCGCTGCGTCAGCAATGCCCACAGGCCAGAACGACGACGCCCCCCGCTACCGCGCCTGCCCTACCTGCACCTGAACCGGCTGTCGTCGCTCGCAATGGCTTTACAACGACTTGCGATCGCCAGGGTGGCTCGGCGATTACTTATTTTGAGGGTCAGCCCTCGGCCACCAGCGACGAGTTAGTTTACGAGCAAGTCTTTGAATGCCTGCCCAGTGCAGCGGGTCTGGATCGTGGCGCGCTACAAGCGGCCTGCGCCGACCTCGGCGGTCAACTCGATCCCGCCCGCCCCAATCCCACTTGCCGCCGACCCGCTGCGGTACCGCAGCTTTAGGCGACTCACCCCCCCCCAACCCGCGAGCGACTGAGCGGATGTTGGTAGGTCACCCCTCAATCACGACGATTTTCCGCTACCATACTGAGGCAAGCAAAATTTAGAGAGAGCGCGTGCTAGCCAGGGTCTGGAGTGCCGCACTGGTCGGGATCGACGCGGTGAAGGTTGGGGTCGAGGTAGATGTTGCCGGGGGGTTACCGCAAACGGTCATCGTCGGGTTGCCGGACGCGGCCGTGCAGGAGTCGCGTGAGCGCGTCCGTGCCGCGATCAAGAATGCGGGCTTTGCGGTACCGATGCGGAAGGTGGTGGTCAATCTCACGCCTGCTGACCTCCGCAAAGAGGGGCCGAGCTTCGACTTACCGATCGCCATCGGCACCCTGGCGGCGTCGGAGCAGATTGCGACTGATCTGCTCGGTGACACACTCTTTTTGGGTGAATTGTCGCTCGATGGCAGCCTGCGGGCTGTGGCCGGTGTGCTGCCGATTGCCGCAGCGGCATTGCGCTTAGGGATGCAACGGTTGCTCGTACCGGCCGACAATGCCCGGGAAGCGGCTGTGGTCGAGGGGCTAACCGTTTTCGGCTTTCAGCACCTCAACGAGATTGCCGACTTTCTTGCATCGCCGGAGCGCCATCAAGCGATCGCCCTGGATGCTCGGGTAGAATTAGCGCGATCGCCCGTCAGTCTCGCCGACCTCAAGGAAGTCAAGGGACAAGCCCATGCGCGTCGCGCCCTGGAAATCGCGGCGGCGGGGGGTCATAACCTCATCTTCGTCGGCCCACCCGGGAGCGGCAAAACCATGCTCGCCCGCCGCTTGCCGGGGATTCTGCCGCCGCTCAGTTTCACGGAAGCCCTGGAAGTCTCGCAAATCCATTCCGTCGCGGGCTTGCTGAAAGATCGCGGCTCGCTGGTCGCCGAACGTCCTTTCCGTAGTCCCCATCACTCGGCCTCAGGGCCCTCGCTGGTCGGCGGCGGCAGCTTTCCGCGACCGGGGGAGATCTCGCTGGCACACCGAGGCATTTTGTTCTTGGATGAGTTGACGGAGTTTAAGCGCAATGTCTTAGAATTTCTCCGTCAGCCTCTGGAAGATGGCTTTGTGACAATTTCGCGCACGCGGCAGTCAGTCGTGTTTCCGGCGCAGTTCACCCTCGTCGCGAGCACCAACCCTTGTCCTTGTGGCTACTACGGTGACCCGATTCAGCCCTGCACTTGTTCACCCCGTCAGCGCGAAAGCTACTGGGCGAAGCTGTCGGGGCCGCTGATGGATCGCATTGATCTCCAAGTCGCGGTCAATCGTCTCAAACCCGAGGAGATGATGCGCCAGGCTGAGGGCGAACCGTCGAGCCGCGTGCGCGATCGCATCGCGGCAGCTCGCAACCTGGCTGGACAACGTTTCCAGGACGAAACCGGAGTTCGCTGCAATGCTGAGATGAGGACGACCCATATCCGCCAATTTTGTGCCTTGGACGAGGTCAGTCGGCAATTGCTCGAAGGGGCGATTCGCAAACTCGGTCTCTCGGCCCGAGCCGTGGATCGCGCGCTCAAGGTGGCGCGGACGATTGCGGATTTGGCCAACGAGAATCGCCTCAGCCGCCAACATCTGGCTGAGGCGATTCAATACCGCACCTTAGACCGCTTGCAATGAGGCGGCTCGGCTTAACGAGGATACTTTTTACGGCGGCGGGCGATCGCCTTACGCTTCCGCTTCTCGATCGGCGTTTCGAAGTGACGCAGGCGCTTCATGTCTGCAAAAATACCAGCACGAGACACCTGCCGCCGAAAGCGACGTAATGCGGACTCAATTCCCTCGTTTTCACCAACAATGACTTGGGTCATGCAAGCTTCTCCATCAAATAACACAAAATAACTGCAATGCCTCGCAGTCGCGACATTCAAAACGCGCAATGCGCTGCCGCACTCTGCCAACAGCGCCTAATACTAAACCTAGCTTAGCAAAGGTTTCAAGTTCCTTCATCCGGTCACTGGCGTCAACTATGCAGTGGCATCATTGCCGACTTACATACCGCCACGGCGACCACCGCCGCCACCGCCGCCACCGCCGCCACCATTGCCCTCGCGGGGGCGAGCCTTATTGACCTTGAGCACACGCCCCAACCACTCTGCACCATCTAGCTCGTTGATTGCCGCCTGCTCCTCGTCATCCGTTTCCATCTCGACGAAGCCAAAACCGCGCGGACGACCCGTTTCGCGATCCTTCGGTAGGTGAACCCGCTTAACGGTGCCGTACTCCGTAAAAACCTCTTTCAAATCTTCTTGCGTAACGCTGTAGGCAAGGTTGCCAACGTAAACCGACATTGCGCGTCTCCAGAATCGAAACCGAGTGATGAAGTGTGTAGGTGAATCCGGATGGAGTCCGGAGACGCGATCCGTCGCCCGAGCGAACAAACCCAATCTGCCGAGTCCAACTGGCTTCCCCGTAAGCATAGCACAGGGAAACCCTGCCAACAGTTAAAGTAAGTTGCACAGCAACAGGGGCGTTTGCTGGACAACAACGTCACAGTCGGCGCTCAATCATCTTCGTCGCGACAATCCGGACAATGCCACAGGGTTCAACCATTTTTGACCAATCGCTGCGGTAGCTGCGAGCCGCCTGATTCCCAACAGCTCGCTAAACTTGCAAGCCAAAATAGGTCAGAACCAACTCCTCCGTGCCCGTGTTGGCAATCTCATGTTGCTCGCCCGCCTCAACTGCCACGCAACAACCGGGTTGCAAGCAGTGCGGGGTGTCATCAATCCAAATGGTTCCCGTGCCCGCCTCCACGAAAAACACTTCGCACCTATCGGCGTGAGTATGCGCGCCCGCGACTTGTCCCGGGGCCAAGCGAGCCTGGGCGAAGCCCGTCAGATGGGGCAAATCGCCAGCACCCAACAGCACCCGCTTGCGGATCGCTGGGTTGTGGGAGACAGAGCACTCGGGCTGCGCATGTAAAGCGGCAAACTTCATCACGATTGTGGGCGGCAACAGGGGGATGGCTAGGGGAGAGAAGTGGTTTAGGCCGGTTGTAGCTTAACGTTGACAAATCGGCAGATGTATTTAAAGGTAATCTAACACTTTTGCCAAGCATGATTGGGGTCGGTGTGGGGAGAAAACAGTGAGCAAAATAACAGTCGGTCTACTATTTGGCGGTCGTTCTGGCGAGCACGAAGTATCGATTCGTTCGGCGCAGGCGATCGCCGGAGCACTGCGGAGCGATTACAATCTCCAGTCTTACAACCTGCTGCCGTTCTATATTCAGAAAGATGGGGTCTGGCGTGACGGCCGCATAGCCGCCGATGTCCTCGCTGCCGGGCGGCCATCTGAGTCTGAGCTGCCGGTCACCCGTCGTCAGCTCTGGCAATTGCCCGCCAGCGCTAGCCAAGTGGATGTCTGGTTCCCGGTTCTGCATGGTCCCAATGGCGAAGACGGCACGCTGCAAGGCTGGCTGACTCTAATGCAGACCCCTTATGTCGGCAGTGGCGTTTTGGGTGCGGCTGTCGGCATGGACAAGCTAATGATGAAGACCGCCTTCCGGCAGGCAGGCTTGCCCCAGGTGAAATATCTGGCTGTTTCGAGCGCGCAGGTGCGATCGCCCGCACGGACCTTTGGCCGCCTCTGCGACCAGATCGAAGCCAATCTTGCTTACCCCTGCTTCGTGAAGCCAGCCAACCTTGGTTCTTCCATCGGCATCAGTAAGGCGCGTGATCGCCGTCAGCTCCAGACGGCGCTGCACAATGCCGCCAGCTACGATCGCCGCCTGATCGTCGAAGCTGGCGTCGAAGCTCGCGAGGTCGAATGTGCGGTGCTGGGCAATGATCATCCCCGCGCCTCGGTGGTGGGTGAGGTCAGTCACGCCAGCGACTTCTATGATTACGAGACCAAGTATGCCGCCGCTCAGGCCGCTTTGAGCATTCCGGCATCCCTACCTGCGGCGATCGCCGCAGAAATTCAGGAGCTGGCCTTGCGTGCCTTTCAGACGATTGATGCCACGGGTCTCGCCCGCGTCGATTTCTTCTACCTCGAGAAGACAGGCACAGTGCTGCTGAATGAGATCAATACTCTGCCCGGCTTCACGGCTACCAGTATGTACCCCCGGCTCTGGGCTGCAACTGGCGTCCCCTTCCCCAAGCTGGCTCATGCTTTGATCCAGCTCGCGCTCGAACGCCACGCCCCCACCACTGGGACTTAAGTGACTCGCAAGCGCCTCACGAGCAAAATTTAGCCTGAGTAGCCGACGACGCTGGCGGAGCCAGCCGTTAAGATTAGATCAGCACGTAGAATTTAAAGTATTCTGTGTTAGCGCAGGCCTCAAGTTAAGGGTGGACAATGTCTCAACGCGAAGCTGTCATTGACTTTTTCCAAAAAGTGTGTGGCGACGAAGCACTTCAGTATCGGCTCAAAACTTGTCCCCCGACACGTCAAGGGTTTGCGGCGGTCGCTCAGGACAGCGGTTATGGCTTTTCCGGCGAGGATATTGACGAATACGTTCAATTCGTCGGGTTTTACGAGCAATGCCAAACGGCGATCGCCAAACACCAGAATGGCGATGCGCCTCTCGCGGATTGGCTCAACAAGTGGCAAAAGCACGTCCAGCGCTTCACTGACAATCCCCTGGATGATTATGAAGATACACTCCGCCGCTTCATTTAGCATTGTGCCATTGCCTGAGCGCGGCGACCGCCTCGCTGCCCAGTTCTAGCATGGATGTCCTGTCGCGATCGCCCCTCCGCAATTACATCAACGGTCAGTGGCAGCCGGCCCAGACCACTGACGAACTTCCCGTCTACAACCCGGCGACCGCTACTGTCCTCAACCGGGTGCCGCTGTCGCCCCGCCAAGATGTCGAAACGGCGGTACGCGCAGCAGCAACGGCCTTTCAGGACTGGCGGCGCGTGCCAGCTCCCCAGCGCATCCAGCCCCTCTTCCAGCTCCGACAACTCCTCACGGACAATCTGGACGAGCTATGTCGCCTGATCACCCTCGAATGCGGCAAAACTCTCGCCGAGGCGCGCGGCGAGTGGCAGCGGGCGCTGGAAAATGTTGAGGTCGCCTGCGGCATCCCGATGTTGATGCAGGGGAACAATCTCGAGGACGTCGCGCGCGGCATTGACGAAATGACGTTCCGCCAACCCCTCGGCGTCTGCGCGATCATCACGCCGTTCAACTTTCCTGGCATGATTCCGTTTTGGTTCTTGCCCTATGCGATCGCCTGTGGCAATACCGTCATCATCAAACCCTCGGAAAAAGTGCCACTGACCATGCAGCAGGTCACCCGCTTAATCGCGGCGACCGATCTGCCTCCCGGCGTCGTGAATCTGGTCAACGGTGCGAAAACTGTGGTCGAGACCCTGCTCGAACACCCGACCGTCAAATCGATCAGCTTCGTCGGCTCCTCGCCCGTTGCCCAGCACATCTACACCCAAGCTGCCGCCCACGGTAAGCGCGTTCAATGCCAGGGCGGCGCGAAAAATCCCCTAATCGTTTTACCCGACGCCGATCCGAAGCTGACGACCCGCATCGCCGCTGACAGTGCCTTTGGTTGCGCGGGTCAACGCTGTCTCGCCGCGTCGGTGGCGGTGACGGTCGGCCAAGCTCAGTCTTGGTTCCCGGAGGCGATCGCCCAGGCCGCGAGTGAGCGGGTCGTCGGCAACGGCCTTGATCCGGAAGTACAAATGGGGCCGGTGATCAGCGCCCAGAGCCGTGCTCGCATTGAGGGTCTGATCCAAAAGGGTCTCGATGAAGGCGGCCGAGCCAGCGTGGATGGGCGCAATCCCCGAATTCCCGGCGGCGAGCGCGGTCACTTCCTCCGCCCCACTGTCCTCACTGGTCTGCCAAGCGATGGCGAGCTAGCGCGGACGGAAATCTTTGGGCCGGTTTTGGGCCTCACTCATGTTGAAACGATTGAGGACGCGATCGCCCTAGTCAACCGCAGCCCCTGGGGCAATATGGCTTGCTTGTTCACCCGCAGCGGTGCGGCGGCGCGCCAGTTTCGCTCCGAGGCCGAAGCCGGTAATATTGGCATCAATATCGGCGTCGCTGCGCCGATGGCCTATTTCCCCTTCAGCGGCTGGAAAGCCAGCTTCTTCGGCGATTTGCATGGGCAGGGCCGCCACGCGGTCGAATTCTTCACCCAGACAAAAGTGGTGGTTGAGCGTTGGTTTGACGCTTGGACGCGACAGTTTTGATCTTTACTTGCAATTCTGAAATAAAACGGCGATGGGATTTTTACCGACCGATTTTGCGATTTATATCAAAGGCGCGGCAATTTTGACCGCCGTGGCGCTGGTACTGGCGATCGCTGGTTTCCTGTTCCAATGGGGCTTCCGCTTCCGCTTAGTCGGTGTCACCGCCTTCATGGGGGTCATCACCCTCAGCATCCTGGGGCTGAGCCTCGGACTCTTCCAGCGCACCGAAATACCCGGGGCAGGGCGCTACGCCCTGGTTTTTGACAATGCCTCTTCTAATGTAGTCATCGTCGTTCCGGATGATGTCACACCAGAAGTAACCCAAGCGACGCTGCGCCAAGCCGCCATTGATGTTTCCCCCTACGGTCGCCTCGGTGGCAATGATGGCAAAATTCATGTCCGTGCCCGTACGGTTCTGCACCCCGAACCCGGCTTGACGAAGCCTCTTTTTCTGGGTGAAGCGCGGAAGCTGCCCGGTGACGTGCGCGCCGAGCGGCTAGAGATCGACCTGTACGATGAGAGTTTCCAGCAATTGCCTCAAGGCTGAGTAGAGTCCCATGGTCGCCACCTGCCAACGCTATCCCTCCAAGCGTGACACGCAGTTCGTGGTCTGTGCCTGGCTCATGGTTGGCTTGTGGGGATGGTACTTAGCGGGGTTTGTCACCCTCCCCGAACCCTGGCTGCTCAAGGGCAGTTTCATCGCGTTTGGTGTCGCAGCGACGGCCTTGTTGCTCTGGATTCTATACGGCACGCACTATATACTTGGCGATCGCCACTTGCTGATCCGCTGCGGCCCGCTGCACTGGCAAATCGAACTCGACGCGATCCACGAAATCGCCCCGACACAGACATACATCTCCAGTGCCGCCCTCTCCCTCGACCGCCTGCTGATTGCTTATCAACGGGCCGGGCGATCCCGGGTGATCGCCATCTCGCCGCAGCAGGAAGCCGAATTTCTCACCGCGCTCGCCGCGCGCTCGCCGGGACTCGAACCGGTGGGCGATCGCATCTGGCGTCGTCAGCCGACCCCCTGACACGACCCGCCCCGATCCTCAACGTCCAGCAACGCCGGTTCTAAAATCTATTTTCAATCAGCACGTCCTGGAGCGACAGTTGGCCCGGCTTCGGCCAAGGATCTTTCACGCTCTTGCCAATGGCGACCATCGGCCCGATCGCGTGGTCGGCGGGGAGATTAATCAACTGGGCCACCGGCTCTAGATCAAAGCCAATCATCGGGCAAGAATCGTAGCCCATCGCTTTTGCAGCCAGCATCAGCGTCTGCATCGCGATGCCGATCGAGCGCTGCGCCTCGTCGCGCTGCAACCACTCGCGCCCCTCGTGAAATGGCCCCATCCAGCCAACCAGTAGGTCAGCGACTGCTTGGGGAGCATTGCGCCAATAGCGCTGCGGTTCTTTTTGCCAGGCTTTCATATCTGCCGTCATCAGGATCAGCAGTGAGGCATCGGTCATCTGCGCCTGATCATTGCCAAATTCTTGGCGGATTTTCTGTCGCAGTTCCGGGTCACGCAAAATCACAAACCGCCAATGCTGAATATTGAAGCTTGTCGGCGATTGCAACGCTGCTTCAAATAGCTGCGTTTCTTCTTCCGGAGTTAGCTTGACTTCGGGGTCAAAATGCTTAACCGCGCGCCGTTCGTAAATTGCGGTGAGGGTATCCATGCTTAGGTCTTTGGTAGGGGTAAACACAATTGGGGAATCAACCCGGCTTATTATGGCATCTCATCAACCCAAGGCTAGGAATTTACCGCTTGCAGGGTTTGGTATTGTTGGTCATCGATACGTCCGGCGGCGTGTAGCGTCTCGGTAATTTCAGTCAGCGAGAGCACCGTATGGGCGCGGTAGCCGCGATCGCTCATTTTTGCCCGCACCCCGCCGCCGTGGTCGAGAAACACAACAATGTCCTTAACCTGTAAACCGGCCATTTCCAACTTACCCACACCCTCGAGTACGCTCTTGCCGGTAATCAAAATATCATCGACAACAACGACAGTTTCTCCAGCCGCAAAATGCCCCTCAATCATCCGCCTTGTCCCATGAGCCTTCACCTCCTTGCGAGGAAAAATCATCGGGCGATGCAAGCGTAATGATAGCCCCGTCGCGGTTGGCAAAGAGCCGTAGGGAATACCCGCGATGCGGTCGAATTTTAAGGTCGATAAGATCGTGGCATAGGCCTCAAGAACGCGATGAAACACGGGCGGCTGCGAGATGATTTTTCGGAGGTCAATGTAGTAAGGAAAAACGGCTCCCGAAGCTTGTTTGTATTCCCCAAAAAGAATACATTCGAGATCATAGAGCTGCAAGATCAAATCTTGATGCGGGTTCGGGTCGAGTAAGCAAACATCCGCAACCCAAGGCTGGCGGGGCGATCGCCCCGCAATACCTGCTGGCGACTCTGATTAATCTGCTGATTGAGCGCCGCGATCGCCGCTCCCGGTTCTGGTTGGGCGAGGAGATCCTGGGGCACGGGTAGCAACAAGCCGCCACCCTCGGCAGCGAGTCCAGCTTCTAGCAGCGCCGTCAGCTTCTCCGGCTGTTGCCAGAGGCTGCGGAGCAAAATCAAGCGTTCCGGGGCGATCGCCCGCACATTTGCCAAGACCTCTGGCTCGCTAGTTCCTACTTCCAGACCCAACTGCTCTGGCGTTCCCCAGGCCGTCACCTCGCGGACGACCTGCAAATACAGCGGCATCTGGGGTGAGGGGTAGCGCTGGATCGCCGCCGCCGCCGGGTTGGAGGTGCAGCAGAGGGCGAGCACAGCTTTGTCGCCATACACGAGGAAGGGAGCCGCCTGATCCTGACCGGCATAGGGAATCAGCGTCACCGCATCAACGCCCCACACCTCAAAAGCTGTCCGGGCAAAAGCACTGCTGGAGTTGAGATCGCCGTGTTTCGCGTCCAGGATCACCGGGACATCGGCAGGCAGAGCCGCGAGAATTTCGGTGAGCAACGCTAATCCGGGCGCACCGAGGGCTTTGTAGAAGCCGAAGCTGGGTTTGTAGGCGCAGACGAGACCCATCGTTTGGGCGATCGCGTCGTACAACCAAGCGGCGAGGGCTGCCAGTTCATCGGTGTGCTGCTGGCGATAGGCGGTCGGCAGCATTTCGGGGTTGGGGTCGAGGCCCGCGACCAGTAAGCTCTGGGTGCGGGCGATCGCGGCGCTAAGCTTGGTGTGAAACATAGAGGGTAGGGAGGCGATTCCGGATTCCCGGCATGATGCAATGGCTGCGCTGTGACCCCGATGTCAGGATGCCCGCGCGATCGCCGAGGATGGACAGTGGCGTGGCAAGGGATGACGACTCTAAAATCTGAAAATTTGGCGTGATGTCAATCCCAATCGGCTTCAATACTGAATGCGATCGCGGGTTTTCCCCGATCTAGCACTTTTGACCACAAAGTCAATAATCTTTGCCGCCACATCCACCGCCGTCGCTTTTTCAATCCCTTCTAAACCCGGCGACGAATTCACTTCCATCACCACCGGGCCGTGGTTGGAGCGTAGCAGATCGACCCCCGCCACACGCAGGCCCGTCGCCTTCGCCGAGCGTACAGCTGTGCTGCGCTCTTCGGGGGTTAGTTTAATGGCGCTCGCCTCACCGCCGCGATGGAGATTGGAGCGAAACTCACCCGGCGCGCCCTGGCGTTTCATGGCGGCAATCACTTTGCCGCCGACGACCAGACAGCGCAGATCCGCCCCCTTCGCTTCCTTGATGAATTCCTGCACCAGGATGTTGGCATCCAAGCCGCGAAAGGCTTCGATCACCGACTTTGCGGCCTGCTGCGTTTCGGCCAGCACAACGCCGATGCCTTGAGTTCCTTCCAAGAGTTTGATCACCAGTGGCGCGCCGCCAACCGTTTCGATCAGGCCGTCGATATCTTGGGTTGCATGAGCAAAGCCGGTTACTGGTAAGCCGATGCCTTCACGGGCGAGAATTTGCAGGCAGCGGAGCTTGTCGCGCGATCGCGAAATCGCCTGCGATTCATTGGCACTGAACACGCCCATGACCTCAAACTGCCGCACCACCGCCGTGCCATAGAAGGTGCGCGACGCACCAATGCGGGGAATCACGGCGTCAAAATCTTCCAGCGGTTTGCCGTTGTAAAAAACGGCGGGCTTGTGCGCTGTGATGTTCATGTAACAGCGCAGATAATTGATTGTTCGAACTTCGTGACCCAGCGACTCACCAGCCTCGCGCAGGCGGCGGGTGGAATAAAGCGTGGCGTCTTGAGAGAGAATCGCGATTTTCATAGCGTGCTGTCTAGCCGGGGGCGATCACCCTGCAAATAGGAGCGGCCTGCATCAATCCAGAAACGCTGACGCACCGCCTCGCGACCCAGCAGCAGACGAAACCCCATTAATTCGCGGTTGGCGAGGGTCAGCTCGATCGGCCACTGCCAATCGCCCAATTGTACAACGGTGCGGATGGTCGGCCGCCGCTGGCTGCTGCCGCTGGAGCTTCGCACGTCGCGCCAGTCGAGCAACGGCGCGGTAGCGCTCACCGTCTCGTCAGTGCGGCGCTGGCGAGGATGAACGCAGAAATGCGTGATCGCCCCACCATTCTTCTCAAGCATTTCAATCCCAAAGGCGTGCAAGGCCGAGGAGCGCGCCCCGGTATCGATTTTCGCTTTCAGGCACGGCAACCCCAACTCCGGCAGGGCAACCCACTCACGCCAACCGATGAGCGGCAGGGAACAGGCAGGCGGTTGGTCAGACATGAGGAGCAATGATGTGAGTCTAGGGGGCGATCGGCAGTCTACAAATCAGTCTCAGCATATTCGCCCAATCCTCTCATTGTAAGGAGTTCTGCCCCCCCACGACCGGCGCGCAAGGGGGTAGAATGACAAGTTGGAATTGCGCCTCGACCGCCGATGACGGTCGAAATCTGGGAGTTTATGTCCTATTGGATCTGGTTAATGCGGATGGCTGGCTTCGGTTTGGTTGCGGCTGCCGCCCTGGGTTACACCTTGCGATCGCAGTCCGATCCCACCGCGACGACGCCCGCAGCGGCAGCGGTGGTGACGCTCGACTCCGAATATCCCTTGTCCGCCGACGCTCAACGGGCCGCCGACTACCAACCGGCCTCGGGCACCCATGCTCCCTTACCATCGAGTCGCCTCGATTCTTTGCGCGGCTACGACGACTATGTAGAGGAGTACAACTCAGAAGCTTCAACAGCCAATCCGAGTGCGGGCACAGCAGCAGCGACGGACGACCGCAGCGAGACAGCGGCGGCGACGCCACAGCCATCCGCCCCCCCTCCGGACTACCAAGCGACTCAGCCCACCCCGCAACCGCAGCCGACCTTTAGCTTCAACCAAAGCATCATCCGCCACCAGCGCCTGTTTGATAAGCCGACCTCGCTGGGAATGCTGGCTATCGGCGCGGCCGAGGGCAACTATCGCGTCTTTGCCGAAGGCAGCAAGCTCTTCGTTCAGCAGACCCCCCTTTATTTCGGTCACACCGATCCCGGCAACCTCTCCTGGGGACAGCGCGTGACCAACTACGGCCCTTGTAGCGATCAGGGCCGCAGCGGCGGCAACATTGCCCTCGCCGAGCAGATTTGCGCGCGACGCGCCCTAGAACGCCTGCCGACGAATATTGCCGATCTCTATGAGGCGGGCATTCATCCCGACTACGACCTCGAAGCGCTCCTGAATACGACCGACTTGTACAATCAAGCCAGCCCGATTCACTCGCGTCGCTTTCCGGAGGCGCTGGCGATCGCCCGGCGTGGCGGCTTGCAGGGTTTGGAGGCGATCGCCTGGGCGCGCACAGCCTCCTTCTACCTCAACAGCCGCAACGAACTCGACCTGCATACCGGCCGCAATCACGCCTCGGGCCTGCTCGGTATCTGCGCCCGCGAGCGCCGCCCCGTGACCGAGTGGGAATGCGTCTACGGCGACCAAATGCGCCGTACCCAAGAAATCGCCCACGTTCTCGACCTCTATGCTCAGGTCTACCAGACCATGCAACAGGAGTGAGCCATCTGGAGCAGGCCAGCCGATGGAGCCATTACAGATTCGCGAAGACGACCTCACTGGCGCTGCGATCGCCGCCTTATTGCGAGCGCATCTGACCGAAATGTACGAAATCATGCCACCAGAAAGTGTTCACGCGCTGGATATTGCGGCGCTGCGATCGCCCGCCATCACCGTCTGGACAGCTTGGCGGGGCCGAGCCTTGCTCGGTTGCGGCGCTTTGAAGGAATTGACAGCGAGCATTGGTGAGATCAAATCGATGCGAACCGCCCGTGCCTATCGTCGCCAAGGAGTTGCCGCGCGCCTACTCGAACACATCCTGGAGGAAGCCAAACGCCGCAGCTACAGCCAATTGTACTTAGAAACGGGATCTTTTGCTGCCTTCGTCTCAGCCCGCGCTCTATATTCCCGCTACGGTTTCGAGCCTTGCGGCCCCTTCGCCGACTACACGGACGATCCCGCCAGCGCCTTCATGACCAAGACGCTGGCGGATTTACCAAAATCAGCTATTTTCCGATGAATTTGACCATAAAGTAGAGATTTAATACTATTTTGATGCCTAATCTCGTGCTAGAGCGCCAGTACAGAACCTTAGTCTCTCACCTGAGAAGTGCCAAATCCTGTGGTTCAGTCAACGAAGCAATCGGGGTTCTGGGACTACTGAACCGATGCTCTAGAGCACCCAGGCGTTGATGGAAGGTCACCCTGAGACTGGTAGGTTACTCAGCTCAAACTCAATCCGCATCAATTGCGATTTGTCAAGCCGCGTAGCTCTAGAACTTGGGCATCTTGATACAATTGAGTGATGATGTGATGGAGACAATATGGCGCGGGCTGTCCTAACTCCAAAGGTACAAAGCGAAATCGTTCGTCTCACTCAAGCCAAGCATATTGATGCGAGGCTTCTAGAAGAGTTCGCCTATTTTGTCATTCAAAGTTCAGAACTCAAAACTGGACAGGCAACTCAACCGCTAAAAACAGATGAGATCAAACAAGCTATATTTGAACGCTTTAATGTGCAGGATACTGCGGGATTAAAAAAATCAGGTGCATTTTTGATGGCTACTGATGGCATGGAAAAGTTGGACTTTCGTTTGCGGGAAAATTGGGAAATGCTGTATCGGAAGCTGATTGGTATTTTGCCCAGTGAACAGGATCAAGTTGGCTACGGCTGTATTAATGGTGTCAATGTATTCGAATACTTTAAGCCATGGTCAGTGTTTGACTTAGACCCTCAAAAAGCCACACAAGAGGATGTTAAAACCTCATACCGAAAACTCGCAAAAGTTTATCATCCTGACAATCCAGAGACTGGAGACAGAGCAATCTTTGAACAGCTAGAGATCATGTACAAGAGTATTGTTGCTGGCTTCTAACTATGAATTCTGATCGGGAAAAGTTCTGCATCAGAGAAGAGGATCTCGCGGAAGCTTTAGGTTTGAAGGGAAGAGAGTTAGATGAATTAGTAAGTCACCTCGAACAGTTACCTAACGAGACCACTCGACTTGAAAAGGATTTGCACTTCAGACAGAGAGGGAACGTATCAGGAGATTTGATTAGAGATTTTTCAGAAGCAGGTGCTGAAGCAATTGCTGATTATCTAGAGAAAAGAGCGCAAGTTTTTAAATTATGCAAACGCATCAGGGTTGGCCAAGTTGATCGGCAAGTTCGTCAAAATATATATGCGAATAGTTCATCCCTAGTCGTGAGAAATAATCGTCATTGGCTCAGCTACAGAGATGTTGTAAAAATATTTCGTACAACTCATCCTAGACTACACGAGGCTTTTCGAACTATCCAGAGATCTGATAACCCGATGAAGATAGACGAGGATTTTTCATATTATGAAATTGATCGTTTTTTCTCCTTGTCTGGTTTAGAGAGACTTGGCTTAGAGCTGTCTATATCACTGCGTTCGGAGACAAGACGAGACTATTGTGAGAGAGTGAGAGAAGTTGCACCGCCTGTTATCAATCATCTGGCTCTAAAACCTCCTTCGCCATCCCAAAAGGAGATTGAAAAAGTAATTCGCGCTGCGAAAAGTAGAGATGGAAATCGTTGTCAAATCAGTGGTGTCATTCGTAATAAGTACGAAGGAAGATTAGTGGAAATGGTCGGACATCACTTATATGACAAGAAAAGTTACTACTTCCTCGGCAATGAGCTAGATAATATCATTACAATTGCCAAGCAAGTCAGTGAGGATTTTCACCAGTGGAATGGGGGAAGTCGCCAAACCTGTACGATTGATGATTTTATTGAATATGTGGAGCTATATTATCCAGACAAGCATACGCTGATCTTAAATCTATATGACAAAAAGCAGAGGCTTGAGATTAAGTTGTCGCAGCTTCAGCGTGCTTTGCCAGAAGGAGAGGCTTGAGGCTTTCGGGTTGGCATTCTCGGATCTCCGTATAGGTCTCACTTGAACCAGCGGTCATTTATTGATCGGTTGAGATTGACTGATACTTCAGACGGTATGTAAGCTAATGGACATTTAAATTGCATGGCACTTGGCTCAAACTCCTTTCACAACAAGATTTCTGGCACGCATGGTATGAAATTAAGACGTTCCTCAGCTTAAAGGCTGCCTATTTATTTTTCACTAAATTTTCATGGAGTAGAAAAAGGTTGGATTTTCCTTCTCTGCGGCTGTCGCAGGCTCAGCTCAACCTCTTCAGCACCTGCCCGCGCAAGTTCCAGCATATTTATCTGGAGCAGTCTGTCACACCGGTGCCGCTGGGGCAGCAAGAGCGGGCACGTTGGGGCAACCAATTTCACCTGCTGATGCAGCAGCGGGAGTTGGCATTGCCGGTGGGGCCGCTGCTCCAGGCCGAGCCGCAACTAGAGGAAACGGTGCAGCGTTTGCAACGGGTGGCCCCGGAGCTATTCGCTAGCCAACCGGGAACTTGGCGTGCGGCGGAGCACAGCCGTAGCTTGACCATTGCAGGATTCTGGCTGACGGCGGTTTACGATCTATTAGTTGCGGAGCCGCAGCAGGCGCAGATTATTGACTGGAAAACTTACTGGCGATCGCGCCCCCGCCCCGAACTTGCCCGCGATTGGCAGACGCGCCTCTACCTCTTTTTGCTCGCGGAAACGTCGGATTATGCCCCGGAGCAGTTGCGCTTGACCTACTGGTTTGTGCAAGTATCGCCGCAACCCCAAGCGATCACCTTCACCTATGATCGCGCCCAGCACGAGCAGACGCGCCAAGATTTGCAGAACCTCTTATCCGACCTAAAAACGGCGATCACGGACTATCAAGCCGGTGAGTCGCTGACGCAAGTGCCGCTGAGTGCGGGTCAGTGCGATCGCTGTCCGTTTGCTCGTCGCTGCGATCGCGCTGGGGATGCACCGACAGCTGAGACCCAAGACTGGCAAGCGGCGATCGCCACCATCGATGAAGTGCCGCTATAGCCTCCAAGGATGTACTCTCCCTTGCGAGGCTACTGTGTATACACAAGTCCTGAAACCCTTGCAATTATTGGGTTTTGCCTTTTTGGCTTCGTTCCTACTTCTACAGCAGGTTTCGGGAGTCCAAAAACCTTATCCAGCCTGATTCTCACTTGGTTAGGTAGACCACAGTTCGGTCAGTAAGAATCTCAACTTATGTGTACACAGTAGCCCAGATTGGGAGAGGGACTTCTAGCTCCCCTTTGCCCAGCTTGGGAGCAGGGGTTGGGGGATGTAGACGCGCAGCGGCTGCTCGCAGAGTGGGGAACCGCAACGCCCAAGTGGGATGCATCCTGAGAAACGAGCAGGAGTGACTGAAGCGCTGGCTAATTGGGGGTTGCGGGTCATTGCTCAAACAGGTTCTGGGCGCGGGCGATCGCTTACCAGTTGTTTACAATGAAACCATTAGTCCAATCGTACAACCCATGGTTGCCGACTCCCTACGCTGGACCACTCGAGACCTTGAGGTCATGCCCGACGATGGCGGCTGGAAGCGCTATGAAATCGTCGATGGAGAACTTTACGTGACTCGCGCACCTCACCTCCGCCACCAAGAAGCAGGCGGTAACCTCCATTTCGAGCTAGTGGCTTGGTCGCGACGGACTCAACTGGGTAAGCCTTTCCAAACCCCCGGTGTCATTTTCACTCCCTACGACGCCGTGATCTCAGATCTCGTCTGGGTGAGTCAAGAGCGCCTTGCCGTCGGCTTGGACGCAGCCGGACATCTCACCGTTGCTCCCGAATTGGTCGTCGAAATCCTCTCGCCTGGAACTGCCAACGAACAGCGCGACAAAGAAATCAAGCTCAAGCTCTACTCCCGCCACGGTGTTCAAGACTACTGGATTGTGGATTGGCGCTTGCAAACGGTTGAGATATACCGCCGCCGCGACCTACAGCTCCAACACATCAGCACGCTCCTCAGTGGTGATACGCTGACAACGCCGCTTCTGCCTGGATTCAGCGTCCCTGTTGCCCAGATTTTTCAGTAAACCAGCTTGCTTGAGCCGATTTTGCTCTCGATCGCGATTCCCGCTTCACAGTACAGTCCGACCGCCCAGATAGGGTTGCAGCACCGTGGGAATCTGTACCGCCCCATTCGGTTGCTGATAGTTTTCTAGTAGCGCCGACATCGTGCGCCCGACTGCCAGACCGGAGCCGTTCAGCGTATGGACAAATTGCGTGCCCTTTTGTCCTGGTGTCTTGAAGCGGATATTGGCGCGGCGAGCTTGGAAGTCGCCGCAGTTGGAGCAACTGGAAATCTCGCGGTAGGTGTTAGCTGAGGGCAGCCAAACCTCGACATCGTAGCAGCGGTTGGCGCTAAAACCGAGGTCGCCACTACAGAGTTCGATGACGCGATAGGGCAGATCTAGTGCCTCTAGAATTGCCGTGGCATTGGCAAGCATTGCTTGGTGTTCGTCAGCGGAGGTGTCTGGATGCACCAGCTTCACCATTTCCACTTTGTTGAATTGGTGTAGGCGGATCAGACCGCGCGTGTCTTTGCCGTAGCTACCGGCCTCGCGGCGGAAACAGGGGGTGTAGGCGCAGTGATGGATCGGTAGATCGCTGGCATCGAGAACTTCATCACGATAAAGATTCGTCAGCGGCACTTCTGCCGTCGGGGTCAGCCAGAGGTCGTCCTCGGCGCATTTGAAGCTTTCTTCGGCGAACTTGGGCAATTGACCCGTGCCGGTGAGCGTCGCGGTGCTGACCAGTACTGGCGGCATCACTTCCACATAACCGGCGGCAATCTGCTGGTCGAGCATGAAGCTGATCAGCGCCCGCTCCAGCGCTGCGCCTAGGCCGATGAGGTTCACAAAGCGGCTCTGGGCGACCTTGACGGCACGCTTGAAGTCGAGAATGCCGAGTTGTTCGCCGATCTCCCAGTGGGGGCGGATTTCTTCGGGATTGGTCGGCTTGTACTCGTCGCCCCAACGGAAGATTTCGACGTTCTCTGTCTCGTTTTTGCCGCTGGGGGTCTCGTCGCTGGGCAGGTTAGGGAGCTGGAGTAGGCGATCGCCCATTTCATCCTGCAAGGCTTTCACCTGGGGCTCGAGGTCGCTCAGTTGGGTCTTGGCCTCGCTGCCTTCGGACTTGAGTGCCGCGATTTCCGGCCCTTTCGGGTCGCTCCCGGCTTTGATTTTCTGGGGAATGGCTTTACCGATCTCGTTGCTGCGGGCTTGCAACTGGTTGCGTTGGGCGACGAGGTCGCGTTGCTGACTGTCAAGCTGGAGGATGGCGTCCAGATCGTAGTCGCCGCCACGACGGGCGAGGCGATCGCGCACGAAATCCGTTTGCTCGCGAAGCTGTTTGAGGTCTAGCACAGGCATTGCAAAGAGTTGAGGACGGGCAAAATCAACGGGTGATGCGATCGAGCAAGACCAGTGAGGAAACAATGCCCGCAAAATGGGCGGCGATCGAGTTGGTGTTGGCTTGAACGATCAGCAGATCGAGAGAGTTGACGAAGCGAGACAAATCCTCGGCACTGATGGCATTCGGCGGCAGCGAGAGCGACTTGGCGAGGACAATCCCGGCAATGGTTTCTGCCCCGATGATCGCGATCAGCATCCCGACCATATTGACAGTCAAGCCGAGACGAATGACTTGGAGCGTGTCAGGTTTGCTAGGGCGTTGGGCAGGGTTGGGGCTGCGGAGTAGGCGCGAGATCGCCATGTAGCGCCACGCAAAGTACATGGCGACGACGAGGACAATCAGGCCGAGGACGGCGCAGAGGATGCCAAATTCGGTGCCCTGGGTGCGATTGCGGTCTGGGTCACCGAGGCTGATGCTCGCGAAGAGCACGGTGACGGCAGAGATAATCCCCAGGACTAACTGCGTCCAGAAGCCGATCCGCCCTGACCATTTCAGGTTATCGGCAGCTTGCTGCAACTTCGGTGGCAGCGGTGCGGCGATCGCCGCGCGGTTTTGTTTGAGAGTTTCGCGTTGTGTCATTTTGAACGCCCCAATTGCCAACGAGCCAACTTTAGGCTAACGCGTGCCGCTGAGCAGGTGATCGCCCCCAAGGTTTATTCCGCAACACGCGGCTGGCGATCGCGGCGGCATCTCCCCTATTTTCCTACGGCATTCCCCCACCGTGAGCGAGAATTGGCAAATTGCCCAAAATACACGGAAACGATTTTGCGGCTGTCGTAGTCTGATCGCGTAACATCGCTGATTCGGTAAACCGTAGTGGTCTGAGGAGAAGGAGCATCATGCACGGGGAGCCACTAACTTGGCAGCAGCGTTTGACTCGGCTTGCCTATGCGGTCAGCGTCGCGATCGCGGTGAGCCTGTACAACCAGAATGCAGAATTGCAACGGGTGCAAGTCCCAACCGCGCCCTTGACAGCGGCCCAGTGCCGACTCAGCCAAATGGCGGTCAATCTGCTCAAAATGCGGGAAACTTGCCAGCAGCAACCCACATCGTCAGCTCAGGCGGTACAAAGCTTGAAGGCTCGCAGGAATCTACTGTAAAGTCTAGAAAGGAAGAATATTCATTCTTCAATCCGGGGTGTTGACGAAACGTTGAGATTTACTTAAGGGGTTGCACGGGGATCGTCGGCGACGATGCGCGTCAGGTATTTGGGGCGGCAACGTTCTAAGGTATTGATCGCAACGATCCGAATTTTTTGTGCCGAACCTATGGGTCGCCTGTGTCATCTTGTGCAGCGACTCGCCGGGGGCAATCGAGAGTACGTCTGACTAGCTAGGGTGCATTCGCGAGCTTAGCTTCAAGGCTAGCTGAGAGTTTTGCGAATTAGCTGGGATAGAGAGTGGATTAGACCCATGAAATTTGACGATATTTACCAATACTTCCATAGCCCCCCGCCCCACTACCTCAACAAAGAGGTTGCGGTCTGCTACATTTTGGCGATGTTGTTGGAGCGTGAATCCTATGGCACGCACCTGATCGAGCAGTTGGCTAACGGTTACCCGGCTTATCGTCTGTCGGACACGGTGCTATACAGCGCTCTAAAGTTTCTTGAGCAAGAAGGGACAATCATGGGCTACTGGCAAAAAGTGCCCGGTCGCGGTCGGCCGCGCCGTATGTACTATGTCAGTGAAGCGGCCCAAAGCCAAGCGACTGAACTGGCACGCCTCTGGTATGACTATGCTCAGGATGCTATCGCGAGTACGAGCCAGGCGATGTAGTGGCGCTTTCCATCTAGCGATCACCGGCAGGGCAGACTCGCACCTGGCAAAATAGGCATGGTTGTGCTGAGCCAGGAGGTGTTCTATGGTGATCGCCCGCTTTTTTGCTATCCAATCCCGCCGTCTGCTGCCACTTGCCATCCTCACGGCCTGCCTCTGGGGTTTGGTCTTGGCTCCCGTGCAAGCCGCACAGGTCAGCTCCGACTTTGAGGCGCGTGTATTGCAGGTGATTCGCGATCGCCCAGAAGCGATCCTAGACTCGCTGCAAGCCTACCAGGAACAACGTCGCGCCGAGCAGCTCCAAGCGCGCCAAGATTTCCTCGCCCGCCTGCAAACGGAGCCGAGCGTGATTGTCGGTCGCTCGCCACGCACGGGGGCATCCGAGTTGCGCTGGGTCTTGCTGGAGTTTTCGGACTTCCAATGTCCCTATTGCAGCCGTGCCGTCGAGACGGTCGCGCAGTTTGTCGCCCGGCATCGCTCGGAGGTGACGCTGGTGTTCAAGCACTTGCCCCTGAGCGCCATCCACCCCGAAGCCCGTGCTGCTGCTCGCGCGGCTTGGGCAGCCCAACAGCAGGGGCAGTTTTGGCCCTACTCCGAGCGCCTGTTCGCCAACCAGGAGCGGCTGGGGGAAGCCTTTTATGAAGAGTTGGCAGGGGATTTAGGGCTGGATTTGGTGCAGTTTGCGGGCGATCGCCAGCGTGCCGATGCTGCCATCGACCGCGATATTGTCCAAGCGCAACAACTGGCCGCCAACGGCACCCCCTTCTTCGTACTCAACGGTGAAATCATCGAGGGCGCGGCTGACCTCGAGACCTTTGAAGCAGCTTTGGCACGGGCAAAATCCGGGAGTGAGGCGGCGTCTTGACCTGGACAGGACTTACGCAGTTCAAGGCGGAAGACACTGTCGGTGGTGGCAGAACCTCCCCCCCTGTCCCCCTTATCGGAAGGGGGGTGGCGAAGCGGGGTCTTTCAACCCGCTGAAGTTTTATTCAGTGCGTCAGTCCTACTGGAGTGAGGCTGGAATTTTCCCGGCGATCGCGCGTTGCGGCGCGATCGCCCCAGCACGCAGAGGAGCGGTTGCGAGCACTGGAGGAGCGGGCGCGGCGGCTCAAAGGTGACGCGAGCTGACTCCCGCCGCTGGGCCGATTAGTTAAACAGCGATCGCCGGAATTGGAAGAACTTCGCGAGCAAATCCTTCTGCCAGGGGCTTTCCGCGAACTTCTGCTTGGTCAGCAACAGCGACGCCTTGCTATTCACCTCCGAAAGTGTCGGGTAGATGTGGATGCTGCCCAGCGCTGAGATTTTGAGCTTATTCCGCATTGCCAAGATGACTTCGTGAATCAGCTCGCCCGCTGACGGGCCAACAATATGTGCGCCGAGAATCGTGCCATCGTTGCGGACGATGAATTTGGCAAAGCCCTCAGTCGCCGCCTCCGCCTGCGCCCGATCCACCCCAGCAAAGGGCTGCTTGAGCACGCGCACATCGTCGTAGCGCTGGCGGGCCTGCTTCTCACTCATGCCCGCCCGCGCCAGTTCCGGCTCCGTAAAGGTCGCCCAGGGGATGACGCTGTAGTCCACCGACTTGAGCGGGAACACCGGCAGCATCAGGCTATTAATCGCCGCATAGTAGCCCTCAAAACCAGCAACGTGAGTGAACTGGTAGCCACCGATAACATCACCGCAGGCATAGATGCGCGGGTTGCTGGTTTGCAGCTTGCCGTTGACCTTGATGCCCTGCTGATCGTATTTCACGCCCGCCGCTTCTAGGTTCAGCGACTCGACATTGGGGACGCGGCCTGAGGAAACTAAGATGTCATCCACCACCAGCTTCTCGGTAGGTTCGCCATCACTTGGGCCGATCCAGAGGTGCTTTTTGCCCTCAATGACTTCGACGCGCTTTGCTCGCTGTTGTTTGTAGATTTTAATGCCCTCGGAGAGCAACTGCTGCTCAACGACGGCGGCGGCTTCGGAGTCTTCCTTGGGCATGATCTGGGCGCGGCTGGCGATGATATGAACCGCCGCACCGAGGCGGTGGAAGGCTTGTCCGAGTTCGCAACCGATCGGCCCCGCGCCGATGACGGCCAACGAGTCCGGGCGCTCGGTGAGCGAAAAGACTTTTTCATTGGTCAGAAAGCCCGCTTCCTGCAAGCCTTCCACAGGCGGAATGCCAGGACGCGAGCCAGTGGAGACGACAAAAGCACGGGCACGCAGTTGGCGACCGTCAACGGTGAAGGTGCGGCGATCGCTAAATTCTCCCGAGCCGAAAATCACATCGACGCCGAGACCACGGAAGCGCTCCGGTGAATCATGGGGCTGGATCGCCGCAATGACGCTTTGGACATGACCGATGGCTTCGGAAAAGTTGATTTCTGGCGGTTGAGTGTAGATGCCAAAGCGAGAGCCATGCTTGACATCGTAGGCGACGCGCGCGGCGTGGATCAGTGATTTACTCGGTACACAGCCATACCAGAGGCAGTCACCGCCGAGCTTCTCTTTCTCCACCAGCGCGACTTTTGCCTGGAGCTGGGCGGCTAAGGAAGCCACGACTAAGCCACCGGAACCGCCACCAATTACGACTAGATCGTACTCAACCGCCATAATTCACCTACCTTGCACGTCAATAGTTTTCGCGTCACTGTTGATTGAACCCCTCTGAGCTGAATAGTACCTGAGAAGTCACTAGGGCTTCGCTGAAATCGTTGAGCAAGGCGCGACGCTACTGCTCCCGACGTTTCGCCTGTGATAGCGTAAATGCCAACAAGCTTGCCCATTCCATTGGGGTTCGTGGAGCCTCGTCTATCCATGCCTGTTCGCTTGCTCTACGCTTGCCTCAGCTCACCATCCTGGGGGTTACTGGCGATCGCCCTCGCCACTGTGCCAGCTCGCGCCGCCAACCTGTCCCCCCCGAACTCGCTGGCCCTGAACGAGCTACAAAAACGAGCCACTAAACCCGCGTCGCTCGCGTCGCTCGAGCTGGTACTGACAGCGACAGCATTGGGCAAACCCAGCAAGTGGCAGCGGGGATCACCTCCGCTTGCGTCCTGGCCGGAGATACCGGAGGGCGATCGCCCCTTGCCCGTTACCGAGCCAACGCCGCTGCCCCGCCCTGAACTCGCCCCGCCGTCTCCGGCCACTGCCACGGAGCGCGCCGATCAACTCAGCAATACCCTCGATCGCTTGCAGGCGACGACGCCCACGCCTACCGCAGATGACCTGGCAGCAACACCGCTGCTCGCTGAGGATTTGCCGGGGGTAGCCGATGCCAAAATGCTCGTGACACGGCGATCGCCCCAGCAACCCGACCGCTGGTTTGCCGATTGGCAGGGGCCGGCACCGACTGTACAAACCCAGCCCCCAGCGCCGACCCAGAGTCAAATTCCCGCACCGCCGCTACCCGACGACCGCCCCAGCGCCCCTGAGTTTCCGGCACCACAACTGCCAACCGAGCCGTCTGACCCACTCCCTGATCTCGAACCGACGCCGCCCCAAAATCTAGAGCCGACACCCTCTACACCCCCGATTCCCGATGCAATTCAGGTCGAGCGCTTCGAGTTTGTGGGCACTACCATTTTCAGTGACGCGGATTTTGCTGAGATTATCCGGGACTACATCAGTCCCGATGCCGAGGGTCAGGAAAGGGTGCTCTCCTTTGCTGACTTGCTGGCAATTCGTAGTCGGATCACTGAGTACTACACCGAGCGCGGCTACATCACAACGGGAGCATTGATCCCGCCCCAAGAATTCGTTGATGGCGTCATCACCATTCAGATCGTCGAAGGACGGCTCGAGGAAATTGTAGTGAATGGCACGCGCCGACTCAATCCTGACTACATTCGCAGTCGGCTGGCGATCGCCACCACCCCGCCCCTCAACATCAACCGCCTCCGCGACGCCCTGCAACTCCTCCAACTCGACCCCTTGATCGACACCCTCGTCTCAGAACTCGCCGCCGGTACAGAACTCGGCACCAATCGCCTGATTGTGCGCGTCGTCGAAGCCGATAGCTTCCAGGCAAGCGGCCTGCTCAATAACAACCGCTCGCCCAGCGTCGGCAGTCTGCGACGCGGCGTCACCGCCACGGAGGCGAATCTGCTCGGTCTCGGCGACAGCCTCAGCCTCAGCTATGGCAATACCGACGGCAGCAACAACTTTGATATTGGCTACACACTGCCCTTCAGTCCGCGCAACGGCACACTCCGCTTCGCCTTCGGCACGACCGCCAGCCAGGTAATTGAAGAGCCATTTGATATTCTCGACATTCGCTCCGATTCCCGCTACTACGAAATCGGCATCCGCCAGCCACTATCCCAGACGCCAGCGACAGAATTTGCCATCGGGTTGAATTTCTCGCGGCAAGAAAGCGAAACAACCCTATTGGGAATTCCCTTTCCGTTTCCGTTTACCGGTGCGGATGATGAGGGACAAGTCCGTATCTCAGCGCTGCGGTTTTACCAGGAGTGGACGAATCGCAGCGAGCGACAGGTGCTGGCAGCGCGATCGCAATTCAGCCTTGGCGTCGATTGGCTCGGCGCGACCGAGAACCGCACTCCGCCTGACAGTCACTTTTTTTCCTGGCGCGGTCAAGGTCAGTGGGTGCAGTTGCTCGCGCCCGACACCCTGCTGGTCGTGCGGGGAGATGTGCAGTGGAGCGATCGCGCTCTGCCCTCGCTGGAGCGCTTCGGCCTTGGCGGCCAAGACACCATCCGGGGCTACCGTCAAGACACGCTGCTGACTGATAATGGTGTCCTCGCCTCAGCGGAGCTGCGCTGGCCGGTGCTGCGTTGGTCTGAAGCCAAAGCCTTGCTACAGATTGCGCCCTTTGTCGATTTTGGTCTCGGCTGGAATAATGACCCGGATAATGCAGTCGAGACGAATGCGATCACCGCTATCGGACTGGGCCTGCGCTGGCAAATGGGCAACTATCTCACAGTTCGGTTTGATTGGGGAATCCCCCTCACAGATCTCAATACTGACAGCAGTACTTGGCAGGAAAATGGGCTGTACTTTTCAATCAATTTGACGCCGTTTTAGGACTAAAGGTCAGTTGAGAGCTGGATCACGAGGGTGCATCCCACTTTCACAAAACTGTACGAAGTGCTGAGTGAGAAGCGAAAAAACTGTAAGCGACTTGCACTGTCATGCCAGGTATGGTGCTAAAGAGGAGAGCAACCACCGCGACGAGATAGAGACGAGTCAAAGCAGCGGCAGAGCGGAGTTGGGATGGCTGCAATGCAAAGGCACCGGACTTGGCAGCGAGAAATAACTCCTCGGTACGGAAGCGATCACCATACGGCCAGAGAGTTCGCAGCCAGGGTGTTGCATCGGTGAGAACCGCCCAGGATTCTTGAGTCTCAGGATCGGGGCGGTAGGGGAGGGTTTCAAGCCCTCCCGATGTTGCAGTTTTTGGGTTTCACGATACGGATTTAGGATGAGTCAGATTCTGACAGTCAACATCAAGCTTTCTGACTTCTAAATTCTGCCTTCTGACTGCCACGCAGCGTTACGATCCTTGGCGTTCAGGGGCGATCGCGGGTGGCTGCACAATCTGCGTAACCAAACCCAGGCTGGCTAGCACCTGAATCGCCCACCAGGTCATGTCGATTTCCCACCAGCGCCGACCGGCTCTAGCGACGTGAGGTTGAGCGTGGTGATTGTTGTGCCAGCCTTCCCCGTAGGTCAGCAGAGCCGCCCACCAGAGGTTGCGCGCATTGTCATCAGCCTCAAAACTACGGTAGCCCCACAGATGCGAGGCCGAGTTGATCAGCCAAGTGGAGTGCCAGACCAACACAGCTCGCAAAAAGATGCCGTAGATCACGAATGACCAACCGCCGAGGGTATAGAGCAGCACAGCGAGCACGACTTGAGGGAGTAAATGGTTGCGGTTGAGCCATCGCAGATAGGGGTCGCGGTCGAGGTCGCGGGCGTAGCGGCGATACTGCTCATAGTCAAAGATTTGGGGCTGGCGGTAGAACAGCCAAAGCATATGGCTCCACCAAAAACCGCGTGCGGCCGAGTAGGGATCTTTGTCGTTATCCTCGGTGTAGGCATGATGTTGGCGGTGACTCGCCGCCCAAAAAATCGGCCCGCCTTGGAGAGCGAGAACGCCGACCGTCGCCAGGATGTAGCGGAGCCACAGCGGAACCTGCAAACTGCGGTGAGTGAGAAGGCGATGATACCCCAAACAAATGCCAATGCTGCCCGTCAGCCAATGTAGACCGATCGTCAGACCGAGCGCTGACCAAGAGAAAAACCAGGGGGCAAGGCAAGCAAGGGCGTGAATGGCCACGAAGAAGACAACGGTGACCCATTGCAATTGGGGTGTCGTGCGATCGCGGGTCGGTTTTGATAAAGAAGGATTGGTCATAAGACTTGGCTAGGTTTCAGGACAGAGGCGGTTTGCTAAAGTGGAATGTATGAAGCAAGTGACACTTGCTTTCACTCTCTACTCAGTCTAACCAGGCCGCCCACGGAAAGCAAGTAGTACTTGCATTGAGCCATGTCTCGAAATCGCTCCTCAGCCCGACAACGACTGCTGGATGCTGCCATAAAACTGTTCTCCGAGCAAGGATTTGCTGAGGCGACGACTCGCCAAATCGCTGAGCTGGCGCAAGTCAATGAAGTAACATTATTTCGCAACTTTGGTAGCAAGCATGACTTACTTTTGGCGGCGATCGCCAGTACCGATCTCTTCACCTGTGATTGGGATGCACTGACGACCGTCGAGGGCGATGATCGCCAACTCGCTGCCACTCTGCGGCGCTACGCGCGCGATCGCCTACAAACCCTCAGCCAATTTCCCCAGCTCTTGCGCGCCATCGTCGGCGAGTCGGGACACTATACGGCCGACAATCGGCAGGCACTGGGAGCAGCTATCCAAGCAGCAAACCAAGCCCTAGCCAAACATCTCAGTCCAGCTCTGACCGAGGTGCAGCCCAACCAACCACTGACAGCGGCTCAGTTCGCGGGCCTGCTGGATAGCCTGCTATTCGGCTACCTAGCGCTGGAGCTGATCGCCGACGCGCATGGCTTGTGGCGCGATCGCGACGATTTCATCGAGCAGTTGATCGCCCTCTGCCTACCCGCTCCCCCCGCCACTACACCCGCCAGTCCTCAGGTTGTAGAAGCAAGCGAAACGACAGCGCCCGCAAATGACCTGCCGGCTGGGCGCGTCCATGGCATCCTACGGCAGGCAAAAAAACAGGGGAGTCAGGATTATGCGATCGCCTACATTCTCTTCGGAGCCGGACTCTTGCCCGCTGAACTGCTCAACCTGGAGCGATCGCACTACATCAGCAGCAGCGAACAACATCTCCTCGACATCCGCCACGGGGCGGTGCGCCAGGTACCGATCAATCAGTGGATCATGGGCAAGCGCCACGGCTCCCACACCAACAATCCCCTCAGCCAATGGCTCAAAAGCCGCAAAGACGGTCAGACGGCACTCTTCATCAATCCCGAGGCCCAGCCGCTGACACTGACTGAGTTGCAGAGCATTTGGCAGGGTTTCACTGCGATTTCAGACACCACCACCGCCCTGCCCCCCATAGCTATCGAGCAAGCCCGCCATACTTGGTGCATTGAAATGTTGACAAAAGGGATTAGTATCGAGGATCTCAGCATCCTGAGCGGTTGGGACGTTGCGCGCTTGCAACCCTACGCCCGTCGCGCCCGCGAAAAGGCCGCGCTCGAACTCGCGATTCGCCTCGACCGCCGCGAGGGACATCCCGGCTAGCGGTCACACTGGATGGGGAGATGAGTACAATCACACCCTCGCACTTGCTCTCCCGCACGCTTTGGCTGAGTTGCATCACACGGCTTGGAAAATTATCTTAACAACCTTCTACTTGGGAGCGGGATTGCGGGTGTTGGCGCAGCCTGTTTCCTGGGAATGTCGAGTTGCCAATGGGGCATAGGCCCTTTTGATTCTTCGTATGTGCGAAATTTCGCAGGCGATCGCCCCCCTCAGCCCAGCCCCAATTCCCGCTTCAGAAGGTTGATCGACTTCTCGCCGATGTAGTTCTCGCTGCACAGGAGCTGGGGATGACGGATCAGGTCATCGCGGGCGGCGAGGATCGCTCCTTTGACCGCCGGTTGACTGGCGCGATCGCAAATAATCGTTTGGGCCGAACGCACCAGCGCATTCAACTTGTAACTATCGCTGACTTGGGCACTCATCACCAGCAACTCTTCGCCGCGCAAGCTGTGAACGAGAATCTCAGCAATCCGGAGAATGCCAGCGCTGAGGCTGACGATGCCCAAGCAACTATTGGGTGGCAGTTTGTGGATGATCTCCAGTTCCTTCGTGTAGTCGTAGATGTCCACCGGGATCACCCGTACCGACTTGGGAGCGGCGATCGCCTCCGCCTGCCCGATGAAATACCGACTCGTCACCACGGTTCCCGACAGGGTGCGCTCCAGAATAGTGCTGAGTTCTTCCAGCGGCACAAGCTGGATGGGAATGTTGAGGTCTTGCTCCAGCTCCTTCACCATCAGCTCGCCCGCGCCAATGTCGAGGGCGGGCACCGTGACGAGCACGCGGGCGCTACAGCGGAGTCGCCAGTCAATTTCTGAGAGAAATAGCTCCCGGGCTTCCGAGAGCGTACAACCTTGGGCGAGCAGTTCATCCAGGCTCTTTTGCACGAGCTTGTAGGCTTCGGGATACTGCTGCAAGATCGGCGAACTGCGCTGCGTGCCGCCCTCATGCCCCTGTGCTTTGACATAGATGCCAGAACCGGCTTGCGACTCCACCAGGCCGGTATCTTCAAGCTGGCGGTAGACCTTGCTGATTGTGTTGCGGTGGAGGCCGGTGATCTGCGCCAACTGGCGAGTACTGGGCAGGCGATGACCGGGGGGATATTGGCGCGAGGCGATCGCGAACTGAATCTGGTCGAATAGTTGCTTAGAGGCGGGAATATCGCTATCCGACTGGATATGAAACTGCACCTTATTCGCCATACCGCTCGCTCTGCCGCCACCTTGCGGAACGTGTGTTCTTAACTTTAGTGTAGGCTCAAGCGCAGCGTTCAACCAGTACCCTCACGACGAGCGAAGCAACCGATGACGGCGGACACCATTCAAACTGACTCCCTTGAAATCCACAACGGCGACCTGGCGATCGCCGCCTACTACGCCCGGCCGAATCACTCGGCACCGGTTCCCGGCGTGGTGGTGATCCAAGAAATTTTTGGCGTCAATGCGCATATCCGCGATGTGACCGAGCGTTTTGCTCAGGCGGGGTATGCGGCGATCGCCCCGGCCATCTACCAGCGCCTCGCCCCCGGCTTCGAGGCGGGCTACACGCCAGAGGACATCACAATCGGCCGCGAGTACAAGCACCAAACCCAAGCTGATGAATTACTCGGAGACATTCAGGCGGCACTGGACTTTCTAAAAGCACAACCTGGGGTGAAACCCGGTGGCTATGGTTGCATCGGCTTCTGCTTCGGCGGTCATGTCGCCTACCTAGCGGCTACACTGGCGGACATTGCTGCGACGGCTTCCTTCTACGGGGCCGGGATCACGACCCTGACGCCCGGCGGCGGCTCCCCCACCGTCACGCGCACCGCGGCGATCAAGGGCACACTGCACGCCTTCTTTGGTGAGGAGGATGCCAGCATCCCGCCCGAGCAAGTCGAGCAGATCGCGGCCGCTCTTCAGCAGCATGGCATTCCTCACGCTGTGCATCGTTACCCGAGGGCGGGGCATGGTTTTTTCTGCGATCGCCGTGCGGACTACCACCCCGAAGCTGCCGCTGATGCCTGGCAGCGCGTGCTACAGTTATTTAGTTCTTGCCTCTAGCGGCAGGATTTGAGCCATTAATTAGAAACAGCTCACTCAACCAATCAGCCGACATTTCCTCGCCCGAAGTATGCGGCTCATTTACACCCTTGTTCGTGACCATCACCCTCTATGAACTCTGACTCCACTGCTCGCGGCGCGAAAGCGTCCTTCTCTGCTGATGACTTTGCCCGCGCGCTCGAGCAGGAGCAGTACGACTACACCTTCCAGCGCGGCGGCACGGTGCGCGGCACGCCGATTGAGTACGGCCAGAAGGGCGTCTATGTCGAGATCGGCGGCAAGTCGCCCGGCTTTGTCCCCGCCTCTGAGGTGAGCGTCGCGCCCACCAGCGACTTCGCCAGCGTCTTGCCGATCGGCGAAGAGTGTGAATTTGCGATCATCCGCGACCAAGATGCCGAGGGTCAGATTGTGCTCTCTCGCCGTCAGTTTGCCATCCAGCAGGCTTGGCAGCAGGTCAAGGATTGGCAGGCGGAGGGGACAGTCGTGCCCGTGCGTGTCACGGGGATCAATCGCGGCGGCATCACCGGCACGGTCGAGGGCTTGCGAGCGTTTATCCCGCGATCGCACCTGTTGCAAAAAGATGACCTCGAAGCCCTCGTCGGTCAATCCCTAGCTGCCACATTTCTCGAAGTCGATCCCGAACGTCGCCGCCTGGTGCTCTCGCAGCGCGAAGCCGCCCGCGCGCAAGCCTTGCAAGCGATCGCAACGGGTGATCTCGCCAGCGGGACGGTGGCAAGCATCCAGCCCTACGGCGTTTTTGTAGACATCAACGGTGTTACCGGCTTGCTCCACATCAAGCAGATTAGCCAAAAATCCGTCCCCGACCTCAAGGCGGTTTTCAAGATTGGTCAACCGATCAAAGTCGTCGTCTTGGATGTCGATGAATCCCGCAACCGCATCTCCCTAACGACCAAATCCCTGGAAAGCTACCCCGGCGAGTTGCTGGAGAAGTGGGATCTGGTCATGGCAAACGCCGAGATGCGCCTCGAGGCGGCGAATCAACCGGCTGTTACGGCTGGCGCGGCTCCGGAAGCCGCTGCAACGTTGGCAGAAACCACGGCGGCAGCGCCTGCGGTTGAATCGCCTGCGGTTGAATCGCCTGTCAAGCCGCCTGTTGCTCCCACACCTCCGGCTCCGACCCCGACTTCAGAAGCCGCAAGCGCGGTTGAACCGGTGTCAGTTGCTGAATCATCGGTTGCTGAGCCAAACGGGATGGCAACCAAAATATTATTAGACGAATAATCTCGAGAGCGATGCTGGGTAGCCGCAATATTGTTCCCCTCACTCGAGCGATCGCCAGGCGACTGCTAGGACTGGTGCTGATCGCCCTCACCCTCTTGGTCTTGGTGCTGCGGCCGACCCGCCTACCCGCCCAGACCAACGAGCCGGAAACTCGCACTGTCGCCCCAGAGCCAACAACGGCGGCCGAGTCAGATCAGCCGATGTCCGACCCCAGCCAGCCACTGTTCCCAATCGTCCAAGACGGCAAGCTCGGCTACATCGACGCCAGTGGCAACCTCGTCGTCGCGCCGCGCTTCACCTTCTCGCTGGGCGCGCGTTTCTTCGATCGCGACTTGGCTGTGGTTGCCCTGGACGGCCAAGGCGGCCTGATCAATCGCGCCGGGGATTGGGTAGTCGAGCCGAGTTTTACTGGCATCGGCGAATTTAGCGAAGGCTTGGCGCGGGTTCGCCGCGAGGAGGGTTGGGGATTTATCAACCGTCAAGGCGAGTTAGTGATTCCGCTGCGCTATGCGGCCGCCCGAGATTTTTCGCAGGGCTTGGCGGCCGTGCAGAGTGGCGATCGCTGGGGCTTCATCAATGGCGCTGGCGATTGGGTGCTCGACCCCGACTTCACCGACGCGCGCGACTTCAATGCCGCCGGGATTGTCGCGGTTAAGGCGGGCGATCGCTGGGGGTTTCGCAATCGCGAGGATGACTGGGTGCTTGACCCGCAGTTTGAGCGCGTCGGCGATTTCAGTGAGGGCTGGGCGACGGTGCAACAAGAAGGTCTCTGGGGCTGGGTCAGTGCGACCGGCGAGCTGGTCGTGCCCCCCCAGTTCGAGGGCGCTGGTTCCTTCGCCGCAGGTCTCGTCGATGCCCGCCAGGACGGCTTAGTCGGCTATGTTCGCCCCGATGGTAGCTGGGCGATCGCGCCACAGTTTGACGAAGGCGATCGCTTCACCGACGGCCTGGCACTGGTGCAACAAGACGGGCGCTGGGGATTCATTGACACGGCGGGCAACTGGGCGATCGCACCGCAATTTCAGAGTGCTTGGAGTTTTTCCGAAGGGCTGGCACGGGTGCGGATCGCGGGCAAAATCGGCTTCATCGATACGACCGGTACACTGATCATTTCGCCAACCTTTGACGGGGCGAGCGGGTTTCAGCAAGGTTTAGCCCGAGTGGAGGTAGGCGATCGCCTCGGCTACATCGATCGCACGGGTCAATTCGTCTGGCCCCTCAGTCGCTGACCCAAGCCTGATGCTGAATTCTGATCTTGCAATCGCTCTGGCAACCACGCGCCAGCGGCTTCGCTACCCTGGAAGGGCAAAACCTCCGCTGCAACGGCTGCTATGCAAACCCCCCGACCCACCACCCCACCGCTGGAAAATGGCGATCGCCTCTCCCGTCACGAGTTCGAGCGCCGCTATCACGCCATGCCCAGGGTCAAAAAAGCCGAACTCATCGCCGGAACGGTATTTATGGCTTCTCCGCTGCATTTCCGGGGTCACGGCAATCCTCATGCCTGGTTAATGGGCTGGCTTGTCGTTTATGAAGCCAGCACCCCTGGCGTGCTCGCCGGTGACAACACCACGGTGCGCCTCGACGATGGCAACGAGTTTCAACCGGATGCGCTGCTGCGGCGCGATCGCGGCGGCCGGTCCACCATCAGCGACGACGACTACATCACCGGCGCGCCCGAGCTGGTCATCGAAATCGCCGCTAGCAGCGCCAGCATTGATTTAGGCACTAAACGCGACATCTACCATCAGCACCAGGTCCAGGATTACCTCGTCTGGCGGGTTTACGACCAAGCGCTCGACTGGTTTCACTGGCAAACCAGCGGCTACGCATCTCAGCAACCTGACCCGGATGGCTGGTTGCGCTCAACCGTCTTTCCCGGACTCTGGCTCGACCGCAACGCCTTGCTCGCCGGTCAGCTCGGTCAAGTCCTGAACGTCTTGCAGCAGGGCATCAACAGCGACGAACATCGGGATTTTTGTACGCATTTGGCAGCGACCTCTTAGGGTGTGCCAATGACCTGTGACCGGCCCATTCATTTCCGAGTCCTGGCTCTGCTGACTACGAGCCGTCGCTTTCGCTAGCCTGGATTATTCAGGCTAGGCTGAAAGAGCAAAAACTTCCGCTTGCACGACGGCTGCTATGCAAACCTCCCGGCCCACCACCCCACCGCTGGAAAATGGCGATCGCCTCTCCCGTCACGAGTTCGAGCGCCGCTATCACGCCATGCCCAGGGTCAAAAAAGCCGAACTCATCGCCGGAACGGTATTTATGGCTTCTCCGCTGCATTTCCGGGGTCACGGCAATCCTCATGCCTGGTTAATGGGCTGGCTTGTCGTTTATGAAGCCAGCACCCCTGGCGTGCTCGCCGGTGACAACACCACGGTGCGCCTCGACGATGGCAACGAGTTTCAACCGGATGCGCTGCTGCGGCGCGATCGCGGCGGCCGGTCCACCATCAGCGACGACGACTACATCACCGGCGCGCCCGAGCTGGTCATCGAAATCGCCGCTAGCAGCGCCAGCATTGATTTAGGCACTAAACGCGACATCTACCATCAGCACCAGGTCCAGGATTACCTCGTCTGGCGGGTTTACGACCAAGCGCTCGACTGGTTTCACTGGCAAACCAGCGGCTACGCATCTCAGCAACCTGACCCGGATGGCTGGTTGCGCTCAACCGTCTTTCCCGGACTCTGGCTCGACCGCAACGCCTTGCTCGCCGGTCAGCTCGGACAAGTCCTGAACGTCTTGCAGCAGGGCATCAACAGCGACGAACATCGGGATTTTTGTACGCATTTGGCGGTCAATTTTTAGAACCGCTCTGCCCTGAAAAACGGCGGTGCGTCTGTAGCGTGATACGAGATGTCACTTTCGGGAGAGCTTCTGAGTTGCAACGCTGTAACTTTTCACAGGGGTAGACCCAGACCAGCCATTGTTACGGTATGGACAGGCACGCGATTGTGGACTGGCAACCAGTTGAGTGAGCCGCTGTCGCAACAAGTCGGTGGCGCTTTGTCAATTTCACCAGTCGCAGTGCCTCATACCGCATTCATTGGAGCCAGAAATATTATGTCATCACTTACCTCGGCTGATACCGAGCAGGTTTTGCAACGCTATCGTCGCCTGCGAGCTGACGACAAGCTCGCGCTGCTCTGGTATGTCTACCGTGAAATGGGTCAATCGGTCACACCGGCAGCACCGGGTGCAGCGGAACCGGCGATCGCTGACGGACTCTATGAGCAAGTCAAATCCTTGCCACAGCCCGCACAACTCGAAGTCCAACGCGAGATCGTGCGCCGTGCTGACACCCGCCTAGCGCGCGAATATGGCTCGCTCAGCGCCAACACCAAGTTGCTGTTTTGGTATCGGCTCGCCCAGGGGATGGAGAACGGCGAGATCATCTCCATGCCAGATGATTACTCGTGTTCTGAAGCGATCGCGCCGCTCATTGTGCAGACGCAATCACTCAGCTTCCAATCCCAAATCACGTTCTTGCGTCAGGCGGTCGTAGAGGGTGGTAGCGAGCCGCGTCCAGGTTCTGACCTTTAGAGGCTTCCCCCACCGATCACCCAGGGCGTCGAATGTTATCTGGAATTCATGATGCTAACTCTCAACATTGCTCCTGATGCCAATCGAGCACTTATTTCGTGGGCAGCGGCAGCGATTCCGAAGACTTAGGAGACTAGAAAAATTATGATTGAACCCACACGCGGGCAACTCGAGCGTTCACTTTCTCAGCGTCTACAAGCTCTTTACCGTGAAGAGTTGGGACAGCAACCCAGCCGTATTACTTGTCAGTTATTTGACAACAAGTTGGCTGCGATCCTGGAAGATTCGGTGACCCCTGCTGAGCAATTGATTGCTCAGCAGGGTAAAGCGGAGTTGACTGATCAAATGCGAATAGAGCTGACCGAGGCGACGAAGCCACACGTCAAGGCGTTGATTGAGGAGGTGCTCCAAGTCAATGTCCGCGACATCCTTAGCGATACCACCCTAGAGACAGGACGCCGTGGCATCATCGCCATTTTGGAGACTCCTCCCGCAGTTCGTAGTCCCAATTCGAACTCCAGAGCGCAGCGCGAATGAAGTGTTCGCTTAGGGGGATGAGCAATGCGAGCCTATCATCGCATTTTTCTGATTGCTCCTAGGGTTGAAAAAGTTTTTTATGAAAGCGAAATGTTCTCTCTCGAAGACTCAGCGTGCTGTCTTAACGGAGCGCATTAGCGATCTGTACGAAGCACAAGCCAACCAACGCCCCCGCGAAGTGACTTGCGAGACTGTTGGAGATGGCTTGGCGATCATCATTGAGGGTATTCTGACTCATTTTGAGTGATCGCTCCTCCGAGAACAGAATCGCCAGCTCGCCCGTGAAGCACGCTACGCTATCGACTGCTCGCTCCAAGGGCAAGTTGTTGCTCTGGTCGAGGAGGTGCTGGCAGTGCGCGTGGTGGATTGGCTGAGCGATACGGCGATCACCAGTGACTGCACAGGAACTATTGCCATCCTGGTCTGCGATCGCCCCTAGGCTCAGGGTATTTTGGTCAAATTCGACACCGTTTGACGTTATGGTGAGTCGTGATGCCACTCATATCGGAGTTTATGACTTCCGCTCTCTCGCCCCGTCATGCCCAACGCTTAGAGATTTGCTATCTCAGTCAGATCAACCCCGATGATGGCACTGCCGTCAAGCACGGCTTCAGTCAGTCTCCGAAGACGCTGCCGCCGCGCTACTTATACGACGAACGCGGCTCGCAACTGTTTGAGCAGATCTGCGAGTTGCCCGAATACTACCCGACCCGCACCGAAGCGGCGATCTTGGCAAACTGTGTCGATGAGTTGGCTCGCCTCACCGGCCCCTGCGAGCTGATAGAACTGGGCAGCGGTAGCTCCACCAAGACCCGCCGTCTGCTCGATGCCTACCAAGCGCTCAGTCCGAAGCTGCACTATGTGCCGATCGATGTCAGCGCTGAAATTTTGGTCGCTAGCGCTCGGGACTTGCTCGATGCTTATCCGAGTCTCTTTGTGCGCGGTCTCGCCGGAACCTACGAGCAGGGCCTCGCGCAACTGGGCGCGTCCTCACAAGCGGCGCGATTGGTCTTGTTCCTTGGCAGTACGCTGGGGAATTTTGCGCCCGCTGCGAGCGATCGCTTCCTCGCCCAACTCGCTGCCGCCCTCGCTCCGGGCGACTACTTCTTGCTCGGCATCGATCTGCGCAAAGATGCCCGCATTCTCGAGGCGGCCTACAATGACCGGCAGGGCATCACCGCCGCCTTCAACCGTAATGTCCTGGCTCACCTCAACTGGCGTTTCCAAGCCGATTTCGACTTGGAATTATTCCAACACCGGGCCGTTTACAATCGCGACGCTCACCAGATCGAAATGTATCTCGATTGCCAGCAAGCCTGTCAGGTGCATCTAGCGGCTTTGGCTTGGACGGCTGAGTTTGCCGCCGGGGAGAGCATTCGCACCGAGATTTCTCGCAAGTTTGACTTGGCGGCATTGAGCCAGGTGCTGACGCAACATCAACTAGTGCCGCTCCAACACTGGCAGGACGCGCCGCAGTGGTTTGCGGTCATTCTCTGTCAGCGCTCGGCGGCTACAGCGAGCCGCGATCGCTAGGAGAAATTCCCCTCGCTCAAGGATTTGGGTGCAATGTCTGGCATCTGGGTCACTGGGGGGCGATCGCCCGTTGCGTCAGTGGGCAAAGACATCACCGTATTGTCGCAAGTCCAGCGCCACCAGCGTCGGCAGACAGGTAAAACATTGCTGTGCCAGTTCCCAGCGTTCCTCGCGCTCCAGCATCCCGATCAGCTTGGTGCGGAGGTCGATCAGGTAGCGCACGTCGTTGGCAGCATAGCTCAACTGCTCAACGCTGAGATTTTCGGCATTGCCCCAGTCCGAGCTTTGCTGGGATTTATCCAGCTCGACACCCGCCAATTCTTGCACCAAGGCCTTGAGGCCGTGGCTGCTGGTATAGGTGCGGGCGAGCTTGCTGGCGATCTTAGTGCAAAAAATCGGTTGCGTCTCGATTCCCAGAGCTGAGCGCAACTGTGCGAGATCGAAGCGGGCAAAATGAAAGATTTTGACCGTATCAGGAGCCGCCATCAGCATCTGCAAATTGGGGGCGGTTTTCTGACCACGGGCGATGCGGATGGCGGTAGTGAAGCCGCCCGGGTCGCAGAGTTGTACCAGACAGAGGCGATCGCGCTGCGGGATCAGGCCCATCGTCTCGGTATCGACCGCGATCGTCGCGGCAGCTTGATAGTGTGCCAGGGTTGCGGCATCGAGGTCGCGATCGCAGACTTGAAAATTAGCCAACTCCATACCGGACTTCATGTAGCGTGCTGCGGCTAGTTGGTGATGTGGTCAGTCATCGGGCTGTTGGCGAGATCGACCTTGAGGTGATCGGGATTCCCCTCGGCATCCTGCATATTAGCGACATAGATGCCGAGGGGGGCCGTGACATCAGCCAGATCGATCTTGACCCGATCCGCCGCTTCTAAGATCGAAGCCGCGAGCGCCATTTGGGCGCTGACCTTCCACTGCTCCAGTTTCGGGAGATCACGGTTAGCCAGATATTGCTGGCTCTCGGACATATGACGAACAACTTTGCTGACGTAGGGATTCATAATGCAGACGCGCGCTCGGTCGCGCAAACGAAGTCTTGCTGTAGTGTAAGCAATTTTGGCTTGCTCTCGTCACACCAGTCCCAGCCAGCGCCGAAATCTGAAGCCATGTTGCGAATGCGGCCCCGACCTTACCTACTGCGACGAGGAGATGTAAAAGGATGTTGCTAAATCTCAGTCATCATTACGGTGGTGTACTGGGCAACCTTTGCTGGGTGGCTACAGTTGAGCGCTCGGTCATCCCCATCGCCCGCCACCAAAAACAATGAGTAATTGCACTTAATCTTGTTAAAGAAATACCAACAAATATCTCGTTATTTCACATTTCCGCCAGTTTTATTGCTATTTTGTAAATAATTAAAAGTTTTTTTAATCACCAAACTTTACAGAGCCAGCCCCATGATCCGCTACAGCACAATTAGTTTTGGTTTTGGGCAATCGCTTGCGACGATGACGGTTCTACTTCTGGCTAGCCTAGGCATGATTACCCTGATGTCTTGGCAGACTGGGATGCTTTAGTCCCGTTGAGACTTGGCAGTGCCGCAGTTGGGCTTCAATCGGCAGAAATTAGTGGCAGAGGTTGCGGCTCGCTTCTGCCTACTTGGCGAAGTCATCTCCAATTTTCCCGACGAGCCTCTCGCAGGGATTTGGCTTTTACGTCGCTGGGTGGCGATCGCCCCCAACCCAGCAGCAGTCCTAATACACTGTCAAGCCCCAATATGTAGATCGGGTGGCGTTGTGGATTGATGGCATGAATCCGGCTTGATGAATCCAACCTCAGACTGAATCATAGAGACGCGACGAGTCGCGTCTCTACCACTTTGAGGCGAAGATACTTGATCCCAAGTGACCGATGCTACCTGCATACCAACCGGATGCTCAGAGGTAAGCCTGATTCAGAACGCCCTAAGCTCAATCTGCGGCAACTGGTGTCGCGCGAGTAACATCGCTCCCGACCCCAGTTGCTTCCTTGTACCCCCGAGCGATGTTCTTTATCCTGCGTACTCGCGCTCCTGCCTCCAGCATCGGCTGGGAAGGCTGTGAGCGAGCGAGCCGAGGATCCAAATTTTCGTTCAGAGATTGGCGCGATGGCAATCGACTCAGCAACGCCCTAATCGTCTGCAAGTGACCCACTTGAACTCTAGAATTTTCCGGAGCCTGTCCCCATGATTGCTCACGACCCCGAGATCTTGATGACTGGTGAAGTGATCGCCAGTGACACGATCAGTATCGACCCCCGTGCGGGCGATCGCGCCCGCCAACTCGCCCACTACTGCCAGCATCCTAATCGGCAGTGGTCGGTCTATCTCCAGGCCCTCACCGCTGCTGCCTTTCAGCAGTGGCTGGCGGACTGGCTGCCAGAACAGCAAGCTGACATCCAGCTACCTGGTTTCCAGCGCTCCTCCCTCCCCCTCGACACGGCGATCGCGGCGGAAGTCCTCGGCAGCGCCAGCTATGCGGCTGTCGGCGACTTTCGACTTAGCCTGCTCCGCCTCGACAGCAATGATGCCTCGGTCTCCCTGCCGCGCGCAGTGATCGCCCTGCCAGACTATTGCGCTCATTTCTATGTCGCGATTGAAGTGCGCGAAGAATTGCACCAGGCTCACCTCTGCGGCTTCCTGCGCTACGACCAATTGCAAGCCCGCCTCCAGTCCAGCGCCTTGATGACTAGTACCGACTGGCATTATTCGCTGCCACTGACCTGGTTTGAGCCAGGACTGGATGAACTGGCTCTCTACCTACGCGACCTCGAGCCAGCGGCGATCGCCCTCCCTGCCCCCATGATCGCCTCGCCGCTCCAGGCCGGCCTGCGCGCGGAACTCGCCCCGCTCCGACAACAACTCCACGCCGAACGGCGCGAACTGTGGGAAGTCCTCAACTGGTCGCAGTTGAATGCGCTACTGCACGCGCCAGCAGTACTGACCTGGTTCCTGACGCCACCCGGACCGGCGGAGCGCGTGATCAATGTCGCGGCTTGGTTGAGTGATCGTCTCGATACTCTGGCAACCGAATTGCAGTGGACACTTTTGCCAGCCTTCGCGCCGTACAGCCGTGAGCCACAGGGGGCTACGGGATTGCGATCGCCCGGCCAAGAACTGGACGACCTCATGGTGCAGCTCGAGCGGCGTGGTGCCGATATTGCCGCCGAAGCACGGGGGGGCTACCAAGATTTTCGGCTCGTCAGTACCTGGCTGCGCCTCTACGCCGTCACCTGGGCACAAACCAGCCCCGACCAAAGCTCTGAGTGGAAGCTGCTGATCGTGCTCGGCACTCCCGACGGTCGCAGCCTACCCAATGGCAGCCGCTTGCGCGTCAGCGATAATCAGGAACTGTTGGTCGAACACACCATGCAGCAAGAATTTGACGCGCCCTACCTCTATGCCCGCGTCGCGGGCACTTGGGATGAAACCTTCACCGTCGAGGTCACGCATCCAGCCGGCGCGACGCACGCCTTCCCTGTCTTTGCATTTCAGCCCCGCTAAAGGGGTGACGGAGCAGTTTGGCGATCGCCCATCTCCTTGCCACACTCCGAACCTAACCCTACTCCCATGTTGCAGCTCCAAGTCCAACAAATTGAGCAAACCTGCCTCTTTACCTTGACCTGGGGGCAGGGACAAAAACTCACGGCCCAGCTCCTGTATTCGCAGACGCTGACCCGCTTGTATCTCGACTGGCAGCGCAGCTACCAGAGCTTCTACCGTGCCGGTCAGCGGGCGCGGGCCGAAGATCAGGGCAGCATCGCGCCACCCCCGATCGACTGGCGAACCCATCTGGCGCAGGCGGAAGTGAAATTGTTGGGCGAGTTTCATCTTTGGCTACGGCGCGCCGAGTTGTTCGAGATTCGTGCTCAGATCGGCCGCTGTGCGCGCGAGACGGTGGCAGGTCAGACCTTATCGTTGCATCTGAGCTGCGATCGCCCCGAACTCGAACGCCTCCCCTGGGAAACCTGGGAACTCGGCGCTGACTTGGGGGCAACTGACCTCCGCATCGTGCGGGTGCCAGTGACGATTCGCAGTGCGTCCGCTGCCAGACCACCGCTGCATCGCCCGCGACGGGCGCGGATTCTGGTCATTCTCGGCGATGAGACGGGGCTGGATTTTCAGGGCGATCGCGCTGCGGTTCAGGTTTTGGCATCTCTGGCTGAGATTCAATTCGTTGGCTGGCAGCCGGGAACCGATGCTGACTGTTTACGCCAAGAAATTTGTCAGGCGATCGCCGCTGCTCCTGGCTGGGATGTCCTACTCTTCGCAGGTCACAGCAACGAAACCCCCCTGCTCGGCGGCGAGATTGGTATTGCTCCAGGGGTAGCGTTGTCGTTTCGGGAGCTACAGCCCTATCTCGAACAAGCGCAGCAGCAGGGTCTACAATTTGCCCTGTTCAATTCCTGCAACGGCCTGGAGCTAGGGCGGCGGCTCATCGATCTCGGCCTAGGTCAAGTGGCGATCATGCGCGAGCCGATTCACAACGAAGCCGCACAACAATTTCTACGCCGTTTTTTACAAGAACTCGCTCAGCATCGCGAAGTCGGCACCTGCCTGACTGCCGCCGCCCAGAGTCTGAAACTGGAGCATCAGCTCACTTTTCCCTCCACCTATCTGATTCCGTCGCTGTTTTGCCAGCCCCAGGTAGCCCACTTCCGGTTGCCGCCACGACCCAGTTGGCGATCGCGCCTGCGTGCCCTCAGCCCGCAGCCCTGGGAAGCCGCTGCCCTGGCGCTGCTCACCGCAACCAGCCTCTGGCTGCCGGCCCAAGACTGGCTACTCGACCAACGCTTGCAAGTCCAAGCCATCTATCGCAACCTCACCGGGCAGATTCCCACAACACCGCCACCGGTCTTGCTCGTTGCCATCGATGAGGAATCGGTACAGCGCGGTCAACTATTGCCGCCGCGACCGATGAATCGGGAATACCTGGCGCAGTTGGTGACCGAACTGACCGCGCGACAAGCGCACACTATCGGCATCGACTATCTACTCAGCCGCCCGCCCGCGGCGACTGACGACCTCGGTGCTGTGCAGCAAGCGGCACTGAGTACGGCCTTACAGGCAGCGGTGGCGTCGCAGGTCAATCTCGTGCTGGCAACGGTGCAACAACAAGCGTCCGGACGCTGGCAAGATCCGCTCCCGGCGATCGCCCCGCCCAACTGGAGCTTGCACGGCAGCATCCACTTCGTCCCTAGCCATGTGCCCTTGTTGCCGGCTCGAGCGATTCCCGAAACCCGTCTGCCCTTTGCCTATCTCCTAGCGCTCGCCCACCAGCCCAGCCTCGAAGCCCCGCAATTGGGCAGCCGTCAAGACCGCTTCGAGCAAATCAGCTCGCAATTGGAGGCGGAGGGTGAAGCGGTATTGACCTACTTTTCACCACGCAGCCAGCTCAGCCTACTGACGGTCGTGTCCTATCGCATCGGTCAGATGTGGTTACAGCCAGTCATCGACTTTTCCCTACCGCCGGAACGCATCTACCAGTGGCTTCCCGCTTGGCAACTCCTAGCGGGCACACCAACCCCCGAGGTGAGCGAGCAAGTGGTGTTGATCGCGCCCGGCGGCTATGGCGAAGCGGGGATTGCCGGTCACAACCAGGATGTGCTGCCGCTGCCGCCAGCCCAACGCTACTGGTTGCGCCGCCAGGGATCGTTCCGCGAGCAACTGGTCGGGGGCGAAGTTCATGCCTATGCCATTCATCACTACCACCAGCGCCATTTCATTGTGCCGATTCCGCAGCTTTGGGTACTGGCGCTAGCCGCTTTGTTGGGGAAATGTGCTCAACAGTATGCGCCGAGCCGCCGGACGGGTGGGTTGTTGCTGCTGGGAAGCACGCTCTATGGTCTCGCCAGTTTGCAGCTCTACATCACGACGCAACTGCTTTGGCCGTGGTTACTACCGGCGATCGCTCTCAGTTTCTATGCGCTCTCGCTGCTGCGGCAAAACCCACACTCGTAACTGCCCCCCCAACAGTCACTTGCGGGATATTGACTGCCTGGAGTCCGCTTAGCGATTCTTCAGTGATTGACGGCGATCGCGCCCCCCAACCTCCCCCGGCAAGAGGTAGGTGTTGTAGACGAATAGATTAGCTTCCCCCTTGCCAAGAGGGACGGAGGGGCATCATACGGCTCGGTTATTTATGCCAAGTGGTACTAGTCCTTACAAATCGCAACCGTTCACAATGGTGATGATCAGCGCCCTGAACAATCAACCATCAGGGCAAGCCAATCTCAATACTAGAGGATATGATGACCGTCCAATCGTATTCACACTGCCATCACGCTCTGACCGACCCAGAAATCAGAGCCAGTCTAAACAGCCATACAGAAGATGGCTTGACCTCCGAGGAAGTAGCACGGCGTTATGAAAAGTACGGCAGGAACGAATTGCAGTTTAAGCCGGGAAAACCGGCATGGCTAAGATTTTTGTTGCAATTTAATCAGCCTCTTCTCTACATTTTGCTCCTAGCTGGAATCGTCAAAGCAGTTTTAGGTTCCTGGACCAATGCCGGGGTGATTTGGGGCGTCACATTGATCAACGCCGTGATCGGTTATGTACAAGAAGCCAAAGCGGAAGGGGCGATCGCCTCCCTCGCCAAAGCTGTCACCACTGAAACCACCGTTTTGCGAGAAGGGCAACCCCTACGGATTCCTTCACGGGATTTAGTGCCGGGAGATTTGGTATTGCTGACATCAGGGGACAAAGTACCGGCTGACTTACGACTGTTGCAGGTACGCAACCTCCAGGTCGATGAATCCGCGTTGACGGGAGAATCCGTTCCGGTGGAAAAATCCGTCCAAGTGCTGCCAGCGGAGACTCCCTTAGCTGAGCGACACAACATGGCTTACGCCGGTAGTTTTGTCACCTTTGGACAGGGGCGGGGTCTCGTCGTTGCGACGGCTAATGCCACTGAGATGGGGCAGATTTCGCGCTCGATGGAAAATCGCGTCAGCCTCACTACCCCACTCACCCGCAAGTTTGAGAAATTTAGCCGCACCCTACTCTACGTGATCTTGCCGCTAGCGGCCTGCACACTCGTGGTCGGACTGGGGCAAGGGGAGTCCTGGATCGATATGTTCGAGGCGGCGGTGGCCTTGGCGGTGAGTGCGATTCCCGAAGGTCTACCGGCCGTCGTGACGATCACGCTCGCGATCGGCGTCAACCGCATGGCAAAACGTCATGCGATCATTCGCAAATTGCCAGCCGTGGAGGCATTGGGGAGCGCCACGATGATTTGCTCCGACAAAACCGGAACCCTGACGGAAAACCAGATGACCGTGCAAGCCATTTACGCGGGAGGGCAGTCCTATCGCGTCAGTGGGGGCGGCTACAGTCCCCACGGGGACATCACTGGGAGCGACAATGAGGGGACGCTTGATGCAACGGCGCTACCGCCAGCATTAGCGGGGTGTTTGGCGGCTGGCATTCTCTGCAACGACTCCCAACTCAAACAAACAGGCACGGATTGGTCGGTCGTTGGTGACCCGACTGAGGGAGCCTTGATTGCGGCGGCTGAAAAAGCGGGGCTGAGCCAAGCGGGTCTGATGACGGCGATGCCTCGGATGGATGCCATTCCTTTTGAATCTGAATATCAATACATGGCGACATTGCATGAGGCGCAGTCGCGAATAATTTATGTCAAGGGAGCAGTCGAGGCGTTGCTATCTCGCTGTACCCAGATGCTCGACGCGCAGGGGCAGGCGATCGCCCTTGATGCAGATCTGATCAAACAAGCCGTCGATCATCTGGCTGGGCAGGGGTTGCGGGTACTGGCATTTGCGCAAAAGTGGCAGCGAGCCATCAGCACGCGATCGACCATGAGCACATCGCTACCGATTTGGTGTTTTTGGGGCTACAGGGCATGATTGATCCGCCGCGTCCCGAGGCGATCGCGGCTGTTCATGCCTGCCAGTCTGCCGGTATTCAAATCAAGATGATCACGGGTGATCATATCGCCACGGCTCGGGCGATCGCCCAACGGATGGGGATTCAAACCAGTGCGGGGGTCGTCGCCTTCGCCGGACAAGACTTGACGCTCATGAGTGCCTCGGAAATTTGTCAGGCCGCCGTCGAGGGCGCGGTGTTTGCGCGCGTGGCCCCGGCCCAAAAGTTGCAACTGGTGGAAGCGCTCCAGTCTTGCGGCAATATCGTCGCGATGACGGGCGATGGGGTCAATGATGCCCCAGCCCTCAAGCAGGCTGACATCGGCATTGCGATGGGAAAAGGCGGCACAGAAGTCGCCCGCGAAGCGGCTGCCATGCTGCTGACCGATGACAATTTTGCTTCGATCGAAGCGGCTGTAGAAGAGGGGCGAACGGTTTATCAGAATCTTCGCAAGGCGATCGCCTTCCTCCTACCAGTGAATGGCGGCGAGTCGATGACGATTTTGATCAGCGCCTTGTTAGCGCGGGATTTGCCAATTCTATCTTTGCAAGTCCTCTGGCTCAACATGATCAACTCGATCACCATGACGGTTCCCCTCGCGTTTGAACCGAAATCGCCGGGGGTGATGCAACAGCCGCCCCGCAATCCCAACGAACCTTTACTCACTCCCAGACTGTTTCGGCGCATTCTCGTGGTATCCATATTCAATTGGATTTTGATTTTCGGTCTGTTTGAATGGGCACAATTCACCACAGGCAATAGTGCCGTGGCACGGACAATCGCCATTCAAGCCCTGGTGGCTGCCCGCATTGTTTATCTGCTCAGCATCAGCCAGCTCGGAGCAAACATTGGGCGCTATTTTCGGGGTCAGCGGCAGGCGATCGCCAATGCCCCGATTCTGCTGCTGGGAATCGTCACGGCGATCGTGCTGCAAGTGTTATTTAGCCAGTGGCGCGTGATGAATACCTTATTTGACACAGCCCCTCTAAGCTGGCAGCAGTGGCTGATTTGCTTACTGCCGATGCTGCCGATGATTCCCACAGCGCTTTTGGCGAATCGGCTCGATCCGCCCCAGCCCACGGCCTTGTGTAAGTCGCGAGGCGCGCAGGTCAATCATCCCGAGCCGCATTGAATGCGGCATGAGTGGCGAGTGAGGCTGGCTTGGTGGCTCGACCTCTGGCCAATCAGGCAATGGGCAAGTCAAAACCAGGCAAGATCGCCTCTCCGGATCAGGCCGGCGGAGTTTTGAGTTCTAAATTTTGAGTTATGAGTGCCTGCAATAACCGCGTTGTGGAGTTTTGAGTGCCTGCAATCCGGGAATCCTGGGGATTTTGAATGGGCATCTCATTGCCGCCGTCCTGTACTAGTGCCGCTACGTGGAAATCAGAAGTCGAAACTCGAAACTCGAAACTCAAAACTCAAACCTCAAACCTCAAAACCTGATCGCCTCGCCTTCAATGTCCCCCCAATCAAGCCTGACTGAGCACTAGTCAATCTGTACCTAATAAGCTGAAACTGTTCGCATTTATTGCCGCGCCGCTTGCCGCCGCGCCGCGAGTTGCTGGCGGATCTGGCTGTGAACCTCACGGGTGATCGGGTAGAAGTAGGCGAGGATCAAACCGCCGATGAGCACTAGCGTCGGCAACGGGCCAATGGCGATGCGAATTGCCAGCAGCGCGCTCTCGGGCTGCTGCGGCACCGGGCCGCCCGGTTGTTGCGGGATGAAGTTGGCGAGTTCGAGGGATTGGCCGACTAGGAAGAGGGCGATCGCCAAGCCAAACTTTTGCAGCAAATCATAAACCCATAGAAAACCCCCTCCCGACGCTGCCCCGTGCGCAACTCGTCCAGCTCAATGATGTCTGGAACCATCGACCACGGGATCAGATAGGCCACCGACACACCCATCCCCGCCAAGACCGCGAGCGCATACATCCCGACCACCTGACCCGGCTGCAAGAAAAACAGCCCCGCTTGGGCGATGATCCAGAGCAAAGTGCCGAGGAAATAGACGGTGCGCTTGCCGAAGCGATCGCTCGCCAGCCGCCAGACAAAGAGCATGATCAGCGCGGTGCCCTGAACGGCGATCGCCACCAGCGCAAAGTCAGCCTCCGCAATGCCCATCCAACTGACCACGTAGTAAATCAAAATCGAAGCAATCAACTGCACACCCAGCCAGGAACAGAGATAGATGCCGATGACGAATAAAAACGGGCGGGTGCTGAAGACAATTTGCAACTGGGCGCGGAAGGGCAATGTCGGTACGCTCCGCGCCAGCAAGCGCGCTTGCTCCGCCACCGCACCCGTGAGGTGGGCTTCCGGTCGCGAGCTGATCAGCGTCAAACCGGCGGCAAACAGGAAAAAGCTGAGCAAGAGGCCGAAAATAGCCGCGAAGATGGACGGCGTCAGCCCGGCACTGCCAATGCTCAGGAGCTTGAAGGCGCTACCCAACAGCAGCACCACACCACTGCCCAGTACGAACTGCCCCAGCCGCCGTCTTTGACGACGGTTCAAGAAAGGTTGCGCCCCCCCGCTCTTGAATCCGCAAGGTACACCAGATCGTCGCGACGAGCGAGAGCAGCGAGCAGATACACCCCAGCACAAAGTACTGGGTCAGCGGTGCATCGCGGTAGACATGAAAGACCACTTGCGCCAGGAGCAGCGACAGAATGCTGCCGCCAATTGAAAAGGCCATGCGGTAGCTATTGAGGCTGGTGCGTTCGTTGTAGTCTTCAGTCAGTTCGGGTGTCAGCGCCGTATAGGGCAGGTTGACAGCCGTGTAAGCGAGATTGAAGAAGACGCCGACAGTGACGTAATAGGCGAATAGTAACCAGAGATTCAACTGAGGATCAGCGCTGAACTGGGGAACCCACCACTGCGCTAGGAAGAGCAGACTGAAGGGCAACGCGCCGCCCAACATCCAGGGGATACGGCGACCCCAGCGACTCTGGGTGCGATCGCTCATGATCCCCAAGATCGGGTCATTGATCGCATCAGAAATCTTGCCAATCGCCAGCACCGTTCCTGCTAGACCCGCCGGCAGCCCTGCGACGTTGGTGAAGAAGTAGAGGAGAAAGAAGACCAGAACATTGGTGGTCATCGCCGCGCCGAGATCACCCGCCCCGTAGGCCAACTTGGTGGCGAATTGTAGTGGCTCGCTGGCGGTGGCCTCGGCGGCGGCCAACGACGGGAGATCGGGCGATAATTCAGACATAGGTTCGCATTGCAAGCAAGAACAGGGCTAGGCTGATACACTCTGGCGAGTGCGTATCTGCCATACTAGCCAGTTGTACCATCTGTACGACCCCACCTCGGGGTCTTCCTTATGCCAGAGCTTTACGTGTCCTGGTCAGACTATCACCGCCTCATCGAGCAACTGGCGGCGCAAATCTATCAGTCTGGCTGGGAGTTCAACCAAATTGTTTGCATCGCTAAAGGCGGTCTGCGGGTCGGCGATACCTTGTGCCGCCTCTTTGACCAACCTCTGGCGGTGCTGTCGGCAGCCTCCTATCGCGGCGAGGGCAATCGCGTACGCGGCCGGATCATCTTTTCGGAACACCTGTCGATGGTGGCGACGGAACTGGGCGATCGCATCCTGGTCGTGGACGATCTCGCAGACTCGGGCATCAGCCTGCGCGAGTCGGTGAACTGGTTGCAGGCGCGCTATGGCGATCACATCACCGTCCTACGCACCGCTGTGCTCTGGTACAAGGACTGTTCGGTCGTGAAACCGGATTATTACGTCACCTACTTGCCTGACAATCCCTGGATTCACCAGCCGTTTGAATACTACGAGCACGCCTCTCCCGCCGAGATTGCCGCTCAGTACAACAGCGCCCGATCTGGCACGGCGGCTGAAAGTCGCTGACCCCGCGCGAGCACCCACTCGGGCAAATCCGGCTAAAAAGCATGGTGTGCAGGATACTAGAGGCAGTTGCAATTGATGGCGGTTTAGGCCGTTGCAAACATGGCTGGGGTTACGAGTGAAGCGATCATTCTCTGCGTCTTGCTACTGGTCAATGGCCTGCTGGCGATGTCAGAGATTGCCTTGGTATCGGCGAACAAAATCCGGCTCGAGCAGCGCAGCGATCGCGGTGATCGCCGCGCCCTGCAAGCCCTACGCCTCGCCAACAATCCAAACCAAGTGCTCTCTACCGTACAGATTGGCATCACCCTGATCGGTCTGTTTGCTGGTGCATTCAGCGGCGCAACCGTGGCTGAGACCCTAGCCGAGGCTCTGTCTAAATCGCCCCTATCACAGGCTCAGAGTCAGGCGATCGCCCTCGGTCTGGTGGTTTTGGTCATGACTTACTTCTGGCTCGTCGTCGGCGAGCTGGTACCCAAGCGGCTGGCGCTGGCTCGCCCTGAGGCGATCGCCACGCGCGTCGCCATGCCACTGAGCGCCCTCTCAGCCCTATTCGCCCCGATCGTTTACCTACTCAGCACCTCCAACGACCTGATTCTCAGCTTTCTGGGCGAGGCTAATCTCGCCGCTGAACCTTACGCCGCTGAGGAAGAGATCAAAGTCTTGCTTAAACAAGGGACAGAAGCAGGAACCTTCGAGGTCGCCGAACAGGATATGGTCGAGCGCGTCCTGCAATTGGATGAGCGCCCGGTCAATACTTTGATGACCTTACGGCCTGAGATTGTTTGGCTCGACCTCGAGGACTCAGTAGAGTCAAATCGCAACAAGGTGATCCACAGCAGCCATACCCGCTTCCCAGTCTGCCAAAGCAGTCTCGACAATGTGCTGGGCGTGGTGCAAGTCACCAGCCTACTCTCCAGCCTGCTCCAAGGTCGGCCCTTTGATCTCACAGCCGCCCTGCGACAACCCCTGTTCGTCCCCGAAGCCGCGCCAGCGCTGAAGGTGCTAGAAATGCTCAAACAAACGCACACGAACATTGCATTGGTCGTCGATGAGTATGGCATCATCCAAGGACTGATCACCCTCAATGACCTGATGGAAGCGATCGTCGGGGATCTACCCAGCGTTAATCAGCAGTGCGACCTCCAAGTCGTGCAGCGCGAGGACGGCTCCTGGCTGCTGGACGGCATCATGGGCATTGATGATTTCAAAAAACTATTCGAGATCACCGAGCTACCCGGCGAACAACGCGGCAACTACCATACTCTGGGCGGTTTCGTGGTCGCGCAGCTCGGTCGCATTCCCGGCGCGGCCGATTCCTTCGAGTGGCAGGGGCTGCGCTTCGAGGTCATGGATATGGATGGCAATCGCGTCGACAAGGTGCTGATCGTGCCCAAGTAGAGCCAGTAGCGGTCGATTGCCACTTTAATTTGTCATTAGTGACAGCAATTCTCATGCTGGTGCAGCACATCCCACTGGGGTGAGAAACACGATGCCTTAATGTCGTAACACCGCAAACGGCTGCCCACAACAGCAGCGGTGAAGTTGGCATTTCCCAAAAATCGAAGGGCAACCACCCAAATTCCCACGACCTGCGACACAGCGTTGCAGAACCCAGGAGATTTTGGAGCTTGTGCTGATGTGTTGTTGCGTCCACCCCAGTCTTAGCGCCTCCTTGGCAGAATTTCCAGAGGTTGTGGTATATTGCAAATCAGTCGTTGCACGCCAAGGCTGCAACTGCTACCAAACACTTGAAACATTGAGCCGTCTAGGCGGAAAGGAGGTGATGCCCATGAGTGACAGTAGTAAAAGTGTGGGTTTCTCTGCTGCGAATAATCGGCTGTGTGCCGGGGCTGTACTCTAGCCCGGTAGTCTGAGTTCCCGCGAACTGACTGGCTAGGTTCCTCCCGGCAGTCAGATGTAGCAAAAGAAACCCCCTACACCGCCCCCAATCAATACTCTGGCTTTTTTGAGACAGATAGTGACTGGGGGCGGATAGTTTTTTGAGCGATCGCGTCTGGTTACAGTCCACTCAAGCGTTGGAGGTATTTTCGCAAGGATGGCGCAGTTACTCAACGATACCGAAATTCAGGCGCGCGCCCGCGCCCTACCCACCTGGCAAGTCCAGGGTCAAGCGGTTGAGAAGACTTTTCAGTTCAAAGATTTTGTCGCCGCCATCGACTTCGTGAATAAGCTCGTTGCGCCAGCCGAGGCGGCAGGTCACCACCCGGACTTGACAATCTCCTACAATAGGGTCACCGTTAGTCTGACTAGTCACGATGCTGGCGGCTTAACGGCGGCTGACTTCGATCTGGCTGCGACTGTGAGCCAACTAGCTTAGGCTTAGGGGAAACTCTCAGTCTGCCGAATCTAGCAAGATTCTGTCTCTCACTGGCTATCATCAGTTAGCGCGATCGCGTAGTGCAACTGGTCGCCATTTGGCGGCTGTTCTGCCCTTGCAGAGAGGTGTATAATGATCCGGAAAAATGCACTCAGTTGTCAGTCATTTTTTGAGTAAGGTGTGAGGATAAGCGTAGGATGGTTAATCTGCTCTGGAGAATTCAAACGATCAGCCCAGCACTCCTCGGTGTAGTGCTCGCTGCGTCTTCGGCATCGGTTGCCCTGGCTTCCGAAACCCAGACCCCCGCTGATGCCAGCAAGCTTGCTGGTCTTGGGAGTGAGGAACTGGGCGTCGAGGTGGCGAATGCACCCATTGCCGCCGAGGCAATCACAACGATTGCTGGGACTGCCCCTGAAGCTGAAATCGTCGCTGAGACGTCGGCTGTGCCAGTGGTCGAGTTTGACGCGGCGGTGAACGAGCCGTTGGCTGCCGCTGCTGATACCGATACCCTGGACGAGTTGGTACGTGCAGCCGCACCGCCCCAAACCCCAGTTGACAATTTGTTGGACGCGGCGGTTGAAGTCGGCCCAGTGGCTCAGGTGCAGCCTGACCGCAATACCGAAATCCTCGACCAAATCAATCACTACGGCACTGAGGACAGTAATGGCAGTCTGGGTCAGGGTGTTCCAGGCGCTGCCCAGTTCAGTGATGTCAGCCCCAGCGATTGGGCTTACCAAGCCCTCGACGATCTGGTGCGCCGTTATGACTGTCTCAAGGGTTACCCGGATGGCACTTATCGCGGTCGTGCCTCGCTCTCGCGTTACGAGTTTGCGGCTGGTTTAAATGCTTGCTTGCAGCAGATTGAGCGCCTGATTGCGGCTTCAACGGCTGATTTCGTCACGCGCGACGATCTGGAAGCTCTACAGCGCCTAATCCAAGAATTTGAGGCGGAGCTGGCTACCCTCGGCACGCGTGTAGATGGCCTCGAAGGTCGCGTTGCTTTCCTGGAAGATCACCAGTTCTCAACGACGACCAAGCTCAGTGGTGAAGTGATCTTCGCACTGACCAATGACTTCGGCGATGGCGACACCGGCAGCATTACGGGTGCAGCAGAAGGTGCCCTGAGTGACTTCGGCGAGGCCGCCTTCGGCTATCGGGTTCGCTTGGAGTTGAACACGAGCTTCACCGGTCAGGATCGCTTGGCAACCCGCTTGACAGCCCGCAACCTGGATGTCTTCCGCAATGGTCAGATTGCCGGCCGTCCGAATACTGGGTCATTCGCGGCGACGCAGACCTTTAACGTTGGCGGCCCCAGCACTGACAATGAGGTTGAGCTGGATTGGTTGGCTTACTACTTCCCTTACCAGAACTCGCAAGCTTATGTGGTGGCGACTGGGGGTACTTGGAGCGATATTGCCCCGACCTTGAATCCTTACTTTGAGGATTTCGACGGGGGCGATGGCTCGTTGGCAACTTTTTCACAGCGTAGTCCCATCTACCGGATTGGTGGTGGCTCTGGTGCAGCGGTGAGCTTTGGTTTCTCGCCGATTGAGAGTGTTCTCGGTCCGAGCACAATCACTGTGGGCTACATGGCTGGGAGTAATGCTGCTACACCGGGAGCAGGTAGCGGTCTACTCAATGGTGACTATGCTGCTTTTGGTCAATTGAACTTCAATGCTTTTGATGCGGTTGCCCTGGGCTTAACCTATGTCCATGGTTACCACTCAACCGGTAGCCCAATCTTCGGTGAGGGTGAATCTCGGGTGGGCGGTCAACGCGGTCTGGTCGGTAGCTATTCGGCAAATAACCCCTGGGTCTTGTTGACCGACAATGCTAGCAGCCCTACGGTGACCAATTCCTATGGTGCTGAGGCGGCTTTCAACTTGAGCGAGAGCATCACGGTGAGCGGCTTTATTAGCTGGACAGATGCTCGCCTACTGGAACGTGGCGATGCGGACATCTGGACTTATGGTCTGGGTCTGGCGGTGCCTGACTTCGGTAAGGAAGGCAGCGTTCTGGGTCTTTTCGGTGGTATTCAGCCGACGCTGCGCGGCATTAATGCTAGTGGCTTGGAGCGCGATCGCGGTCGCACGGACGATGTGTGGCACGTTGAGGGCTTTTACAAGTACCAACTGACCGACAACATCACGATCACGCCGGGTGTGGTCTGGGTCATGAGCCCCAACCAAGATGCTCGCGACAGTTCAAACGTGATTGGGACGCTGCGGACGACCTTCTCGTTCTAAGCTCACGGTCACCATTGACCTGAGCGCTGGTTTGAACAATTTAGAAACCCTGCTTGCAGCAGGGTTTCTTTCGTTATGTTGCAAATCCAGCAAACCCCACCGGAGAACGGGAGTATACTCAGGAACGAGTGCAATTGTTGATCTCGCAAGCACCCTGCTCATTAGCCCGTTGTGGAACTGTCCTGCCGCCTTGAATACGCGCTGCTGGCGCTTCTCGAACTTGCCGACCGCTACCCGCAGGGCGAGCCGTTGCAAATTCGCCAGATTGCTGCTCAGCAAAATATTCCGGACCGCTATCTCGAGCAACTCCTCGCGACCTTGAGGCGCGGCGGAATTGTCCTCAGTCAGCGCGGCGCTAAGGGCGGCTATCTCCTGGCACGTGAGCCGTGGACGATTACCTTGTGGGATGTGATCGATTGTCTCGAGGGCGGAGCGGCTGTCAATCGCAAAGATGCCACGGCTATGGTTGCGGATCGCGAGGCGATCGCCGCAATCTGGCAAGAAGTCTGTGCAGGTGCGCGGGCTGTGTGGCAGCAGTATAGCCTACAAGACCTCTGCGAGCAGCGACGCGCCCGCTCACAAGTCAATCCCATGTACTACATTTAGGGCATTCGCCCCGATGCTCCGACGAATCACTGCCGTATACTTTTTGAAGTCCTATGCGTATTGCTGAGAACATTACTGAGTTAGTGGGTCGCACCCCTCTGGTGCGCCTGAATCGCATTCCCGCCGCTGAAGGCTGTTATGCTCAGATTCTTTTCAAACTCGAGGGTTTCAACCCCTCCGCCTCCGTCAAGGATCGTATCGGGATCAACATGGTCGATGCGGCGGAAGCAGAGGGGAGGATTATACCGGGTCAGACTATTCTGGTAGAGCCGACTTCGGGCAATACCGGGATTGCGCTGGCGATGACAGCGGCAGCTCGGGGTTACAAGCTGATTTTGACGATGCCGGAAAGCATGAGCAGCGAGCGACGGGCCATGCTGCGGGCTTATGGTGCACAACTGGAGCTAACCCCCGGGGCGGGTGGCATGAGTGCTTGCATTCGTCGCGCCCAACAGATTGTCGAGACTACCCCCAATGCCTATATGCTGCAACAGTTCAGCAACCCGGCCAATCCTGCTATCCATCGGCGCACGACGGCTGAAGAGATCTGGGCGGATACTGACGGTCAGGTTGACTTTGTGGTGGCAGGCGTAGGGACGGGCGGCACGATTACCGGTGTGGCTGAGGTCTTGAAAGAATATAAGCCCGGGTTTAAGGCGATCGCGGTCGAACCGGCCAATAGCCCTGTCCTTGCGGGCGGCGTACCCGGCCCCCACAAGATTCAGGGCATCGGTGCGGGTTTCATCCCCGATGTGCTGAAGGTGGAGCTGATCGACGAGGCGATCGCCGTGACCGATGCCGACGCGATCACCTATGGACGACGCCTCGCCCGCGAAGAAGGGATTCTCTCCGGCATCTCAACCGGGGCCGCGCTGTGGGCGGCGTTGCAAGTTGCCAAGCGCCCTGAAAACGAGGGTCGGCTGATTGTCGCGATCCAGCCTAGTTTTGGCGAACGCTATCTCAGCACGCCACTGTTCCAGGATCTGGATCAGCCTGAGATGGTTGCCTTGTCTTGATCCTGATGTGAGGTCGCCGTAGCGGTCAGTTGCGCTGGTTGTCATGTCTACCCCGACCTATTACCAAATTTTGGGGGTGAGTTGCGAAGCGAGTACCCGCGAGATCAAGCTCGCCTACCGGCGCTTAGTCAAGCAGTTTCATCCTGATAGCCAGAGTGTGGATGCGGATCGCGAGACAACGGTGCAACTCAATGCCGCCTATGAGGTGCTCAGCGATCCCCAGCGCCGCTTGCACTATGATCGCGAATTGACTGCGGCTGCTTCCCCGCAGCGCCAGCGCCGTACTGTTCGCAACCAACATCGCTATCAAGCTGCGCGTCAACAAGATACCAATAGCGATCGCCACTTCGACCGCTGGCTGGCGACGGTCTATGCTCCCGTCAACCAGCTCATCGATCGGGTAGTCACTCCCCTCGCCACCCAGATCGACGCGCTGGCTGCCGATCCCTTCGATGACGAACTGATGGCGGCTTTCCAGCATTACCTCAGCACCTGTCGCACCGCACTCAGCCAAGCCCAGCAGCGCTTCGCCTCGCAGCCGAATCCGGCCCGCCTAGCCAGTGCAGCAACAAACTTGTACTACTGCCTCAACCATCTCGGCGACGGCCTGGATGAATTCGACTGGTTTGTGCTGAACTATGACGACAGTTACCTACACACCGGTTGTGAATTCTTTCACCGGGCGGCTCGTTTGCAATCGCTCGCTCATCGCGAGCTACAAGGCTGGTTGGCGGATGGCTCGCCCAGCATTCACTAAATACCGGTGACCGGTGCTAGGTAAAGAGTGTGGCCGCCGGGAGCACCAACGCGCGATCACCAGCCAGCAAGCTGCAAAACTCGCTCGCTGGTAACGGTTGACTAAAGCAATAGCCTTGGATTTCATGACAAGCCTGCTGATAGAAGAAGGCTAGCTCTGCATCGGTCTCGACGCCTTCCGCGACAACCCGCAGATTGAGGCTGTGTGCCATTTGGATCACGGCGATCGCGATCGCCGCATTCTTAGCGTTGCCGTTCAAATTGCCCGTGAAACGGCGATCGAGCTTGAGCACATCAACTGGAAATTGTTGTAGGTAGCTGAGCGAAGAATACCCCGTCCCAAAATCATCAATCGCAATCTGAATGCCCAGTTGACGCAGCTCACTGAGTCGGCGCTGGGCTAAACTGCGGTCTTGGATGAGTACGCTCTCCGTAAGTTCAACCTCGAGCAAGCCCGGATCGAATTGGGTCTCGCGCAAAATTTGCCCACAGCGCACCAGAAAATCGGGCTGGCTGAACTGGCGGCCGGAAAAGTTGACGGCGAGGCGCAATGGGCGATGAGCGATCGCCTGAAACTCAAGCGCTTGCTGGCAGGCCAGACGCAGAACCCGTTCGCCGATCGCACTAATCAGCCCCGTCTCCTCAGCGAGCGGGATAAACGCAGCGGGTGCGAGCGAACCACGCTGCGGATGTTGCCAGCGGACGAGGGCTTCGCAGGCGACGATGCGACCGCTCGCTAGTTCGATGCGGGGTTGATAGTGGACGACGAATTCTTGGCGATCGAGGGCATAGTGCAATTCTGTCGCCAACAGCAGGCGATCGCCAGCGAGCGGATCGGGGGCATAGACTTGGTAATGGTTACCACCCCGGCGACTGGCAATTTGGCAAGCGCGATCAGCGCTCGCCAGCAGACTCGCCAGCCCGGTAGCGTGCCGAGGATAGCTCGCCATGCCAATACTGGCGGTGAGGAAAAAGTCTTGCGCACCGACCCGAAAAACCTGCTCGAAGCTGGTAAGGATCTGATTCGCCAAGCTTGCCGTTGCCGCAACACTACGAATCGTGCTCGCCAGCAGCGCCAGACGCTCGCCGTCCAGCGATACAATCGTCAGCGCTGGAGCCGTTGCCGCAACACGCTGGATGACAGCGGCAAAAAGAGCGTCGAAGTGAGCAGCCTGCAAGTGTTGTTGCAGCTCATGAGCGTGATTGAGCCGCAAAACGAGGAGTGGCAAATAGCGGTGATCATCGCTCACGGCTTGTAAAAAAGCATCACGCAGCGAGTGGGTCGCAAACCAAGCCGAGCGAGAATGGTAGTGCTCTGAGGATGTGGCGATTGCCCAGCGCTTTTGCAACTGGACGTAGAGCGTACTGAGCAACTCTTGAGCCGTGAAGGGCTTAGTCAGGTAATCATCTGCCCCCAGGAGCATAGCCTGTCGGAACCATTCGCGTTCCGAGCGGCCAGTGATGATCACAAAAGGTGTGGTAGCCAGCCGTGGATGATCGCGAACCGCAGTGAGGACGGTGTAGCCATCGCGGTCAGGAAGCAGCAAGTCACAGAAGATCGCATCGGGCTGCTCTTGTATAGCCAGCTCAAGCCCGCGACTAGCGTCCGCAGTGGCGATCGCCTCATAGCCCGAGACCGTGAAAATTTCAGCTAAATTAGCGCGGGTTGGGGCGTCGTCTTCAATGATGAGAATCTTAGCCATGCGCTCAGTCGCCTCGTACAGGCAATGAATAGTAGCAATCAACGGCGGGCGGTTAGGGGTCAATGTTGCAGCTCTGAACTCCCGTAGAACCGCTGCGACGCATATCGGGTCAGTCGCTGGGGGAAATCGCGATCAAAAGGCCGGGCAAGAGGGCGCGGGAATCAGTCGAGAACAGTTGACTCGCCAAGAATAAAACCACCATTGCTGGTGAGAGAGTAACAATGCTTTTCTTACCTTTCTCACCCAGCTTAAAACAACTGACCCCCTCCGGCAACGGAGAGGGTCAGACTTTCAGCCAGATGGCGGAGCAGTTATTGGGGCAGGAGCGGCGATCGCAACACAGCCACCGGTTCTTGCCCCGGCGACGTGGGCGCAGGCGCGACCAGGCTCGGCACCGACGCCCGCAGACGCGCCGTGAGTGACTCTACCGTTGGCTGGTAGATCTGGGTAACGATCTTGGGATACAGCCCAATGCCAATAATCGGCACCAGCAGCGCGCCGATGATAAACACCTCGCGCGGCTCGGCGTCTACCAGTACTTCGTGCTCGACCAGCTCCTTATTTTCCTGACCGTAGAAGATCTCACGCAACATCGAGAGCAGATAGATAGGCGTCAAAATCACACCGACGGCAGCCAGCAAAACCACCACCACCCGGAACGGCAGACTGTAGGCATCACTATTGGCAAAGCCAATGAAGATCATCAGCTCCGCAACGAAGCCACTCATACCGGGTAGAGCGAGAGACGCCAGCGAACAAGCCGTCCACATCGCAAAGACCTTCTTCATCTTCTGACCGACACCACCCATCTCATCCAGCATCAGTGTGTGCGTCCGGTCATAGGTCGCCCCGACCATAAAGAAGAGACTCGCGCCGATCAGCCCGTGCGAAATCATCTGCAAAATTGCCCCGGTCATGCCGAGATCTGTGAATGAGGCGATGCCGATGAGCACAAAGCCCATGTGCGAGATCGACGAGTAGGCAATCTTGCGTTTCAGATTGCGCTGTGCAAAAGAGGTCAGCGCAGCGTAGATAATATTCACAACGCCGAGAATGACCAGCACCGGCGCAAACGTGGCATGAGCATCCGGCAACATCCCGGCATTCATGCGGATCAGTGCATAACCGCCCATTTTCAGCAAAATCCCCGCCAGCAGCATGTGCGCGGGAGCCGTCGCTTCGCCGTGGGCATCGGGGAGCCAGGTGTGCAAGGGAAAGATCGGCAGCTTCACCCCGTAGGCAATCAGGAAACCACCATAAAGGAGCAATTGCAGCGTAAACGGGAAGGTTTTCGCCGCGATCTCAGACATGTCGAAGCTGACCGTATCGCCATAGAAGGCCATCGTCAGCGCCGCCACCAAAATGAAGAGCGAGCTACCCGCCGTGTAGAGGATGAACTTCGTCGCCGCATAGAGCCGCTTTTTCCCCCCCCAGATCGACAGGATCAGGTACACCGGCACCAGTTCCAGTTCCCAGACTAGGAAGAAGAGCAACATATCCTGGACGGCGAAGACCGCGATCTGACCGCCGTACATTGCCAGCATCAGGAAGTAGAAGAGCTTCGGCTTGAGCGTGACCGGCCAAGCCGCCATCGTCGCCAGGGTGGTGATGAAGCCCGTCAGCAAAATCAGCGGCATCGAGAGACCATCAGCACCGACTGACCATTTGAGATCGAGGTCAGGAATCCAGGTGTAGCTCTCGACGAGCTGTAAGCCAGGCTGCGAGAGGTCGTAGCCGGTGTAGAAGGCGTAGATCAGCAACGCAAAATCGATCAGCCCAATGGTGAGGGCATACCAGCGGACAGTCTTGCCGTCTTTGTCGGGGATCAGCGGAATCGCCAAACCCGCCACGAGGGGGAAGAGGATGCTCGTCGTGAGCCAGGGAAATTGGGCAGTCATCATAATGAATGGCAACTGACGCTAGCAGTAAGCTGGAGGACAAGCAGCGATTGATGATTTTCAAGAATCGGGGTCTACTTGTAATCTACAGAGAACTTGATGTATCAGTTCTCTGAGCAATTAAACCCTTAATTTTTGAATCTTCGTCAACCGCGAGTGGGAACAGAGAATCGGAGCGAGCGAACGAGGCGGTGTTTGTGTGCCGGGGAGCGATCGCCCCTAGCCCTGATCGGCCTCTGCCAGCATAGGGCGATGCGTCGCTCTAGCCAAGACTGGAGACAACGACAAAGCCGAGCACCGCCGCAAACACAATCAGGGCGTAGAACTGAACGCGACCATTCTCGAAGTACTTCAGACCCTGACCGGTGACCACCGTGAGCAAGCCAGCCGCATTGACGGCCCCGTCAATGACGCGGTAGTCAATCTCCAACATCTGGCGGGCGAGGCGGCGACACCCGATCACGAAGACGCGGTGGTAGAAGTCATCAAAGTACCACTTGTTGAGTGAGAAGCGGTAAAGCGTGGGAACTTTGCGGGCGATCGCCCCGGATCGAGCGATCGCTGCCAGTACATCAGCGAGGCAAAGGTAATACCGATCAGCGCGATGCCCACCGAGTTGCCCGCCATAATCAGGAACTCAGTACGGTCGAACTCAGCCGCCATCTCCGCCAGCGACGGAACCACCTCGCCCGGAGCGTGAATGAAAGCCTCAAACTGATTAGCCCAGGGGCGACCCAGCCAGCCAATCGCAACTGAGGGAATCGCCAGCAACACCAGCGGCAATGTCATCGTCCAAGGCGACTCATGCGGCTCGCTACTGTGGTGGGTATCGTGCCCGTCGTGGTCATGGTCTAGCTCTGCCGGATCCATGGCTCCCGGCCCAAATGCCGGTTGCAACTCCAATTCTGCGGCTTCACTGGGCACAGCCGCCGCCTTGAGTTGTGCCTGGATCTCACTATCATTGCCCCGGAACTGACCCTCAAAGGTCATGAAATACATCCGGAACATATAGAATGCTGTGACCCCCGCCGTCAACCAGCCGATCAGCCAGAGAGCCGGGTTAATCCCAAAGGCCTGACCGAGAATTTCATCTTTTGACCAGAAGCCGGCAAAGGGCGGGATACCGCAGATCGCGAGCGTGCCCACCAAGAAGGTTGTGGCGGTGATCGGCATATAGCGACGCAGCCCCCCCATCAGGCGCATATCTTGTGCCAGATCGGGATCATGACCGACAACTGCCTCCATGCCATGAATGACGGAGCCGGAGCACAGGAAGAGCATGGCTTTGAAGTAGGCGTGAGTCAGCAGGTGAAACAAGCCAGCGGTGTAAGCACCCATGCCCATCGCCATCACCATGTAACCAAGCTGCGAGATCGTAGAGTAGGCGAGTCCTTTTTTGATGTCATTTTGCGTCAGCGCGATCGAGGCTCCCAAGAAAGCGGTGAAAGCGCCCGTCCAAGCGACGGTGCTCATGGCGATCGGGATGTGCTCGAAGACCGGGTACATCCGCGCCAGCAAAAAGACGCCCGCTGCCACCATGGTGGCGGCATGAATGAGCGCTGAGATAGGGGTTGGGCCTTCCATTGCGTCTGGCAACCAGACGTGGAGTGGGAACTGCGCCGATTTGGCAACGGGACCGAGAAATACGAGGATTGCTAGGAGAGCGGCGATCGCCCCCGGCATCGACCCGGTAGCCACCAAGTCCTGAAGACGCTCACCCATCGGCCCAAAGTCAAAGCTACCCGTTGCCCAGTACAGGCCGAGGATCCCGAGTAGCAGCCCGAAATCACCCACCCGGTTGGTGACGAAAGCCTTCTGACAGGCATCGGCTGCCGCCTGACGGTCGTACCAGAAGCCGATCAGCAGGTAGGAACACATCCCGACCAACTCCCAGAACACATAGACCTGTACTAGATTGGGGCTGACGACCAGCCCGAGCATCGAAGCACTAAAAATACTGAGATAGGCATAGAAGCGAACATAGCCGGGGTCATGCGCCATGTAGCCATCGGTGTAGAGCATCACCAACAACGCCACCGTCGTCACCACCGCCAGCATCACCGCCGTCAAGGGGTCAATGATGTAGCCCATTGAGAGATGGAAGGTACCAGCCGCCGCCCACTCGAAGCTGCGTGTATACGGTGCGTGCCCTTGGATTTGGCTCCAGAGCAGTGCAAACGACAGAGCCGTGGCGGCACCGAGCAGCGTCATGATCAGCGCGGCATTGAGCTGGCGCAGGCGGTTTGTCCATTGATTGACTGAAATTAGGCCGATGCCAACAGCCGTTGCGCCAGCCAGCGGCAGGGCGGGGATCAGCCAAGCGTAGTCATAAAGCGGTTCCATTACTGATGCCAGTGTCTTAAGAGGTCGCGTTCGTGGGAGCAAACGTTAACAATTGTGACACACGAGATCCCAATCGCGAAGTATTCCTACCTAAGGATGGATTCAAGGCGAGAATGCAGAACCAGGCCATTCGTCTTGCGACCTTGCCGATCCGGCTTGCCTGATGCTCCCAAGCCACAGCTTAACGGACGCGGGCAGTGGCGAGTCATCGCGATCGCCCGGCGGTCAAAAAAAACCTGCGCGTCAGCGATGGCTGACAGGCAGGACAGGACGATAGCCAAGCGATCACCGCGAGACGCGCTCATCATCGCTCGCTCTTGGTGCCTTGGCTCCAAGCGGCGGACAGCCGCTATCGCGAGGAGAGGGCGAGTGAATTGCGAATCTCGTCTAGGGCAGCCTGGAGTTCGTCGCGACCCCGAAAACCTTCCAGACGGTGGATGACACGACCACGATCGAAGAATAGCAGCGTCGGCAAAACAGTCAAACGGTGTTGACTGGCAAGTCGCAAGCTCTCATCGGCATTAACCCCCACGAGGGTGATGCGGCGATCGCAGTCCTGCTGAAATTTCTGCAAAGTCGGCTCAATGAAACGACAAAGTCCACACCAGGGTGCCCAAAAGTGAACCAAGACGGGCTGTGTGGACTCTAAAACCATTGAGTCAAAACTATTTTCGTCAAGGCTGGGAAACATAACTTCTAAAGAATTTTAAAATGTGCCGGATTCATAAACGCGAGCTTAACTTCATGCTAACCCAAGTGGGGATCGCCTAGTGGCCTGGGGATCAGGAAAATTAGCCCCCACTTACCAGGGCACTTTGGCGGTGACCGCTACTAGCCAGGGGTGCCCCCACCAGAGCAGCAGGATAAACGCCGCGACCCCGGCATAGGCTGGGCGCAAAAACTCCTGCCACTGCAACGTTTGACGACCATCCAACACCGCCTGAAACGGCACAATTGAGGTTCGCGCCTTGACCGCCAGAAAAGCATCGCCATAACGCTGGCGGAGGCGGCGATCGCCATGCCAAACCCCGAACAGGTGGTGGGCGACCAACCCGGCACAAGTCACGAGCATAAAGCTTGTCCCCAGCCAGAGTGCATGGGCGACACACCAGAGAATCTGACCCACCATCTGCGGGTGACGAGTGATGCGGATGATGCCCGTCTCGTAGAGATGAACCTGTGGTTTCTGGACAGCAGCAATCTCGAGCAAATTGAAGGTTGCCGGGTAGAGAAAGAGGAACGATAGCGCGCTCAGTGCCCAAATCACTGCCCGCAAACCCGGCGTCCCCTGCAATTGCCAGAGCACGACGCCATCGTAGCGGTGGTTGAAAAAGTAGATAATCAGCACCGTCGCGAAGGGAATGCTGACGGTGGCGAAGAGGACGCGGTAAAGACGAGCGCCGAGCAGTGCTTCCGCGCGCCCGCGCAAGGCGGCGAGACCGCTGTGGGCGATCGCAAAGCCCAATAACAACGCCAGCATAATGCCGTGACTGGCCGTGAACCCAGTGTCCGTCATCTTCAACTTTTTTAATACTTCTGACAACTCTAACCACCATACCGCCTTGGGTTAAGCAAGACTAATTGCAGCCGGTAGTGGCGATCCCCGCTTGTGATACTGTCAGTTTCAGGAGTGGGACAGTCTTTTGCCCCCTGAGTCGGTCATAAATTTCTTAAATCAAACCTGGCGAGACCGCAACCTTGTCTGGACTGTTGCCTACCCTCACACTGAACTGCTCTCCGTCACCGAGGCACTATGTCTGAAATCCCGTTCACACTGGATCAACTGCGGATCTTGAAGGCGATCGCCGTTGAAGGCAGTTTCAAGCGCGCCGCAGACAGCCTCTACGTTTCGCAACCGGCTGTCAGCCTACAAGTCCAAAACCTCGAACGCCAGATGGACGTGCCGCTATTTGACCGAGGCGGGCGGCGTGCCCAGATGACGGAAGCCGGACATCTGCTGCTGACCTACGGCGAAAAAATCCTCTCGCTCTGCCAAGAAACCTGCCGCGCCATCGAAGACCTGCAAAATCTCCAGGGCGGTACACTGATCGTCGGCGCGTCGCAAACGACCGGCACTTATCTGCTACCGCGCATGATCGGCCGCTTCCGCCAGCGCTACCCCGATGTTTCCGTGCAATTGCAGGTTCACTCCACCCGCCGCACCTCTTGGAGCGTGGCGAATGGTCAGGTTGACCTAGCGATCATTGGCGGTGAAGTGCCGGCAGAACTGCGTGACGTGCTCACCATCGAACCCTACGCTGAAGACGAACTAGCGCTAATCCTGCCGCCCGGCTATCCCCTGCCCAAGGGCGGTACGGTACAAAAAGACGACCTCTACAAGCTCAACTTCATCACCCTCGACTCACAATCCACCATTCGCAAGGTCATCGACCAGGTGCTGAGCCGCGCCCAGATCGATCCCAAGCGGCTCAAAGTGGAAATGGAACTGAACTCCATCGAAGCGATCAAAAACGCCGTGCAGTCTGGTCTCGGCGCTTCGTTCGTCTCGATCTCGGCGATCGAAAAGGAATTACAAGGCCGGATGTTGCAGCGCGCCGCGATCGAAGGCGTGGTGGTGCGGCGCACCCTGTCGGCGATTGTCAATCCCAACCGCTACCGCTCGAAGGCGGCCGAAGCGTTCATGAATGAGATTCTGCCCGAGTTTACCGATCGGCCGCTGGCGACGAAGGCACGCGATCGCGCTCCCGACAAGATCGCGGCTGAGACCACCAAGAAACCGGCGGAGCAAGCGCTGTAGGGCGCTTCCTCGCTCAACCCATCCCCCTCAACAGCTTCATTCTTGTAGCTTGAGGCTTTCAATATTCCAAAATGCGCCGCCGAGGGCGGAGTATTCAATGCCCTGAAAGCGATCGCGCACTGCTCCCAAAGACAGCGGATTGACCAAGTAGATGAACGGCACATATTCCTCGGCTAAACGCTGCGTCTCGGCATAAATCGCCTTACGTTTTTCCTCATCAAGTTCGCGGGCTGCTTGGATATAGAGGTTGGCGATCTCTTCTTCCCAGTCGGCGATCGTGCGCCCGATGATCGGTTCGCGACCCGGCTGCGGCTCCTGATTGAACATATGCAGGTTGCCATCGGTGAACCAAATATTCGCGCCGCCATTCGGCTCATTGCCACCGGTCAATCCGAGGAGAAAACATTCCCAATCCAGCGAATTGGTGAGGCGATCGACGAGCACATTGAAGGCAATCGGCGTGAAGTCTACCTGAATCCCCAGCTTGCGTAAGTCTTGCTGAATTTGGGTGCCCATCGCCTCGCGAATCTTGTTGCCAGCATTAGTGATCAGCGCGAAGCGAACGCGGTTGCCGTCAGCATCCTCGAGTTCGTCGCGGTCGTTGTAGCGAAACCCCGCTTCTAAAAATAGTTCTCTCGCCCGTTCTGGATCGTAGTCGTAGCCCTTGAGACCCTCGTAATAGTAGGGCGACTGTACCGAGATCGGTGAGTTTTGCGGCTGACCGAGGCCGCGAAAGATATTGTTGATCATGCGCTGGCGGTCGATACTGGTGGCGATCGCCTGGCGAAAACGCACATCATTGAACCAACGGGATTTCACCGGATCGACCAAGGGTTTGCCGTCGCGTCGCCCAGTGTTGAGATTGAAAGAAATGAACGAAGTGCCATAGGCCGGGCCGCCATTGTAAATCTCGAATTGACCCCGTTCTTCCTCTCGTTTTAGCAAGGAGAAAAATTCTGGGGAAACCGCCACCCGATCGAGACTGCCCGAACGAAATTGGAGCAGGGCCGTGTCAGTTGATTCGACAATCTCCCAGACAATTTGCTGGATGTAGGGCAACGGCTGACCCTGATCATCCCGCCGCCAGTAGTAGGGATTGGGTTCAAACACCAAGCGCTGTGTTGTCTCGTAGCGCTGCAAGCGGTAGGGGCCGTTGACAATAATCTCCTCTGGGGGGGTATCGATCCCCCAAGTAGAGATAAACAGGGGATCACCGTCTTCGTCGCGAGCCGTGACGGTATCAGCAAGGATATGCTCTGGCAAAATTGACAGGGAGGTCGCCCGCAAGAACGGCGCAAAGGGTTCGGGAACCGAGAATTGCACGCGGCGTTCGTCTAGCTTCGTCACCGTCGGCAATATTTTGGATTGTCCGACACGCAAGCTGTCGCGGACATTGGTGGGGATCTCTTCATTGAAATAGAGCTGGTTGTAGCTAAAGACAACATCATCCACCGTCAGCGGCGCACCATCCGACCAACGCAGACCCTCGCGGAGCGTGAAGATAATGTTGAGCTGGTCGTCAGCAATCTCCCACGACTCTGCCAAACGCGGTTCAACCTCAGCGGTGATCGGGTTCTCTTGCACCAGACCCTCGTAGGTCAAGCCAAAAATATTCGGCGATTCCTCCGAGAGAACCGCATTGAAGGTTTTGGGATCGCTGAGGACACTCTCGACCACCTGGGAGTTGATCGTGGTTGCCGCATCAGTTGGCGGCAGCGACGCACAGGCATTGAGGACGAGGCAGCAGTAGACAATGACTGCGAGGGCGATCGCCCGCCCGTGAGACACAAGAAAACGCATAGCAATCATTCGGAGCAGCGAGCCAGCATCTCTCAGTCTAGCGGCAACGACTACTCTGTACCCACGATCGTCAGGCAATTGCACCCCATCGCGGCCGGTCAGCAACCCACTATCATAGGGAAACCGAAATTGGCGCTTGGGGCGAGCCAGATAGTCTGCTGAAGCCTCAACGTCTTGCAACGTGGCCAAGAAACAGAAATTTCCGCACTTAGTTGGCTCAAAGTGGACTGCGCAACAGGAGACGCTGGGCTGGCGTCATTTTCAGGTCGTCAATCGCAAGAATGAGGGGCGCTGGGTGTTTGCTGAGTTGGTGGCGTCCTGCGATCGCCAGGCCCGTTTCTGGATCAATGCCCACCAGCTCAAAGAACGCGACCTCTGGCAACCGGGTTGGCAAACCTTGGCGGAAATTCAGACCCCAGTGCGCGATTGAGCGCGATCGCCATCATTCCTCCAGCGCGATCTGAGCATCCCAGCGTTCTTGGGCGAGAAAGGCGCGATCGCTCGCCAGCGGCGCAACGGGTTCTGTGAGTAGAAATTCACCCGCCTCCACCCATTGCTTCAACTCCTCAGCCACCTGGCGCGCCCGTGCAATGCTGGCGAGGGGGGCAGTGCGAATCGTTTTGCCATCGATCGTGATGCGACCGCTCTTGAGCTGGGCATAATTCACCAAGCCGAAGGTCGGCCGCACCCGCCGTGGAATCGAGAAATCGACTACAGGAGCAACGATTTCCGCATCCGGAACCGCACAGCGCGCGATCACCTCGGCATCCACCACCGGCAGCGCCATACCAACCCCCAACATCAGTGCCGCACCGTAGTGCTTGAAATAGCAGGCCCGCACCCAGTAGGGATTCATCTGCTTGGCATCGCCGAGCAGGGCGAGCGTCGCCGCCGGGCCGATTGGGGTCCGGTTGGGCAAGCGTTTCTGCAAGGGGAAGTGTTGCGTGCCCTCCCAAGTCACATAACCCGGTGCGCCGCCGAGAAAGACGCGCGTGCCAATGCCGATCAGCTGGAGATCAGGATCGTTGAACAAAGGCGAGAGCGCGCCGGGATTGGCATAGACCGCATTGCCGAGACGGGGTTGCAGAGGACCGAGGTAGGTGAACAGTGGGCGATCGCCGCCGTTGACCCCGACGATGAAATTCTGGTACAGTCCGCGCGGATTATAGAGATAGAACTGATTGATAGTTTCGCTAGAAATTGTTGCCTCAAGCGAGGCGCGCGGGTAGCAGTCGGTGACATAGCCGGTCGCCCGCAGATGCACCGGTTGCCCGGCGATGAGGGCCGCCATGACATGAGCACCGCCGCGATCGGGTGGCGTCGCGCTCTCGACCTCATTGTGGTCAAAATCCGGACGCGCGGTTGCACCGATGTACAAGTCCACCGCCCCGAAACCCGCATAAGCCGGGACATCATCCAACCAGCACTGACGCAATTTGATCGGCGGGTCAGTGTGACCGAGATTGAGCACCGCTCCGACGGATTCCAGCGGCTCAAAGGTACCGGTAGTGACCACATCCACTTGTTTTGCCACCTCGGCAATGCCACTTGCCGCGACGCGCTGCTTGACAGCCTCCGCGGTCAATACGATGGCGCGGCGATCGCAAATCTTGGCATTAATCTCGGCAACGCTACGCATGGGGGGAGTCCGCCGCAAACCAACATTTCTCAGCGACCCAGGCTAAACCCTGGATTCTATCAACGCTCTACTCTGAACGAGCCGAGTGGGTGGGAGAACGAGACTGCCAGACAAGGGCGATCACCAACAGCAGTGGTGGGGTCAGCACGGCGATCAGGGCATTGGTGGCAGTAGCCGCGATCGGCAGGGTGGGCGCGATGGACTTGATCGCCGCCGCGATCACAGCCGATAGGGCAATGATCTTGGTGAGGAAGACGAGGCGATCGCGCATAGCCAGCAAGCTAGTACAGGACGGCAGCAATGAGATGCCCATGCAAAATCCCCAGGATTCCCGTACTGCGGGCACTCAGAACTCAAAATTTAGAACTCAAAACTCCGCGTAGCGGAACCAGTCCGCGAAAGGCAAGGTGCGCCTCAGCCTCTCGCCAGACCGTTAAATAGAAGACAGGGAAGGATCATCAATCTCCGATTCAAAAGCCATCACATGCCGGTCAAACCAGCATTTTAGACCGTGAACCGGGGTCACTAATAGAGCGAACTACGGATTGATAATCTTGAAGTAGAACGAAGCCACCAGCACGTTCCCGGCGAGCAGGACTGCGCCCCAGAATAGGCGGAAGCTATAAGGCGGCGTACCGCTCTGCGGAACTGGCATTTGCTTAGAATCAGCCATGAGTGTGTCTCCCGTGTGAGATTCAACCATTCCTTACAGACATAGCAGAGAACGGCATTCCTGCCTATACTCGTTGGGAGCGTAGGCACGACAATGGCTCACGGCAATGAGTCGCCAGATTGCCCAGTCGCGAGGGCTGAGACCCTTGCAATCCTTGGGAATTTGCCGTCAAGCTGGGATTTTTCGCGGTGCCCAACCGCACAAAGCACTTCCATGCCTAATTGCCCGATACAACGCCCGCAACCTTTGGCAATGTGTGGGTTGATCTGGATGATTCAACATTGCGATCGCTCCCCCGCTGCCAAGGCTTGCAGAGCCGCCAGGGTTGGTAACGGCGTCGCTTCGGTCGCCGCCAACCAGAGCAAATATTCAATATTTCCCGCTGGGCCAGTCAGCGGTGAGGTCACCAAGCCGCGATATTGCCAGCCCAGCTCACTCGCCGCTGCCAGAACCGTGGCGATCGCCTGAGCGCGATCGCCCGCCTCCCGCACTACTCCCTTTTTGCCCACCTGACCCTTGCCGACCTCAAACTGTGGCTTCACCAGCAAAATCAATTCCTGCGGGGGCGCGAGCAAGCGGGCCAGGGCCGGCAGCACTTTTACCAGGGAAATGAACGAGACATCCACCACGCCCAAATCGGCCGGTTGTGCCTCGCCATACAAATCGACCGCTTCTAGATACCGCAGATTCGTCCGCTCTTTGAGCACGACGCGCGGGTCTTGACGCAGCTCCCATGCCACTTGACCATAGCCAACATCAATGCCATAGACGCCCGCCGCCCCCGCTTTTAGCAGGCAGTCCGTGAAGCCGCCGGTCGAGATGCCGCCATCCAGACAGAGGCGTCCGGCAACCGTGAGGTCAAACATCGCCAGAGCGTGCGCCAATTTCTCACCGCCGCGCGAGACGTAGGGCGGACGCGCCTTGAGTTCAATCACCGCCGCCGCGTCAATGGTCGTTCCCGGCTTATCGACGATCTGCTGATCGACCTTGACCTCCCCGGCGCGGATCAAGCGCTGGGCTTGCTGCCGTGATTGGCAGTGCTGGCGCTCGACGAGGAGCAGATCGAGGCGTTGCTTGGGCACAGTCGCAGCGAGAAAAGGCTTAACGCGCCAATTGTAGATAATTTCGGCGGCTCGAGCGATCGCGGGTGGGTGTCAATGTGTATGAACCCGACTTGGCAGGGTACTGTGAAAGCCTTGCAACCTAGTACTGCTGCGCGGAGTTCTGGGTTTTGGGTTTTGAGTTTTGAGTTCTGGGTTTTGGGTTTTGGGTTTTGGGTTTTAAGTTCTGGGTTTTGGGTTTTGGGTTTTGAGTTTTGAGTTTTGAGTTCTGAGTGGCAGAATTGACTCAAAATTCAAAACTGAGCACTTAAAACTCATCATTCAAAACTGAGAACTCAAAACTCATCCACGTGCCGCTGCGCGGAGTTCTGAGTTCTGATCTGCCTACGCCCGGCGCGCTCCGGCCACAGCGAGCGCGTCAGCCCGGTTGTTGAGCGGGTCGCTGGCATGACCCTTGACCCAGACCCAATCCACCTGATGCAACGCCACCAAGCGATCCAATTCCGCCCAGAGGTCTTGATTCGCCTTGCGCTTCCAGCCGCGCGTCATCGTGTTGATCAGCAGTTGGCTATCGCTGTGCAAGCGCACCGTACTGCCCGGTGGCAGTGCCTTCAGCACCTCGATCGCTGCTTGCATTTCCATGCGGTTATTGGTCGTCGCCCCGATGGCGCTCCCGGAGAGTTCTTCCTGGCGATCGCCCGGCCAAATCATCACCGCTCCCCAACCGCCCGGCCCCGGATTGCCGCTGCACGCGCCGTCGGTATAGGCAACCACCACCGGTTGGCTGGTGGATTGAGCCGATGGCGGCTGGCTGGGAGCTGGGGTCGTTGTTGCTACGGATGGGAGTGTTTGAACCAGTTGCGGCTGCCGATCTTGCGGTTTGAGATGTTGATTCTTCAGCGCGACAAAATCCTGAGCCGCTTGCTCGGAAATTTCTTGTCCCAAAATTTTTTGCCGCCAGCCTGACTGAAGCGGGTAGCTAACGCCGAGGAGCTGTAGCTGCCGCTTTGACCAACTACCGCGATCGCTCTGTCCGGCAGCGAGTAAAGCCTGAGAAATTAAAACCATACAGAGATGAGAATAAGTAAAATTACGGTCAGATTTTGCTGATCCCCAGCCACTGAAGCTGCATGATCGCGCCTGACTGTTGCGGTTTTCGCAACCACTGCGATCGCCGACCTGACCAGTTGCACAATTGTCATGCGGTTGTTGTAGCGCCGTCATACCCCGACGCTAGGCTGAAGCCATCAAGCCTGCCGAGCCAACCGTGCCCCCTGTCTGGCGATTTGTTATGAACTTTGACCTCACACCTGCCACTTTGTCAACGCTCTTTCTCCCTCCCCTCGCCACCTATTTGCGAGCCAGTGACGATCACAACACTCTAGCAGCGCGATCGCCGTCGGGTGCCAACCTGCAAGCCGCCAGCCTCATGGGCGCGCACCTACGAGCCGCTGATTTGCGTGGCGCTGACCTCAGCTTTGCGGAGCTGAGCGGCGCTTGCCTGCAAAATGCCAATCTCAGCGGCGCTTGCTTGTTCCACGCCGATCTGCGAGCGGCGCAACTCTGTGGTGCGAAGCTCTGCGGCGCTGATGGTCGCGAAGCAGAGTGGGGACGTGCCGATCTCAGCAACGCGGATCTGCGCGAGATTGACCTCCGCGAGGCCTTGTTAATTGAAGTCAATCTGAGCAGGGCTGACCTGCGGGGTGCGCGGCTAGAAGGCGCAATTCTCATCGATGCCAATCTTGACGGCACTGACCTACGCGGGGCGAGTCTCTGCGAAACTCTGCTCTCGGGAGCCAGCCTGGAGTCGGCGCGTTTGGGCGGTGCGGAGTTTAATTAAGCGCGCCCAGTAGCCGGACTCCCGACAGCTCACACCGAAGGTCAACGCTACAGGCTCGCCATGACCGCGCGCGCGGCGGTGAGCGTTTGCTCGATTTCCGCCTCCCCGTGGGCCAGTGAGGTAAAACCTGCTTCAAATTGCGAGGGCGCGAGGTAAATTCCCTGCTCGAGCATGGCGCGATGGTAGCGACCGAATTTCTGCAAATCGGACTGCTTGGCGGCGTCGTAGTTGCGCACCGGGCCGGCGGTGAAGAAGAGACCGAACATACCGCTGATATTGCCACCGCAAGCGGGGTGTCCAGTTGCTTGGGCGATCGCCAATAACCCATCGATCAATTGCTTCGTCACCCGCTCAAGCTGCTCATAGGTTCCTGGCTTCTGGAGCAGCTTCAGCGTCTCGATCCCCGCCGTCATCGCCAGGGGATTGCCAGAGAGCGTCCCCGCCTGGTACATCGGCCCGGCTGGCGCGACCATGGACATGATGTCGGCACGACCGCCATAAGCGCCAACCGGTAAACCGCCGCCGATCACTTTGCCGAGGGTGGTCAGATCGGGGGTGACCCCAAACTTTTCCTGAGCGCCGCCATAGGCAATGCGGAAACCGGTCATGACTTCATCAAACACCAGCAGCGCGCCGTCCTCCTGGGTCAGCAGGCGCAGCCCTTCCAGAAAACCGGCATCAGGGGCAATGAAGCCAGAATTGCCGACGACCGGTTCGAGGATGACTCCAGCAATTTCGCCGCGATGCTGGGCGAACAGGGCTTTAACGGCTTCGAGGTCGTTGTAGGGCGCGGTCAGCGTTTGGACGGTGGTTGCCTTGGGGACACCGGGAGAGTCAGGTAGACCGAGGGTCGCCACCCCAGAACCAGCCTTAACCAAGAACATATCGGCGTGGCCGTGGTAGCAGCCCTCGAACTTGACGATTTTTTCGCGCTGGGTGAAGGCGCGCATCAAGCGCAGCACTGACATACAGGCTTCTGTCCCGGAGTTGACGAAGCGCACCATCTCGATACTGGGAACCGCGTCGATCACCATCGCGGCGAGGACATTTTCTAGCTCGCAGGGTGCGCCAAAGCTGGTGCCTCGGTCGAGGGCCTGGTGCAGTGCGCCAATCACGTCGGGGTGGGCGTGGCCGCAGATGGCGGGACCCCAAGTGCCGACATAATCGATGTATTCATTGCCATCGACATCCCAGATGCGCGCGCCCTGCACGCGATCAAAGACGATCGGCTGACCGCCCACGGATTTGAAGGCGCGCACGGGCGAGCTGACGCCGCCGGGCATCAGTTTCTGTGCGGCCCCAAAGATGGCTTCAGATTTGTTGGTTTTAAATGCAGTCGCTACCACAGTGCTCTCCTGTTAAAACAAATTCTCGTTGCGGGTTGACCGAGCATTCTAGGCTGGCGCGATCACCCGCTCAGCAACCCGTGCTTTTTGGCTATTATCAATGACCGACTCACTATCGTAACCAGCGATCGCCGCCGCCGCCAAGATTCGGCAATCGTGACAACCGTGACTGAGGCGATCGCGCCCTTACTAGCCACTAACCAATGACTCGGCTGCCAGCCCAGCAAGGACGCGAAAGGATGATAATCTGAGAGGTGGAAAATTTCACGTCAGCTTAAGGTTTCTCGTCAAGGTCAATCCCACCTCAGTTCCGAGCGGGCGGCGTGCGGATACCGGCGAAACAAAAGCACAACGCACAGCGAATCACTACACGAAGATATTAAGCATGGTAGCCACAACAGAGAAGACGAACACCGGCAGGATTACTCAGGTTATTGGCCCGGTCGTTGATGTTGAGTTTCCCGGCGGCGATATGCCGAAGATCTACAACGCCCTCCGCATCGCCGGCAAAAATGCCGCTGGTAACGACGTTGCGGTGACCTGCGAGGTACAACAGCTCCTCGGCGACAACCAAGTCCGCTCAGTCGCGATGAGCGGCACTGACGGTCTGATGCGCGGCATGGAGGCATTCGATACCGGCGCACCGATCAGCGTTCCCGTTGGCAAAAACACCCTGGGGCGGATTTTCAACGTCCTCGGTGAGCCGGTAGACAACAAAGGCGCGGTCGAGACTTCGGAGACCTTCCCGATCCACCGCGATGCTCCGAAGCTGGTTGACCTAGAAACCAAACCGACGGTGTTTGAAACCGGCATCAAGGTCATCGATCTGCTCACTCCTTACCGTCGCGGCGGCAAAATCGGCTTGTTTGGTGGCGCAGGCGTCGGCAAAACCGTGATCATGATGGAGCTGATCAACAACATCGCCATCAACCACGGTGGGGTCTCGGTCTTCGGCGGCGTGGGTGAGCGCACCCGCGAGGGCAACGACCTCTACAACGAGATGATCGAGTCCAACGTCATCAACCCGGAAAATCTCGGCGAGTCCAAGATCGCGCTAGTCTACGGGCAGATGAATGAGCCGCCGGGTGCCCGGATGCGTGTCGGTCTGTCGGCTTTGACCATGGCGGAGTATTTCCGCGATGTCAATAAGCAGGATGTGCTGCTGTTCATCGACAATATCTTCCGCTTCGTCCAGGCGGGTTCTGAGGTTTCGGCGCTGCTAGGGCGGATGCCGTCGGCGGTGGGCTATCAGCCGACGCTGGGCACAGACATGGGCGCGCTGCAAGAGCGCATTGCCTCCACGAAGGAAGGCTCGATTACTTCGATTCAAGCCGTTTACGTCCCGGCTGATGACTTGACCGATCCGGCTCCGGCGACCACCTTTGCCCACCTCGACGGCACGACGGTGTTGTCGCGGGCGCTGGCATCCAAAGGCATTTACCCAGCGGTCGATCCGCTCAACTCCAACTCAACGATGCTGCAACCGAGCATCGTTGGCGAAGAGCACTACGGCACTGCGCGCGCGGTACAGTCCACACTGCAACGCTACAAGGAGCTGCAAGACATCATCGCCATCCTCGGTTTGGACGAGCTGTCGGAGGACGACCGCCGGGTCGTGGATCGGGCCCGCAAGATTGAGCGCTTCTTGTCGCAGCCGTTCTTCGTGGCGGAGGTCTTTACGGGTGCGCCGGGTAAATATGTGACCCTGGAAGACACGATCAAGGGTTTCCAGATGATTCTCAATGGCGAGCTGGATGATCTGCCGGAGCAGGCCTTCTACCTCGTGGGTGACATTGAAGAAGCCAAGGCAAAAGCCGAGAAAATGAAGCAGTAGGAATCACCAGCGCCGCGATGGCCGGTTCTGAGCCATCGTCGGCGCGATCGCTGGCAGTTGAACATTAGGAAACAAGCTCATGGCATTAAATGTGCGCGTCATCGCTCCGGACAAAGCGGTCTGGGATGATGCAGCCGAGGAATTGATTTTGCCTAGTACGACCGGGCAATTGGGGATTTTGACCGGTCACGCGCCGCTGCTGACCGCGCTGGATGTGGGCGTGATGCGGGTGCGGGCTGGTAAGGATTGGCTGGCGATCGCCCTCATGGGCGGCTTCGCCGAGGTCGAGGATAATCAGGTGACCGTGCTGGTCAATGGCGCGGAACGCGGTGACCAGATCGACCGCACCACCGCACAAAAGGAGTTTGACGCTGCTAAGGCGGAACTCAACGCGGTCAAAGCGGATGATCGCTCGGCAAAAATTCAGGCTGAGCAGCGCGTGAAGCGGATGCGCGCCCGCCTACAAGCTGCTGGCGGTATGGTGGCGATCTAAATCGGCGATCTAAATCCAAGTTTTCAGCCGGACGGAGAGTGGTTTACCAGGCTGCAAGTTGGGCATCGGGGAATAGGCAACGCTCCCGATGCTCAGCTTCGAGTCTTGCTAGCAGCGTCACATCCAGCTTGCCAGGCAGGCGCAGGGCTAGTACCGCTACGCGGAGTTTTGAGTGATGAGTACAGACAGTACAGGCATCCTACGGATCCTGAATGGGGATCTCATTTCCGCCGCCTTGTACTAGTTGCTGCCGGTGAACAAAACTTCAGGAAACTTGGCCTGCGCCGCACTCATCGACGTGCTTTTACCATGCTCCTGCCAGAAGTTAATCACTTCTGTCGCTTTATTGAGCAGGTCAACGCGCTCCGGTTCCGAAATCCAGCTTTTTGACTCCAGCTCTTGCTTGAGCTGTTCCCAGGCATCGTGGCGCGGCCAGAAGTAATAGGGAGTCAGCGGGCTGGTTCCCTTGCCGACAACCTGATCGACAGCAAGTGCAACGTTGGCATTCAGCCAAAGGATTTTGAGAACAAAGCGTTCGTCGATTGACAATTCTGAGACGTTGCTATCCACCAAATTCCTACCAAATTCACAATTTATCATTATAGCCTAATTTCCCAGTCACTAACCGCAATATGACGAGGTACAGGGTAAACAATGCTGGTCATTTTTGATATCGACGGTGTGGTTCGGGATGTCGGAGGCTCCTATCGTCGCGCGATCGCCGATACCGTCGCCGCCTTCACTCAGGGAGCCTACCGACCCAGCATGGCAGACATCGACCAACTCAAGTCCGAGGGCATCTGGAACAACGATTGGGAAGGTTCGCGGGAGTTGATTTATCGTTACTTTGAGGGGCAGGGGAGAGCGAGAGAGGCGATCGCCCTCGACTACACGGAACTCATCGACTTTTTCCAAGCCCAGTATCGCGGTCGCAACTGGGATGGCTATGTTGCTCACGAACCCCTCTTGCTGGACACTGACTATCTGCAAGCCCTGAGTCAAGCCAGGATTGCTTGGGGCTTCTTCAGTGGCGCACCGCGCGCTTCCGCTGAGTATGTGCTAATTAAGCGGTTGGGCTTGGTCGCCCCCGTGCTGGTCGCGATGGAAGATGCGCCCGGCAAACCGGAGCCCAGCGGTCTTTTCCTCGCGGTTGAACAGTTGGAGGCGAGTCAAGCACTGAAACCAGGGCAGCCGGTAGTCTACGCCGGTGACACTGTGGCAGATATGCAAACAATCGTCAAGGCGCGTGCTGCCCAACCGCAGCGGACTTGGCTCGGCGTCGGCATCCTCCCCCCCCATGTGCTAGTCGATGAGCAGCGGGCGGCGCGCTATGCCGAGCAGCTTCGCCAAGCGGGGGCTGAGCAGGTCTTGAGCGGCATCACTGAACTCACCCCTGCTTTGCTGCCGACGCTACTAGCCTAATCCAGCATCTGGGGCTCCAGAGCGTGCCATCAATTACCTGTAGAGCGCTCGCCAGCATTAGGTTTCAGCGGATTGGAGATTGAGGAAGTCAGAGGCATGAAATCCTCTCTCCGACAGGATCCTGGCTTTAATTGATAATTTGCTCTAGGATCACTGCTCGGTGTTCGAAGTTGAGACTGAATTCCTTTGAGAACATATCGACCTACAAACGATTGATCGCGATGCATTCACGAATATTGAGTCTTTTCCACAGTGGTTCTGCTTGAGATCAAACCAGGAACTCAATATCCCTAGTAACCTCGAGATGTATTGGGATTCATCAATGGGGTGCGGCGACCGAGAGTATATTTCGCAGGCACTTTTTGAGCCGCTCTTCGAGCGCGGCCTGGAGTTGATTACCAAACGCCGCAAGAACACGAAAAACTCACTGATGCCGCTGCTGGACAAGATCCTGCTGCGTAAGCGTCCGATTATCGAGACGGTCAATGACCAACTCAAGAATATCTGCCAGAGCGAACATTCGCGTCATCGCAGTCCCTGCAACATTCCTCGTCAATCTGGTCTCGGGTCTGGTCGCCTACGCCTACCACCCCGATAAGCCCTCGTTGGGCATCCCAGATTATGAGCCCAAAGCCCTGCCTCAAGCTGCTTTCTAGCTGTCGAACTCAGGTTAGTACGGGTTCGCTCCTACCGACAATGATGACGTTATTGACGCCGGGTTGTACTAGTACAGGACGGCGGAAATGAGATGCCCATTCAAAATCCCCAAGATTCCCGGATTGCAGGCACTCAGAACTCAAAATTTAGAACTCAAAACTCCGCGTAGCGGTACTAGTATGCGCCAGCAGGCTCCCACTTGTTGCAGCGGCTGTCCCTGAACCGCCATTCAACTTAGAGAACCTACATTGATTGTGCCTTGACAATCAGATTAGGATCTGTTGCCTCTATTTTCGGCGCTGATAGAGTCGCAAACCAGTTTGTAAAGTGGTCTAGTTATTATGGCGGTATCCCGCTAGATGGCGGAGTACCCAATCGTAAATTCACTGTCAGCAATCTAGCCGAATTGAGCCGCCATTCTGCGTAGGTTGAGTGATCTGGATCAATCTGAATCGTCCGGATGAATTGGACAGCAACACCTTTTCTAGTGACATGGCTTCCGACTTTGTGCGTAAATCCAATCGCTGAACCCTCGAAAAATTGCATTTAAAATCTGGCGATCTTACCCGATCCAATACTGATCTTGTCAGCAGAATTGTATAGATGGCGCTTCGTGTTGAATTCCCGTAACCCTTGAAAAATAAGGGCTGTGGCGATCTTGGTTTATCAGAGCTAACTTCATGACTGATGCAGTATTGAGTGATTTCAAAAATATCGGGGGATGCGATCGCTACTTGTCTCCGCCATTTTGATGAGTGAGATGAATTGTCTGTGAACTTTAAGTAAATCTGACAGGTGACATCACCGAGAAAACTTTTTAGATTGTGAATGTGGTTCGGATTTGCTGACTGAGCAACGCAGCAAACCAGCCAATCTTCCAGTCGGGTGCGTCTGCGGGTTCGTAAAACACTTCAATCACTAACAAGAGTTATCCGCAAGTCTTAGCGGTGCTCGCGCTCAATCACTAGGAGAAAACGACATGAATTCACGTCTATTTGCTGGTTTCACTACCGCCGCCGCAATGACCAGCGCCTTAGTTCTCGCTGGAACCGCTCAAGCCGCCACAATCTCGTTCTCGGACTCGCTGGCGCTGAGCACCACTGACATCATCGACGAGGTTCTGTCGGTGCAGCAGTTCGACTCGAGCCTGGGTACGCTGACGCAGGTGACGCTCGCCTTCACCGGTTTGGTTCAGGGTGATGCTCGGATCGAGAGCTTGGATAGCCAAGCCACTACCGTCACCTTCAATGTCGGCGGCTCGCTGACCCTGCTGGATGGCAGCGATACCCTACCGAACCCGCTCTTCGATGTCGAAGTCACCTCGGCAGACTCTGCGGACGTCAGCGCTTTTGATGGCGTGATCGACTTTGCTGGTACTTCGGGCGCGAGCTTCATGGGCCTGGAAGCGTCCACCGACGGCGAACAGGTTTACACCGATGCGGCGTTGCTGAGTTTCTTCACCGGCAATGGTGACCTGAGTTTCCTGTTCTCGGCGATCGCCAACTCGCAAGTCACGGGCGCAGGCAACATCGCCTCGCAAATCAGCACCCTCGCCAGCGCTGGCATCACGGTGACCTATGAGTACGATGAGATCATCACTGAGTCCGTGCCCGAGCCTTCGACGCTGCTCGGTCTCGGTGCTGTCCTCGCGGCGGGTGCGATGACCCTCCGCAAGCGCGGCAACGTCCTGTCCAAGTAGGACTTAGGGTTTGGCGCTACTGTCTGACGACAGTAGCGCCTCACTCTCGTTACCTCACTTTCTCCATAAAGAACGCAATGATCGGCTCCTGAATTGGCTAAGTTTAGGAGCCTTCCTGTGTGCGGTAGACCAGTGGAGCGATGACGAACGATGGGTCTAAAAAGGTGACCACCGTCTTAGCAGTCACCCAATTTCTATCGCGGCTGAGCCAGCTTGGCTGCGCGCCTCGGTTCACTGGTCAGAGATTTAAACACAGCCTTCCACCGCCAGCGCCGCACCGGCCAGACCATTCCGCATTCGTGTCACCGTTCCTGCCGCGTCCGTTTCAAAGACAACGCGATAGTCCTGACTGGCGGCGTCCGTGGGGACGAAGATCAGGTACTCGCCCTCGGGCACGTACTCATGCTGTTGCGACTCGAGGCGATCGCCATAGGCCTCACGCACCTTGGCTTCCGAATCCCCAATACGAATACCGCTCAGGGTTGCGATCTGCTCCGAGTCAATGTCAATGCGGGCAATCTTGCCGTCGATGACCATGAACGAAACTCCTTCTGGCCCGTTCGCCGGCATGAAGTAGAGACACCCATATTCCTCACCGCCACTCGCCTCTTGCACCAGACGAAGATTCGCAGCGGCGGCAGCGGCGGTTGGCGTCATGCCGACTTCGACCGGCCCCAGGCTCGTCAGGGTCAGACGCGCATTGCTCGTGAGGCCGACTGGCGCATTCTGCTTAGCGGCGGCGGCTGGTGCCGCACAGCCTGCGGGGCTGAGGCATTTACCTTGGCGATCGCGCACATTCGCCCGATCTACAGTGGGAAACTGGGTCAGCGTCGCCGCCACTGCACTCGTCAAGCGGGTCATATCCACGGCATCACGGGCTACGAGTTGGCGGCAAAACTGCAACTCGGCCACGCGGGCGGTGATCGCGATCTGAAAATCCTCGCCGTCACAGTTCGAGTCGCCTGTCAGTGCCAGCACTGGCTCCAAACCGAGTTGTGCTTCGCTCTCGCTAGGCCCCGCCAGCAACTGGGCGATCGCAAACTGTGCCACGCCGACATCCTGAGTACGCCGCCAGACTGGCTCGACATACTGCGGCTGCTGTGCCGCTTGGGGTTGCTTCGGAAAAAAGACTTTAACCCGTTGAGTCTGAGCAGAGTCAGACGGGTTAGACAGCGGCGCTTGTGCTTGACCTGGAGCGGCATCACTAGCCGGATCAGGGGACGCAATGACCGTTTCCTCGTTGCCGCTGGGGGCGGTCGAGGTCGCCTCTTGACTCGACGGTGAGCCAGACGTACAAGCGGTCGCCAGCAAGCCGACTAAGCAAGCGATTCCAAGTGATCGCGACCCGTTACGCAATTGGCGCATGATGATTACAGTCCCCCGACAAAATTCTCCTGTGATTTCACTGTACTCAATAGTCACAGAGTCGGGGGACGGGTTGTGGAACTCCCGGAAGTGACTCTCAGGGCGCGGTGCGAAAGTACCGCCACTGCCGACGCCAGCGTCGGCTCAGGGCTTCCAGGTAGAGCCAAAGTGGAAACTGGTACGCTTCCAGACACAACCAGAGAACACAAGCGAGGTGGGCGATCGCGGTCAGTCCGATCCAAACCTGGGGGAGCCAAGCCAGGGCACTGCCCGGCAGCGGCGGAAACCAGTAGGCCCCAGCCGCCACAATACTCGTCGGGAGGCTGACGAAACCCAGCGCTAAGGGCAGATAGAGCCAAGTGACGGCAGGCAGTCCGCGCCACTGTCGCTGCCAGCGACCACGGCACCAAACCCAGGTCAACGGGACTTCGGCGTCGGCGAGTTCGAGGGCTGTGCGATCGCACGTCGGGGTGAAAATATGCTCGCAGGTGCGACAACTGGCCGCTTCCATGAGCGGCAGTTCCGCCAGGGTAGGACTCCCACACAGGGGGCAGGGCAGCGGCTGGCTCGCGCTGAGGGGTGGTAAAAGCATGGGGGAGGTCATGCGGGCAGCGGTAGGATGCTCAATTCGGTATTCACTTATGATACTGGGCGCGTCGCCAGCAGGCTGGGATCACCCTCAGCGCCGCGATCAGATTTCAAACCTGATCATCGGCAGTCAGCTCCCGCTCGCCTCGTTTCCCTAGGCGCTCAAGCTGCTCACAGCTCCTCAAGCCCGGATCAGGGTGACTGCCGTGACCTCAGGCGGACAGCCAATGCGACCAGGGAAATAGGTACCGAGGCCGCGATTGATATAAAGCTGATTGTCGCCGAGGCGATGGTAGCCGCGCGCCCATTCCCAATGCTTGACCACCTTCGCACATTCCCGCAACAGCGGGATGTAGCGGTGCATGGATTTTGGCGTTGCCTGACGTAGGGGTTCAAGGAGCTGTGGAAACGGCGTGCCGTCGGGCAAGCTGATTTGACCGCCGTGCGTATGCCCAGAAAGCTGCAAGTCCGCACGCCACTGTTGCAGTGTCTCCGCCGTGTCGGGATTGTGCGAGAGGATGAGGCGCGGAATCTGGGGCGGAATCTGGGCGAAGACTGGGCCGGGATGAAATTCGCGCGACCAAAAATCGGCTAGCCCCACCACAGCAAGATCGGGGCCGAGGGGATAGGCGATCGCATTCCACAAGACTTCAATGCCAATGCCCGTCAGCGCCTCGGTCACGATTTGGCGCGATCGCCGAAAGTAGAGATCATGATTGCCCAGCGAGGCGAAGATCCCGGCTCGCGCCTGCAACGGCTTCAGGCGCAGCACCAAGTCACGCATCGGCTCCGGATCATCGGTCACATAGTCACCTGTGAGCACAATCAGGTCAGGTTCTTCCTGGTTGCAAACCTCGACCGCCTCAGCCAATAGCCGCTCACTAAGCCGCTGTCCGTCGTAGTGTAGATCGGACAACTGCACGACCTTCGTGCCCTGGAGGGATGGGGGTAAATCTGCGATCTGAACCGTTACCCGTTCAAGGCAGAGCGGCTCCAAAAAAATAGGGTACATAAGCGGCGCTATCGCTTCTCTGCCAGTGCGATTATAGGATAGCTTATTGCGCCACTGACCCTGCTCGGCAGTCGCGCAGCGCCAGCAGCAGACATTCCCAGACCAGGCGGGGCTGAACATAGTGCAGCAGTTGGTCACGGGCACGGTCTAGCAGTGGCAAAGGCGATCGCACCCAGCCCGCTTGGAGAAAATCTTGCCAATATTGATGCTGGAGATAGTCCAGCAACCAAACCTGAGCCGCTACATCCAGCGCCTGCGCCACCTGTTTTGCCAGATGCAGGGCCGCTAAAGGAACAGAGGGCGGCGACCGCAGTTGTGCTAGAACTTCGGCGTCAATCACTTCCAACTGCGCCGCCGCCGCCAGGGCCGCGCCAGGACTGCCCTGCGCCAGCGCCAGCACCGTCGGCTGCTCCAGCAGCTCTGCCCGCCCGACCTGCTGTAAGACCCGCGCCAAATCCTCACGACCAAGGCTGTGGAAGGGCACGCGCTGGCAGCGCGAAACTAGCGTCGGCAGCAGCACGTCCGCGCTCGGTGCGATCAGAATCAGGATGGCGCGCCCCGGTTCTTCCAGCGTTTTCAACAGCGCATTGGCGGGACTCTCGGCCATCAGCTCTGCGCCCGTTACCACCACCACCGACCGCGCCGCCGCTAGGGGTGGCCGGGCGACGAACTGAGCGATCGCCCGTACCTGTTCGATGCGGATTTTTGGCAGACTGCGCCGCTGCACGCCGCTGGCTACCGCCTCGCTGGCACTGAGCAGTTGTCCTTTGTGCTGATAGGTTGGTTCCACCCAGAGCAGATCGGGGTGGTTGCGATCGCGCACCTGTGCCCCCAAGCGTGCGAGTCGCTCTAACGCACCTCCCTGCCGCAGAATCAGTTCACAAAATCCCAACGCCGCCCGCTCGCGACCGATGCCCGCCGCGCCGACAAAGAGATAGGCCGGAGCCAGACGATCCTGGGCGATCGCTGCTCGTAGCAGCGCGATCGCCGACTCCTGCCCCACGAGACCTGCAAAGGGGTCAGCCAGATTCACCCCCGCACCGCTCAACAAATGCTCACCCCGCCCCCGTCACAAGCCGCGCCGATCAGTGAGAATCTCGTAGCCATCGCTGGTTACCAGCACCGTGTGCTCGAACTGGGCCGAGAGCTTGCGATCAGCGGTCACCACTGTCCAGCGATCGCGCAGCACCCGCGTCACCCGCGACCCCGCATTCACGATCGGCTCGATCGCCAGGGTCATCCCCGGCTTCAGCGTCACATTCGGCAACTCGTTCGTGCGGAAATGGAACACCGCTGGCGCTTCGTGGAGATTGCGCCCAACCCCGTGCCCGGTATAGTTCTCTACAACACTGTAGCCGTGCGCCTTGACATAATCCTCGATCGCCCCGGCAATATCCAGCAGCTTATTGCCCGCCTTTACCTGTGCGATGCCCCGATACAGCGCTGTCTCCGCCACTTGCAGCAGTCGCGCTGCATCTGGCGAGACCTCGCCGACCGCGATCGTGATGCAAGAATCGCCATGATAGCCCTGCTGATAAGCGCCCGTATCCACTTTCAGCAAGTCACCGGCTCGGATCACCGTCTTCGGGCTGGGAATGCCGTGGACGACTTGGTCATTAAGGCAGGCGCAGATCGAACCCGGAAAACCGTGATAGCCCTTGAAGCTCGGTGTCGCCCCCAACTCGCGAATGCGCGCCTCTGCGTAGGCATCTAGATCGGCAGTCGTCATCCCGGGCTGCACCCGCTCGGCAATCTCGTGCAGCACCGTCGCCACGATCCAAGATGAGCGCCGCATGAGCGCCACTTCCGCCTCGGACTTGATCTCAATGCCTCGGCGCGATCGCCGCATTGGTGGCAGACCCGCTGCATTGCGAGTTTTTGGAAAAAGCAAATTCACCAGCAAATTCATTCAGCGTGCTAGCCAGAATAAAACTATTGACATCCTCCCGATGCTAGCCCCACGGGTACAGCACAGGACTCCCAAGATCACGCTTGCGATTTTCTGATTCTTCCCGTTCGGGATTTCGGCACTTGGCTAGATTGAGTTCCCCCAATCCCCGCCCGATCGCCTGCACAGACAGTTTCTATTCCCCCAAGCCTTGGGGTACGGATGAGGGCTATGCCCTGATTGCGAATGACTTGACCACTCGCCACATTGCTACCTGTCAGGCCCTGTTTCACGTCACTCCTAGACCGTCTTTGTTTTTTACTCAGCCTGCATTGCCGCCGTTTCAGCCTGCCTTGCATCTGACCAAAAAACTGAGGGTGCTCTATAAAAACACCAACTCTTGCTGAGTGTAGCACCTTTACTAGTACCAGATGCGTTACATACAGTCAGTGCTTGTTGAAGAGCACGCCTCGTCTGATGGCAGTTTGCAAGAGCCATCCCGAGTCCAAAAAAAGGGGGGGTCGCGCTGGGGATGACCTTTGCGGACTTAAGCATCGGGTGAATCAGCTTCGGTCAGCGTCGCGAGCACTTGCACTCGCAACCGCCCTTGCGCCAATTGCAGCGTGAGTTCACTGCCTGGGGCGATCGCCATGCCATCGCGTACCACCCTGCCATTAGCTTGACGGGCGATCGCATAGCCCCGCGCCAGCACCGCCTGGGGATCAAGCGCCGTCAAGCGTTCTCGCAGCGCCTGACAACGCGCCTGTGCCTGCTGCCAGCCCCGCGCTCGCTCAGGTAACACGCAGAGTTGCTGTTTCAGGGTCGCTAAATGTTGTGCTCGGCGATCGAGGGAGCGCTGGAGGGCAACCAAAAGGGCGTTGCGGCGCTGCCTGTGTTCGCGGTCAAGCTGAGCATAGTCAGGAACAGCAAGTTCTGCTGCCGCTGTGGGGGTATGGGTACTGGCATCGGCAACCAGGTCGGCGAGCACTGCATCGCGCTCGTGACCAATGCCAGCAATGACCGGTCGGCGCGCGTCGGCGATCGCCCTGACCACCCGTTCATCATTGAAGCAGGCTAAATCCTCAACCGCCCCGCCCCCCCGCGCCAAAATCGTCAGCTCGGCGCGATCATCCTGCTCCACCCGCGCTAGTGCCTGCACAATCGACAGCGGCGCGAGGTCGCCCTGTACTACGGCTGGCGAGAGGAGCACGTGCAGTCCGGGAGCACGCTGGCATAGGGTTTTTTGAATGTCACCCCAGGCGGCGGCGGTGGGAGAGGTCACCACGGCGATCACGCGCGGCTGGGCGGGCAGCGGACGCTTGCGCTCGGCGCGAAAGAGGCCCTCGGCCGTGAGGCGATCGCGCAACTGCCGATCGCGCAGTGCCCGCAAACCTTCCCCAGCCGGGAGGATCTGAACCGCCGCAAGTTGGTATTCACCGCGTTTGGCATACAGCCGCACCCGACCCAGGACGATCACCTGCTCACCGTGTGCCGGCCAACAGGTCAGCTTTTGGCGCAGGTTGCCCCAGACGACACTGCGCATCGTCGCCTCGCCGTCGGGATCGCTGAGGGTGAAGAACAGACCGCTGCGGTGGTCGCTGACACTGGTGACTTCACCGGTCACCCAGACCTGGTACAGTTGCGGATCATCTTCGAGCAAAGATTTAATGTAGTCGGTCAAACCGCCGACTGACAGCGCCGTCTCAAGCACCGGACTGTTCCCCTCACCTCGATCACTTTTTATCCTAGCGAACAAACGTTCTCAAACGTTTTCATGGGTAACGGTCTGCAAGTATTGCCGGATCAGGGCTAGCTTCTGGCGAGCATCGGCTTGGGAGCGGGCTGCGATCGCCAACTGACGGCGGGGACAGGCATAGACCGCGAGTTGGGGCGGAAAATCGGTGAGGATCGGATCGAGCGTGACGACAGCCTGGTAAGGGGCTGTCCTGCGCCCCTGGGGAGCGAGCCGTACTGACAGCGCTGTCACGGCACTGAACTGATAGCGTGACGTTGCGCCGCGCTCGAGAATGGCGATCGCCTGTCGTTCGCGATCAAAAGTGTAGGTGGTCGGGCTGCGAACCCAACCCTGCCCAGACAGCAACAACGCGCTAATGCCCCCCAGCACAAAGACGGCTTGAGTCGCGAGCGAGGTCGGCTGGTCACGCAGCCAACCCTCCCCCAGACTCACTCCCACCGTCGCCAAAAAGCCCGCGGCCACCAATGGCCAAAAGGGACGGATCTGGTTGGGATAATCCTGAAAGGTCAGACGTTGGGGACTCTGTTCGGCGATCAACATGGGGCGCAAACGGTCGGACAAGCGGAAAACCTGTCCTATCCTAGCCGACTGGGCGACGAAGCAATGAGGTCGGGCTGATTGATGGTGAGAATCCGACCTTTGGCCGCGACGCGCTACATTGGGGTCAAGTTGAGATGCAATTATGAACGGGCTTAATGGCTCAACCCGTGTGCGCCGATATCGCTGGACAGTATGCCAGTCAGCCGTTTGGCGGCGGGATCGAGATCGTACCCCCTGAACCCTTCACCTTGAATTCAACCGCATGAAGTTCGGCGTCATCGTCTTTCCTGGTTCCAACTGCGATCGCGATCTCGTGTACGTCACCCGCGATCTGCTCGGTCAGCCAACCCGGCTCGTTTGGCATCAAGACACCGATCTCGACGATCTGGATGTGGTCGTCCTACCGGGCGGCTTCAGCTACGGCGATTATCTGCGGTGCGGGGCGATCGCCCGTTTCTCCCCAGTCCTGAAGAGCGTCATCGCCCACGCTCAGCAGGGGAAGTTCGTGCTAGGTGTCTGCAACGGCTTCCAGATTTTGACCGAAGTGGGATTGCTGCCGGGAGCATTGACCCGGAATCGGGACTTGCATTTTATTTGCGATCGCGTTCCCCTGCGCGTCGAGCGAGCCGACTTGCCCTGGACGCAGGCCTATCAGCCCGGGCAAGTGATCACGCTGCCGATCGCCCACGGCGAGGGTCGCTACCAGGCCGATGCCGACACACTCGCCCAGCTCGAGGCTCAGGGTCAAATCCTGTTGCGCTACTGCGACTCCAGTGGTGAACTCACGGCGGCTCATAATCCCAACGGTTCTCTCGCTCACATCGCCGGTCTCGTCAATCGCCAAGGGAATGTGCTAGGGCTGATGCCCCACCCGGAGCGCGCCGCTGATCCAGTGCTGGGCGGGACGGATGGTCGCTGGCTGTTTGCCGGCTTATTACAAGCGACAGCGATGGCGCTGGTGTAGCGATCACCCTTCAACTGCGGCTCGCAACATTGGTAGTGTCTGCGAACATGGCCCTCTGAATCATCCGCTCGCACTGCTAGAATCGGGGCGCAAATCCTTGTCTGCTGAGTGTCCAAGCCTACCTGTGTCAACTCCAAACCCCCTGCCGCCGCTTCCTGATTGGATCTTGATCAAACCTTGGCTTGACCAATGGTTGCAGGAAGATTTGGGGCGCGGCGATCGCGTGGCGCAGGCACTCTGGCCACAAACCTCAGAATCGGCAACCGCTGTCTGGGTGGCGAAGGAAGCGGGAGTCATTGCCGGTCTGCCGATCGCGGCCCAGGTCTTCCAGCGGCTCGATCCCCAGAGTCACTGGGAAGCGCTGGTGGCGGAGGGCGATCGCGTCGCTCCGGGCATGGCGATCGCCCGGTTCGAGGCCAATACCCGCGCCCTACTCAGTGGTGAGCGTGTCGCTCTGAATCTGACCATGCGCCTCAGCGGTATCGCCACGGCAACTCGCCAGTTGGCAGAAAAAATTGCCGACTTACCGGCGCAGTTGGTGGATACACGCAAAACAACGCCCGGCCTGCGCCTGTTGGAAAAATACGCGACGCGGGTTGGCGGCGCGCAGAATCATCGCTTTGGCTTGGACGATGCGGCAATGATCAAGGACAACCATATCCAGGCGGCTGGGGGCATTGCCGCAGCGGTGCGACGCGTGCGCGCGCAGATTCCCTATCCGCTGAGCATTGAGGTCGAGACGAGCAATTTGACTGAGGTAGCGATCGCCCTCGACTGTGGAGTCGAAATCATCATGCTGGACAATATGCCGGTAGAGATGATGCAACAGGCGGTACAAGCAATTCGACAGCGGGGCGATCACGTCAAAATCGAAGCATCGGGGAATATCACGCTACCCACAATTCGCGCGGTGGCGGTAACCGGGGTCGATTACATTTCCACCAGTGCGCCGATCACGCGCTCAAGCTGGCTGGATCTGAGTATGCGGCTACCCAGTTGAGCCGTGGAATGCAGCCGCGCTGATCGCGGCCATTAGATTCTGAATACCATGCCTGACTCCTGCCTCCCTCCCGATGCTCCCAATCAACCCACACTCAACGCGCTCAGCTTTTTTTCGGGTTGCATGGGCTTAGATTTAGGACTGGAGCAGGCTGGGATCAAAACCAAGCTGGTGTGTGAAGTCGATCCAGCCACTCGTCAAACGATTCAGACCAATCGGCCTGGACTGCCTTTGCTCGGTGATCTTCGCGATTACTCGGCAGCAGTTATTCGCGAGCAAGCTGACCTTGGGGTCTCAGAAACCATTGATGTGATTGTCGGCGGCCCGCCTTGCCAGGCTTTCAGCAGTGCGGGCAAGCGTCGCGGTTTCAATGACGAACGTGGCAATGTCTTCCTGACATTCATCGACTTGATTATTGAACTCCGGCCGCGTTTTGCCGTGATCGAGAATGTTCGTGGATTGCTCTCGGCACCGTTAAAACATCGACCCCACAAGCAGCGTAGCCGGGCATTTTCCCCACGATCGTCGATTGAAAAACGTGGTGGTGCGCTGCTTGCGATCCTCCGTCGATTGCAGGCAGCCGGTTATGGAGTGTCGTTCAATCTGTACAATGCGGCTAATTTTGGTGCGCCGCAGCAACGTGAGCGGGTGATTATTCTCTGCGATCGCACTGGCAAAAAATTACCTTATCTAACGCCCACTCATTCCGAGCATGGAGACTATGGTTTATCGCCATGGCGAACCGTACGGGATGCTTTAGCTGGACTCTCGGAAGTGGATCATCACTTTGTCAAGTTTCCAGAGAAACGGTTGAAGTACTATCGACTGCTCAAGTCCGGACAACACTGGCGAGATTTACCGGTTGAGCTACATCAAGAAGCCCTCGGAGCCTCTTACTATGCCGGGGGCGGGAAAACGGGCTTTTACCGGCGATTGGCTTGGGATAAACCCGCACCAACCCTGGTGACTCATCCGGCGATGCCAGCGACTGATTTAGCCCATCCGGAGGCAAACCGACCCCTCAGCATTGAAGAGTACAAGCGCCTGCAAGAACTACCCGATGACTGGGCGATCGCAGGGAAGCTCCTTGACCAATACCGACAAGTCGGTAATGCAGTTCCTTGCTCACTGGGCAGAGCCATCGGTCGGTTACTGCTGGCTCAGCTTACCGACCAGGCCCTCCCGACCTATCCTGATTTTCCCTACTCGCGCTACCACAATACTGACGATGTGAGCTGGACTCGTAAAACATTTGGTGAACTGACAGAGCACAAAACTCAACAGCGTTCACTGAAGAATTTTGTATAACTTGACCTCACTGGTTCTCAGGCAGCTTGTACTGCCCGACGATGCGCTTGGCGAACTCGGGGACGTGCGCGGCTAATTTTTCGGGATGCTGGCGTTGGACGTAGAGGTAGTTGCGGGTGAAGTGCGAGTCGATCGAGAAGCGGGCGTATTCCAGGCCTTTGGGGCCGATTTTTTCGATGATCACGCCCATGAGTCGCGCCGCCCACATCGGCAGCGTCACACCGGCTTCGTAGGCAGGGATGCTTTGTTGGACGGCTTGGTGGCGATCGCCCTGTGAGTTAACTGGCTGCATCTCCAGTTGGTCACGAGCACTGGCGAGCAGTTCGCGGCCGCGCTCATTGCGCACAACCAGCCACTGCCAACCAAAGGGCGCACCCATGTAGCCCACGACGAGATCCGCGAGACCATTCACATAATCGAAGCAACTCAGGCAAGAGGGGGCGAAGACATCCTTGAGTTCTTTGGTGTTCAACCCGAAGAAGGGGACAGTTTCAATCGAGCCGTCTTCGTGTTTGAAATGCACCCGGAAGTCCTGCATGAACTCGTAATGGACGACCGTTTCGGGAGATTTACTGGTGGTTTCGAGAAATTTTTGCAACCCGGCGCGGGTGACATTATCCACGCAGGGGGTGCCGAGGACGTAGAGCTTTTCGAGTCCCAACTCTTTTTCCACCGCACGTAGGGCCTGGATCTGGCAGCCAACGCCGATGACCAACAGGCGCTTCATCCCCGACTGCTCCACCTGCTCGAGCACGGAGAGATTGGGCGAAAGGGTCGGTTTGTTGACGCGGGCGGCGAGAATTTCCTCAGGGGTGCGGGCGATGATCGGCATCGGCTGGAAGCGATCGCGCGGCTGATTTTGCACACAGACCACCCCTTCAACCTGGCCCTGGGTGAGCATCTCGCAAGCGATCGTGCTGACGATGCCCGTCCACTGCGCGCCTGCGATCGGTTCACGCTTGCGGGCGGCGAACATTTCCTCATGCACGCCGAAATACCAGTCATCCTCCGATTCGAGGTCGCGACTGCGCCCGTGGGTCTGGGCTTCGAGGTCTGGAAACTGTTGATTGAGAAAGGCGCAGGCTTCTTTGACGTAGTGGATGTAGTGGGTGTCGCAGAGGCCGCATTCGCTGCACAGTTCTTTGGCGGGGCGGGGGCGACCGGGTTTGAGGGCGCGGGCTTTGTGGTGGGCGCGGGTCGGCGGGACAGTCGAGGTCATTGCGCTGGCAAGTTGAGGTCGTTTGTTAAAAATCGCTAGTTGTCAGCGTAAGCCAGAGTGCGGGCGGTTTGTCGTTTTTTTGCGGAATGTAACACAGTATTGCTAGGTCGTCGGAACCGGCCGAGGCGGCGAGGAGCGTGATTTAGCTCACCTGCTTCAGTGATTCTCAGCGGATGGTGCTCTGTCGGTCATCACTGGCGCGCAGTGTTGAATTTCACACCGCAGTACCGCTTGGGATCGCAGATGTTTAGCGTCAGAAGCGAGAGGATAGGATAGTCGAGAGGGTAGACGTAAGCCATGTTAAACAAAATTCAATTACTGCCGGGGGCGATCGCCGCCATCCTGGCAGATGTGGCTGAAACTGGCATCCTCACCCAAGGTGATCGCTACGGCTTGTTGGCAGCAGTCATGGACGAGAGTTTGTCTGATGAAGAGCGTCGCGCAGTGAATCGGATTTTGCGCGCTGCTTGTCGTGGTCGGCTCCAGCTTGCGGCTTAGTCCCGCTCAGTTTGTGTTGGCGACATTCAGTCCAGGTTTTAGGGAACATTCTAATGACCAGCTCCACATGCTCTGGGGGCTGGTTTTTTTGTCTAGCTCCCTGGGTTGGCTCACCCTGCGGTTTGGGGTGGCTTCGCTGGCTGGTAGGGATGGTGAGCCAGTCCGGCGAGCGAAGCAGTCGTGTTGCGGGTCGGATAGAGGCGCTAAACTATGGACAATCCTCGGCGTCGCAGCAGAGTGAATGGGTGCATCTCAGGCGGTCGGTGAAGGTTAGACGCACGCTGTAGGTAATGTGAGATTGACGGCGAATAGTTTGCTCGTGACCGGCACCGATACCGAAGTTGGCAAGACGGTGCTGACGGCGGCGCTCGCTGCCTACTGGCAGCGCTATCAAGTTGCTGCCAACCTCGGACTGATGAAGCTGGTACAGGCAGGGACGGGCGATCGCGAGTTCTATCAACGACATTTCCAGCTCGCCCAAGACCCCGCCACCCTAGCCCCGCTGGTCTTTGACACTCCCGTTGCGCCGCCTGTTGCCGCGCAGCAGGAGGGTCGCACCATCGATCTGGCACCGGTTTGGCAAGCCTTGCAGACCTTGCGTCAAACCAAACAGTTTGTTTTGGTCGAAGCCTTGGGAGGCTTGGGTTCACCGGTCACGGCGGAGTTGACCGTTGCCGATGTGGCGCGCGATTGGCATTTGCCCGTGGTCTTGGTCGTTCCTGTGCAGTTGGGAGCGATCGCCCAGACCGTGGCTAATGTGGCCCTCGCCCGCCAATGTCAGCTCGACCTGCGTGGTGTTGTGCTCAACTGTCTGCGTCCGGTGACAGCGGCTCAACAGGCAGACTGGACACCGCCCGCCTTGCTGGAATCCCTCACCCAAGTGCCTGTGTTGGGCTGCTTGCCTTATCTTGAGAATCCCGCTGATCTGACCAAGCTGGCGCAAGTTGCCGCAAACTTAGATCTAGAACGACTGCTGCCGACGCCCTAAGCGATTGCGAGAGCCACTTCAGCATTAGTCATGAGCGATCGCCCCCAGACCGCGATTCACACCATTGCCTTGGCTACCCGCCCCTGCGAAGCGACAATTGGCCTCAGCACGCTGCTAAAAGAACAGGGATATACTATTCAAGTCTTTGAACGCGCGGCCGCCGCGATCGCCGCCCTCAAACAAGCCAACCCCGATCTGCTATTACTAGGGACACAGCTTTGCGACAGCAGCGGCCGTGAGTTGTGCCAGCAATTGCGAGCCAATGCCTTGACCGGAGCGATCCCAATCGTTTTTCTGCTGGATTCTGCCGACAAGGCTGACAAACTGCACGCTCTCGAAGCAGGCGCGCTCGATTATCTGGCCAAACCGTTTGATCTAGACGAAGCACTGGCACGCATCCGCAATCACCTCAACTTGCAGAGTGCCCTGAAACTCATGACCACACAAAACCAGTTGATGGTCGAGGAGATCCAGGAACGCCAGCGTGTAGAAATAGCACTGCGTCGCTCCGAAGAAAAGTTTGCCAAGATCTTCCGCTCCAGTCCTAACCCCATCACCATCACTCGCCTGCGCGATGGTCATCATCTGGAAGTGAACGAGACCTTCTGCCACCTCACCGGCTACGCGGCTGAAGAAGCGATCGGCAAAACTGCGATGGACTTGGCACTCTGGGTCAGCCCCTCCGCCCGCCAGCAACTCTTCGAGCGTTTGTCCCAAAACGGCTCAGTAAAAAACTACGAATTCCAATTTCAGACAAAAGATGGTCAGATTCGCACGGCTTTGCTCTCGGTGGAGGTAATGCATTTGCAGGGCGAAGAATGCCTGCTCTCACTCTCCAATGACATCACCGAGCGCGTCCAAGCTGAGTTGGCGCTGCAACAGGCGAACCAAGAATTGCAGCGGCTAGCAACCCTGGACGGCCTGACGCAAGTGGCGAACCGTCGCCGTTTTGACGAACACTTGGCGTGCGAGTGGCGACGACTGCGGCGCGAGCAACAGCCGCTCTCGGTGATTCTCTGCGATGTGGATTATTTCAAGCTCTACAACGATACCTATGGTCACCAAGCGGGAGATGCCTGCCTGCAACAGGTCGCCCAAGTCTTGGGGAAAATGCTGAAACGCCCCAGCGATCTCGTGGCTCGCTATGGCGGCGAAGAGTTCGCGATCATTCTGCCCAATACCACCTCAGCCGGAGCCTGTCAGGTCGCGGAAGCCGTGCGCGCAGCTATTGCTGACCTCCAGATCGTCCACGTCAAATCAACGGTGAGCGACTACGTCACCCTCAGCCTCGGCGTCGCTACCACTCAGCCCAGCGACCAGTTCACGCCGGAGGCCTTGGTCGGTGTCGCCGACATCGCGCTCTATGAGGCTAAGAACAAGGGGCGCAACCGCACGGCAATCGAGCTTTTTTAGCCACGGGTGTCGCCGATTTTCGTCAATCGGCACAGAAACCGGGTTTCTGCTCTAGGAAGCAGGAAATCTCGTTTGCCCGCCGATGAAGAAACCGGGTTTCCCGGACTACTGAACCGATGTTCTAGCACGTGGGGATCTGCCGGGTGGGCGATCGCCCCGCGCAGATCAGCGTTGGTGAAGTTGGTACTGCTGGTGATCGCCTGCCGAAAGTCGGCATGACGGAGGTCAGCATCGGTAAAGTTCGCCTGTCGCAAATTCGCCCGCCGCAAGTTAAGCTGACTGCGATCAAAGGCACATCCCACCCACCAACCCACTAGCACACCCGTTGCTGCGGCCACAATCAAGGGAGAGAGGGTCAGGTTCGTGCTGACATTGCCAAAAAGACTGTTCGGCTCAAGGTGAGAGATCGGCGTCAGGAATGGGATGAGAATTAGCCCATTCAGAAGACCTAGGCACAACCCCAACTGCGGCCAACGCTGTTGCTGGTAGGCTGTGAGGGCAAAGACTGTACCCAACGTGATCCCAGTGATCGCAGGCAGTCTGAGCGCCAAGGCTCCTAGGATCAGCAGCGGCGATGCAAAAAAAGCCAGCCTAATTCTAGTTAGGAGAATCCCCATTGTGAGCAGAATGCCCAGTACCCCAAACAGCACCAGTAAAATCGTGACCAGATGCTTGTTGGTGGGATTACGTCCGAGCACGATCAACACGAACAGGGCCACTGCGACGAATAAGAGATGGTAGCTTCCGATCACTAGTAGCGGTTGGGCGAGAATGGAGGTCGCGAGCACTTGCACGGCGATCGCCCCTATCAGCATCCACAGCCAGCGGGGGGGGCGCTGGAGCCAGGGCTGCAAGCGTGCTGTCGTGCCGATGGCGATCGCGGCGGTGAGATCAGCCGTGTCAAAATTCGCTCCCCAGAGATTGGCACGACTGAGATTCGCGCCACTGAGATTCGCCTGGTAGAAATTTGCCCCTACCAGGGTCGCATCCTGCAAGTCGGCTCCTTGCAGGCTAGCACCAGCAAAGTCCGCTCCCGAAAGGTCTTGACCCGCGAAATGGCGATCGCGACAGTTCTGCCCCGCAAATTGCGGCAGTTGCCGACTGCTGAGTAACCCCGCGTGCAGTGTCGCCACGAACAGCGCGCCGAGACCGTAGAGATACCAAACGAAGAAGGGACGCCCACGAACCTGTGCAAGACTAGCCGGGAGAAAAGCCAGAACCGCCAAGCCCAGCAGCCATTCTGCGCCGACAACATCGACCAACTCCGCCGCAAGTGGCCAGCCCAGCAAGAAAAAGACCACCCCGTACCAACTGAAGCGATCCAAGGCTGCGACGTGCCAGATGGCGACCGGAAACAGCAGGAAACCGTAACAGAACCACACCCAGGCGCGGCGGCGCTTGAACTGGGCGATCGCCGCCACCATCAAGCCGAGGAGAACGACCGTTGCCAGCACACTCAAGCTACCCAGACCATAGAGCAAGATAGCCAGAACGACTGATGCGACGGGCAACAAAACCACAGGCGTATCAAGGGATGCCGCCGATGCCGACGGGGGCGGCGGTGGTTCTGGGAGCGGTGCGCGACGGGCCGCCTTTACGGCAGCGACCTGTACCCGGCCGCCCTTACCGGCCAGCAGTTCTGGGCCAGACGGGGGCAACGGTGCCGAGAGCCAAAAATATTTTTGCCAGTCCGGTTCAGTGGCACCATGTCGCCAACCCGAGAGCGTGACACGATCAATTCCTTTAGGTGCCAGAGACTTCAGGCCCCGATAGAGCCAAGGCATCAGGCGCTCAGCCTCTAGTGGCTGAATCGCCTCAAAGCGTAGGTGCAAGCCGTTGGCGCTGAGATCGGCGCGCACGCGGATACCTTTGGGCTGGAGTTGGTGGGCAATCAGGGCGGCGATCGCCTGAGCGCTGCCCGTTTTCGCCAGTTGAACCAGATTTGCGGATTGCATGGCCAAACAAAAGCAGCAATGGAGCTTAGACTTGCTTGCCGATTCCTCTTTACTTAGAGATTAGCCGAAGTCGCCTCGAAGGTAAGCGGAGCGTGGCGATACTTCTAAACTTAATCTCTGCACTCAGGACAAGGAATGGTTAGCACGAGCTGACATTGCTGCCTTTGTTGTCGTCGAACGAGACAGATAATGTGTAGCGATACAGCGTTTTCACCTCTCTGTGTTAGTTGACCTCGGAGCTGTTTTATCTGTCCGGGAAGCAGTCATCTGCTTCACTTACTAACCTAACACGACCACCAGGGCTGGTAAGCATTACGCAACTAAAGTTTATGGCTTTTCTGAGCCGAAACCACAACAATTACGAACAAATGTTAATTACGAACAAATGTTGCAGCATCACGCTCCTAATTGCTCAATGGCTCAGTTCAATCGCATCGACTGAGCTAAGAGTATTTGGCTGTGCCAGTCTAATGGCGTGAAGCGATGAAGATGTTAGTGAGGCACTGATGTTTTCGGATGGTTTGAATGTACCTACTCTTGGCTGGGCGTGGTACAGATCTTTGAAATGTGCCGGCTTGATTGCTTGGCTGACCCAATCTACCGTGGTATGTTTCTCTCCTGAGCTTCGCTATGCTTCTCTGCTCCCTGTATTCCATCCCATCCTGCTCTTTGGGATCAACATCCTCTTAGGGCGGCTGGGTTCTATTATGGCGACCAGCCTCCTCTGAAAGCTAGACCAGACTTTGCTTTTCTCGACTTTTGGGTAATGGATAACCCAGAGCGGGAGAGGGCTTCCGGCTTCTTTCTCCCGGCTGGGGAGCAGGGCTGGGGATGGGGGGTACAATTCTTGGGTTCCGAGAACAGGATTTAGTATGAGATTGTGACATCTGCGATTGTTACCAAGATTGTGAGCCTGCGCGCCGAACTGCCGCCGCAGGTGCGCCTGATTGCCGTCACTAAGACGCGCTCGGTGGCAGAGGTTCGGGCTGCTTATGCAGCGGGACTCCGCGACTTTGCCGAGAGCCGCATCCAGGAAGCTCTGCCGAAACAGGCGGCGCTGGTCGATCTGGCTGACATCTGCTGGCATTTCATCGGTCACTTGCAGTCGAACAAGGCGAAGAAAGCGATCGCCCAATTCCACTGGTTGCACACGGGCGATCGCCTCGAGCTGCTCGAACGCCTCAACCGCCTGGCGGGCGAGTCAACACACCGACCCCAAGTGTGCTTGCAAGTCAAGGTCAGACCTGACCCCGATAAATATGGTTGGTCGCCCGCCGAGCTGATGACAGCGCTCCCAGCCCTGACAACCTATACACAAATCGATTTAGCAGGCCTGATGACGATCCTGCCCCTGGGCTTGTCGGCTGCTGAAACATTGGCCGCATTTCAGGATCTACACCAGCTCCGCGCCACACTGCGGCAGGAACTGGCACAACCCGACGCCCTCCCGGAGCTGTCAATGGGGATGTCTGGAGACTACCCGTTAGCGATCCAGGCGGGGGCGACGATGGTGCGGCTGGGACAAGCGATTTTCGGGCCGCGATCGCCCCGCACCGGCGGCTGAGGCAGCAAATTCCGCCCCTAGGGCTAGCGTCAACTGAGGCTTGGCATTATGATGGTAGCGACATCACTCCCCTGGGAGTTGCGTACCGTCCTGACCCCAGAAAAACTGCTCAGGCAATCCGCTGCCGCAGTCGGGAATTGGCATTGACCCACGTAGTTGCCTGTAATCGTGATCGCCGAAATGCTAGAATCGTGGGCTATGTATCACTTTTCTCTTGATGCAGCGCCGTAGCGCGACTAGCCGCGTCAGTGGAGTTTGCCAGTAATTTATCTAATATCCGAGAAGACATTGTGAGGGAGAGTCAGCGGTGAATACGATCTTTACCAAGCTTAGAGATTTTGTCGGCCTCAACGAATCCGACTACGAGTATTACGAAGAGGACATGGACGGTAACGACTACCAAAATCTCTATCAACAGGAAAATCCAGCCGCCGCCGTCGAGGATGAGCGCCAGCGCCGCCCGCGTGAGCGCCCGCCAGCCACGGCACCCGAGGCCAATATGGGTTCGACAACAGCGAGGAGTAACGTGATTGGTATGCCCGGAACGACGAATGGGATTTCTGAGGTCGTGGTGATTGAGCCGCGCTCGTTTGAAGAAATGCCCCAGGTGATTCAGGCTTTGCGCGAGCGTAAGTCAGTGGTGCTGAACTTGACCGTGATCGACCCCGATGAAGCCCAGCGTGCGGTGGACTTCGTGGCGGGGGGAACTTACGCGATTGATGGGCACCAAGAGCGGATTGGCGAGAGCATCTTCCTCTTTACCCCGAGCTGTGTGCAGGTCAGCACCCAAGCTGGGGCACTCCAGGATCTGGCAGCGAACCAGTTGGCAGCGGTGCGAGCTAGCGCCACTGCCCCCAGCCCGACTTGGACGCTAGACCCCAATCGTCTGGCGCAGTAGGCAGACAGCCAAGCTTTGATGTGGTGCGGGAGGTGGGTGTGATCGCCCTCTGCCGCACTTTGTGCTGTTTCCCAGGGTTTTCAGACACGCCGATGCCCATCGCGTCTCCGCTAGCGATTAAGAATTGAGACCGTTAACCCTTGAATTTTCCTGAGACCTAACCCACCCCATGACTGTGCAAGTCATCATTCAGTTGAGCGTGATCGGGGGCGGTGTCATGGGCGAAGCCCTGCTCTCCCGCTTGTTGGCGCGCCAGCTTTACCCGGCGAACGCCGTTCTAGTCTGCGATCCGAGTTTGCCGCGACGCCAGTTTTTGCAGGCGACCTACGGCGTACAGGTCAGCGCTGACAATCAAAACGCGCTGGCAGCGAGTGAGGCGATTCTCCTCGCCGTCAAGCCGCAAGCCCTCGTGCAAGTTGCGGCGGGACTGAAACATGAGGGGTCAACTCTGTTGCTGTCGATCCTGGCGGGTGTGCCCTTGGCGAAGCTGCAAGCCGTGTTTCCGGGACGGCCGGTGGTGCGCGCGATGCCCAATACACCGGCAACCGTGGGAGCTGGCATGACCGCGATCGCTCCCAGTGCTGAAGTCTCCGAGTTGCAACGTGAGCGCGCCGAGGCGATCTTTGCCGCTGTTGGTGAGGTGGTGACTGTCCCTGAGTCGTTGCTGGATGCCGTCACCGGCTTGTCGGGGTCTGGACCTGCCTATATTGCCCTGCTGATCGAGGCGCTGGCTGATGGCGGTGTTGCCGCTGGTCTGCCCCGGGCGATCGCCCTGCAACTCGCCCTGCAGACGGTCAGCGGCACCGCCCAGCTACTCCAAGACACGGGCTGGCACCCGGCGGAACTCAAGGATCGCGTCACCAGTCCCGGCGGCACGACGATCGCGGGCGTAGCGGCCCTCGAACAGCACGGCTTCCGCAGTGCCGCCATTGAGGCGGTCAAGGCGGCCAGCGAGCGATCGCGCCAGCTTGGTCAAGGTTAGGGCAAAATCCCGACTTTTTTAACGCCGATGCCGATGCTGGCCTCCTATCGAGATTTTTGCCGCCGGGATTGACAACCGGGCGATCGCGCGGCCGTCGCCATCCTGATCGGTCAAGTGCTAGCCGAGTATGGATTGACCTGGGAATCGACGCAGACGGATCACGATGCGGTCGCAGTCGAGACCCATTATCAACAGGCGGGGGGCGAGTTCTGGGGGGTCGCGCAGGCGGGCGAGCTAGTCGGCACCGCTGACTACTATCCAGTGACCCGTGGCGATCGCGCCGTTGAGATTCGCAAAATGTACCGGTTACCGGCCGCGCGCGGTCAAGGTCTGGGCAAATTTCGGCTGCAACCGTTGGTGGCGGCGATCGCCGCCCGTGGCTACCAGACGATCTGGATTGAAACAGCGACGGTGTTGCAAACCGCGATTCACTTCTATGAGCGCGCGGGTTACCGGGCGGCAACCTGTGATCCGCCCTGGCGCTGTGGTGCTCAAGTCGTGACCGGCGGTGAGACGCCGCGCTGCGATCGCCTCTACGTCAAGCAGTTCGCCGAATACAAGACGGCGACAATGCGCGTCCCCTTCAAAATCCACAGGATTCGTGGATTACAGGCACTCAGAACTCACAATTCAGAACTCAAAACTCCGTAGCGACACTCGCTCCGCCGCCAGCAATCGGCTTATTCATCTTCAAACTCCTCGTTGCTGGCTTCGCTGCCACCGCCGACGGTGACCAAATCGATCTGCTGGCGGTAGTAGTCCACACTCTTGACTTGGACTTCGACGCGATCGCCCAGACGATAGGCGGTGCGATTCTTTCGCCCCACCAGACAACTGTGGCGAGCGCGGTACTCGTACCAATCGTCCTTGAGTGAGCTAACGTGAACCAGGCCTTCGACCAGCAACTCCTCGATCTCTACGAAGAAACCGTAGGACTGCACGCCGACGATCAGGCCCTGGAAGTTTTCGCCCGTCCGCTCCTTCATGTGCTCGGCTTTTTTCAGCCCTTCGAGATCCGCCTCTGCGTCCTGGGCGGTTTTGATCTGCTCGTTCAGGGGATGAATCAGCACGGCTAGGTCACTCTCCCATTGCGTTTGCACGGGCGCGGGCAGCACATTCCAGTTGACATCGCGGTGGCATTCACTACTGCCCAGTTTCACGCTCTGCTTCGAGCGGGTCGTGCGGCGATCGCGTCCTTTCTCGAACAGGTCATGCAACAAGCGCTGCATCGCGAGATCCGCATAGCGCTGGCCCGGCGAGGTGACCTGGCAATAGCCATCGCCATAGGCGAGTCCGAAGTGTGCTCCCGGTTTGGTGCTGTAGAGCGGCGACTTCAGGGTCGAGCGCAGAAACGCCATCAGCACTTTTGGTGCGGTGGAGTTGGCGATCGCCTGGGTAAAGTTCTGATAATCCTGGGGGCGCACCTCCTCGTCGGCCGCGATGCTGAGATCGAGCTTGAGGTTATTGCTCAGCTTCAGGAAATCCTCCAGCTCCATGGGATCCGGCTCAGTCTGGATACAGTAGAAGGCGGGCAGACCCAAGTTGCGGCAATGATCGGCGACCGCTTTCCCCGCCAGCGTGGTGAGTTCGCTGAGCAACGACGGCAGCGGCAGCGTTAGGGACTTGGCGATCGCCCCCAGCCACCCTTCATCCTTGAATGCAAAGCTCAAATCTGTCAGCACCAACTCAAAGCCACCGCGTTGCAGGCGCTGCGCCTTGACCAAGGGAGCGAGGGTGAAAAAGAGCTGTTCCAGCATCGCCAACGATTCTTCTAGCTCGCCCGGAACCTCCGCCTGACCGCCGAGCAACGCCTGCACCTGCTGATAGGTCAGTTGGGCATCCACGCCCACAACGCTCTCACAGATTTCAAAACTCTCGACACAACCCTTGCCATCCAGCGTGATCATGATGCTGACCGCGAGGCGATCGCGGTTCAGTTGCAGTGAGCAGGCCTGGACAACAGACGTCGGGAAGAGGGGCAAGGTGAGGTCACCCAAATAGACAGCCGTGCTGCGCCGTCGGGCTTCGCGATCCAGCGGCGAGTCAGCGGCAATGTAGTGGGCAAAATCGGCAATATGGATTGCCAGCAGCCATTGCTCCTCGTCGGTCTTCTCAAGACTGAAGGCGGTTTCGATCGCATGCAGCGACTGAGCGGCGAGGGTGGCGTCCTCCAAAGTCACCGTGAGCACATCGCGCAAATCGCGACGATTTTCCATGACCGCCGCATCAAGGGGAGCAGTAGCGTCGGCAGCAAGGGCTGCGGCAGCGGCGCGGGCTTCGTCGCTAAACGCCTGCGGTAAATCATGCTTGCAGCAGACGATATCGGTGTCGGCAGCAGCTTCTGCATCGCTGCCGAGCACCTTGGTCACCCGACCGATGGGCGGATTTTGACCCAGCGGGTAACGCACAATCTCGACATGAACCAAGTGGTCGAGTGCCGCCGCCAGCTCGGCGGCCGGCTGCTGGAGATCGATCTCAAACAGCAGGCGATCATCCAGCGGCACGGCCCGGTAGTTGCCCTCGGCACTCTGAGTGACCCGCGCTAGCAAGGAAGGGTTGGCGCGGTCTAAGATCACTTTGACAGCCCCCTCGGGCGAGCGGCGGCGACTGCCTTCCTTGACCACACTGATCAGGACGCGATCGCCATTCCAGGCTGTATTCAGATGACTCTCGCGGATGTAGATGTCTTCGGCACCCTCACGATCTTGGATCGCAAAGCAAAATCCTTTACTCGAACACCGCAGTTTGGCTTCCACCATCTCGTCAGCTTGCACACGGCGATACTTGCCCAAATCTTTCGTGAGGATCCCGATTTTTTCCAGGGCATCCAGCGCCACTTGCAAGCGGGTTGAGTTGTCCTCATCCTCATAGCCGAGCCGCTTTTCCAAAACCTTCCCAGCGATCAGTTTGTCATCGGTGAATTGGGCGAGTACTGTGGCGATTGAGAAGTCCATTTTTTTAGGTACAGTCCATAATAGTGATGCCGAGGCGAGCTGAAGGGAGTAGCAGCCATTCGCACGCTACGCGGGTCTGCTCCCAATCAAATCGCCGCACTGAGAGCGCGAGTTCTGATCCGAGCCGGACAGCCAAGCGAATGATGGCCGCAATGATGGCCGACTGTGGGCGGCAACACGCCGGTCGAAGCGCGCTCAGGGCCCGAGCAGCTAGCTCCTGAAGGGGGATTGGCAGCAGACATCCAATTATTGTAGATTCTCGAGGCGGATTGGCAAAGGTTTGCGCGACCACCATCCGTTAAAACTGGGGCTGACCCCAGGTCTTCAGCCTAGTACCGCTACGCGGAGTTTTGAGTTCTAAATTTTGAGTTCTGAGTGCCTGCAATCCGAGAATCCTGGGGATTTTGAATGGGCATCTCTTTTCCGCCGTCCTGTACTAGTTATTCCCTTGGCTTGCCATTGCCTGTGACCATGTATGATCACCTCCAGAGTCGCTATCCCGGTAGCAGTTGGCTCAGCGAATTTCTCGGCTGTGAGCACGGTCTATTTCTCGTCCGGGCGGTCTTGAGCTTGGATGGTGAACGACTCGCCACCGCACTGGCCGGCGCGGACACGATTGAAGCCGCTGAGGATCAGGCTCGCGATCGCCTTGCCGCCCTCCTCAGTCTGAGCACCGTGCGTCCCAGTGCAAAATCCCTGCCCCACCGGCGGGCTGAACAGGAAGCGGTGACTGTGCCTGAGGCTGAGGAGCTACGGCCGCCGCTTGACGCTTTGTCCGCTGCGGCTCCGGCCCTGGAGTCGTCGCCGCCCACCGCGATCGCCGATGTTGATGAATTTGTCCGCGTCAATGCCGAAACTCAACGCCACCTCAAGCGGCTCGGCTGGGATGGCGATCGCGTCCGCACCTATCTGCTGCAAACCTACCGACGCCCCTCCCGCCAACAACTGCATGACGACGAGCTATTGGAGTTCTTGGCTTATTTAAAAACTCAGTAGAGTCCTCGTCAGAGTTGCAGAGTCAGATTGGGCGATCCTCTGTGCCGCCTATTCCGTAGGCGCGTCAGGCTGGCCGCTAGGTTACTGAGGCTGGGCGGGACTAGCTCTCAGCGGCGCTGGCTGGCAAACCAGGTTTGCAGTTGCGCCCGACATTCGGGAGCGCAAACCCCGCCCAGAACCACCAAGCGGTGATTAGACAAGGGGCTGTCCGGCAAATTGACAACCGTGCGAATCGCGCCCGTCTTCGGCTCGTCCGCGCCGTAGACCAGTCTGCCGAGCCGTGCCTGGAGCAGCGCCCCCGCGCACATGGCACAAGGCTCCAGCGTGACATAGAGTGTGCAGCTTTCCAGGTGCCAGTCGCCCAAGACGCGGGCGGCAGCTCGCAGGGCGAGGATTTCTGCATGAGCGGTCGGATCGCGATCGCGCTCCTTCCGATTCGCCGCCGCCGTCAGACATTCACCCGCCGCATTGACCACCACCGCACCGACCGGGACATCACCGGCCTGCCCGGCGATCGCCGCCAGGGCGATCGCCCGTTGCATCCAGTGGCGATGTTGGGCATAGCTCGCCGCCGTCAGCGTCGCCAGCACGGCTAGTGCGTAAAAATCTCGGCCGCCTCTACCTGTAGCCAGCCCGCGAGCAAGGCTTGCTGCTCCGGCGTCGGGTTCGCCATCGGGACAAGTTGGTAGCGGGTGGGCTGCGGTTCACCGAGGATCGCGGTGGTGGTCAGGAGTTCGTCGAAGTGGAAGGCCGTGAGCGTGACGCGATCGCCCGGCTGGTAGTCGCTGAGGCGGCTGTTGAGCTGGGTGGCGGTGACGCGCAAGCCGTCTAGGGCGAGCAACTCATCGCCCGCGTCCAGCCCCGCGCGCGCGGCGGGTGAATTGGATGCGACGAATTGGATGTCGGCGCGATCGCCATTCTGCGTCAGCTTCACCCCCAGATAGGGTGTCTTGTCATCCGCAGCCGCCTTCAGCCGCAAGCCAAAGGGCGCAAGGAAGTCGTCAAAGGGCAGCTCAGCGAGTCCGTCGATATAGGCGGCGTAGAAGGCACTCAGATCAAACCCAGCCACAGCTTCGAGCACTGCCCGCAACTCAGCCGGAGTGAAGCCCCGCTCCTCGCGCCCGAACTGCTGCCACATTTTTTGGAGGACTTGGTTGAGCGAACGCTGATTGTCAGAGCGGGCACGAATGGCTAAGTCAAGCAGCAGCGACACCAGCTCCCCTTTCAAGTAATAGGAAATCTGCGTGTTGTCACTATTGGCATCGCGGCGATAGAGCTTGATCCAGGCATCAAAACTGGACTCACTCAGGGTCTGCACTTTGCGACCGGGCGTGAGCAAGAAGCGGCTAATATCTTTCTCGAATAAATCCAAAGCGGTACGACCGTCATAAACACCCGCCCAGCAGGGAATCAGCGTATCGTAGTAGCTGGTTGTGCCCTCACAAAACCACAGGGAAGGAGTGTAGTTTTCTCGCTCGTAATCGAAGCTTTCGAGCGCCAAGGGACGGATACGCTTGACATTCCAAAGGTGGAAAAATTCGTGAGCAACCAAGCGGGTGAAACGGTGGTATTGGTCGGGGGATTGGAAGCCGAAACGGGGATAAATTAACGAGCAAGAATCTTTGTGTTCTAGACCACCGAAATTATTCGCCGAGAGATGCAGGATGAACAGGTATTGCTCGTAGGGCAGGTCGCCGAAAAGGTCAGCTTCGACCGCAATGATTTTGCGTATGTCGGCGATCGCCTGCTCAGCATCAAAATTCCCGCGTCCCCAGACTGCGAGTCGATGCGGTTTATTGCGAACGGTGAAGTCGTAGAGGGCGTGAGTACCAATCTCAAAAGGGCTATCGACGAGGGTGTCGAAATCGCGGGCGAGGAAGGTATTGGGTTGCCCGGTGACCGGCGGGAGTGCCGTCGTCACTTGCCAGTTGGGATGCGGCGGTATGACGGTAACCTGCCAAGGCTGCTGTTCCTGACCGGGCAGGTACATGAACAGCGCTGCGCCGTTGAAGTAGCCGTGGCTGGCATCAAGGTGGTTAGTGCGGACGGTCAGTTCGTTGGCAAAGACGCGGTAGCGAATCGTGAACTGGTTGACACCAGCGGTCTCAATGCGCCAGTGGTTTTTGGCTTGCTTGGTGCTGGGCAGGGGGCGATCGCCAGTCCAGGCGGTGAAATCCTGTACCTGCTTAGCATATTCTCGTACCAAATATGATCCAGGTGTCCAGACTGGCATTTTGAGATCACAGGTTGGCGCTGACCAAGCCGCTACCGCTAGTGTCACCTCGAACAGATGGCTGGTTGGCTCCGGTAGCGCGACGGTGTATTGCCGGTGCGGGGCGGCGGTCGCAGGGGCAGTGGGGCGGTGAGCGATCGCTTCAGTCATGGGCAAAAGCGTGGCGATTCCAGGCTGAACAACGGTTTGACTACGCTCCATTGTTCCCGGATTACCCCAGGATTGCAAGTGGTGCTGTACACCATCAGTAGTGTAGCACTATATATGGGCATTTCCTCGGCAGCAATCGTAGCTAGACTCTAGCGATAGTGTATGATGAAAACCCATTGCTCCGACTCCAGGCGTCAGGTCGCGAACCAGGCGAGCCAGCTCTGCGAGTGCTGGTTGCCTGCGGCGCGTCAGGAGGGTGTGGGGGGACATCTCAACACCGCGACACTACATCTAGTGTCAATTTGCCACTGAACTCGCTCTAGACACCACATCTAGTGTTAGCATGATTGCCTAACACGCTAGATATAGTGCCGGAGCGATCATGAAGCACCTACAAGAATGGGCCGCCAGTTGTGTTGATCCCCAGATCACCCGCCTGAATGTGGTTGAACTGACAGGCGATCGCGCCTACGACTACCTCTTCTATGGCGACGATCTGCCCCGCCGCAACGACGGCCGCCTGCGCGCCGGGATGCTGGAACGCTACGCCCACATCGAACAGGGCGGCTGGTGGTGCGCCGGGATCGATCTGCTCAGCGGCCAAGAAGATGTCTGGGGGTGCTTCAAGCCCGAGCAACCGCGCCACAACCCCGACAACGGCAAGGTCATCAAGTACGAGCACCCGCCCAAAGTCGCGACCGGCCTCTTTGCGCTGCGAGTGACCTTGCCGATCTGGCAACGCATCGCCGACCGCTACAACCAGCCCATTCCGCCGGAAGCAATTGATGCTAGCCGCCCTGATCGCGGCTTTTGGCAGTGGCTGCGTGAGCGGCCGGAGATCCCGATCTGCCTGACGGAGGGAGCCAAGAAGGCGGGAGCACTCCTGACAGCAGGCTATGCGGCGATCGCCCTCCCCGGTGTCAACAATGGCTACCGCACCCCCCGCGACGAGTTCGGTCAACGCAGCGGTCGCTCGCATCTGATTCCGGCGCTGGCCGTGCTAGCGGCAGTCAACCGGGAAATCTACATCACCTTTGACCAAGACAGCAAGCCCAATACTATTAAGGCGGTCAATGCAGCGATTCGGCATCTGGGCTATCTACTCACTCAGCGCGGCTGCCGCGTCAAGGTGATCGCTTGGTCACCGACGCTGGCAAAAGGGGTGGACGATCTGATCGCGGCGGCTGGTGTCGAAGCGTTTCACCAAGCCTACGACAATGCCAGCACCCTTGACCTCTGGAAAGCGCGTACCCTGAGTCAACTCACCTACAGCCCCGATCTGGAGATCGATAGTCGCTATTTACCCCCGCTAGCAATCCCGGAGACGGCGCGGCTGGTAGGGATCAAGTCCCCGAAGGGGACGGGCAAGACCCAGTTTTTGGAAGCGGTGGTGCAGCAGGCGATCGCCCGCGGCCAATGGGTGCTGGTCATCGGCCATCGCGTGCGGTTAGTCGAAGCACTTTGCCAGCGTTTTGGCTTGCAGTACATCAGTGCCGTGCGCCACGATCGCGATCGCCAGCAGCAGGGCTATGGTCTCTGCATTGACTCGCTACATCCCGGCTCGCAGGCGGCGTTTGAGGCACGTGACTGGTCGGATGGCGTCGTGATCATCGACGAAGTGGAGCAAGTGCTCTGGCACGGGTTGAATTCGGGAACCTGTCGCAACCAACGGGTGAGCATCCTCAAGTCACTGAAGACGCTGATGCAGAATACGCTCGGCAACGGCGGTCAAGTCTATGCGACAGACGCCGATCTCAGTGATACCTCGCTCGATTATTTGCTAGCACTGGCTGGCAGCGAACAGAAGCCCTACATCGTACAAAACCATTGGCAGCCCAGCCCGGAACAGGCCTGGCAGGTTCACCACTACCCGGACAAAGCGCCGCAGCGACTGGTCAGCGATCTCGAACAGCACATTGCGGCGGGTGGGCGGCCGTTTGTCTGTCTCTCGGCGCAAAAAATCCGTAGTGAGTGGGGCACGCGCAATCTCGAGTCCTACTTGCAACAGCGTTTTCCCGAGGCGAAAATCCTGCGGATCGATTCCGAGTCGCTGGCCGATCCGACCCATGTGGCGCATGGTTGCATTACGCGGCTGAATGCGCTGCTAGGCGACTATGACATCGTGCTGGCGAGTCCGTCGATCGAAACGGGGGTCAGCATTGACCTCCAGGGGCATTTCACTTCGGTCTGGGCGATCGCCCAAGGGGTGCAGTCAGAAAAACTCGGTGCGGCAGGCGATCGGTCGCCTACGGGACAATGTGCCGCGCTATCTCTGGGTGGC
>JAAUTY010000025.1 GCA_012031265.1 Spirulinaceae cyanobacterium SM2_1_0 | reverse complement strand
CGCACCCTTTCGCAGACCGTGCCGAATCCCGCTCCGAGTCCGGCGATCGGCAGCATTCCCTATCAATCGCCGCTGCACTCGATTCCGCCGCTGAATCTCGCGCAGAGTCCTGAAGACTTGATTGCAGACATCGATCAACTGTTTGAAGACCAGTACGAGCAGTACGCGGGCGAAAATCTCACCGACCGCCGCATCACTGCCCAAGCGATTCGCGAAACCCTGAAAACCATCGAACTCGAAACCGGCACCCGCGCCGTCATCGTCTATGCCTTGCCCTTCGAGGATGGCTTGCAACTCGCCCTCGTCCTACCCCAAGGCACACCGCGTTTGCTGACAGTCCCCGATGCGACTGCTACTGAGCTTGAGGACGAGATCCGCATTTTCCAGAGTCGCCTGTCCAGCGGTCGCGGTCAGGGCTACCGGCGTCACGCCCGACAACTCTATGACTGGCTGATCGCCCCCCTGGAGAGCGAACTCGACGAACTGGAGATCGACACCCTGATTTTCTCCATGGGTGCAGGCTTGCGCGCCCTGCCTCTGGCAGCGCTCCACGATGGCGAACAATTCCTAATCGAAAAATACAGCCTCGGTTCTATACCCAGCGTCAGCCTCACCGACACCAGCTACCAGTCGATCAAGAATGCACAAGTGCTGGGCATGGGCGCGGCAACCTTTCCCAGCGCTCCGGACTTGGAGCCTCTACCGGCTGTTCCCGCCGAGCTTGGCGCTGTTACCCAGACTTTTAGGGCGCGCGAAGCATTCCTAAACGAACAGTTCACCTTCGAGAATCTCCGTCAACAACGCCAAAAAGCTCCCTTCGCAATCGTTCACCTTGCGACTCATGCTTCCTTCCAGCCCAGCCAGCCGGAAAATGCCTACATCCAATTCTGGGAGCAGAAAATTCGTTTGGGCGGGCTACGTGAGGCCCAGTGGTATGCTGCGCCGACGGTTGAGCTGCTGACGCTGAGTGCTTGTGAGACGGCACTGGGCGATCGCCGGGCTGAGATGGGTTTCGCGGGTCTTGCTGTCCAGGCTGGCGTCAAATCGGTCATTGCCAGTCTTTGGGATGTGGATGACTTTGGCACCCTGGCGGCGATGAGCGAACTCTACCGCCACCTCGCTGACCCCGAGGTGACAATCAAAGCCGAAGCGCTGCGACGCGCCCAGCTCGCTATGCTCAACAACCGCATTCAAGTCGAGAACGACCGGCTCGGTAATGCCGTGCTCTCACCAGAACTCCTCGCTAATATCGACGGCGACCTGGATTTTTCGCATCCGCTGTACTGGAGCGGCTTCATGACGGTTGGCTCGCCGTGGTAAGGAAACTGAGATTTTTCTAATCGCCTGTCATCACAAAAAAATAGCGCGCTGCATAAATTCTGCCTCCCTGTTTCGAGACGACAATAGCAAGCAAAATCAACTGGCTTGCTCCCTGATCGTTCTACTCAAGGAGATTTGCAATGCCATTCTTTAAGCGCCAGCGCCAAGCGAATCCGCCTCAGCTCCAAAGCTTCATTCTGGAGCCAATCCTGACACCCAGCGGTCTCGTTGATGGGCCCGATGATGGCGCACCTGATCTCGATCTGGCGGCTGACATTGTGTTGCCCGAAGATAGCGAGCTGCTACCCGATTTAGACATTCCTGAAGCTGACGAGGCTCTGCTAGAAGATATAGAGCCGCTGACTTATTTTGCTGAGCCTGCTGTTGAGCAGATTGAATATACTTCTGGTGTCTTCACCGTTGGCGAAACTGGTCAAGTGGAATTTGACTTCCTCTTCGACGGTGGCAAGTACAAGGGCGAACTCGGTGTTTTCAGCCTCACAGGCATGGAGCAATTTGAACCCGGTTCTGAGGATTTCATCCAGGAAGCCGCTCGCCGCGCCTTGTCCGGCACTGAAGACGGTCACGTCGTGATCTCCGATCGCTACGAAGGCGCTAAATTTAGCGGCGATCTGGGTGAACCGAAAGACTGGAATACCGGCGAATATTGGCAAGATAAGCCAGCGTTTACGATGCGCTCTGGTGACCAGTTCGGGCTGATTTTTGTGCCCAATGGCAGCATGGAGCAAGTCTGGGAGAATCCTGACATTGGCGGCAGCAAAGCGCCCTTGTTTTCCATGTCTACCGCGAATCCAGATGACTTCTTTCACATGGGGCAGATTGCTGATGTGACGGGTGAAGGGCATACCTTCGTCCTGGAAGATATGCGAATTAGTGCCGATTCTGACGGTGACTACAACGACTTCGTATTCCAGGTGCGCGGTGCGACCTCTGATAGCCCAAGCTTGGAAGAATTAGCCGCTAACCACCATTGGAATGGTTCGGAAATTGGTCAGGAGATTCTGGACTACACCGACCAAAGTATCGCCGAGTATGAAGCACTGATCGAGCAGCAGACGGAGCAAATACTGGCTGACATTGACGCCGCACTTGATGAATTCTTATCAGACGAACCGGCAGCGGATGTTGAAGCGATGCCTGAAGCAGAAGTTGAAGCTGCTTTAGAAGCAGTGGTACAACATCTGACTGACGAGTTGACCGCGACGAGCGATCGCCTCATCAACGACCTCGAGCCAACAATCACCGATGCCGATGCGACCTTTGAGACCCTATCGGAGCAGGCTATTGCCGCGCTAGAGCAGACCTTCGCGCAATCGAATGAGGCTGAGCCGGACGCGATCGCCAACCTCGCCAAAACTTACCAATTCGCCGCCGAAGATCAGCCGATTGTCGGCATTCTTGATACTGGTTTTGCCAGCGATAATCCTGATATCAATAGTGACCATCTCACGATTGGCAGCGACTTTGTTGAGGGTGACAGCGATCCTTTTGTGGAGTCGGGTAATAGTCAAAGTCACGGCACCGCAATTCTGGAAACGATCGCCGCGATTCAAGATAACGATCTTGGTCAGGATGGTATCAACGACGACGCACGGCTCTGGCTGTCGCGCAGCACGGGCTCGGGTCGCTGGGCGGAAGCTTTGGTGGAGTTTGTGGAGGCGGCGAAGCAGTCGGGGCAACCGAATGCGATCGCCAATCTCAGTTTCGATCTCACGCAGATTGATTCTGAAGGCAACGTCAGCACCCGTCTGAAACTGACGGCGAACGAACGCGCTGCCTTGGAGTATGCTCGCGCCAATAATGTCTTGGTCGTTGCGGCGGCTGGCAACAACAATGGCGAGATGTCGGCGCTCGGTCAGGCTTCGGGTGAGTTTGAGAACCTGATTGCGGTTGGTGCGGCTAAGGGGGGCGATCGCGCTGACTACTCCAGTTACGGTCAGGGGCTTGACCTGTTGGCTCCAGGCGAGGCGACTACGGGCGAATCGGGCAGCTCAATTGCGGCGGCGAAGGTGTCAGGCATTGCCTCGCTGGCTTGGGCGGCGAATCCGGAGCTGAGCGCCACCGAGATTGCTGAAATCCTGACAGCGACGGCGACGGATCTGAATGCTCCTGGCTGGGATGCGACGACGGGCATGGGTCTGGTCAATCTGGCGGCAGCGGTGACGGCAGCCAAGGCGGCAACGCCGACAGGTTTGCCCTCAGAAGCGGCGATCCCGCCACCCAGTTTCAGCCCGCCGGAATTCTCGGCGAGCGAGCGGGCAACGTTCTGGCCGAGCCGTTTCAAGCCGGTGCAGCAGCGACTGCACGATGCGATGAATCGGGCGAAGCAGCAGGCGGCGACGGCAATTCGCCAGAGGTTCAGTGCCGCGACGAGTCGGTTGGCGAGTGCGGGTCAGACGACGGTCAATAAGTTTGTCAACCGTGTTCGCAACACGTTTAGTTCGGCAACCAATGTTGTTCGCCAGGGTATCCGCCGCGTGACGCAACCCATTCGCAGCGGTTGGAACCGGATCAGTTCGACGATTGAGCGTGGTATTGGCATCATCAATCGTTTACCTCAAACGTTGCAGGATCTTGGGGAACGCATCCGATCGCTTGGACAGTCTTCTGATGTCAGTAATTTGTTGTTCCAAACTCATCGGGGACTTGATAATCGTATTGCTACACGCTACTCATCGGATGGTCAGAATTGGACAGGCTGGAAGAAGGAAGACGTATTAAATGAGGAAACTCATCATCAACCTGTTATCGCCATCTTGAATAGTGTTGTTTACCAATCTCATGTTGGGAAGGATCGCAAGATTTACACCCGATCTTCTACGGATGGAGTTAACTGGACTTCGTGGCACAAAAAAGAGAATCAGAGTGAAGAAACCCACCACGCTGTCGCGATGACTTCTCTGAATGGGCGATTGTATCAGTCTCATGTCGGCAAGGATAACAAGATTTACACTCGCTCTTCTACAGATGGAATTAACTGGACTTCATGGCACAAACAGACCAATCAAAGTGAAGAAACCTACCACGCTGTTGCGCTAGCTGCTCTGAATGGACGGCTGTACCAGTCTCATGTTGGCAGGGATCGCAAGATTTACACCCGCTCTTCCACGGATGGAGTTAACTGGACTTCGTGGGAATCAGAGAATGTCCCCAATGAGGAAGCATATGATACTCCTTGGCTAGACGCATTTGCGGGCAAATTGTATCAATACCATGTTGGCAAAGATACGTATCTCTATATGCGATCGTCAATTAATGGGGAAAATTGGAGTCAGTGGGAGAAAATGGGGAATGCACGCACCCCTATTCCTGAAGAAAATGATTCAGGAAATTACTACCCTGAGCTTGTATCGTGGAGTGATACAACGTGGGACGATCAATCTGGCGATAATTTGTTCTTTGATGGGAATGGTAGTAATGGAGAAAGTCAAGGAGAAATCAAGGCGGTCTATCAAGACGTTTCAAATGCTATATTCGGGCAAAATATTCGTATGTCAGTTGGCTATCTCCATGATCCTTCATACTACGAATGGTATTTAGACAATCGGGGGATTGGAAAATATCATGCAGGAATTGATATTGCAGCTAGTGATGGTACAAATACTAATGTTGCAATTGGAGGAACTATTCGCTGGATTTCTGAAGACTCTAGCAATGGAAATTTCGTTGCGATTAATGGAGATGATGGCAAGATATGGGTATATGGACATCTGCGGAATACAGGGCATTTAGTTCATGGTCAACGCATCAATATAGGTGACTCAGTTGGTCAGGTTATGACTCCTTCGGGTGGTGCGCATTTACACCTAGAAGTTCGTACAACAAATGTTGAGACAGAAGGTGCAAATCCAAGTAAAGATTTCATTCGTCAAAATACAATGAGTCCTCTACAGGCTTACTGGCAATGGAAAAATGGCTAGCGTGATCACCTTTCCCCCGATCGCCCAACTTGAATAATCTGGCTGCCAGCGATCGCCCACCCGGCGATCGCTTTTTGCATGAACCCCTCGTAGCACTGGGCAGAACGTGATCGCATTGCTAACATTTTCGTCCAGATGGAATCGAATCGAATCGAATCGAATCGACTCGACTCGACTCAGGCATTGCGCCGCCTTAGCTTGGCTTGCAGCAGAGAAGGGGTCTGCGCTTGTAAGTCGCGGACAAACGCCTCACTAGCATGAATTTGGCGTCGAATCTCATCGCGATTGTCGTGGTAGTAGGCCAGAGCAGCATAGACATCAGCCAGAGTGATCGTCGGATAGTGGTACAGGATTTCATCCGGAGACAGTCCCATTTGTTCATGCCAAATCACAATATCCTGAACTCGAATGCGATGCCCAGCAATCCGAGGCTTGCCGTTGCACACACCCGGCGTAATTTCGATATGCTCTGCAATGACGGATACCATACGACCTTGCAACGATTGCCAATCTATAAGTTGTCGTTAATGTAGCGTGGCCGCGATCGCCCCTCAGCATGACCAGTAGTATGACTGACGTGGACGATTACAGAGTGCCACCCCCTTTACCCAGAAGCGCGATCGCCCCTCGCTACACTGAAGGCAGCGACTCGTTACTTCCCCAACCATGATCGCCGTCCCCCACTACATCACCCCCGCCGACTACCTCGCCCTCGAGCGCCAAAACCCGATCCGCCACGAATACCGGCGCGGTCTGGTCTACGCCATGACTGGCGGTAGCGATGCCCACTCCCGGATCGCCGTCAACCTGCTCAGCCTCATTAATCCCCACCTTGATGGGACAAACTGCCGCCTCTACAACGGCGATGTCAAAGTCAATTACGCCGACGATTTCTACTACTACCCGGATGCTTTCGTCACCTGCGATCCGCGCGATCGCGATGATCGCTACATCAAACGCTACCCCAAACTCATCGCCGAAGTCCTTTCCCCCGCGACCGAAGCCTTCGATCGGCAGGATAAATTTGACGACTACAGCCAAATCGACAGTTTGGAAGAATATGTCTTGATTTCTCAGGATAGTCAGCGCGTTGAATGCCGTCGTCGCAATGCCAATAAGACTTGGGAAACGACTGTTTATGAGATGGGCGATCGCGTCACCCTCGCTAGCCTCAAGCTTGAATTTTCGATTGCTAAGCTTTACCGGGGTATCGACTAACCCCAGAATTAGACTAAGATTTGACCTCAGATCAATTCAATGCGATTCTCCATATCTGATGGATCGGGAACCTTCCAAATCAGAACCAGCCCTCACGATATTTCGCCGATAGAACGACTCACTTACTATTACTATGCTGCGCCGCTTACACGATTATTAGGAGCCGCCAACTTCGATCACTTGCCCCGGCGCAATTGTGCTCAACACAGTACAAAAATCAGGAATCAAAGGGACTAAATCTGGTAATCGATTACTGCGTGCTACAAGAACAATAACTGCCACTCCAGCTTGCTCCAAGTTCTGCTGATACCGCAAATTTTGATCTGTAGTGAGTAGAATCGTGAAGCCTTCTTGACTCATAAGTCTCAACAACTCACCATTCTTTTTTCCTGACCATCCCATCTCAACAACTGTGCTTATCTCGTAATCAGCCAGTTCACGCTTGAGGGGACGTGGGGCGCATTCATCAAGCAGGATTCGCATAAGCTGTTAGCATTTCCTTTGCCAACTCAAGAGCTGCGATCGCTTGTTCACGCCCAACACTTGGAAAATGATCCAGGAATTCATCGAGTGGATCACCCGCTTTGAGATAATCAAGCAACGTTTTCATTGGCACACGAGTTCCAACGAAAACAGGGGTTCCTCCCAGAATATCAGGATCACTATGAATAACACGCACTATGGCTGCCATATCAGCTACCTATTAGCATGGATTCCTTCGATTTTAGCCTACACCTCATTCTCAGAACATTCATGAGAAGTCGTCGCCCCAGCACCAGGTTTTACAGCGGTTGTCGCTCGAATAAGCTACACGATTGGTCTGTTTGGTACGGCGTTTATTGGGCTAGTACCGCTACGCGGAATTTTGAGTTCTGAGTTTTGAGTTCTGAGTGCCTGCAATACGGGAATCTTGGGGATTTTGAATGGGCATCTTATTTCCGCCGTCCTGTACTAGTCTAGTACACCCAAAACTTGCAAGCGTTGCAGACAGTGCTTTTGAGACGATCGATGTATTGCCCTGGACTGAGATCCGCTGTAAGCGCTGCTTGGTTCTTCCCGATAGCTTACCAGTCCGGAAACTACTGTAGGATAGCTTTCAACTCAAGTTCCAAACAGATTCGCTTCCGGCTTGGTCACCACTGAAGGCTAAGCGGCACAACTCAGCATTGGGTACCGCGAGACAACCGAGAGTGCTGAGCTAGCCCGTTGAGGCAAGTTGACGCTGGTGGCAGCCAGACCGGCGATCGCCGCAAACGGGATCACACCCAGCAGCACTGGCAAGATGGCGATCGCGCCCTCACAAAAGGCAGAACGGGCTGAGGGCATGGCAACATCAGGAATCGAAAACCTCATCCGGTATCGGGATTGGTCTCAAGACCGGTGCGGGGATTTCGCTCAGGAGCCTCGCGCTGGCACAGCCTTGCCGCCGTCATCTCGCCAGGTAGCTCCTGGGCGGTGAAGCCAAACGGGCGAATCAGTGCTAGATGTTCAGCCGTGCCAATCAACGCGGCGAGCTGTTCGTTGAAGGCGTCTCGCAAGTCCGCATCTTGCCGACGGAAGCCAAATGCACCATACCGATATACGGTCTCATCTGCGGCTGGAAAATCCTCAAAGGGGTCAGCCTTAGCCACCCGGCCGCTGTCGTCAGTGTCCAATAGTTCCTGAAGAATCAGAGCATTGTCGGCATAGGCAGCAATCTTACCGGCTTTCACTGCGTTCACAGCGCTGGGAGCAGTGGGGAGGACGACGACCTGTGCAGCCGGGATGCCGAGCGCCTGAATCTTGGCTTGCTCATCGGTACCCGCGACGATGCCCAAAATCGCCCCGTTGTCGGCAATATCGTCGTAGCCGTGCAATTGCTGCGGATTTCCGGCGGCCACGATCAGGCCGCTGCCGAGGCGATGGCTGGGGTTGGAAAAGGCGATTTGCTCACAATCCGACGGCTGGATGTCGAGGCCAGCGGCAATCAGATCGAAGCGACCGGCTTTGAGATCCGGGATCAAGGCGCGAAATTCGGTCAGCACGCCGGTCATCTTCGGGATGCCGAGAGCGGCGAGCACCACGCGGGCCACGGCTAGCGCTTCACCTGTCAGCTCGCCGGTGTCTAGATCCTGATAAGCGTAGGGAATTTCGTTGGCAAACCCGACGCGGATGCGGCCATTGGCTCTTGCCTGCGCTAGGGTCGAGCCGCTGTCTTGACAGGCGACGACCCAGAAAGTTGCGGCTAGCAAGAGGCTGAGCCAGCGCATGAGAGCCGGGCGCGATCGCGAATGGTGAGGAACTTTCACGCGGGCAGCGGGTGAACGGTCATGAGTTTGGGCGCGATGGGTGGGATTGCATCTGCTTCCATTTTGCGGGTTGGAGCCAGCGAAAGAAAGCCTGAATCGAACTGCGAAGGGGGCGATCGCATTAGGTGATCGCCCCCTTCGCTAAGATACAGTCCTCAAATCCGATGCATCATGCCCAGCCTCAACCGACCCTCCGGGGGGGTGCGCGGCGCGCTAGTGGCCACAGCTCAGCCCAAACCGGAGTGGCTTCTGAGCATTGCCCTGCAAGTGAACTTCGAGCAGATAGACCTGCCCCGGCTGCCAGTCGGACAGCTCGACGCTGAGATAGCCCGCATAGGTTCGCTGGGCCGTGATCGATTCTTGATTGGCTTGCAGGATCAGCCGGCCACCGCTCGGCATCTGCACCCGCACGCGCAGGGGTTGCTGGCTGAACAGATCGCCGCCCACTTGCCGGGTTTGGGGCTGGTAGTCCGCCCGCAGGCGGACGGTTCCGGTTGCGGTTTGCCAGAGTTTTTCAACCACCGGCTGCTGCGGCATGAGATCCAGCGTCAGTTGGTCGAGGATTTCCTTCGCCACCAGCAACGAGATCGCCATTTGCTGATCCGGCGTTGCGGTCGCATAGTCACGCGGCAAGAGAGCGGCCAGGCGCTGTTGCTGCTGTTGCTGTTCCTCGCGCGCGAGGCGGGAGGGTGCGAAGCTGGGTGACAGCCGCAGACGGGCCGCCATATCGTTCAGGCGCTGTGCGCAGTCGGGGAAAAAGTCGGTGACCGCACTGACCATCTTGGCCGCTTTTGGCTTCAGGCTATCGACGCTTTCGGTGCAAGCATCGAGCAGGGCCATGAGTTGGGCTTCGGGTAGCGAAGTGGCGATCGCACTCGCCAGTTGCGGTAGCCAGACTTGCCGCGAGGCGAGCGCGATGGGTCGTTCCGACTCCGCGTAGTCGAGCGCATATTCAGATAGTTCTGTTTCCCAGGGAAACAAGGGCGGCCTGCGCTCAGTCTCGGTGTATAACCGTCGCTTCAGCAAGGCTTGGAAACGTTTTTGCACGATTGCGAATTCTCCCATGTCAGATGATGGCGGTAAAGGTGGTGTCGAGTCGTCAAGGTTCCAGGCGGCCTCATCAATCGCCGCTTCTTCCCCATCCAGGGGGTCACACTGAGCTGCACCCCAATCCGCGAATTCAGTGTCTGGTAGATCGTCAGCCGTCCTCTCCCAAGCTGCGGTTGGAGGGGTGCTTGTTACTGATTCGCACTGCAACCAATCCAGTAGCTGGCGATACAAAGTCTCAGCATTGCGATCCATGTCACTCTTCATACAGCGATGCCCCCAATCAGGATACTGAGCGATTGCGAATTTCCCAGGCGAGTTCGAGAAGCTTGAACCACTGCCGTTCGAGTTGCACGGGGGTCATGCCGACGAGCGGCGCGATCTCGGCGATCGCCTGACCCGCCTGCCGCAGATGCAAAAGTTTAAGCTGACGCGGTTCGAGCTGGGTTTCAAACTGTTGCCACTCCTGCGGGGTCAGGCCGAGGTTGCGATCCAGATCGGCCTCGAGCCACTGATGCACCAGCTCCCAGCGATGGGAGAGCGCGAAGCGAATCAGGTGGTATTTGAAGCGCTGTTGGAGGTAATCGCGTTGGCGCGGTGTGAGGCCGAGGATCTCTTCAATTTCCGAAGCCGCCAGATCGCGCAGGCGGAGGACGAAGTAGTCGATGCAATCCTGTTGCTGCCGCTCTTCGAGATACCGCACCAATTCTTCCACGATGGTCTCGCGCAGTGTCGCCTCCGACATCGAGCCAGCGGCATCGACGAGCACAGCGCGCAGTTGTTGGACGATGGGATCGCTGCGATCGCCGTCGTAGTCGCTGCTACTGCCTTCAGCAGCGCTGTCCATGTCCACCGAGGTTTCCGGCGGCTGTTTTTGGGAAAAGGTTTGGGCGCGCAGGACGATCAGCTGTTGCGATCGCCGTCGCGGTAGCGGGATCCGCCGTTTGGCGTAGCGCTCACAGAACGCCATGTACTCTGCGAGTTCGATGAGCGATCGCGGTGAATAGGTCGCGCTCATCTTCGCTTCCCGCCGAAAATTGTTCAGTGCCTCGGCATAGAACCCTTGCAGAAAATCTTCAATCAAGGTCACGCGGGCGCGGTAGTCGCGATTGCCCGAACCAGGTGAAATGTAGCGATAGACGATCGCACTCAGCAGACTCTGTAGCTCGACGCGTCCGCGCCGCGAGCCAAGCTTGTAGTAGCGCAGACATTGCTTGAGGCGATGGTTTGCCAGGGTTTTCGCCCAGGCTTCGATCTCGCCCGAGGCCTGGATGCGGCTGCTCTCGCGGCAGATCCGCTCGACTTCTTCCGCCAGTCGGGTTGCCACTTCACGACACTGTCGCTCCGAGGCTCGAGTCGCTTGGCGCAGTTGTTGGAATAGCAGCTCGACGATGGTTTGCACGTAGAGATGACGGCCCAGATTTAAAGCATCAGCCCGTAAGGCGGACTTCATCATAGAGTACTGCATTTGCCAACTTCTAAGTCTCACGGTATTGTATCGGCGTCGCTGATGTCAGCGGCACAAATGCCCAAATCGGCTCCAGCCCGCTTTGCTAACGCGCCCGTTCTTAACCATGAATCTCAACGAGCAACTCCAACGCCTCATCGACGACGCGCCCGAGGATGGCAGTATGCCGATTCTGATCGAGCACGCGGTCGTGCCAGTCTTGCGTCTGCTCGCACAGCGGTTGCAGCATTTGGAATACTACGTGCTGCAAAGCCTCGACGGCGGTTGGGTGCTGACGACGCTCAGCCATCGTGAGCAGCCTGGGGTGGAGAAACAGGCTATCTATGCGTTTGCGACGCTCGAGGATGCACGGGCGGGACAAAATCAGCCCAATCCCCAGCTGATCGCAGCACCGGTGCCGGTGGCGTCGCTTCTCTTCCAACTTTTCGCCCTTCAGCAAGCGAGCAGCATCCTGTTCATGGAAACGCCGGGCGATTTGCGCCAGGGCTTGGAGGTCAAGCGCGAGGAGTTGCAGCACCTGGTGCAGTTGCAATGGCAAGAATGGAACCGCGCCCGCAATCTACCGCCGGATATTGGCTAACCTCAGGGCCAAACGCTGTACCTGTGGGGATTACACAAGGCTCTTGATCCAGTCTTTGAGGATGTTGTAGAAGTTCGCCCCCGTTTGCACAAAGAGGATGATCGCGATGGTCAGCAGCACCAGATAGAGCAAGGCGCAGAATAGACCGAAGAGGCAGATCAAACCGTCATCTTCAACCAGGCCGAAGCCGATCAAAAAGATGGCGATCGCTGGCAAAGTGTTCGTCCCCGGGATCGGGATCAGCATCGAGGTCGCCATCAGCGCGATCACACCGCCCAGCACCGCCCGTCCGGCTGGGTTAGTGCAGAGGTGACTGAAGCGGGGCTTGGCGATCGCCTCCAGGCGGCGTAACCAAGGCGTCCCCGCTTTGAGAAAGCCCTGTGCCCGCTCCAGACTCAGCGCCCCATTGACAAATCGCGGCGGTAGCCAGGGTTGCTCGCGCCCCAGCGCCAGTTGCAGGGCCAGGGGTAAAATCGCCAGCCCGAAGGGAATCGAGTAACCCGGTGCGGGCAACGGCAAGGCGGACGGCAGCGCCAGCAACACGAACAACAGACCAAAAACGCTATCCCCCGCCAAGCTGAGGACATCGCCGATCTTGACCTGGGGTTGTCGCGCTTCGGCGAAAAAATACTGGTTCAACTCAACCGACAGTTTTTTGGTCACGAACTCCCTCTCGACGTAGCGACAGCACAGCTAGCTCCCAAAAACTATAGCGTCTGGCGGCAGCGGGCGATCGCACGGCGGACGTGGTGCCGACTAGCGAGCACGACCGCCAGCAACAGCGGCAGACTACTCAACCCCCAAGTCCCGCCCAGCATCAGTGTTTGAGCCGACGGGCGGTGGGTGGTCGCGAGCACCGCATCAATGAAGTCTGTGTAGGCCGAAACGCGAGTATCGAAGAAATATTCGCCAAAGCTGGTGTCATTCGCCGCAGTGACATCAACGCCAGGGGTGTCGGGGCTGTAGCCATTGGAGGCGATGCCAGCGATCTGACCACGAATAAACGACGGGCCGCCGGAGTCGCCAGTACTCGTCCCCACTTCCAGGCTCAATAGCGTATAGCGAGCCTCAGACGCGCCCAAGGTCAATGACCCGGCGGCTAGCATTTGGTCGATAACGCCGAGATCGTGGAGGCCGTACTCCACACCGAGGGCGTCGTTGCGGCGTAAACCGTTGTCAAAGTCATAGACCAACTGCGTGCCCGGTAAAATATCTGCCTCCAGCGGCGGCTCATTCAAAGTATCGCCGAGCGTGTCATAGCGATTCATGCCCAGCCGCTTCAGCGTCGTCTCGTCGTTAGGATCTTCGCCCGTCCGCCCTGTGCCGCGCACGCCATAGCCGACGCGCGTGATCATTTGGCCGACCTCATCGCGGCGACGATAGAGCGCATAGCGTTCGGCCTGGGCCGGAGCGAGCTGCACCAATTCAATGATCGCCAGATCGTTGTTGTAGTTTTCTGTATTGTCCCATTCCGGATGGATAGCGACTGACGCAGCAGCGAGCGTGGCTGAGCCGGTCGGCAGGTCAAAAGAGACGCTGACATCATCGGGGCTGGGAAAGAGATTGGGAATGCCCGTTTGCTGCACAGCTTCAAAACAATGGGCCGCCGTGAGGATGTGGCGGCCGGTTCGCAGTAGCGCGCCCGTACAGATGCCGTCATCGGGAAATTCCAACCGGACAACCCCGTCGTAGCCGCTACCGGGTGGGACGAGAAAGCGGGGATCATTGGGGTCGTCGGTGGGAACGACGATGGCGAGGGGCTGGGGTCGTTGGGCGTCCGGCCGCGATCGCCCGCCAGCAAAGTGAGGTGCAGAAGGGAAGCGCATCGGCAACAATGGCTAATAACAACGAAAGTGAGTCAGTGCGGAACCGCCGCTAAACCTCTCAGTGGCTTGAGTGTAGCGCATCGGTGACCTGGATTTTGCGACCGCGATCGCCCCAGAATTTTTGACCGGGGTGAGCCGCCGTCACGGGGCGATCGCGGGCCGAACCAGCCACTCCGCTCACAACTGCTCGAGATAACTCAGCAAGTCCGCCATCGCTTGCGGTCGCGGCTGGAACTGGGGCATGGGCGGGGTTTTGCCGCTGGTCACCTGCTGAATCAGCGCCGTCGGCGACTTGTGATGCGAGACATTGTGCAGACCAGGGCCGACATTGCCATTCGCCTCGCTGCCGTGGCAACCCGCACAGTTGATGGTGTAGATGGCTTGACCCTGCTGGGGATCGCCCGGAAGCGACAGCACTTCCTGGATATAGGGATCGCTAGACTTGAACCAATACACGCCAGCCAGTACAGCCCCGACGAGCAGCAAGACAAACGCCGCGATTACCGCGAACCGCTGCCAGATGGTTTGAGGTTGTACTGACGAGTTATTCACTAAATTTGTAGAATCTACAACGAATACTGTTGTTCGGAATCAGCGGTGTCACAATCTCACGGGGCGAGTCCACGCTGCGACCACTCGGATCTAAATCATGAGTGTTATGCCGACAAATTATTGCAATTGATAAACATAGCTTAAGATTTGTAGCGAGTGAGTGCAAGGGAGAGGCAGTCGCCCGCACAAGTGGCTTGCTTAAGAAAACGCAACAGTTGCCAGCCTGACTGGTGATGCTTGCGGCTCCACGGGCAGGTAGGATGAAGAAACGTAACGCGATACGAGGCAACACAAATCCTAATGATTGAACCCCTTTTACTTGGCATGGTGCTCGGGCTCGTGACCATCACGCTGCTCGGTCTTTTTTTCGCGGCCTATATGCAGTACAAGCGCGGTGACCAACTGGGCGTGGACTAGCCATGAATCGACCGTGGTAGCTAGCGCCTCGCCCTGGGGCGCTCAAGTGATGGCTGCCGGTGGGGTCGCCCAGCGATAGAACACAAGGCTGGTGCGGCTGTAATGCTTGTGGCGGCTGGGGGCGAGGCTGGCGATCGCCCCTGCCTGCCAACAATCGGCGCTGTACTCGACCGCCAGCTCGCCGTCAGGAGCGAGGATTTGCTCAGTGGCGATCGCCGCGATCACAGTCTCGTACAAACCACTGTCATAGGGCGGATCGAAATAGATGCGGTCAAACACCTGCCCGCTCAAATCCAGCAGGCGCTGGCGGACGTCGCCCCGTAATATTCGCCACTCCTGTTCCACCCGGGCGACCTGCTGCCAGTTATGGCGGCTAATTTGGCAGGCGCGTCCCGCTTGCTCGATGCCGACGACGGTGGCCGCCCCGCGACAGAGGGCTTCCGCGCCCATCGTGCCATTGCCCGCACAGAGGTCAAGCCAGCGGCAGCCCGCGATCTCACCCTGCCAGATATTGAAGACGGCTTCGCGCACGCGCGCCGTCGTCGGTCGGGTAGCCTGTCCCGGCAAGGTTTTGAGTTGGCGATTGCCGTAGATTCTCATCGATGCTAGCTCAGCATTGAGCAACAATTCTTAAATTATTGTTAGCATTGAAGCGCGAGCACTATTTCGCTCAATCGTTATCGACGCCTGAACTGAGGTAACTGTGGCGACCGCTTCTCTCCCCACCCTGCTACTGGTGGATGGCTACAACATTATCGGCGCTTGGTCGTCGTTGCAGTTACGACGCGATCGCGACGGGCTGGAGTCAGCTCGCCGTCAGTTGGTCGAGACGCTGATCAATTACGCTGCCCTGGCGGGAATGCACGGGCGCGTCGTCTTCGATGCCCACTACCAACGCGGTCAGAGCAGCCAAGAGATTTTTTCTGAGACCTTCCACGTCCACTACACCGATTTTGGGCAGACGGCGGATACCTACATTGAAAAAGTCTGCGCCGATTTTTCGCGACGCAGCACGGCACGACGCTATCAGCGGATTGTCGTCGCGACCTCGGATCGCGCTCAGCAGCAGACGACCACCGGCTACGGCGCTCAGTGGTGGTCAGCCGACGAACTGGCGCGGGTGGTTGAACAAGTACAGTGGCGTGCCCAACGTCGCCAAGCCACTCAGCCGCGCCCCCGTCGCCGCTTGTTGGCCAATTACCTGGATCCTCGCGCTCAGGAACGGCTGGCGCAATGGCGATCGCCCCAGTGAAACGCAGCCAGAATTTTTAGCAGCCAGTGGCGTTGTGGCTAGTCGGCGTGAATCCGGTTTGATCCTAGTCAACACTCCGAACAGATTTTTAGGATCAGCTCAGGCAGGGATAACCCCGTAATTGAGAATGGCTCGGCAGTTTAGGTATTGCGGACGACCGAGCCAGACTTTTTGTATTGGGGGAGATCGGCTTTGTGGATCGCAATGATGTCATCTTGGCGTATAACGCGCATCAGCAGTCTGGTTGGATTCGATTGCGATTCTATAGAGTGTAGAGGTTACCATCGAGTTTCCGCAGACTGCTGCCTCAAGTTCTAGAGTACATCCCAGTTTGGCAATCCTCACCCCAAAGCCCTCTTCCAGCTTGGAAGAGGGCTTTGGGGCGTTGGCGTTCGCCCTAGCGTGTCGGAGGCATCAGCCTGTTTCGTGAGAACCTGGGGCTAGCAATCTGGGACGCTCCCATCGCCAGCTTCCGTACCAGCACCTTTGAACAACTCAGTCGTGGCTGATCAACGTCCGCCCACGGTGATCACGTCTACCTTGATGTGTGGCTGACCGACGGTGACATAGATGCTCCCACTGACCGAGCCGCAGAAGCCCGGTGCAAGGCTGAGATCCTGCGAGCACATCGAAATCTTTTGCATGATTTCCTTCGCTTCGCCAATCAGGATCGCCCCTTTCAACGGCTTCGTTAACTTGCCATTTTCGATCAAGTAAGCCTCATCGACACCAAAGTTAAATTCCCCGGTTGGGCCGACACTGCCACCGCCCATTTTCTTGCAGTAAATGCCTTGATCGATGGAACTGAAAATCTCTTCCGTCGTGTAGTCACCCGGAGCAATGTAGGTGTTCCGCATTCGTGAAGCGGCGGCGTAGGCATAGCTCTGGCGGCGACCGCTGCCGGTGCGGGGATGTCCAGTTCGCATCGAGCCAGCCCGATCTGATAGGAAGTTTTTGAGCACCCCATTTTCAATCAGCAGCGTGCGTTGGGTCGGCATTCCCTCATCATCCATGTCAATGGTGCCGAAGGCGTCGGTGGTGCGGCCTTCGTCCCAAGCGGTGAGGCTTGCATGAGCGATTTTCTCACCCTTCTTGTCAATAAACGGTGTCGTGCCCCGCTCGATCTGCGTCGTTTCGAGTAGATGACCACAGGCTTCGTGGAAAATGACGCCACCAAAGTGGTTCGCCATCACAATTGGGTAGGTTCCAGACTCCACATAATCGGCGTAGAGCATTTTGCCAGCGCTCTCAGCGACTTCAGCCGCAAACGCATCGTAGTTCCACTGCCGCAGGAAACTGGGATCGCTGGTGTTGCCATCGCGCTTGCCGATCGAGGTGCGGTGTTCGCCATCGGCGCAGAGCAAGCTGCCGCCGACCGACTGGGTGAGGCGAATGTCGCGGGCAAAGGTGCCATCGCTTGCTGCTACCAGGACTTCTTGCCAGTCGCGGAAGTACATGGCGCGGCGAGACTGGACATGGCTGCCGTAGCGACCGAGGCGATCGCTCGCACCCAACAAGACGTCCCCCATTTCTTGCATCGAGCTACTCGCGGCGAGCCAGTCATCCTTTGACCGGGCGGTTGCGTAGTCGCGCAGTAGCTCCAGACAAATCTCGGGGACGTGGGCGCTGGGGACGGGTAAGTCGAGACCGAGGATCGAGAGTGCTTTTTCGAGGGCGGCTTTCAGACCGGTGAAGGAGAGGTCATTGGTGCTGACGTAGCAATCAGCTTTACCCCGGAAGACGCGCACACCTGCCCCAGTGGAGAGCTTGGGGGAGATGCTGGTGATCGCGTCCTGTTCCGCCAAGCAACTGATGTAACTGACGCGCTCTAGGAAGAATTCCACCAAGTCGGCTCCCGCCGCCCGTCCTAGGCCCAATAAGGTCGAAAGGGGTGCCTCCCAGGTTAGATCGAAGCGTTCGGCGTTGGCCGCATAGTTGAGCTTGGGCAGATTCTCGGCAATCAGAAGCGTGGGTGCCATGGTGAATGAAGCTTGCGCGTTGGGGATCGTACTGGTCACTTAGTTTAGCAAAAGGCTCTGATTCCTGTTTGGCGATTGGCTCAGCTATCTGCTGGCGATGATGCTGGCTCCTCGGCAACCGGCACGCGGGCGCAAGTTGCTGGGTCAGGGGGGGTGGCGATCGCCTCGACATTCACCTGACCACTGAGATTGAGAAGCTGGGCGATCACGATCTCGGCTCGCTCATTGGCGCGGTCGAGCAGTCCTTGCTGGCAGGCCGCCCGCACCATGCGTTCGAGGGTCGCCTGCTGCGCTAGGGTTTGCAGCTCGGGGGCGGCATCGGGGCCGAGGCTGAGGAAGCCGCGATCATAGTCGTAGACTTGTGATCGCTCGAGGTCAAGCTGGCTATCGAGAATCTGCGGCGGCGGCAACTGCACTTGAACCGTATCACCCATGATGGTTACATCAGTCTCCGCAACTTGGCTGAGGTCGATCCCTGCCTCCACCTCGCCACGGGCAATGTAGAGCAAGCGCGTCGTCCCGACGCGCAGCTCGCCGAGCTTGCGATCTTTGCGCGTCGGGATGACGGTTTCCATCGCCATGACAGCGGTGGTCAGCTCGCTAGCATGGCGAATTTGCTGGACAATGGCGGTGCTGGGATCAATCTCCGGCTGAGCTGGAGTGGGATTCAGCCAGCGATCAACGCTGGCTGAGACACTCGTGCCCGCCTGACGCAGATCCGCTAGGGCCAGCGCCAGGAAAAGGAGGGCACTGCCAGTTCCGGCCCAGAGGAGGAATTGCAGTGGCGTCAGGAGACGCTGGAGGGGAGATGCGGTGCGGCGATCGCTCATGAAGGAGGTATTAGGGGCCGTGTCAACAGGTGCGTTTCTATGGTAGCGACTCACTGGCTCAATTTTCAGTACGAATAAACTACTTTGGGCGCGATCGCCGCTGATCCCTGATAATGGCCAGCAATGATCGCTCCTTTCCAAGACTCAAAAATGCGCTGGCTTGTTGCTCTCTGCTCGCTTCTTTGCTGTTGGTTCCTGGCGTTCCCCGCGAGTGCCCAGGTGGAAATTACCGCCGCTGAGCTGGATCGCGGCGAAGCGATCGCCGCCGACGCGATTACCGCGGCCGAGCGCGGCGATTTTGCCACGGCTGAGCACTACTGGAGTCAGCTGATCGAGCGCTTTCCCAGCAACCCGGCGGTCTGGAGCAATCGCGGCAATGTCGAGGTCAGCCAGAACAAACTCGACGCTGCGATCGCCGACTACAATCAAGCGATTCAACTCGCGCCCGACGCCCCCGACCCTTATCTCAATCGCGGCTTGGTTTATGAACGCCAGCAAGACTGGGCTGCCGCGATCGCCGACTACAATCGCGTCTTAGAAATCGATCCCGAAGATGCCTTCGCCTACAACAATCGCGGCAACGCTGCCGCTGGACAAGGCGACTGGGCCATGGCGATCGCCGACTATGAGCGGGCTACCGAGATTGCCCCCGACTTTGCCTTCGCACGGGCCAACCGTGCCCTCGCGCTTTATGAAATCGGGCAAAAACGCGAAGCTCTACATGAAATGCGTAGCCTCGCCCGCCGCTACCCTGTCTTTGCCGACATTCGCGCGGCACTCACTGCTGTCCTCTGGGTACAAGGCAACCAGGGCGAAGCCGAAAGCAACTGGGTCGCCGCCGTCGGCTTGGACAGCCGCTACCGGAATCTCGACTGGGTGCGCGAGGTACGCCGCTGGCCCCCAGCGATCGCCACCGCACTGGAACGTTTTCTGACCTTGGACGCACCGCCGTCGTCATGAACTGGTGACGCCGGAATAAGGCTTTCCATAGCCTTTCCAGGGGGAGCTGGGAGGGAGCGGCAGCGCCGTAAACCCCTGAAGCATCGCCCAGCAGACTCCGAGCCATCAATCATCCCAAGACTGACAGGGGATTGTGGGGCGATCGCGATCAACCCGGTTCCTCAGCTTGGCCATTTGATAGCAGCGCGGCTAGCTGCCTGATACAACTCCCAAAAAGCCCATTCTCTCGTAGATTGAGTGACTAAATGCTGGCTGGGGTTGGGTTTTGTTGCCTCAACCCAACCCAACTTATACCAAGCAGATCGGTCAGGCACTCAGGTCAAGCAAGACTAGCGTTACGTTCAGGTCAAGCAAGACTAGCGTTACGTTTTTTCAAACTCGGCAAGCACAGGCTGTCGTAGGGATGAACTTTGGTTGCAATCGCGAGTCTAACTTCTGATTAATGCTAGATTAAGAACTGAAGCCCAGAGAGCTTCACTGGCGAATAAAACAGCCAATCAGGTTCCCAAAAACACCAGTAAATGAGAGGTAAACATTGCTGTTTTATTTACCATCTGTCTCATCTAAACGCAAAAACAGTAACTCAGTAGAAAATCTCAACTCCCGCTAACTGGAAGTAACCCCGCAGGTGATCGTAGGCTACCTCCTGCCGGTCTTCAGAAAGTATCATAGCCAAGCTGGAGTAATGTGAGGATTCTCAACGGGTTACTGTTTTTGCTTGGCCGGAGTTGGTTTTCTGGTGATCCCGGCGGGCAGTCTACGGGAGCATCCGCAGAGTGGGCAACCGTAACGCCAAAGTGGGATGCACCCCAATCCACTCGCATCTTCCTCAGCCAATCCCCTTGCCATGACCACCCCTTGTAAACTTTGTTTGCGTGCAAACGCAACCGTAGAAAAAGGTGTTAATTTAGTAAATGAAGCCACTGAAAGGCTTCCCTGGCAGATATAGCAGCCGAGTTCAGTTCATTCACTAAGAAGAGGTACAGAGCGCTGTTTAATTTACTATCTGTCTCGTCCAACGACAAAAACAGCAACTCGTTAGAAAGTTCAGATTTCCTTTACTAATCCCTTCGGGAGCAATCGCTAGGTACGCTGACTGTAGTGAGCAAGCCTGAGAACTCCAAGTAGGCTAACTGTAATCAAGGAAAGGTCGAACCAGTCTGATTGAGTTGCTGTTTTTGTGTGGGTCATTGGCTCCACTCGTGACCGGTCACTGAGCCATTCGCTCCCTCTCGACTGAGCAACCAGCAGCGCTTCCTTAGCACCACTCTTCACCGCCTAGTAGCAGCGCTCCCAGCCAACTGCCACCTCGCTAGAGCCGTCGGGTCAGTCGTTACATCCCCTCGCTGTCACGGATGGGAGCCGAACCCGCAAGTAGGCACGGCGATCGCCAACCGTGCTTGTCGGCGGTGCGATCGCATTGATAATGAGGAGAGAAAAATTGCCGCTCGCCTGTCTGAGCTGCCGCTAAGGGTCGTATGAAACTGCTTTGTCTCAGCAACGGTCACGGGGAAGACCTGATCGCCGTCAATATCCTCGAACAGTTGCGCCAGCAATCACCCGCGATCGAGGTGGCTGCCCTGCCACTCGTCGGTGAAGGGCGCGCCTATGCTCGCAGCGACATCCCGATCAGCGGCCCGGTCAAGGCGATGCCCTCGGGCGGCTTCATCTATATGGATGGGCGACAACTCTGGAATGACGTGCGCGGCGGCTTGCTGGGATTGACCCTGGCGCAGTATCGCCTAGTGCGCCAGTGGCGACGGCAAGGAGGCAAAATCCTGGCAGTGGGCGACATTGTGCCGCTGTTATTCGCTTGGCTGAGCGGCTGTGACTACGCCTTTGTCGGCACCGCAAAATCCGAGTATTACCTCCGCAATGAAGCGGGTTGGCTATCGCGATCGCGCAGTCTCGAAGGTTGGTCAGGCTCCGTCTATTTGCCCTGGGAACGTTGGCTGATGTCGCGATCGCGCTGTCGTGCCGTCTTCCCCCGCGACTCCCTCACCGCTAGCGTCTTGAAGCAATTTAAAATTCCTGCCAGTGACCTCGGCAACCCGATGATGGATGGCATCCAGCCAGAATTGCCGCTGCACTGGTCACCGAATGCCGATGCGGCGGTCGTCGCGCAACGACCGCTGGTGGTGCTGTTGCTACCCGGCTCGCGCGCGCCTGAAGCCTACAACAACTGGCAACTGATTCTGGCCGCCTTGCAAAGTCTAGTGGCGGCCATGCCAGCGCGATCGCTCCTCGCCCTCGGCGCGATCGCCCCAGCGCTGCAAACCAACCCCCTGATCCAGGCGCTGAACCAGCAAGGCTGGCAACATCTCGACCCATTGCCCGCCGGACTGCCCTTTTATGACCCCAACGCCATCTCATTTACGCTGCCGCAAGCCAGCAGCCCGCCACCCGCTCAGCTTCCAGGCGAGCTAACCGCTTACCAAGCCGCGACCCTACCGCCCCGCACGGTGCAATTATTGCTGACGCAGAGTGCTTATAATAGCTGCTTGACGGTCGCTGACTTCGCGATCGCCCTCGCGGGCACGGCGACAGAACAGTTTGTCGGTCTCGGCAAGCCGGTGGTGACCCTGCCGGGTCGCGGCCCGCAGTTCACGCCGCAGTTTGCCGAAGCGCAGACACGGCTCTTGGGAACCTCGGTGTTTCTCGTCCCGAAACCGGCGCAAGTGGGCAAAACCATCGCCGGGATGCTCGCCAATCCCGACTTGTTGCAAGTCGTGGCGGAGAATGGCGAACGCCGCATGGGCAAACCCGGCGCTGCCGCGAGAATGGCGGCGCGCTTGCGGGTGATCTTCGCCACCGACTGTAGAAGTTAATCAACGTTTTGCCAACCATTCATTCACTCCTGCCCCGCCCCTATGAAGCTGAGCCTCTGCACGATTGTCAAAGATGAAGCCGAGTCCTTGCCTGCCTGTCTCGACAGTGTGCGGGAGGTCGTCGATGAAATGATCGTGCTCGATACGGGTTCAACCGATGACACGATCGCAGTCGCGGAGCAGGCGGGGGCAATTGTTCACACCTACACCTGGAACAACGATTTTGCCGCCGCTCGTAATGAGGCACTCAAGCACGTTAGCGGTGATTGGGTCTTGGTACTAGACGCCGACGAACGGCTGAACCCGGCGATCGCCAGTCAATTACGTTTGGCGATTTTGAATGAAAATATTCTGGTCGTCAATCTGCTGCGCCAAGAAGTCGGCGCGACGCAAACGCCCTACTCGCTGGTCTCTCGCCTGTTTCGCAAACATCCCCAACTGCAATTCACACGGCCCTACCATGCCCTGATCGACGACGCGGCGAATGCTGTGTTGAAAAGTGAGCCAAATTGGCAAATCATGGCGCTGTCCAATGTGGCGATTGTCCACTTTGGCTACGAGCCAGGGGCGATCGCCGCCAAGGGTAAGACCGAGCGGGCGCGGGCAGCCATGGAGCAATATCTAGCGGCGAACCCCAATGACGCCTATGCCTGTAGCAAGCTGGGCGCGCTCTATATGCAGATTGGCGAAGTCGCCAAGGGGGCAGAACTCCTGGCACGCGGCCTGCAAGATCCCCAGGCGGAAGCTCCCGTGCTATTTGAGCTGAACTATCACCTGGCGAATGCCAGCGCTCGCCAAGGCGAGATCGACCAGGCGGTGATCCACTACCAAGCGGCTCTCGCCCAGCCCGTGTTCCCGATCCTGAAGCTGGGAGCCTACAACAACCTCGGCAGCCTGTTACTAGAAGCGGGCGAAGCGGAGATGGCGCTACGACCATTTATGGCAGCGGTTTCGGTCGATCCCAGCTTTGTCAAGGGCTACTACAACCTCGGCATGGCGCTGAAAGCCCAGGGCAATTTCAAGGACGCGATCAAGGCCTATGAGCGCGCGATCCAGTTGCGGCCCGACTTCGCGCAGGCGCACCAAAATCTCGGCGTCGTTTGGCTGAAGTGCGGCAACGTGAAGGATGGATTAGCTTGTTTTGGACGAGCGATCGCGCTGCTCGAGCACCAAAATATGTTGGAAGCAGAGCGCCTCCGCCAGAGCATCAGTCAGATGGGTTTCAAAGCTCCTAAATTCACGGTCGAAGAAGTGCTCGCGGGTATTCAGACGAGGCCAGAGCCAGAGTCGCCCTCCCTCGCCGCAACCGTGACGACCAGTCCCACCACCGACGACCCCGCCCAACGCCAGCCACCCGCCCCAAACCCAACCCCAACAGCGAAGGGTAAGTCCGGCGGGAAAGGCAAGCGAAAGCGGCGCTAGATTGGCCGCACGCCAGTCACCAAACCCGCGCCATCGGTAAGCTAAAATTAGGCAATTCAGGCTCGCCACTCACTTGCTCCGGAGCGGTCAATATCTGTGGTGCTTGCCCAGGACGGTAAATGTAAACCATCCGTTTTTGGCGGTGAATCAGCCAGCCGAGCAACGCCCCATTGTCGATATATTCCTGCATTTTGACTTGCAGTCCGTTTAGGATGTCGTGGGCAGATTTCAGCTCGATGACAAAATCGGGGCAGATGGGGGCAAAGGAAGCCTGCTGTGCAGCCGTGAGAGCATACCAGCGTTCCGACCGAATCCACGCGGCATCCGGCGAGCGGATCGCGCCATTGGGGAGCGTGAAGCCCGCACTGGAGTCAAAGCCAAGGCCAGTGCCATCTCGCTCAGCCCAGATACCAAGCTGTACAGCAAGATTGAAGTTGCGGTTGCTGGTATCGGCATGAGTCGGGGGCCTAACGTTGAAGTTGTGCGGCGGCAGATGATCTCGAACACCTACCGATAAACTCTGTTCCGTCCGCACCAACGTAGTGTTGGGCTGCTGTCACCCGCAAAGCACACTGGAGAAACAAAAGACGCACCAAAATTTTAACTGGCGGCTAGAATGCTGAGAAGCTCATGAGGTAAAATGTTAAGCCATCTTAATATCAGGCTGATTCCAAAGACCTTTTATGAGATAATCTACAGTGCAAATGAACTATTTGGAAGCCAATAAGTAAGGTGTTACATAGACAAAAAGCCCTGCTGATGATACTTCAGCAAGTTGGAGGTACAGCTTCCAGCTTGCAAATGATGAAGTGGGCATTTTTGTTGTCCTGCGAAACGCCATCTCGTGGAGGGAAAACGTTCTATCAGTTTATCCCGTATCGATACGGTCCTTACTCCTTTACTCTCAATCAGGAAACCGATTCACTCATTCGTAATGGTTTTCTGGAAAAAGGACTTGACAATCGATGGAATCTTACTCCTCTAGGAAAGAACCTAGAGATAACTTTGCCTAATGATGTCAGCAAAGATGTTTGCCGAATTTCTGAGATCTACGGAAAACTATCTGGGCAAAAGTTAATCAATCTAATTTACGACAAATATTCTTGGTTTACAATCAACAGCGATCTTCCTGGAAGAAGAAAGGGAAAACGCCCAATTGCTGAGAAGTCTATCTATACTGCTGGCTATGAGGGCAAAACCGTTGATGAGTTTCTAAATCTTCTTATGGGATCTGGGATATCGCGTTTGATTGATGTCCGATATAATCCCATTTCACGCCGATATGGTTTCCATAAAAGTACTCTTTTGCGCCTATGTAGTTCTTTGACAATAGACTATCAACATCTTCCTGGTTTGGGAATACCAGGCTCAGAACGAGAACATCTAGATTCTAATCATCAATACACATCTTTGTTTGAGAATTATCGCTGTAGTCTTCCCTCCCGTGAAAAGGATCTGACTAATGTAAGTAGGTTGTTGAAGTCCGAACCTAGTGTCCTTGTATGTATGGAAGCTAATCCAGAATTCTGCCATCGCAACGTTTTAGCTCATCATCTAACAACTTTAATCGATATGCCGATTAAGCACTTGGGATGGTAGATATGAGTAATCAGGCAATTAAAACTAAAGTTCTTATAACTGTGATGACCTACCCGCATCCGTCTAGAGGTTATCAAGAACTTGTTTGTACGGCTGGTGTGACTGAGGAGGGCGAATGGGTACGACTTTATCCAGTAGACTACCGTTATCGACCTAGAAATCAACAATTTCGTAAATATCAGTGGATAGAAGTTGATCTATTTCCGCATGGAGCCGGTAATGATCGGAGGAAAGAAAGCAGGAAACCGGTTTTAGATACGCTCCGTGTTTTAGGAGAACCGCTCTCTACTAAAAATGGATGGAGCGCGCGTCGTCAAATTATTGATCAAATTCCGATTTATACGGTGAAACAGTTACGAGAATTGCATGAATCTGAGCATGTGTCACTCGGTATGGTGCAGCCTACAAGAGTAATTGATTTAAAGATTGAACCTGCTGATTCTGAATGGAAATCAGAATGGCAATCTTTATTTGACCAGTTGACCCTTTTTGGGCCTGTTCAAAAACCTCTTCGGAAAATACCATACAAGTTCAGTTATGTTTTTGAATGCAATGACAGCCACAGACCTCACAACGCCATGATTGAGGACTGGGAACTGGGGGTACTTTGGCTGAATGAAGTGGCTCGTTTGGGCGATGAAGAGCAAGCAGCTTTGAGCGTTCGCCGCAAGTTCCTAGACGAGCTATGTAACGAGAGCAAAGATACCCGTTTCTTTATGGGTACAGTATTTCCATACAATACATGGGTTGTACTCGGTGTTTTTTGGCCGCCTAAACCGAACAACTCGCAACCAGAAGTAGTCCAAGGAACTCTGTTTTAAAGTACTGAAAACGGACTGCTCTAAAATTCCAATGCCGTACCAGCCTTCTTAAAGTACTGTCTCAACCGAGATCTGAAGCAGCCCAACTATGTATTAGACCGCAGGTGCGGGATAACTCCTCTGAGCAGCGTGTTATCAAGCGCTTGCGGTCTAACTCCGGGATCGCGGGTGTTATCCAGCAACTGCGGGATAACAGCCCGATTGGGGGACTTTGACCGCAGCATAGACTAATCCTCTCCCAACACATCCCCAAGATAGCGCGTCACAAACGCTGACGCCGCTTCTGGGTCAATCGTCTTCAATGCTAGCGCAATCTCCCGACCGTGTCCGCTAGCGGGTCGCGCTCCTCTCGTACCCAGCGCGAGACATTCAAACCTGGAAACCCTGATTGGATAGCATACAGGTCGATCATTGTGGTGACGAACACATCTGACGAGCGGTCTTGTTTGAGACGGCGAATTATATCGTCCTTCATCGGTTGATAGTTGGGGTGCATCCCACTTTGGCGTTACGGTTGCCCACTCTGCGAGCAGCCGCTGCGCGTCTACATCCCCCAACCCCTTCTCCCAAGCTGGGCGAAGGGGAGCTAGAAGTCCCTCTCCCAAGCTGGGAGAGGGATTTAGGGTGTTGGCAGTCCTACGCTCCTACAGAACAGGCTGATCTTCACGAGTTTTTCACAATCACCTAGCTATACTCCCATCAGTACAGCGAGCCGAAATTCCAATTTTGGCTTGCCCAACCCAGGCTCAGCGTGGCACGCGCCAATGACGGGGGTAATCTCGACGGGTCACGGTCGCCGTGCTCCGATGGGGTTGCTGGGAGAATGCTCTGCCTGTATCACAGAGCACTTTGACCGCTCGCTCAATATGCTGTGCCATGATGGCATTGATGCCGAAATTCCCCATGCTCTTAATGAACTCTGCGCGGCATCCTTCTCAGCCGACCCAGGCACTTGGTATTGGGTCACGCCAAATGTATATTTTGGTAGTCGATGACAAGCCGCAGAATCTACGGTTATTGGCTGACTTATTGAGTGCTGAAGGTTACAGCGTCCGCAAGTCGCTCAACGGCAGCATGGCGATCACTGCCGCCCAAGCTTCGCCACCGGATCTGATTTTGCTCGACATCATGATGCCGGAGATGGATGGCTATGAGGTCTGCCGCCAATTGAAAGCCGCTGCGGCAACGGCGACGATCCCGGTCATTTTCCTGAGTGCCCTCGACGAGGCATTTGATAAGGTCAGGGCCTTCCAAGTCGGGGCTGCCGATTATGTCACGAAGCCTTTCCAGGTTGAAGAGGTGCTGGTACGGATTAAGAATCAGCTCGCGCTCCGAGCTGCCCAGCAGCAAATCCAGCAACTCAATGCTGACCTGGAAGCGCGCGTTCAAGAGCGCACTCATCAGCTTGAACAAGCGATGCTCGATCTGCGCCAGGAGGCGGCTGAGCGTCAGCTTGTTCAAGCCCAATTGCTCGACTTGGCGCTCCACGATCCGCTCACGGGTTTACCCAATCGAGCTTATTTACTTGATCGCTTGGCTCAGTCGCTAGATGACCTCGCGGCTACTGCCGACCACTCGTTTGCGCTGCTGTTTCTCGACTGCGATCGCTTCAAGCTGATCAATGATTCGCTCGGCTACTCTCTGGGTGATGCGCTGTTACAGGCGATCGCCGAGCGACTGCAACAACTGGCCCAACCGCAAGATACGCTGGTGCGATTGGGGGGCGACGAATTTGCCCTCTTGCTGGCTGTCTGCGAAGAGCCGAGCCAGCCGATGCAGGTTGCGCGCCAGATTCAGCAACTTTTGTCGGCTCCCTTCTGCCTCAGACAGCGCGAGGTATTTGTCAGTGTCAGTATCGGCATTGTCTTTGGCGAGCGCAGCTATGAGCAGCCCGAACACTTACTCCGCGATGCCGACACCGCCATGCACCGGGCTAAAGCGCGGCAGCGCGGCAGCTACCACATCTTTGACCCAGCGCTGTATCTGGCGACGCTCCATGCCTTGCAGTTGGAGACTGATCTACGCCATGCGCTTCAGCGCCGCGAGCTAGAGTTGCACTACCAACCGATCGTCGATCTGGCGAGCGGCAATCTTTTTGGGGTTGAGGCACTCGTCCGCTGGTCGCATCCCACGCGCGGCTTCATTCCGCCAGATCGCTTTATTCCGGTTGCTGAGGAAACGGGTCTGATCATCGAACTGGGTGCGTGGGTACTCGAAACGGCCTGCCAGCAGGCCTATGACTGGCAACGAGCGGGTTTGGTGGCTGCTGACTTTACCCTTGGTGTCAATATCTCGGTGCATCAGTTCGCGCACCCGCAGTTTTTGCAGCAGATTGACCAGGTGTTGGCCGAGACCGGCTTCTCGTCAACTTGTCTGAAGCTGGAAATGACTGAGAGTGCGATCATGGACAATACTCAGCAGGCGGCGGCGACTATGCAAGCGCTCCGCGATCGCCAAATCCGCTTGAGTATTGATGACTTCGGCACGGGGTATTCGTCACTCAGCTACTTGCACCTGTTCCCGGTGGACACGCTCAAGATCGATCGCACCTTTATCCAGCATCTGAGTGAGGCAGAGAAAACCCTTAATTTAGTGGCTGCGATCTTGGGAATGGCTAAGGCACTTGGAATTGTGGCGATCGCCGAAGGGATCGAAACCGCTGAACAGGCGCAACTTTTGCGCCAACTTGATTGCAACCTTGGTCAGGGCTATTGGTTTGCCCGGCCGCTCACCGCTACCGCCTTCGCTGAGCATTGCTGTCAGTCCGCCGAGGAGTCTGCTGCGGGTTAGCCCGATGGGATGGCGATCATCAGCCGACCGGCGCGTTAGTTGTAAGCAGCAAACACCGCAAGCACCAGTAAAATAATGCACGCAAGGCAATATTGGGATACCGTAGGTCGCGAACGGGAGCCATCGAAGCTAAACATGGGGCGATGACCACTGAAGCAGAACTGCGGGCGCAGATTGGGCAATTGATCATTGTGCGGGCGTCCGGGCACTTGTTTGATCGCCAGATTCGCTATCCGGCTTGGGAAGCGCCCGCTGCAACACTGCAACGCTGGCTGAGCGAAGACAACATCGGCGGTGTCATTTTACTCGGCGGCAGTCCGGCGGAAGTGGCGCTACGCACCCGCCAGTTGCAGAGCTGGGCGGCGACGCCGCTGCTGGTTGCCGCCGACATTGAAGAGGGTGTCGGTCATCGCTTCCCGGGAGCAACCTGGTTTCCGCCGCCGCTGGCCCTGAGCGCGCTGGGCGATCGCGCGGCCGCTCGCGACCTCGCGATCACCATGGGGGCGACAACCGCCCGCGAAGCCCTGGCGATGGGGATCAACTGGCTGCTGGGCCCGGTCGTCGATGTCAACAATAACCCCGACAATCCCGTTATCAACGTGCGCGCTTTTGGTGAGACCGCTGCCACGGTCAGCGACTTGGCGACGGCGTTTATCCAGGGTTGCCAGCGTCAGCCAATCCTGACGACCGCGAAGCATTTTCCAGGTCACGGCGACACCGCGACCGACTCGCACCTCGAGCTGCCCGTCCTGCCCCATGCGGACGCGCGACTCGCGGCGGTGGAGCTGGAGCCGTTTCGGGCGGCGATCGCGGCCGGTGTGGATACGGTCATGAGCGCCCACCTGCTCATCCCAGCCTGGGACGCCGACCAACCCGCGACCCTGTCGTCTGCGATTTTGACCGGGCAGTTGCGCGATCGCCTCGGTTTTCAGGGGCTAATCGTGACCGATGCCCTGCTGATGGGCGGCATCACCCAGTGCGGCTCGCCTGGTGAGGTCTGCGTGCGCGCTCTGGCGGCTGGCGCGGATATGCTGTTGATGCCGGTCGATCTGCCGGGGGCGATCGCGGCGATCGTCGCGGCCGTGCAGTCCGGTCAACTGCCCGAGGCGCGCATTCAGTCAGCACTGGCACGGGTCAAGGCGGCGAAAGCAAAAGTCGCGCGCCAGCCGGAGGCCGCGCTGACAGCCGCCGACTTGGCAACCTTTGATGATCCGAGCAGCAACGCGACGGTAGCGGCGATCTTACAGGCTTCGCAGCGACAGCATGGTCGCTTGCCGCTGAGTTTGCCCACCCTTCAGCCGCCGCGCCTCAATTTGGTTGCCGTTGGCAATCGCTTCAACTGTCCCGGCTTGGATATAGCGGCTCCAGCCCTGGCTGTACCGCGCCGCCATGGCTTCGAGACGCACCTTTGCGAACAAGCACAGCTTGACTGCTGGCAACCGCCCGCGAGTCAAGTCTTATTACAAATTTTTATGCGTGGTGATCCTTTCCGGGGCAGTGCCAGCTTGAGTCCAGCCGCACAAGATTTGTTTAAGAGATTGTTAACGGAGGGTCAACTTTTGGCGATCGCCACCTATGGTAGTCCTTATATAGACCATTGGTTCGGCAACTGGCTGCCATCCGCATTGCCTCGCCTCTTTACCTATGGACAAATGCCCGCCGCCCAGGCAGCGATCATGGCAGCCTTGTGGGAGCCGCTGTCTACCCCCGATGTAACGTCAGCGGCAACCTTCATCTAGGGTTTCTTAATCTCGTGAAAACCTCCGCTTTAGAAGATGTTCAGTCAGGTTATTTATACTGGCCAAGGGCTGATTGGTTCTAGAGGCGGCCTCAGCAAGGCTCGTGATCGATAATCGGCAAGACCGGCGAGTTTTAGAATTCTTATCTAGATGGGCGAGTAATCTGTAACTCTCTATACTGAATTAAGTGCATTTATCTCGGAAGGGATTGCGCAACCATCAAGAAGGCTCGTTCACAGGTTAAAGCTCATGACTGCCAAGGCATTGTCAGCGCCCCCGCGCCTCGTCCAAGCGGGGACGACCTACTCCATCAACCTCATCCGTGACGAAGCCCGCCAACTTGTGGATGGCGGCCTCGTGAGTCGGCAGCAGCCAATTTACGTTTTGTGCAAGTACATCCCGGCTCGCGAATGGGTTTGTGTCGAGTACGAGCTAGAAAAGTGCGACTATTTGCTGCGCGATCGCATTGGCGATCTGATCGGCGCTGAGCAGTGGGACAACGACTAGTACCGCTACGCGGAGTTTTGAGTTCTAAATTTTGAGTTCTGAGTGCCTGCAATCCGGGAATCCTGGGGATTTTGAATGGGCATCTCATTGCCGCCGTTCTGTACTAGACGCCTGCTTGCTCAAGGTATTGGCTGAGATCTTCAATGAGGCGGGTTAGCTCTGCTTCTGAGCTGAGCCGCAGCTTGTCATCGCGCAGGGAAATCAGCACTTTCGCGGCGAAGGGACTGGGATAGATATTCGGGTTGCAGAACACTTCTAGGAAGACTTCGCCCGTGTGACGATACTCCATTGCCGCCTGGGGCTGGGGTCTGGTTTCGCCCGCTGGACGTGTGGCACTCGCCTTGAGGCTTTGCATCAGTGCCTCGATCTCCTGCTGCAAGCGCCGTGCGGCTTCAACATCGAAATGAAACGACACCGAGCCTTGACTGAGATTGAGGGTGAAGGGGGTCATAGTGGGAGCAGGCTGCGAGAGGATGGATAGTCCGGCGCAGACGACAGTCAGCTCCCAAACTGGCCAGACTTTAACAGAGAATGGGCACTCGCTGTCGTCAGTGGCGCGTCTCACGACTCCAGCCAGCGCTCGGCTTGGCGCGAGATCGGCTCGACTTCATCGCTGTCGGACGACCGAAAGGTAATCAGCCGCTCGTATTTGACCCTGTCGCCTTCCTTGCCGATGGCGCGGGAAAACCAGATGGCGGCACCAAATTTGTTATCGGGCGATCGCCGTTTGTATTGACGACCGCGCCATTCAACGAGGGTCGGGCCGTAGCGATCGCGTTCAATCACCCGCGCCTGGATACTCGCCCAGTCAAAGTCACCAAAATCACTGAGCTGGCGTTCAAAGTTGGGTGCAGCGGCGTTGAGATCAAGCTTGGCGTTGATCGTCTCCAGTAGTTCGATCATCCGCTGGCGCTGGGCATAGCCGTAGCGCAGCGCTTGCAGCAATTCTTGAAATTGTTGGTCGTTCATGGCACACCGTGCGGGCGAACCGTAGCTTGTATCGTGCCAGGCTATCAGCGCTGGGGTTATCTGCGGCGATGGGCGAGTCATGCCTCAAGGCAACCGGGAACTGGCCTGCGGCTTCGCCTGCACATCTACCCCGCTTCCAAGCAAATTTAGAAGCGCGGTGTCTAACTGGCTAGGACTGGAGATAGCGACCAGCCTGTTGCATGGCGTCGTGAATATCGACATCACCATCGCCATCGGCGTCCAGAAAGGCGCTGAGGACAGAGTTGCGGCTCGCGGCTCCGCCCGTCTCCTGACCCGTTTGCAGGAATTGCAGCACCAGCGGCACCAAGCTCGGCAGCAAGTTTTGTAGGGTGGTCGCCGGAATGCCCGTCCGCTCCGCCACTTCCGTGGTCATCGCTTGCACCTGCGATGTGTTGAAGAGCAAGTTCACGACTTCGCGGCTGGCGCTCGTACCACTGTAGCGATCCACTAAGTTCGCGACCGCCGCCTCGCCATCAGCCGCCCGTTTGTCGCGTAGGCTCGAGCGGGTGTATCGGCCGATGATCCCCATCGCTGTTTGTAGGGTTTCTGGGTTGGCTTGATTGCTCTGACTCAACTGTTGTACGGTGCCAAGAATCGCGCTCAACTGGTTGGGGCTGGCTGCCTGACTGGGATTATCGATTGCGCTCAGGATGGTGTTGAATAAGCTCATGATTTTTTAGGGCGATCGCGCCTCAGATTAGGAAGTATCACGCAGCGCCGCTGAAATTTCTCGTCAGCTATGCTCGTTGTCCCTATCCTACGGCGATAATTCTCGCAGGTAATTTAGTATTTTTGTACTAAGATACTGATTATACAAAGGACTAGGCACGAGAGGTCAGCATGATGGATGAATTTTTCAAGGGGACAATCGGCGTTGCCGTTTTGATTGTCGTCGCTGGGATTGTCGGCGCGTCCCTCAGCGGCTCGGAGCGTGCCTTTGACCTCTCACCATTTCTGACTTTTGGTGCCGCAGAGTCGGAGACAGCAACGACCGCTCCAACCACCCCAAGCCCCACCCCAAGCCCTCCACCGCTCGCCAGCGGCGGTCAGTTGCGGGCTGCCTCCCCCGATACTCCCGACACGCGGCTGGCGATCTGTCCAGCGGGTTCATGGTCAACAGAAGTTATGCCACTGCCACCACAGCGCGCCCAAGCATTGCAGCAGGCGATCGCCAACGGCAAACAATTCACCGACCTGATCGAGATCCAAGCCTCACTCGGCCAACCTACCTGCAATTTCCTACGCGACGAGCGCACCCGTCAGTATCGCTATCTCGTGGGGACGAATGGCGCGATCGACGCCCTGCAAGTGGGCGATACGCCCCAAGTGACGGTGCAGTTCAATGGTTTGTAGGGCGATCGCCTAAGCCGACGGCGGTAAGCGGCGGATCTCGGAGTAAAACGCCACCCGCTTGAACGACTCACCTCGCTTGACCGTACTGGTGCGGAGGCGTAGGTTTTCGCTGGCAAACCATAGGCGCTCCTCCATGTGACAGCCATCGCTGATCACGCTCAGCGTCAGAGAAGCATCGGCATTGATCGCATAGTGCCCCTGGGCAAATTCAGTGCCCACTGAGCGTAAGAGCGTGCCGGCGCGATCGCCCGTCGGCACTACCACCAACAGCGCGGAGCCAAGCTGTTGCGGCTGTTGCCAATCCTGCGACGTATCCCAACTCGTCTGGAGACCGCCCCCCACTTGATCAGCCGCGATCCCTGCCCGCTCCGCCAACTGCACCACGCTTGGCTCCGTCGCACTGAGGCAGGTCACCGTTAGCTCAGCCTTGCCGTTGTCCGCCTGTTGGGTCGCGAGTTGGTAATCGGTGCGCTGCGAGAACCACTTGCCCTCGCTCTGCGCGAAAAATTGCTCGATGTCCATTGGTTTGTAAAACAGCCCAGACATACGATTTTACGTCACCTCGCGCGTCTGAGCGCGATCGCGCTCAGACGCATTGGCTGAACTACGATCCCTCAGCGAGGCGCTGCAAGGACAGTTCGGCCGCTTGGCTGACGTGGGGATGGTTGTCTTTGGCGAGAAACTTCAGCGCCGAGACACTCTTGTCGCAGGGCAATTGGCCTAGGGCTTCTGCCAAGCGCTGACGCACCAGCCAATCCGACGAGTCAGCGAAGCGGAGGATGTCGTTGACTGCCTCGACCGCCTCAATTTCTCCCAGGGCGGCGATCGCCGCTTGCTGGATCGCGACCTCTTCGCTGTCCAGCGCCGCCAGCAACACTTCCTGAGCGCGAATATCTTTTAAGTTCCCCAGAGACACGGCGGCACTGAAGCGCACCAACCACTGCGTGTCCTCGTAAAAGGCGCGCACCAGCGGTTCAAAAGCACGGTTGTCCTCGAGGTAGCCCAACGCACCCGCCGCATCGGCGCGGATGCCGTAGTCGGGGTCGGTTTCGAGCAGCCTCACCAGGATCGGATAGGACTCGTCGGTTTGCTTGATGCCCAGGGAAAAGACCGCCATCGAGCGGATCTGGAGCACCTCGTCATCCAACACCTTCTTGATCAGGGGCACGGCCTCGAGGGCAGGCACTTCACGCAGCGACGCCAGCGCAATCATGCGATCGCGCGAATTTTCGCTGTCGAGTTGGCTGGCAATCTCCCCTAAACTCACCTGACTCATGACTCTTCCTCAGAATGTTACGGCTGGGCACTCATCTTCTTAACAAATTGTAACAAACTCTACGGGTGAGTGGGCCGCCGGAAGCGGCCGAAATGTTCCTCCTGCGGTCGCAGCGCGATCTCCAGCGGCAGCGGCTCGAGCTGGATGATTGCAAACATCGGCGCGAAGGTGTCGCGAAGCGCGGCCGGTGTCACCCCGAAGGGCGGCCGCCCGGGCGGCTGTGGGTGAAGAAGATGCCGATCAGTTCGCCGCCGGGTTTGAGCAGGCTGTGGGCGACTTGGACATAGCGATCGCGCCAGTCCGGATTGATCGCACAAAAACAAGTGTGCTCCAGGACGTAATCGAATTGACCCTGCCAGCTCGGGGGCAAGGCGAAAATATCGCGCTCCTGAAAATCGACCGATAAATTCCGAGTGCGCGCCTGGGCTTTTGCCGCCGCGATCGCCGCCGGCGCAAAATCCACGCCGATTACTTCAAAACCCCGCTCAGCGAAGAGCAAGGCATCATGACCGCGCCCACAACCGAGGGCGATCGCCCGACCAGAAGCCGGTGTATCAGACCGATCCAGCCAATGCGCAAAAGCAGGCGCGGCGCGGCCTTTGTCCCAGGGCGTCTGATCGCTCTGGTAGCGCTGTGCCCAAAAGTTGACTTGGGTGCAATCGTTGGCATTCATGCGGTTACTGACTGGCGATTGATGAGCAGGTGGCGGCAATTGCAGGCGCGAATCACCGTGGTTCAACGCTTGCTGAGCTTGGCGAAGAGGGCTTCGTAGCGGTCAAGTGCGGCGGTGAAAGCGTAGTTGTCCAAGGCGTACTGACGGCTGGCCGCTTCGAGGCGATGACGGCGATCGCCATCGTCGTGCAGCTCGCGGATCGCCTCAGCGAGCGCTGCCGGATCTTCGGGAGGAACCACGAGGCCGCCACTACTGGCGGCGATCGCCTGCGCCGCTGTCCCCCCCGCCGGAACTGAGGCGACGATCGCCCGCCCGCTAGCGAGTAAGACCTGAATTTTCGACGGCATATTGAAGGCGATCACATTCTTCTTCTGGATCACCAACCCGACATCGGCGGCAGCGAGCAGATCCGGCAGTTTCTCGCGCGGCTGGAAGGGGCGCAGCACCACATTGTCCGCGCCCTTGTCGCGGCAGTAATCGCGCAGGCGTTCGAGGGCGCGCTCCTCACCGACGATGACGACGGCGAGATTGGGGCGATCGCGCAACAAGACCGCTGCATCAATGGCAGTCTCCAGCCCCTGCGTCAGCGCAATATTGCCCGAATAGAGGGCGATAAACTTGCCCTCCAGTCCATTCACGCGGCGAAATTCATTGGTCTCACGCGGCAAGGGCTGGATGAAATCGACATTCACCCAGTTAGGGATCAGCGTAATTTTTTCATCCGGCACGCCCTTCGCCAGCAAGTTGTCCCGGAAGCCCTCAGCGATCACCGTGATATTGGTAGCGGTGCGGTAGTTGTAGCGCTCCAGAGTCTCGAAAACCTTGATGGCCTTCTGGCTGGTGATCAGACCGACGTGAACCGCTGCATCGGGCAAAATGTCCTGCAAATTGAGCACCGTCGGGCAGCGATAGAGCCAGCCGAGCAGCGAGGCCGGAATGCCCACCGGCAGTCCCGGCACGGTGAGAATAATCACCTGCGGCCGCCAACCGCGCAAAGCTTGGAAAAAGCTCAGCACCATGAAGCTGAGTTCAAACAGAGCACGGTTGAAAAAGCTGCGCTTGGGGCTGGTGCGGACATAACAGCGCTGGATTTTGACGCCATGACGCTCCTCGGTGCGATATAGCTCGCCGCGATAGCCGTCGTAGATTTGGCTCTTGGGATACCAGGGCATCGCGGTCACGACGCGCACCTCATGCCCGCGCTTGACCAGGCCCTCAGCCAGTTCCGTCATCAGCGGCGCGATGCCGATCGGTTCGGGATAGTAGTTGTAGGAGTACAGCAGGATTCGCATGGTTGGGCAGCAGTGGGGGCAGCGTCCGCGAGCATTGCGTCCATATTGTTGCAGATACTGCGGTGCGATCGCCTGCTGTCAAGATCAGTTTGCGTCCGAGCGGCCCTGATGATGTTGGCGGTGTGACCGCAAACTGACCAGAATTTTGACCGCTAGAGGCGTGCCAAGGCGAGCCATCCAGATCCTGAGTATCGTTTCACCACTGGGCGATCGCCCAGCCCCTAGATCAGATCCGCTTGCCGAACGATCGGCAATACCATCCCCAGGCCGATCGCAACTCGATCTTTCCGATGACCGACCCGAAAAGCCATTTTGGAAATGTGCAAACGTAACAGGTCAGGTTTATCATGCTCCAACGTCAGTGCTTCTCGGGTACGCCACTCGCCCTCAGTGGCTTCACGCTGGTGGTTACCCTCGCGATCGCGCCTCCCGCCCAGGCAAATCCACAGCCAGCAGCAACCGCCGCTACTGGGCTGCTCGCCAACAGCGCCCGTATCGCCACGCCGAGTCTGCGGCTGGGCGATCGCGGTACTGCTGTCCGCCGTCTGCAACAGTTGCTGCAAGCGCACGATTTCCTTGCTGGTGAGATCACGGGTGTTTTTGACCCCGCCACCCAAGCCGCCGTGCGCGATTTGCAAACATTTGCTGACCTGGCGGTCGATGGGGTCGCGGGTACTGCGACCTGGGACGCTCTGATTCGCATGACTGATCCGTACAACGTCAATTTGACGCCCGCGATCTAGCGTTTGTACGCCCTTCCTCACTCCGAAATCCCAATCGGTTCCGTCCGCTTGCTTCCCCTAGCCAAGCGGATTTTTTTGGCTCCAGCACTGTGCTGATGGGCACGCACAAGCGTGGCATCAATCTCGGTGTACTCATGATCGGCATCCTCACTCAGGGCTTCAAAGACCCGCTGCCAGACTCCACTCTCCGACCAGCGGCTGTGCCGTTTGTGCACGACTCAAAAGTCGCCAAATCGTTCTGGTAGGTCTCGCCAGGGTATTCCGGCTCGGTATCGATACAACACAGCTTCTACGAATAAACGGTTGTCTTTGGCATTGCCGCCCACCCATCCTTCTTGACCGGGCAGTCATCGTTGCAATTTTTGGGGTTCACAATCCGGATTTACTATGAGACCCGCGATCGCGCGGCCGCGAGCGGTCATTACGGTTGCCCGTACTGGGCGACCCAACAGTGGCGGTCGGTCTGCGGGGTACACTAAGTATGGATTTTGTGCAGGGAGCCATATCATTGATACCCGCAAATCAACTCACGCAAGCTAGTGCAGCCCCTCGCTACAACGGCGATCGCCCAGCCAGCAGCCCCCCAGTTCGCCAGCCCCCCGATCTTGACCTCGCCACGGTCAATGCTCAGCTAGAGACACAATCTCCAGCCGAGATGGTCAGATGGAGTGCAGCGACCTTTGGCAGCGGGCTGGTGATGAGTACTAGCTTCGGCATTCAGTCGGCAGTGATGCTGCATCTGGTCACCGCGATTGTTCCTGACATTCCCGTGATCTGGATTGATACGGGTTATTTGCCGCCTGAGACCTACCGCTTCGCGCAGAAACTGAGCGATCGCCTGTCGCTGAATCTGAAGGTGTATCAATCACCGCTGAGTCCAGCCCGCATGGAGGCACTCTACGGCAAGCTCTGGGAACAGCATGACATCGAGGCCCTGAATCGCTACGATGCAATCCGGAAAGTCGAACCCATGCAACGGGCGCTGCGTGAGCTAGGCGCGACGGCTTGGCTGGCCGGACTGCGGCGCGGGCAGACTGATACCCGCAAATCGATGGACTGGGTGGGGCAGCAAGACGGCATCTACAAAATTTCGCCGATCCTGACCTGGCACGCGCGCGACATCTATAAATATTTGACCGAGCACAATCTGCCCTATCATCCACTGTTCGACCAGGGCTACACGACCGTCGGCGACTGGCACTCCAGCCGACCCCTACTGGCTGGTGACGAAGATGAGCGCAACACCCGCTTCCAGGGACTCAAGCAGGAGTGCGGCATCCACCTGCCACAGACCGATGGCGAAGCCGCTAGCTTGGATTCCAGTTCGCTGTAGCACTCCAGCCGCCATAATGCGGACAAGCAACACCAGTTCTGGATCTACTGCGTCTTAAACTGGAGGTGATGGAATCTGGAGGTTAACCACGATGATGCAGCCACGTCGCAGAACTATACTGAGTTCGCTAGTGACCCTGACTGCTTTAGGTGTTAGCGTTTGGCAGGCACCCCCTGCCCGCGCAGCCGATATCGTTTGTCGCGGGGTGATGTTCGGGGACACCGATTTTGCGGCTCATTATGGCGAGGTCGGCTTCGGGCGGATTGAACTCACCTTTCGCAGCAACGGCCACACCGTTGAGATTCCCCTGATGTATGTGGGCTTAGATGCCCAAGAACGCTCGATATTCCGGGGCAACAATCCCGAGCAAACCTCGGATGTAGCTGAAGTCGTCGCGCCTCGCAATGTCCAAGTCGGTACCACGATTCAAGCGTCCTACAATGGCAACGTCTTTCCCGGTAGTTGTGCCAGCAATTTGCCGACCCAGCCGCCGACTGGTGTGACACCTCCCAGCCAAGGCACCTGGCAAGGCAACGGCACAGGGTCGGGTGCAGTCTTCTCGCTCAATCAGGGAGTGAACGCAACGCTGAACTATAACCGCGACAACTTCAGTGCCAGCCTGTCTGTCCCGCCGGGAACTGGTGCCCAAGTGATGTACCAGGGCACGATTACTGACTTGACGGGCACGGGATCCAACCCAAATAGCTTCCAGCTCGAAGGTCGCGTCGAGGCCTTCGCGTCTTCGGCGAACAATTTGCGGGTCGATGACGCCCCTGGCATCTGTCAGATCGAAGTCTTCGACGCGCGGATTGTATCGATGCAGTGCAGCACCAGCCTCCCCAACAGCTCGACCATTTTCAGAGGGCGAGCACAGTTCTAATCGCTAGCGGCTCGGCTCGCAATGATGAGCGGCGAGCCTCAGCCCATTCGTTCAATACCTGCTATCCTGCGTTGTCAAGACGATGACGCAGGATTTTTCTGATGGCTGACTCGCCACCCCCGCTACAACGCAGCATGATTGCCGAAGCGGCAACGCCCCAGAGCCTCGAACGGGGCGATCGCTACTATCGCCAAGGCCGCATCCTCAAGCCGCACCGTCAGGCAGGAAAACTCTGGGGTGAGTGCTACGGTAGCGAACTCTACAAAACCAGCGTCACGCTCAACGCTGACGGGACGATCGCGATTTTTGACTGCACCTGTCCCTACGATTGGGGCGGCATTTGCAAGCATCAGGTCGCTCTCTTGCTCGCCTATCTGCACGAGCCACAACAGTTTCAGGTCATTGCACCAGTGGAGACCTTGCTGGAGGGTCGCAGTCGTGAGGATCTCGTCATGCTGATCGAGCGAATGCTGAAACGCAATCCGGAGTTGCTAGATTTGATCGCTGCTATGCCGGCCTCAACCAACCGGACAGTTCCGCTCACCGCTTACCACGAACAGATCTAGGCGGGGAGCATCCCAGTTTCACTGAAGGGCCCTAATGGCTACCTGGCAATCCTCTAACATCCTTCAAAGCTGAGCTATTTTCCAAGTTTTTGATCACACTGAAAGTGCCATCAGTTTCTAGGATAACAGCATCTACTTGGAGCAAGTCACCAATGCCATTACTGCGCATTGCAGCTAAGACCTCACCGACAGTTACCCGTTCTTTCTCAAGTGATTGCGATAAAAATTCACCTTTATGAAAAAGAAGTGTTGGTTGTGCCTTGATCAGCGACTGAACCACAGAAGAACGTGTAGCCGTCCAGGTAATCACAAACTGATAGGCTACTAAAATTGCAAATCCAAAAACAGCTTGCAGGAGTGACGTATCTTTGGACAAAAGCATAGCGGCAAGGATAGAGCCGAATGCGATAGTCACCACAAAATCGAACGAGTTCCATTTTGAAAGTGTGCGCTTGCCAGAAATTCGTAACAAAAAGACGATCGTGATGTATCCCAGAGTCCCTGTCAGCAGGGTATGTGAGAGTGCGGTTAAGTCGTTGAACATTATTTCCTCCTTTTCGTTTCTTGGGTGTGCCCGTAATACCTTTAGCTGGACGGATTGACAGCAGCCTCTAGATTGCCACGCAACTTTTGCATCATGAACTCTCCGCATTTCCGACTCCTCCGCAACTCTGGGCGAAGAAGGATTTTTGAGATTCCTGCACTCAGTTTGGGCGTGTAGTCTAACTGAGGAGGCGAAAACTGATACCTACTGATCGGTCATGAACATGGACAAAGATGAGCTGAATGGCTTAGGCTTGCCTCACGAGAAGCCTTTGATACCCCTGCTGAACTAGTAACCAAGATATTCCGACCACCCAAGTCACCATGATGAGTGCAACTCCCCGCTCATAGATACCATCCCAACCTGTGGGTGTGATCAGAAATAGTGGTGCGGCTACAGTCCAAATCAGTGACGTCCAAAGACCAAAGCGGTACCAGCTCTCACCCAGCTTGCGGAGTCCAGATGCGGTCAGAAAGGTTAGCAGCGCAAATAGAATCCCTAACACGTAGACACAGTAGAGATGAATCGCAGCACCATCGCTGTCTACTCTATTGGCATACTGATTATGTTCGGCGATGAGAAAAATATCGAATCCCAAGATGCCAAGTAGCAGAACACCAACTCGCCAGCGAATACCACCACGTCGGAAAACATATAGCCCGATCGCGCAAGCAATCAAACCGACGGCGAACACGTCTAGACCAAAATCCTGTATCCAAGCGTACTTGCCAATTGCGAGTCCGCTGATCGTATCGCTGATGGGATTATGAGCATCAACGACTAAGATACCGATTATGTTAGTGATAACTACAGTTGCACATCCCAATAAACCGAGGAGTCCAGAAATTAAAATGAGCTTAGATCCCATAGCCTCTGCTTTTTCGACTTGATGTATTCAACTCCCCACTCAAGTACATACATAGAATAAAGCTTAATCACTGACATTAGAGCAGCAAAAGCATCTCGGTAATCACAAGAAATTAGTTAATCCCTTCAGATCAAATGCGACTTGAAAGCGGGACAGCTCTAAAAGTTAGAATAAAGTATGTACGGGTGGCAATCGTCAGACTTTTGAGAGATGTTGTCGGTATTGATTGCATTATCTGCACCTCTTGAGCCATAAGCCTCAAGGCTTGATTGTCTGATAGAGGCATCTGCAACCGCTGGCAATGATCGGGTTAGGCTGATGGTTGGGATTTGGCTGTTCGGCCTAGTGGCTGTGGGATTTTGTGATGTATCAAGTGACACGAAGATATGCGTACAGCCCGATTCATTTGGTCGTCACGATCGGGAGCAAAGGGTTCGCTGTTGGTGTCGGTGCGGTGTTGATGGCTCGGTAGCGCGGGTGCATCCGCCGACAATGAGCGTAACCGAATACCGCTCGGAATCCGCCATATTGATTGAGCAAATCACCCAAGCCGCCCTGGCTCTACCCGATGAGTTGCAAATGCAATTGATCGACGAACTGCTTGCGAGTCTGGAGCGAACGACCGATCCAGCATTGTCCACAACACGACTCACTGGAGCCAAGAAACGTCGGGAGACCGTTATCGAGGCGCAAAAGCAGCCCCTTGCTGGAGCCGCCACTTTAGCGGGCATCCCAACTTCGCCACAATTGACCCTGACTGAACTTCTGGCTGGGATAGTTGAAGACCCCGAACCTGAAGTGGATTGGGGCCGCAGCTAGGCAAAGCATCTAGCCCATGAGTCCCCCCCAAATGCCCCCAATGCCAGAGCGAGCAAACAGTCAAGAACGGCACAGCAGCCCTGAAAGATAGCAGCAAGCAACAGAGCTATCTGTGCCGCGAGTGTGAGAAACGATGCAACGAACGAACCAACACGCCGATGGCGCGACTGAGAACGAAGGCTGAGGTAATCGCCGCCGCTCTCAACGTCCGGAGTGAAGGACTGAGAGTGAGAGCGACCGGTCGCGCCTTCGGCAAATCCCACGCCACGATCATCAAATGGGAACGGCGAGTCGCCGCCCAAACCGAGCACTGGTCACCACCAGCGCCCGAAAAAGCCAAGGTGACCCTCGAAGGCGATGAAGTCTACACCCGCGTCGGCGAGAACCTTTCTCCCCTCTGATTCTGAAGGCTGGACGATTCAGTTCATCGAGCGAAAGAGCCGCTATTGGGTCGCCGCCCCAGCCAGTCGCAAGGAAGAAAAACTGTTCGCGCCAGGGACAGCCGCCGCCTGGGCTTGGGCGCAGCCCGCCGAGTTCATTCGCTGGTTTACCGACGGCGAGTGCCGCTATGCCAAAGCCTTCCAAACGCCGGACAAATCTATGTTGACGGCTGAGCAACCAGTTTTTTCCAGCGAGGATCGTCGTGCAAAGCGGCGAGAGCGCGATCGCCCTCAGCCGCCGTTCGCAGCGACTCTGGCGACAGCTCCAGCGCCCGCGCCAGCGCCGAGAAGGCAGCAGCGTGATCGCCCTGAGCTGTGTGAGCACAGGCTTGGTTGTACCAAGCCACCGCCAACTCTGGCTGCAAGTGCAATGCTTGCCGGTAGCTAGATATAGCTTCTTCTTGACGACCTAGCTTCATTAGAGCGACACCGCGCGTCACCCAAGCCGAGGCGAGATCAGGAGCCAGGGCAATCGCCTGTTCACAGTCGCTAAAGGCTGCCTCGAAGCGCCTTAAATGGTTGAGCAGATCGCCACGCCTGACCCAGAGTTCGGGCTGGCGTTCCTTCAGTTGCAACGCCTGGTCAAGTGCAGCGAGGGCTTCAGTGGGTCGTTCCAGCTTTTCCAGCACATCAGCCTGCCAGATCCAGGATGACTGAAACTTGGGATCTGCGGCAGTTGCCTGTTCGTAAGCAGCGAGGGCTTCGGGGAGACGATCGAGCTGCCGCAGTGCCTGACCGCGATAGCCCCAACTGTAAGCGGCCAGATGTTGATCAGTGGTGCGATCGCCCGCATTCGCAAACGACTTGGCCGCCGCTTCTAGCTCTTGTAGTTCCAGCAGGACGAGGCCGCGATTGAACCAGACGGAAGCTGAGTCGGGTTGGATTTGAATGGCCTTGTTGTAGCTTGCGAATGCCTCTTCGTAGTTATGTAAGCCCGCCAAGGCATTCCCACGGCCAAACCAGGCTTCGTGGTAGTCGGAGCGACGTTCGATGGCTTGATCAAAGGCATTTAGGGCTTGGTCATAGCGTTGCGATCGCAACTTGGCATTGCCCTTTTGGCACAGGGCATGTTCCTTGTTGCGAAACAACCAAAACAGGACAACTAAGCCGAGAATGAGCAGCAATGATCGCTCCCGAAAGGTCTCGTAGCCTGACCAAGCGAGACCCGGCGGCACGCCTAATTGCCCACTGATTCCAGTCGTCGTTCCCCAAAAGAATTGGCTGAACGCGGGGACAAACCAGAAAAGTGCAAAAACAATCCAGATACCGTAACGACCGACCTGCTTTAGAGATTGCTGCATCGTTGCGGGCAGCCAGGGTTCGATGATGCCGTAGCCATCCAATGGCGGAATCGGGATCAGATTCAGAAAAACAGCCGCGATTTGCAACAAAATCAAGAAAGCCAGTCCTGGCAAGAACCAGTTAGGGGTGGCGGGGCGAGAGAGAGCCTGTTGCAGCACGAGTGCGAGCAAGATCGCGACGAGTGCATTCGCCAATGGCCCAGCGGCGGACACCGCACTCTCCCAGAGGCGGTTGCGGAGCAAGCTACGGTTGATGTAGACGGCACCGCCGGGTAGTGCCAAGCCGCCGATGAGCAGGAAAAACAGCGGTAGCATCAGGCTCAGCGTCGGATCGGTGTATTTCAGCGGATTCAGGGTCAAATAGCCCTTATCCTGCACCGATTTGTCCCCGCCCCAGTAGGCGACGATCGCGTGACCAAACTCGTGCAGGCACAACGAAATCATCCAACCAATCCCGACGACCAATACGATTCCCATGCCTGCGTGCAGTCCCCGACGTGAAACTTATCGATCTATTATCGCTGTAGAGCCAAACTCAATGGGGGAACGGGCATGAATCCTTTGACGAATGTGTTGCAGATTGTCGGGTCGGGGGCGATCGCCTACATGATGGCGGTGATGCTGCGTGACTCCAAAACACGGCCGACGCTGCTTGCTGGTTTGCAGCTTGCCGAATCGGGTTCGGTGCCGATGCTAGAGAGCCTACGCGATCGCGCCGTCCGCGAGGACGACACCTGGTTGGCAGAACGCCTCGAGCGCCATGCCAGCGACGAGCGCCGCCATGGCTATCTTTTTGCCCGCGCTCTGCAACGTCTCGGCAAACAGGTGGTGCCGCTTGCTGAACGTCAGCGATCGCGCCCTGAAACGGGTCAGCCTGATCCCTTCTTTGGCAGTTATTACGAGGGTTATTCGCGCGAGGATCTGCAACCGGAGTGTATTGATTGGTTGGTCTTTGCGGCGAGCACTCACATCCTGGAGCTGGATGCGAGCAAGGATTTTGCGCGATTGGCGCGAGTGCTGCCCGAGCAGGAGGCGCGCGATCGCCAGCTCAGCCAAGCCCTGCTCAGCATCGCCCGCGATGAGGAGCGTCATGCAGCCTATTTACTCGAGGCTTTACACCGCCGCCTCCCCCGCCGCGAGGTGGCATGGCTGGTGGACGATTGGCGCGAGCGCAAGGTGCGCGCCATGTTGGCGATGGCGGGGAGCTTCTTTCAGCAGGGGGATCGCCGCCTGACCTTGGTGCGGGACGGTGTGCCGACTGAAGCCGGTGAAGTAGAGGTTGAGGAATTGGCGCTCGCTTAGATTCGGAGCAGCGACAGCATTTTCTCAATGCACACATCCGCTGACTGGTAGAGGTTGCACCCTGAGTCGATCGCAACTTGGTGGGGCTGGGCTGACTGCGGAGCAACCGGAGCTTCGTCCAGCATCTCAGCCACTCCCGGCTTGAGTCGCGGCGCAGTTGCTGGCGACTCACGGCATCGGGATGCCCCCAAGGTTGGCATTAGTCAGTGATCTGGAGCATCCCATGACGGATGCCGTAGAAAATACGCTGAATCACCACTCGATCGCCCTCATCGATCTCGGCTTGTACCAACACATCGGATAGCATTTGATGCTCCGAGGATGAAATACTTCTCGAACTGAGAATCTGGGCAGCTAATGTCAAAGTGTCACTATTCATTGCTTTTATAACCTCATTTGAATCAGCAGGTGCAGTCATCTTTGCCTCACTTAATCTGGATTTAATCCAGGATCTTGCTAGTTGGTCACCTGAACCATTCCATGGCGAATGCCGTAGAAAATGCGCTGAACCACCCTCCGAATGCTCTCGTCGATCTCGGCTTGTACCAACACATCGGATAGCATTTGATGCTCTGAAGATGAAACGCTTCTCGAACTGAGAATCTGAGCCGCGAGTGTCAAAGTATCGATGTTCATTTGCTTTCTTGCCGTGTCGAAGTGGTTAGTGAAGTTGATACTTTAATACTCGCTGAGATCGCTAGAAACTTCTGCGATCTGTGCCGCGATCAGACGCGATAGCGATCGCGCGATCTCACGGATCTCAGTCGCGAGCAGTACCGATGGTGATCGCGCAGTCTTACGGATGCCGCTCAAGTGATCGCGTGACGGCTATCACTGAGTTAGTGATCGCCACACCACCGCACCCATGACCCACAGAGGGATACGGGCGGCTGAGCCAGCCTAGACTGGTGCGCAAATGCTGGTCAGCGGGGTCAGGACAACTGAGCGTTACAGGTATTCAGCTAGGAAATCAAAGGTGTCTGCGCCATTTGGGTCAAAGGGATCATCCTCCCAGCAAGGCTCTGGCCAGAGGAAATGCAAGGCTCCCGCGATGTCAAGATAGACGACTTCGATGTCTTCCGTACTGAACAAAACTTCCAGTGCCTGCCAATCTCGAGCTTTCAGAGAGGCAAGCTGCGCGCCGTAGTATTCACCCTCAAAGAAGCGGTAACGAGGGGTCGTAGTGTGACCTAGGCTGTGGCGATCGCGAGTGGCCTCCACTTTGGCGCTGAACTCAACAAGTTCGCGAGGAAAGGCATCGCCAAGATTATCGATCGCAGAAGAGGCCATATGCCCAAGGTGGCGGAACAAGATGCAGAGAAAATCGGCGTGTGCAGATTGATCCGGCAGGATGAAGATGCAGCAACCAAAATTCCCATGAACCAACAGGCCCGCTGGTTCGTTAATAGTATTCTAGACTGGCTCTATCGGAATGCGGTGATTTTTTGGTCTGCGTATGAAAACCTACGCACTAAGGTTGGAGCCTGGACAGGATCTGCGACTGAACCTGGAAGCCTTTGCACAACAGCAGGCGATCGCAGCTGGCTTTGTGCTCACAGCCGTCGGGAGCTTGCGGGTAGCGACCCTCCGTTTTGCTGGCAGAGCAGTGGCCACCGCCATCGACGGCCCATGCGAATTGTTGAGTCTGAGCGGTTTACTGTCAGCCCAAGGCGCACACCTACACGGCGCGATCGCCTGCACCGATGGTCGTGTCCTCGGCGGCCACATTGCTCTCGGCTGCATCATCTACACCACCGCCGAAATCGTGATGGGTGATTGCCCCAATCTTTGCTTTCGGCGCGAACTAGATCCGCAGACTGGCTACCGCGAACTCGCCATTGACACCCAGGCTTAGGCGCGAGCGGTGCACGCGAGCGGCAGTCCCTGACCGCCGCGACGAACCTGCACGAGTTCAGCGACGATGCTGACGGCGATCTCGGCTGGGGTCAATGCTCCCAAGTCGAGACCGATAGGGGCGTGCAAGCTAGCAAGCTGGGCGGCGGTCGCTCCCGTCGCCGCCAGTGCCCGTTTGAGCACTTGTACGCGCTGGCGACTGCCGATCGCGCCCAGATAGCAGCAGGTCGGCGATCGCTGGAGCAATAGGGTCAAAGCCGCGCAGTCATATTCGACGCTGCGTGTCACCAGGGCGGCGTAGAGCGAAGTGATCGGAGCGAGGCAGGCGATCGCCTCCGTCGCAGCCCCCGCAAAAATCTGCGCTCCAGCCGGGAACCGTTCAGCGCAGGCAAACTCCGGCCGCTCGTCCTGCACCGCGATCCGAAAGCCAGCCAGCGCCGCGATTTGCGCCAATGGCACCGCAACATGACCTGCGCCGACGATCAGCAAGGTTGGCGCGGGCTGAAGGAGGACAACAAGCGCACAATCAGCGGGAGCATCCGCGTCGGCGGCGAGGAGTTGCGGCCGGCGATCGGAAGCGAGTAAAAAGGCAAGCTGGGCGGAGTGACCAGCCGTGAGTCGGGCTTGAATGTCCCGAACCAGGGCGATCGCCGCCGGCCCTGACCAACGCTCTAACCAGACGCGCAACCAGCCGCCACAAACTCCTTGGGTTGGGCGATCGGGCGCACCCGAGAGGTCAATCTCGACCCACTGTTTTTCGCCTGAACGCAGCACTTGCTGCGCGGCCGCAATCACCCGGGCCTCGCCCGCACCCCCGCCGATCGTGCCCCAGCACCGCCCGTCGGCTGCCACAGCTAACATCGCGCCAACCTCACGCGGCACAGAGCCACGACTGTCGGCAATGATCGCCACGACTACGGGCCCAAGCTGCAAAGCGCTTTCAAGTTGTGGATAGAAGTTTTCAGTCACAGCAGTCAGGTTCTGACTTCAGCACACGTCAGTAATGCGGATATGGCGGGGCTGCTGGGCAATCCGGTTGATCCAGGCGCGGACTTCGGGGAAAGGGGGTGAGAGCGAAGCCGCCCTCCGGGGCGACATGGGTGTAGGCAAAAAGGGCGATGTCGGCGATGGTATAGCGATCGCCCGCAAAGAAAAATTTATCGGTCAAATGCTGCTCCATAACGCCCAGATCCGCATAGCCGGGCTCGCAGCGCTGGTTGCGTGGCGGGTTACGATTAGTAGAGGCAGAGCATGGCACGGTATCCAGAGAATGGCGGTGCAATTCGCCCACGAGCGGCCGAATTGTAGCGTATTCAGGCTAAATTTTTGTTCGCGACCTGCATAAGATTTTTCTCTGCCGAGCTAGAAATGATATGGAAAGGTTTGCAGGAGAACAACGATGAGCAAGCAATCAAAGTTTTGGGCGATCGCGACCCTGGTTAGTCTAGCGATTCCCGGTCTCGCGGCCATCAACCCCGAAGCCGCCCAAGCGCAAGCCGTTTGCGGCAATCTTGACCGGATAGAAATTTTTGAAACCCCCAGTTACCGCGTGTCGATCTGCGACCAAACCGGTAGCCTCGCTTTCATTATTCTCGACAAGCGCACGGGCAACTCACGCTGGGCACTGGCGTCCCAAAATAGTTGGGATAGCTACAGCGCTCGCAGTGGCAGCACTGAATATTTCATCAGCAACAATCGGCTGACCATCTCGCAGAATGGTCGTCTGACAGATTCCGAACAGATCTTCGGTCAGGGTGGAGTTTTCAGGCCGCTGCCCAGCCGCCCGCCCATGATTGGCACCGATCCGGGCTTCCCTAATCCGGGCAATCGCTTCGACTTCCAGGCCGGCTACGAGGAGGGCTACCGCGAAGGTTTAGAGTCGGGCCGCGCCTACCGTGATCTCGACGAGCGCTACGATCCTGAGCGCGCCATTGGCGGTCGCGACATCGTTCGCAGCGAATATGATCGCGGCTACCGCAACGGCTTTTTCGATGGCTACGACGATGGTTACGACGGCAGCTGGATCCGCCCAATTCGTTTCTAGGGCAGCGGTGAATACTAGAAACCCGGTTGCTGTAGGGGTTGTATAGACAGGGTTTGGCGCTTCTCCGGCGAGAAACCGGGTTTCCACGCCGGTGGGGCAGAACGGCGGCATCGCCTCCCCACCACAATCCTCGTGCGGCACTGACCCCACTGTCAGCTTGCATCTACCGCTGACTCGCAGGATCAGCAAAACAGTGCCGCCGCTTACCGCTTTCGCGCTCCCAAATCATCAGGGTAACATCGCGACTCACTGAAGCCAGTTGTTGGTCGTCGGGGCTGAAGCGCGTCCCTTTGTGCGCGGCTAGCATTGAGTCGCTTGACCTCGTGCGGTACAAGGTTGTTGCAGCAGTTGGGCGCAGATGATGGCGCGATCGCCCGCCTCAGTCAAGCTGTCGGCAGCAACTGCACGGGAGTTCGCTAAAATTCTCGGTAGTCGTTCTCGCGCCCGGCTACTTTCTGCAATCGTTACCGCAAGCCATGAATTCTTCCGTCCTCTCTAAGCAAAATCTGGTACTCTTTTGCATCGCCGCCATCATGACATTGAGCGCGCCGGACGGGTTGTCTGGTCAGCCGATGAGTGCGATCGCCCAAGAAACCAAACAACTCACTGGCACGGCTTTCTTTCGTGACCCGCAGCAGCGTGCCGTCGTCAACTGGTATGCAGATGGAACTGCATCTCTTGAATACAGTGACCCCTGGACGGGGACGACGCTTTACTCCATGGCGGTTGATCGCCAGGGCGATCGCCTCCGCTTCCGCATGGACAATGGCAGCATCATCGCGCTGGCGGGCTGGAACTTCGAGGCAGCCAACTTCTCTGTGTCCGTGCCTCAAGGCAACTACATCGCCACGATCCCCTACGTCTCACACTATGACCGCGACAATACCCTGATCGCCGACCCCGACTTTGGCGCGGATTTGAGCGTGGCGCAAGCTAGTCAACCCACTCCACCCCAACCGGCGGCTGTGACCCCCCCGGTGCTGCCAACGCCGCCCCTGCCAGAGTCACAACCCGAGCCGACGCCCACTGCCCCCGTCACACCGCCGCCGCAACCCGTACCGGCGGTACGGCAGCCGGTTCCGCTGCCGCCACCGCTGATTCGCCCTGCCTCGCCGCCGCCGCCCCAGACCACGCCGGTCGTCCCCTCGCCCCCTCCCGTCTCGCAAGTCGTTGTCCCTGCACCACCCCCGACGCCACAACCCGCGCCGGTTGCGCAATCACCCGCCCCAACGCCACAATCCACGCCCACGGCTCAGACCCGGCCGAGGACGCTACAACCGATTCCACTACCGCCGCCGTTGATTCGACCTGCCCCTCCCCCAGCACCGCAACCTACCCCCGCGACTCAAGTGGTTCCCTCGCAGTCCGTCGCTGTGAACCCACCGGCTCCGAGTGCTTCTGACTTGCAGCACGCCGGATGCAGCCGCGTGGTCGGCTTCGCCCTCAGTGCCCTCTACACCAATGTCGAGACTAGCTTTATATCGATGGACAGCAACGGCAATGCTCGTTTCGAGTGGAGCAACTTCCGCAGCCAACAGCGCGGCTACTGCGTGGTCAACGGTCAAGGTCAAGTGGTGGAAATGAAGGTGAATCCTTAGCGATCGCCCCTCACACCCATGCTGCACCATCGCTGATTGCCTAGTCAGTTGGAGGGGGGGATTTTTTTGTCTACCGTGCGATCGCGGTTCAATTTCGCTCAGTCGTTTCTGTAGTAGACTTAATAACTAGGTGAGATCCTGTGCAGAGTCCTAATTGACTACAACGCCTTCAATATACTGAATGTTGTTCAAATCACATTCTTCCTTTAGGTCATCAAACTGTCATCAGTTGATTTCACCTACGACCCACATCTTCGCCGATCGATAGATTACTCAGAACTTATGTCTTACGAGCTTCCAGCTTTGCCCTACGATTACACTGCTCTTGAGCCCCATGTTTCGAAGAGCACCTTGGAATTTCACCATGACAAGCATCATGCTGCTTATGTCAAGAAATTCAACGCTGCCGTTGAAGGGACTGACTTGGATAGCGAGCCGCTTGAAGCCGTTATTAAGGCGATCGCTGGTGATTCCGAAAAGGCTGGGGTGTTCAATAACGCCGCTCAAGCCTGGAATCATACTTTCTATTGGAATAGTATGAAGCCCTCTGGTGGCGGAATGCCCACTGGAGATTTAGCGAAGAAAATTGAGGCGGATTTTGGCAGCTTTGAGAAATTTGCGGAAGCCTTCAAAGCCGCTGGTGCGACTCAGTTTGGCAGTGGTTGGGCCTGGCTAGTGCTGGATAATGGCACCCTCAAGGTCACGAAAACCCTGAATGCTGATAACCCCTTGACCAGTGGACAGGTACCTCTGCTGACTATGGATGTCTGGGAACACGCCTATTACCTCGATTACCAAAACAAGCGCCCCGACTACATCGGTGCCTTCTTGAACAGCCTGGTAAACTGGGATTTTGCGGCGAAAAACCTCGCAGCGGCCTGAGCAGCATAGAGTCTGTTTATTTCTGAAACTCTCTCAGCCAGACTCACTCTGTTGTTGGATGTGAGTCTGGCTGAGTTTCTCTGTACTGGGGATGAGATTCTAGTCAATTCCCGTGCTGATCGTGCTTAGAGGTTCCAACTGGGTGACATCGTGACTCTCTAGCATCCTCAGCAGCCGGGTCTGAAGATCGCCAAGCGCGTGACGAGAATGATCGCTCTACGGCAGATTGTCTTCAACCGGGTGACGCGCTCTGATCTGGCGAATCTGGCAGGCGGCACCGTAGACCATCTCTTCGCGTCCATCGGGCTGCACCTCAACACACCAGCCCTGTAGCACTTGCCAGAGACGCTGCGGATTGGAGCCAAGCCAAAATCCACCACTGACCAGAATGAGTGCCAACACGGCACGCCGCAGAGCGAGGCGCTGAAGTTCGGTCATGATCTTTGGAGAAAACGCTGCGTCTCCCTACTCTTCTGTCGCGGCGATTCCTGATCCTGAAATCCTTTGAGAAATGGAAACTCCGGCTCAGGTTTTGAGAGCGGCGACGGCGTGCAACCCTGCGACGATGACCGCATGAGTTAGCCGTAATCGCGGCACACGCTGATATTCGGTTCAACTTGTTGATTGCACCACTGGCAAGCTTTCATCTCCACTAAACACTGGGCTAAGCCTTGCTCAAAATTGTCCTTCTTCGCCTCAATGATGCAGAGGATCGGGGTGGCAAAATAGCGCCGGTTGGGGGCGATCGCATAGTCTGCATTCCCCTTCAGTGAATCGCTTTCAATCGCCGCCCCTTTCCAAATCTTCAGGGCAGTGAAATCTTGGATCGCCTCCTCACAAATGGCGTCAATTAATAGCTCTTTGGATTCCTCGTAACTTTCGAGGTCAAATCGCTGGAGGCGTTGGCGGCGAAGCTGGAAGAAGTCGCTGGGTGGCACAGGCACAATTTGGGGCTGCCAGGGCGTCAAGTCACGAAGTCCGAGAGCTTCAAAGGCTTGGCGTTTGCTGAAACTGGAGAAGTTTTGTTTGCGCATTGTTTGGCGGCAGCGCGTAACCCAGAAACCGGGTTTCTCGAAGAAAGTATCTGTTTAGCGCGTCACCTTGCCGAGCCTTGGATTCAAATCCAAGGCTGAGAGCGAAAACCCGCTCAAGCGGGTTAACTGAGCGATCCTTCTCCCAGCCTGCTTTAGCTGGCTTCAGTTCTTAGCCCGGCGTTTTAACGCTGGGCAGTGCAGTGGTTCGGTGGCACGGCAACCCAGAAGAGCGCCGAATTGACGCTAAACAGGTATCGAGGAAACCCGGTTTCTACAGTACTTTCCGCTTATTATGACAGAGTTTCTAGCCTGAGCTGAGTGGCGGCGATGCCGCGCCGTCGGGTTGTCTTTCGAGCCGGTTGCTGGGATGCTCCCCGTTGAAGTCACTGAGATTGGGGCACAAACTTATTCAGTAGCTTTCAAAACGGTAGGTAGTAAATCTGTCCGTCGAAATCTGTCGCGTTGCCACATTCCACGATAATCATCAGATCGTTGATGATGCGGCCCGCTGCAGCCTCAACATTCACCTCGATCACCCCTGCCATGGGTAAATGATTGGCGACTCGCTCGTAGGCATAGCGAGTCATAGTGGCAACATCGTGAGTCAGCAGAATGCGAGCTTCAGCCGCTGCCCAAGCCAGAATTGTGGGGTCATCTGCTCCTGAAAGTCCAACGTCTTGAACGCGCAGAATATCAACCTCGGCACTGCGCCGCAAGAGCCCACGAACAATGGCGCTATTCAGATTTTCGTCGGCGAGGAACTTCATGCGCTGGGGTTGCGGCGGGCGAGGAGGCGATCGCGCAGTCCCTCCGGATCAAATCGCTGTTGATTAGACTGGCGAACCCTCTGTGCCTGCTGTTGGCGCTCCTGAAGATAAACCGCCACCTCGTCGTGATGATTGAGATAGAACGCGATCACCGCATAAATGTCGCCCAACCTCAACACTGGATAGCGATGGGCGATCTCCTCAGCCGAGGCTCCTTGCTGAAAAACAGCGACGATGGTGTCCAGTGTCACCCGTGTTCCCCCCACGCAGACCACGCCATCTGCATTGGTGGCTAAGGGGGCAGGCTCTGCGATCACGGCTAGCGTCATGGGCAACCCATTGCATCATCGAAAAACTGTCCCTAGCGTAGCGAAGTCCGCCCTGCTCAACGAGTACTGGGGTTCCGGCGTGGGATGAGAGAGTCTTCGGCGTACCTACCAACCCCCTCGCCCCGGTTTTATTTCTGGATGCTGTCGCCAACATCGCGGGAACAGGTCTGGACTCTCGGTTGTACGCCCGACAGATTCCCATCTGTCAGCTCTGACGGTCGAGAGCGCTCGCCACGGCACGACCGACACGCAGACCGACATTGTCGTTCTGATTGCCCGCATCGTTGCTGTTACGCACCGCCGAACGGCAGTTGATTGGTGGATTGTTCCACGCCCCGCCGCGCAGCAGTTTGGCTGCCTGTCCCCTCTCCGCCGCCTCGCCGAGACGAGAACGACGAATAGCGGTAGCAGTCATCTCAACCCTGGGGTGAATGACTGCGAAATTCTCTGTAAACCGCAGCTTACCCGAAGATCGCGACGGGGCGTGCCAATTGTAAAAAAAATTTTCGCGCTGCGCGCGAGGGAAGAGTAAAGAGCCAAGAGTAAAGGGTAAGAGGGTAAAAGAGCAAAGGGTTAAGAAAGAGTCCTCGCCACGGCACGACCGACACGCAGACCGACATAGTCGAACTGAAGGCCCGCAACGACGCCGTTACGCACCGCCGAACGGCAGAGGATCGGTGGAATGAACCACGCCCCGCCGCGCAGCAGTCTTCCAGATTCATCGCCGCCTTCCAGCCAAGCACTACCATCCGCTGGCGCACCCTCATAGTTATCGTGCCAACTATCTTGGCACCACTCCCAGACATTGCCGTGCAGGTCGTAGAGACCCCAGGGATTGGCCGCAAAGCTACCGACCGGCGTCGTCCGCCCGCGAAACTCGCCGGGAACGCCGTCGCCATAGCCGCCGCTATAGGTTTGGTTGCCGTAATTCCAATCCTGACCGCGATAGTTCGCCACGTCGGTGGCTACAGTCGCGCCGCAGTGAAATGGTGTCGTCGTGCCAGCACGGCAGGCATATTCCCACTCCGCTTCGCTAGGCAAGCGATAGTCCTGTCCAGTCTGCTGTGATAAGCGCTGACAAAACTCCACCGCGTCGTACCAGGAGACATAGGCAATCGGCCGATCGGCCGCCTGCTTGCTCGCTGGATAAGGCTGCAAGGCTCGCTCAACTGGCGGCAGCGCCACCACCGCCTCCCACTGCGCCTGCGTCACCGGATAGCGCCCCAGCCAGAAGGACTTTACGGTGACCTCGTGCTGCGGCAGCTCGTTGTTGTAGCCTTCCTCTTCGTCCGGCCGACCCATCAGGAAGCTGCCGCCCGGAATCTCGACCAGCTCCAGCGCGACGCCATTCCCCAGATCGACCGTTTCAACCGGCGGATGCTCGCGGAAGTGCAGCGTCACCGTCGCGCCCTGCACCTCCGCCACCAGCATCGGCACGGCCACGCCCGCCATCCGCAGCGCATAGGCCGCCAACTGCCGCAGCTTCGGCCGCTCCGACTCATTTTCCAGCATCGCCCGCAGCCGTGCCTCCGCTCGCCGCACCACACCCAGCTCACAGAGCTTGGTCATCGCCAGCTCGCGGTACTCCAGCTCCGGCGCGGACAAGTCATTCAGCAACTGCCGCAAGCGCCGCTCCTGCTGCTCCTGGCGCAGCGCCGCCTCGTCCAGCTCCGCCAGCTTCGCTAACTCTGGCACCACAAACGCCGGCAAGCGCCCGTCCTTGACCGTGCCGCAACAATCCCGCAACGCCAGCAAAAAGCCACGAATCGCCGCCGTCCCCTCCGGCAGCGCCGCCGCCCGATCGAGTAGTTGCCGCCAGGACGGGCCGGAGTTGCCGTAGTGCTTCAGCAGATGCCAGCCCGCCAGGTATTCCGCCAGCGGATCGAGCGCCACGCGCAGCTTGTCCCCCGGCGGCAGCGTCTGCACTAGGCGCAAGTCCTGCTCCAGGTATTGCAACCGCGCGGCTGTTTCCTCCGAGGCTAAAGCCGCTAGTTCGGCCAGCGCCGCCGCCTGTGTCGTCGCTGTCGGCCGCAGCGTTTCGCACAGGCAGGCCCAAGCTACCGCCGCCGTATCGCGATGCAGCGCCAGATTGTCCCGCCGCTTGCTTTCGTCCACGCTGCGATTGAGCGCATTCAGGTAGCTGAGCATCAAGTCCGGCACATTGTCCGGCAGGATACGGCCCTGTCCCTCAAGCACCTCAATCAGGCGATCGACGTAGAGCTTGGCGAGCAGCACTGTCACCTCACGGTTACCTGAGTCTGCCATCATGTTCGAGAGCTTGAGGCAGCCATCAATATATTCCTGATCTTTGAACAAGCCGCGCTTGCCTTTGGCTTCCAGGTATTGATGCACGAACTGAGTGAGGCGATTGCCCTGAATTCGCAGCGGCTCAATCTCCGTTGCTGTCACGCCACCGAGAGTTTCACGTAACCGCGAGGTGACGATCAGTGCATGGACAGCAAAATCACGACGATCCGGTTGCAGCGTCTGCCGCGAAGCTGTACTCATCTCCGAGTAGCGATCAACGATCACCAAGATCCGCCGCTGCCGCAACAGTTGCTTAAACAAGTCATCATCGATTTTCTCAGCCAGGTCGATCAGATCCTGGAGCTGTCCGCAGATTACGTTGCTCAGGGTTTCGTCGTCTGCCAAGTCCTGCTCAACCAAGACCGGTAAGAGGCGATGGCGGCAAAGTTTCCCATCCAGACCCCAGCGGGCAATTTCGCAAGCGAGGCTGGTTTTGCCCGCACCACCCTCAGCGTGAATCAGCAGACAAGTGCGCTGTCGGTCAAACGCGGGTTGCAAATTGTGCGGCTGTAGATCGGTCACATCCTGACCCTTGATCTTGACCGGCAAGGAAACGCGAATGCGGCGCGACTGCACCGTCAGCTTTTGCGCGAAGCGATCGCCGGCCACGTCCGCATACTGCGCGACCCAAGCATTCAGTACACGCGGCCCGTACTTCAGCAACAGCAATCCACGCAGCGACAGCTTCAGTTTCAGATAGGGAATTTCAAACTGAGCCGGTTTCACCCAGGTGTCCAGCTTCAGCAACCACAGCGGTTTCAGCGCGTAGATGCTCAGGCACAAGATCAGATAGCCCGCTGGCAACAGCCACCAGGGATTTTGCTGCAAGCCCTTCAGTAATCGGTAGTCCGGGCGATCGCTCAGTTGCGCCTGCTGTGTTGCCAGACTCCGCTGCAACCGCCGCAAGTCCGCCAGCACAGCATCCCGCTCCGCCCAGGTGCTGTCCGCTTCATTCTCCAAAGCCTCCACCGCGATCACGACCGCTTGCTCGATGGTGTCTAGGGTGGCGATCGCCCGCCAAGCCTGATCCAAGCGCCGAAACCGCGCGACATCCACTGTGCCAATCTGCGCCAAGCTCGTCGCCGCTGCCGCGCGCACGCGGGCGACCTCGCGATCATCGCTCACCGTCGCCGCCAGGGTGGCCGCCGCACCGCGAGCCTCCCAGCCCAGCTCCCCTAACAGTGCGGCGGCGATCTGCCGCGTTGCCGCTTGGTCAGCATTCAGCGCCGTATCAG
>JAAUTY010000136.1 GCA_012031265.1 Spirulinaceae cyanobacterium SM2_1_0 | reverse complement strand
GGGCAGGATCGCTTCGGGGTCACTTAGTCTCGTCGAAGAGCTACAATCCGGCGGCGAGCAGCGGCTGATCGCCGAATTTGAACCGCGCCTGCATGGCAGCGGCGCTTGGGAGCGGCGGTGGAATTATTGGAGCAGGAGGCGGCGATCGCCCAAGCCCTGGATCATCCCCAGTTGCCGAAATTCCGCGAACTCTACTTTGGCAGCGGCGAAGATCGCGATCGCATCTTTTGGGTACAGGACTACATCCCCGGCCAGACCCTACAAACATTGATCGAAGCCCGCTGGTTGCAACAGCGCCAGTTCAGCGAGGCCGAAGGGGTGCAACTGTTGCAGCGCTTGTTGCCTGTACTGGACTACTTACACAGTTGCGGCACGATCCATCGCAACCTCTCGCCTGCTAACATTGTGCTCAACTCATCCGAGCGATCACCCGCCTTGCTGGATTTAGGCGGCGTCAAACAAGCGATGCTGACGCTGGAAAGTGAATTTCCGCAGCCGGACGCAGCTTCCGCAGCCGTCGCCACGGCCCCGCATCTGGGCGAACCAGGCTATGCGCCCCCGGAGCAATTGACCAAGGGCATCGTCTACACCTACAGCGATCTCTACGCGCTGGCGATGACCGTGTTAGTGATGATCACGGGCGAGTCACCGGAACAACTGGCTGATTTTGCGGCGCGGCACTCACGCCACCGCACGGAGTTGCTAGCGATCTTGGCGCGGGCACTGGCAGTACAGCCCAGCGATCGCTACCAGACAGCCACCGAGTTTCTCCAAGCCGTCGAAGGCGCACGCTTGCTGGCTGCCTCCTCGTCGCCGGCGCAGCACTTGGCCATACCCCCTGCTACTGGTGGACGCCCACGCGCCATCGGTCGCTTCGCCTGCCAAACCATTGTGACACTAAGCTTCATCGTCGCAGCCGGGGCCTTGGGCTGGTGGCTCGGCAACCTCTGGCTGGGCCAGCAACTCCCGATGCCGGAAGTGATCACGGTTCCTGATCTCGATCGTGCTGCCCGCCTACCGCCAGCGGCGGAGACGCCGCCGGAACCCCTCAATTTTCCGGCGGCTAACGATCCGGAACCCGAACCCATGGCAACGCTGTCCCCGTCTGAACGGCAGCGGCAACTTGAGTTGCGCGATCGCCGCCGGGCCTTGGCAGTGGATTATGAGATTTACCACCAGCTCACGGATCAGCTTTACTGGGCACAGTATCCCGAGCAGAATGACGATCGCCCCAGTGCTGACGCCAGCCAAGCCGCATTGCGAGCCGCCTACGATGAGACCGCGCGCCAACTGCTGACGCAACTGAGCCGACTCAGTGCCGAAGCCCGCAGCCGCCTCGGCCGCTACCGCGCCGCTGACCGTGATTCCTGGCAGCGCCAAGTCCAGGCCTTTGGTTTACCAGCACCTGCGTTTGAGGCGATGGTCACCGCGACCTTTGAGCAATGGTTCCCCGAGCAGCGCGGCCTGGCAAGCGACAAACTTGTTGAGCAACCACTGGGTCAAATTTGGCAGGCGATCGCCCGGGATACGCTCACAGCACTGCAAGCAGGCAAAACCCAGACCACCCTCGTACTACCAGAAGGGCGCAATACACTGCAAACTGATGGCACGCTTGCCACGGGTACAAGCCAAGTGTTCAGCGCCGTCTTGGGGCACAATCAGTGGCTGGCGCTGACGGTGCTGACCAACGAGTTGCCGCTGCAACTCGCCATCTATGCCCCCGACGGCCGACGGCTGAATCAGAACCCGGACGAACGCGCGTGGTCGGGAGCATTGCCGCTGGCAGGGCGCTACGCGATCGTGATCACCTCGCAATCGGCACAGACCTTGGACTATCAACTAAATTTCACCGTCAAAAACCCCTAGCGAGGGATGACGTAAAAATTGCGCTGTGTCAATCCTGGCTGTGATTTTGCTAACTGACGCCATTTTGGAGTGAATCTGGTTAGGCTAAGGCTGAGGCGCGATCGCGCCCTCAGCCCCCAACCGCCGAAATCCTGATGGTCATCGCCCTCACGCAAAACACCTCGCGCCAACGCGAAATCCTGGAGATTGTTTTTAGCAACGGTTGGGACTACATGCGCGGCGTGCTCGCGGGCGGCAAAACCGACGAGCCGCAACTGCCGACACCGGCAGTTTTACGCAATATCCTGGTCGAGCTGGGGCCGGTCTATGTCAAGCTCGGCCAACTTCTGAGCACCCGTCCCGACCTGCTGCCACCGCAATACATCGAGGCTCTCACAGCCTTACAGGCAAAAGTACCGACTGTTCCGTGGTCGGTTGTAGAAGTGACGGTGCGTCAAGAGTTGCCGCAGCCGATCGAGAAAATCTTTGCCGAAATTGACACGCAGCCAGTCGCGGCGGGTTCAATTGCGCAAATCTATCGCGGCACGCTCAACGACGGGCGCAACATCGCGATGAAGGTGCAACGACCTGGCATCGACACGGTGGTCAAGCAGGATGCGGCACTGATTCGCGGCGTGGCTGAGTTGGTGTCTGGGACTGATTTTGGCAAGGACTACGATATCGTCGCCCTCGCCGATGAGTTCATCAATGCGATCAATGCCGAGCTGGACTTCACGAAAGAAGCGGATTACACCCAAACCTTACGGCGCAACCTCTCAGAGAGCAAATGGTTTGAACCACAGCAATTAGTAGTTCCGGAAATTTACCCGGAGCTAACCACCCGGAAATTACTGGTCATGGAGTGGTTAGATGGCAAGCCGATCCTGGATCAGGAACTGCGCCCAGGTCAGCCGCGATCGCCCAGTGAAAAGCGCCGCAGTGAAATTGCGACGCTGCTCTTCCGCGCCTTCTTCCAGCAGATTTTTATCGACGGCTTCTTCCACGCTGACCCGCATCCGGGCAATATTTTTTACTTGCAGAGCGATCGCGTCGCTCTGATCGATTGCGGCATGGTCGGCCGCCTCGATCCCCGCAGCCAGCAAATTTTGGTCGAGATGCTATTAGCCATGGTCGATCTTGACGCCCAGCGGTGTAGCCAATTAGCCATCGAGCTGTCAGAAAGCCCCCAGCCCCCCAATATGGCGCGCCTAGAGGCCGACTATGAGCGCCTACTTCGCAAGTACTACGACACGAGTCTGGCACAGATCAACTTCAGTGAAGCCTTCTACGAAGTGCTGCAAGTGGCACGTGAAAACAAAGTGATGATGCCAGCCAATCTCGGCCTTTTTGCCAAGAGTCTGGCCAATCTAGAAGGCGTCGCCCGGAGCTTCTACCCACAAATCAACTTGCTGGAAGAGTTCAAGCCGCTGATCACCGATCTCTTCAGCCGCCAGCTTCTAGGTGAAAGCCCGCTCCAGAGCGCGCTGCGGGTAGCGTTGGATTTAAAAGCCCTCTCACTCCAAGGCCCGCGTCAAATTGAGGTTCTCCTCAACCGGCTCAGCTCCGAGACACTGCAATGGAACCTCCGCATCCAAGGATTGGATAACCTCCGTCGCAGCCTGGATGACTCCGCAAATCGGCTCTCATTCAGCATCGTCGTCGGCTCGCTGATCGTGGGCGCGGCAATCCTCGCCACCGGTTCCCCCAGCCCACAATTTTCGATCCTGATTACGGTACTGTTCGCCGCCGCCTCGTTCCTCGGTCTCTGGCTGATCGTCAGTATCCTGCGATCAGGGCGGTTGCGCTAATCTCGCTACCTAGGGCTTGCTGAAAAAACCGGATCGCCGAAAAGACCGTACAAGTGTTCAGGTCGCCGAAAAGGCTGTGCGAGAGACAGAGCAGTCAGAGAGCCAAGCGGTGCGTGGGAAAAACGGAAGTGAGACCC
>JAAUTY010000135.1 GCA_012031265.1 Spirulinaceae cyanobacterium SM2_1_0 | reverse complement strand
AAACTCCCGCAGAGACACGTCCGGCCTTAGCTGAATGCTTTGGATTTCCCCGGCAACCTGTTTGAACCTCGCACCAATACCGCCGATCGCTCTCAGTGCTTCGGCGGTTTCAAATGTGATCCGGAACTTCAAATCTGCCATTCCAGCGTCGCCGGGGGCTGTCATCCTATTGTATCACGATTCGCGCTATGATAAGACAAAGTCCAGGCAGTGGCGGGGCCGGTCAGCCCAACCCCCGCGCCTTCATCAACTCGGAGACCCAAGCCGGCAATCGCTTTTGGGATGCCAACTCTAGATAGGCCTCTTCAGTTTCATGCGTCCACGGCTTTTGCTTCATCGCCGATTGAATCTGTGCCGCCACATCCAACTCCTCAATCTTGACTTTACCGTGCAAGGATACCGAGGTGAGAACGGCGATCGCCCGACTCAACACCCAAGAGTTCCGTCCGCGCCGGCGATGGCATTCCCGCAGTCCTGATTGGATGAGATGAATCGGACAGCGCCAGAATCGGTCGTGATTGAACCTGGGGTCTCCGAGCTCTTGCAGTTCCCAATAAACCTCATCCCAGTCTATCGGGTCTGGGTCGTCGTCTGCTTTCCCACATTGGTCGCTTCCTCTGATACCCACGAAACAATGCCTTGGATTACATGAAGCGGCAATCGAGAGACCGCCTCCGCATTCCAATTTTGTTCGGGGCAGCGCCCTCTCAAAACCAGTAACACGAACTCAGCCATGGCGGCGATCCCACCATTGTCCTGCAGGCGCTCGCCGGCCATGGTCTCACACAATAACGCCGATCCGAAGCTGGGAATCCGAATATCGCCGGCAACAAAATCGCGGCTCTCATCTCGGAACGCCCCCAATTCAAATGGTAGTGATTGGGAGTTTGACATTGTACATAACCTCTTGCAGTTTACTTGGCAGTTCAATCTGGAAGGATCGCTTGGACTGAGGGTCAATCACAACAGGTGATCGCCCCCTCACACATTGAATACACATCAAGCCAACCAAGGCCTCCCCGTTTTCAATACGGACGTTACACAGGAAGAGTCCTTGGGTTTGCAGGCTCGGGATTATCATACGCCAATGGGATCAATCACAACCGACTCGATGTTCAGTGCCATTTCGAACCCTTGGGAGATGAACGAGTCGTTGGGGGTGTCATCGCTGGCACTGGTCACCACGCCGTACGACCACTCAATCTGCCCTGTCCGAAAATTGATGCTCGGAGGGTCAAACCGCCGCTCGACAAACACCTCTAGGGTCTGGCTAGCCGCATATCGCAACGTTACCGCGCCGGCATTGTTGTATGCGAAATTGCCCGGCAACGAGATCGATGATTCACCCCCAACGATCACCCCAGACGCAACCACGCCGGTGTTGTAGTCCTCTGCGGCGGCACGGGTGAAGCTGCGGGTGATAGGAGACCCCGTGAGGTCTGCAATGTAAGCCGGGAACTCGGCGATCGCCCCCGACGGGATTTCCTCTTGCAACGGGCGCACAGTCAATGAGGTCGCCCCCACATTTGCCACAGCTGTGAGTTGAGCCAAGACCTCGGTTTCGTCAGCGGTTCGGAAGGTGACGGCCTGTCCAATCTCCATCCGAGTGATCGTTGGGTACGACAAAGCGATGCTGGTCGCTCCCTTGGCTGTCATTGCGCCGGCAGTCACGGTTCCGGCCGTTAGGGTGGCGCCAACGGGTGCGGTTGCTGTGGGCTCAGTAAAAGCGGAGTCCAATGACAAAACAAAGGTCGCAGAAGTCGCGTTCCCTGCGGCCCCATCAGCACGGTATTTGCCCGCGGAGTTGATCAGAGAGATCAATCCATCTCGGATGGTCAAGTTCGTGTCAGACGCACTAGCGACGTAGGCGTACACGTCGTTGGGCAACGGACTATTGTTGATGGTGACGACATAGTTACCGGCCCCGGCAGTGCCCCCAACGGTCACGGTAGACCGGTGAGCGTTAGCAACCAGGGTCTGCGGGGTCAAACGATTGCGAGTGCCAAACGGTGGCAGCCCCACAAAAACCTTGGTGAATCGTCCTTGGATTTTGTTGCGCTTTGAGAGTGTGATTAACCCCGTGCGCTCATTCAATGGAGTAGCGATCGCCATTACTGTAACTCCTCAAAAACTACGTTGTACGTCCAAACGCCACCCTCGAAACCAATGAAATTTGTCTCTCGGTGGACTAAAAAAGAGTTGCCATACTCTGCCAAATGCAGTGCCAGCCTAACCGCATCAATAAACTCGTCGGCGTTTTCAACGCCTTGCTGTGCAACCACTCGAAGGATCACCCCAACGCGATTGGCCAACGCATCGTCGTTGTAGCTGAATGTTCGGGTGAACTGTCCATTGAAATAGACGGCCGCGACGGCTTTTCGCTGCGGCACGGGAATTTCACGGACACTGGAACCGCGCACGACCAAGCAGTCATTGACACTTTCTCGCAAGCGTTCGATGCAAAAATCGAGCAAATCGCCGATCAATATCGACCACCTCCTGTTTGTGCCCTGCCGGACAATGAATTTCGGAAATACCGTGGGCGATCGCCTACCTGCCCTTGCGGTGCTACCGGCGGCGACTGGTCAGACGCTGGCAGTCCGAGGCTGGCTCTCCCCGCTGCAACATCTCTCAAAAATTTGATCCAGTCCTCATACCGCAACCGCACATCCTCCCTCTGGAGATTGCGGTCAAGGCGATAACGAGCCATGTCGCAAGCTGCAGCTCTGAGCGTGGACGGGGTAGAGGGAAGTGGGAGCGCGTACCGTGCCCCCACATACCCATCAATCTCGGCTGTCACGTCCATGAGTGTTTGTTCCAGGGTTGGCAGGTCTACGGCTACGGCCCCGATTGTTTCTAGGTTCGTCAGTGCCACCGTCTCCGGTACTCCGAATTTGCTCTGAAACTCCACCGCCGTCGCGTACATCCGCTGGTTCCTCTGCTGGTTCCGCCACTGAAATCTGCCCCTCGAAAATGCCCAGCCCTATCCCATCAATGGCTACCGAGTCTGGCAAATCAATCTCGGAGCCGGGCGGATGTGAGTGTCCCCGCAACCACACGTGAGACAAAGCCCTAACGCGCAATGCCCGCCTCACGGAGACTTGCGTTGATTTCGGATACAATCCGACTCCGGGCGTCAGCAGCTTTGTCGCCGTGACCCTCATCCTCAAACTGCTTTTGCGTCGGGACAGGAATCTGCAACTCGAAAATGTCACCAATCGCCAACACCAAGCCGACCGCCAAATCGTACCATTCGTCAATGGTGATTTTGCCGTCAGCGTTGGACTTGTTAACGTCAGCGATAAACACTCGGACAGCCGAGATGGCGCGCAAAATGGTCGCAAAAGGGAGTCCGGCAAGGATAGTCAAGACGTTCATTACAAGCGCTCCAGTTTGATAGTTACATTGAGTCCGGTCAGTCCGGTAACGACACCGGCAAACACGACGGCGATCGCGCCCCCTTCGGCAATGTTGGGAGGGGTGGCGATCAGAGGAACCGGGTAAACGAGAGTGTTGGCCCCGGTCTTGAGCGTCAGCGGCGCCGCCAAAACGGCTGTACCCGTGTTAGGCGCTCCGCCGGCGGTCGGAACGTGAATCTGCAGTGTGACCGCGTCGCTATCAGTGGCGGCCGTCAGATAGGCAACACCAACGCTGGCAATCCGGCAGCCATAGGGAGCGGTGAAAATCCGCTGGCTGACAGCCTGAGTCGCCGTTGCTGCCTGGAACGTGATAATCGGATTGAACAGCCCGTCAATGGTGATCGGGCCGATAATTTGAGTGCTAGTCTCCGGACGCATTTTCTACGGCTCCTTTGCGAGTGCGGCGTGGCTCGACTTTTGGGGTCTCTCCTACAATCTCGGGGGCGACATCAGCAATCGTTTGTACCTGCGCCACCTCAAACGAGTTGGGATTACGCAATACATACTCATGCCGACGCAAAACCTCGAGCTGGGACTCCGAGACAACATTTTCACCAGGAACTAACCGCA
>JAAUTY010000074.1 GCA_012031265.1 Spirulinaceae cyanobacterium SM2_1_0 | reverse complement strand
GCTGGATGCTGTGTCGATGAAAGTGACTCCCGGCCGCTTCCACGCCCTGCTCGGCGAGAATGGTGCGGGCAAAAGTACGCTGGTGAAATGTGTGATGGGGTTCTACCATCCTGACCACGGGGATGTGCTGATTGGCAAGCGATCGCGCTAGCGTCAGACGGCGGCAATGAGCTACCGATTCAAAATCCACAGGATGCCCGTACCGCAGGCACTCAAAACTCAAAATTCCGCGTAGCGGTACTAGCCCAAACAGCGGATGAACTCCAGAGGTAAGCCATCGGTGTCGGCGATGAAAGCGACTTCGTAGACGCGATCGCCAATCATCTGCTGTTCCGGCGGCAGCAGGATCTTCAGTGGCGGCAGTTGCCCAGCCTGCTCCCCAAACTGGGCTTGCAGTGCCTGCAACCAACGGGGCAAATTATCCGTCAGCTCGGTCAAATCGAACGACAGATGGTAGTAGCCGACATAGTGTTCGTCGCCGAAAGCATCGGGGGCGGGTCGCGGCTCGGGGATCTGGATCAGCTCGATGCGCCCGCCGAGGCCGGTCAGCCAACAAGCTAGCGTGTAGCCGGTCGTGAAGCGTTCTTGGACAGCAAAGCCGAGTTGTTCGTAGAAGGCGATCGCGCGGTGAATGTCAGCGGTGCGAATGGAAGCGTGGTGGAGCATAGCAACAGAAAATGATCAGAAAATTGATATAACTAGAGTCACCCGCTGCGAGGATGTCTTGAACGCTGTAGGGCACGACCTAGTACCGCTACGCGGAGTTTTGAGTTCTAAATTTTGAGTTCTGAGTGCCTGTCATAGGGAAATCCTTGGGATTTTGGATGGGCATCTCATTGCCGCCGACTTGTACTAGGTTCATCATATGTAGACTCTATCCCAGAAAATCGTGCTGCTTCAGCGCATAGCCGTTCAATGTCTAGCGTTTGTTTCATTCATTCTGTTCAGCGAAGACAGTTTCGCTAGAAAGGTATTATTTGGGAATGAATCTCTTCAGAAAGTTCTGCTATTACAGTCAAGGAAATATGAACATTTCACCCTGATATGGCATAAGAGGGATATATCGAAGACCGGATTGAGTGGTGTACTCAATCCGGTCTTTGGCATTGGTTGCTTAAATGAGTTGAACGTGACGCTACACTTAGCGCATCGTCACGAACTCTTCGGCCGAGCTGGGGTGAATCCCGACGGTATCGTCGAAGTTGGTCTTGGTGGCACCGGACTTGATGGCGATCGCCACGCCCTGAATAATTTCCGCCGCGTGGTCGCCGACCATATGTGCGCCGACCACTTTGTCGGTATTGGTATCGACGAGCAGCTTCATCAGCGTCTTCTCTTGCTTGTCTGGCAGCGTGTAGTACATGGCGCGGAACTTGCTGCGGTAGACCTTGAGGGCGTCGCCATAAAGCTCGCGCGCTTCCTCTTCCGTTAAACCCACCGTCGCTGCTTCCGGCGTCGTAAAGATGGCGGTGGGGATGTTGTCGTAGGCCATCTGCACCGACTTGCCGCCAAAGATGGTATCGGCGAGAGCGCGACCTTCGGCGATCGCCACCGGCGTCAGATTCACCCGATCCGTGCAGTCGCCGACGGCGTAGATGTGCGGCTCGGCAGTCTGGCTACGCTCGTTGACGGCGATCGCCCCGGCCTGAATCTCCACCTGCGTATTCTCGATGCCGAGGTTGTCGAGGTTGGGCCGACGACCGGTCGCCGCGAGACCGACGGCATCGACCACAACATCCGTATCGCAGTCGCCGTGTGCCTTCACTTCCAGGCCGTATTCAGTCTTGGTGATCGACAGATTCCGAATGCCGGTGTAGAGGCGGATGCCATGCGCTTGCATCGCCGCCTGGATCTCGTTGCGGAGGTCGTCATCGAAGCCGCGCAGGACGCGATCGCCCCGAATAATCTGCGTCACTTCTGTGCCTAGACCGTTGAGGATGCAAGCAAACTCACAGCCAATGTAGCCGCCGCCGATGATCACCGCGCGTTGCGGCTGCTCGGGCAGATGGAAAATGTCGTCGGAGGTGATGGTGTAGTCGATGCCGCTGATGTTGGTGGGCTTGACGGGGCGGCCGCCGACGGCGATCAAGATCCGCTCAGCGGTGACTTTGCGATCGCCCACATCCAGGGTGTGCGAGTCCAGAAACCGGGCACGGGCGGGGATGACTTCGACACGCGATTGATCGAGCATCCGTTGATAGATGCCGTTCAGCCGTGTTACTTCGTCATTGACCGCGGTGATGAGTTTTGACCAGTTGAACTGGCGATCGCCGACATGCCAACCATAGCCACCCGCTTCCTCAAATTGCTCGCCAAAGTGCGAGGCGTAAACCATCAGCTTTTTGGGCACGCAGCCGCGATTGACGCAAGTGCCGCCGAGCCGTCCGTACTCGGCAACGCCCACTTTCGCACCATACTCAGCCGCTCGTCGTGCTGTGGCGATGCCACCGGAGCCAGCCCCAATGACGAAGAGGTCGTAATCGTAGCTCATACTCATCTCCCGCGATAAAACTCTCTTAGTTCTAGTGTAAGTTCTGGAATGCGAGGGCGTCGCGGGTTTGATTCGCCGCTGGGTCTCTGAGGAGCGGGCTGAGCCGCGTGATATTCGAGGGGTGATCGCCTGATTTTGACTCACGGCGAATCTGTTGGTCGCTTTCTCGGTTACGGTTTTTAATGTCATCCATTTGCGCTGCATTGCCATGTCCGCCGTCGAGCTTGTGAATCTGTCGAAAGTCTTTGTGGGACAAGATCGTCGCGAAGTCCGGGCGATTGATGCGGTGAACTTGCAGATCGTCGAGGGGGAATTTTTCTCCCTGCTCGGCCCGTCCGGCTGCGGGAAGACTACCATTCTGCGGATGATTGCCGGATTTGAGTCACCGACTGCTGGCGAGGTGCGGATTGGTGGCGAGCCGATGCGTGATCGCCCACCTTTTCACCGTCCGGTCAATACCGTGTTTCAAAACTACGCCCTATTTCCGCATCTGACCGTGATGGAGAATGTCAGCTTCGGCCTCGAAATGGATGGCGTGCCGCGATCGCAACGGCGCGATCGCGTCGCTCAGGCCTTGGAATTGGTGAAGCTGAATGGCTTTGAAGACCGCCGCCCGCGTCAGCTTTCTGGCGGCCAACAGCAGCGTGTGGCCCTCGCTCGAGCGCTAGTGAAGCAGCCGCGCGTGCTGCTGTTTGACGAACCGCTGGGGGCGCTGGATCTGAAGCTCCGCAAAACGATGCAACTGGAGCTGAAACAGATGCAGCAACAGATTGGCATCACCTTTGTCTACGTTACCCATGACCAAGAAGAGGCACTCACCATGTCTGACCGGATTGCCGTCTTGAGCGACGGACAGATTTTACAAGTGGGCACGCCGACGGCAATTTATGAAGCCCCAAACTGCCGCTTCGTAGCCGACTTTATTGGCGAGAGTAACTTTTTGGTTGGGCGTGTGGTTGAAGCCAGTGCCTCGGGTCTGGTCGTCTGCATTGACGAGCATCTACCCATCGCCATTCCCCAGCCCCTGGATTTACCCGTTGGTAAAATAGTCACGCTCGCCATCCGACCGGAAAAGCTGATCGTACAACCGGAGCAACCCGGGACGGCTGCTTGGTTGACAGGGACAGTCGTTGAGAGCCTTTACCTCGGCACCGATACGCGCTTGACCGTACGCCTCACCGCCAACAGCAGCCTGGTTGCCCGTCGTCAGAATGTTTACCGCACCAGTTTGGACACGTTTCAGATCGGCGATCGCGTGCAATTACAAGTGGCGACTGAGAGCATCTGCGTGCTGCCCGAAGGCCGGTTGCCGCGTCCGTCCGTCACTGCTGCGGCTGAGACGCCGCCAGTTGCGGTCAGCTCCAGTCAAGAAGCCGGGGATGTTGAAGATAGCCGCCGTTTTCCCCCTTTGCAGTGAGGCTGGATTCAGGTGATCGCTCAGGATACGCATCGCAGCCAGAACAAACTGCTCCCAACCGGTGCGGCGAAGAGTACCCAAAACTTCGCTAAACTAGTCGCAGTTCACTTTTTAAGGATTGGCTTGTGCCGTGAGGGCACGCCTGAGCAAGGCAATGGATGGCATGGAATTTTTTCGGCGCAGTGCGGGGACTTGGCGATCGCAGCGCACCACCCACCACCTGCCATTTCGGCGGGCTGAGTCGGGAGGGTCAGCGATCCAGGTCGAATCTCTCGCCGCCACTGATCCGCGTGTGGCGGAGATTTGTCAACTCCACAATGTTGAGCCAGCACAGGCGGCCGGGGGTGCTTTTGTGAGCTGGGATGGGGCGATGGCCTGGGATAAGGAAGGCGAAGAGCACAAAGGAACGACCGTCTTTGCCCTGATTCCTGATCCGGACGATCCGCAGCGGGGACAACTGCTGCGTGAACGCGGCTATGCCGAGATCGTGCCGGTTGCCGGTCAGTATGTCGTGGATGCCGAAGCGGCGCTGAATCTCGTGACCGAATATGAGACGATGAGTGTCAGCGAGCGTTTCTGGTTTGCTAGCCCGGATCTGCGCCTGCGAACCAGCACGGTACAGCGGTTTGGCGGCTTCAGTACAGCAACCTTCTGTGCTGAACTGCGGGTCAGTGACCTGGAGGCGATGCCAGCAACCGAGGCGGAGCCAGACGCACCCAGTACCTGCGCGGTGACCGGCTGGTAGCCTGGTCTGCTGTAGCTGGACGCGGCGGTCATTAGTCGTCGATGATCCGCCTTCTAAAATGAAACGGACGGCCTCCGCACAGCGCCAATGCCTATCAAAGTTCTCCTCGTTGAAGACTCGCCGATTGTACGGGTGATCCTCACGCGAATTTTGAGTTCGGCTCCAGATATTCAGGTGGTGGGCATGGCGTGCAATGGCTTGGAGGGGCTGTCCCTGTTGGCGCAAACCCAGCCTGATGTCATCTGCACTGATCTGCATATGCCGCAGATGGATGGTCTGGCGTTCACGGTGGAGGTGATGGCGACGCAGCCCCGGCCAATTCTCGCTATCAGTGCCTCAGTGCAGGCTGATGATGCTCAGAATATTTTCCGCCTTTTGGATGCTGGGGCAGTCGATATTTTCCCGAAGCCCGTGGCAGGCAATGTGGCGGATTATGAGGCGATCGCCCGGCTCCTGCTGCAAAAAATCCGCGTCTTGGCGGGGGTGCGCGTCTTCTCGCGTCGCCGCCTCTCAGTGGATGAGCAGCCGCAGCGGTCGGAATCCCGCCAGACCATAACTCCGACAGCCCCGACGCAACCACCGTCGCCCACCCACTTGATGACCCCGCCGCCGCTGGGTATCCTGGCGATCGGCGCTTCGACTGGCGGCCCCCAGGCTCTGAAAACCCTCCTCGCGTCGCTGCCCGCGACTTTTCCCTGGCCGGTGCTCTGCGTGCAGCACATCAGCGCCGGATTCTTGCAAGGATTACTTGACTGGTTGGCTCCCCACTGTGCGTTGCCTGTGAGTCTGGCGACAGCGGGCGAACGTCCGCAAGTCAGCCGCATCTATTTTCCGCACGAGGGCTGGCATTTGGAATTTGACCCCAGTGGCTGCTTCTCCTATTCGGCGGCGGCGAGTTTGAGCGGGCATCGTCCGTCGATTACGGTCGCTTTCCAAGCTGTGGCTCGCTGCTATCGCGCTGCCGCCATCGGTGTATTGCTCACTGGCATGGGCCGGGATGGGGCCGATGGGTTGCTGGCGATCGCCCAAGCGGGGGGTCACACCATCGTCCAGGATGAAGCAAGCTGCGTCGTCTTTGGGATGCCGCAAGCGGCGATCGCCCTCGGTGCAGCGCGGCAGGTGTTACCCCTGATGGCGATCGCCCCGACCTTGCGCGCACGCTTGGGCGTGTGAAACTTTTTGTCCAGTGGCACGTCTGGCAAAGCAAATTTTGAAGCGGGGGTCATATGGGCAAGCGACAGTACTGGCAGCAAGGAGTGATCGCCGCGTTCACGGCGATTAGCATTCTCGGCGGGGCGACGAGCGGTAATGCTGAAAGAATGTTCAATCAGGAACAGGGCGATCGCCCCACCCCCCCACGACTCATGGCGCAACAACCCAGTATTCCCCTCGACGGACAGACCGTTTACGTCCAACGCAATGATGACTGGCAGGCGGCTGTGCTCACAGGTTGGCGGTGGTCGAGTCGAGCGGGCGAACGCTACACCGTGCTCTATCTCGACGACCAGCAAACTGAGGCCAATGTCAGCACCGACCGTATCCGCACTGCCGCTGCGGCTGAGCAGGCGGGGCAAGTGACACGGATTGAAGACCTCAGTAGCCCCGCTGGCGTTGAGCAGATGCTGGCGGCGCACAATACTTGGCGACAGCAGGTTGGCGTACCGGCCCTCACCTGGTCACCTGAACTCGCCGCCTATGCCCAGGCTTGGGCCGTGCAATTGCTCCGCGAGAACCAGTTTGAACACCGGGCCGACTCGCTGTATGGGGAAAATTTAGCCGCGAGTTCGGGTCGGCAACTCAGCCCGGCGGAGGTAGTTGACCTCTGGGGGCGCGAGCAGCAGGACTACGACTACGCCAGCAACCAGTGCCAACTCGGTAAAGTATGTGGTCACTACACGCAGGTCGTCTGGCGGGATACCAGCCGGGTGGGCTGCGGACTCGCCCGCAACAGCCAGCGGGAGGTTTGGGTCTGCAACTATGATCCGCCGGGCAACTATGTCGGTCGCAAACCGTACTGAATTTTTACCTTTGACAGCCCCCTATGAACTCGCTCGAAATTCAGCTGGTGTCTGCCGTAGGGGTTGGGCTGGATTCCAGATTCCCAGGCCCATGATACGAGCATAGTCCTGAGCCGCTTCGAGGCGCTGGCTATATCTGATGTTGGGAGCAGAGGGAGATGCCAGAGCACGGCCCGCCTTCACTAACTGCTCATTCACTAGGGTTCCATCCCGCCAAACGTAAGCCAAGCGTTGTTGGAAGCCATCACGAGGCTCGGCATCAAACTCAAGCTGAATCTGCGTGCGGGGCGGTAGCTCAGCCGCTAATGCGTCGCGGGCAGCTGGCCCCCAAGGGACTTGTTGCAAGTCGGGGGCATTGAGGCCGAGCAAGCGGAGTCGCTGCATCTGTCCGGGCTGCTCGCTGGGGATGGTGACTTCGAGCGTTTGACCGCTGACGATGCGCTGGACTTCGGCGGTGAGCAGATGGGCGACTGGCGGGGGCTGGCAGGCGATCGCCAATAGTGCGATCGCCAACAGTAGGATTCCCCCCCCACATCGCTGCCGCCAGCCTTGAACCATCATTCGCTCGCTCCAAATAGACGCTTAATATTTTAGCAGTCCCTAGATCAGCAACCCGTCGCAGTCATCACGATCCGCCGCAACCGAGCAACATCACTGAATTTGGGGGTTGATTTTGGGGTTAAATTATTGATGACGGAATGCTGGCACAGACAACGGCAAGAATGATACGCCAACGGTCAAATCCATGCGTCATTTATATTCTTGATCACCTATTTATATGCCGCAGCTTTTGCCCCCCGCTTTGCAGAAATATCGCACCTTGCTGATTGCGATCACCCTGTTTTTATGCTTCGACCTGGGCGTATTAGTGCCCAACTTTATTCTCTCATCACGAATTAAACAAGATGCGATCGCCATCAACCTCGCCGGCCGCCAGCGGATGCTCTCACAACGCACCGTGAAGTCGCTAGTTCAGTTGAAAATCGCCCGCGAAACCGGGATCGGCGAGCCGGAGACCGCCCGCCGTGAATTGGAAACTACCTATCAGCTCTTTGATGAAACTTTGCAAGGCTTCGCCAGGGGGCGGACGGTGACGGGGGGTGATGGCGAGCCAGTCTTTCTGCCAGCCGCTACGTCGCCGAGAGCACAGGAACTCGTGCAAGCCGCACTTGCTATCTGGCAACCCTATCGTGATTTCCTCTTGCCCGTGCTCGAGGCTCGCCCTGATTCTGAAGCACTGGTTGCTGCGATCGATTATGCCCAGGAGCACAATCTCATCTTGCTCGATCTGATGAATCAGATGTGGGTCAGGGCACCGGCCTAGGACTCTACGTCAGCTACCAGATTGTTGTTGAGAAGCATGGCGGCCGCATCGAGTGCCAGTCGGAACCCGGGATCGGCACGCAGATGACGATTCACTTGCCCTGGCGATCGCCCGCCACTGCCCCCGAACGAGTGGGTGAGCTGAACGCGGTCGCGAGTTCTTGAATAACCGCCCACACTACTCCTCGTCCAACGGCAGACTCACCCGCGCCCGACCCCGCCCGAAGTATTGCCCGAACTGCAACTCGTACACTTCGTCCTCGTCCTGGGTCTCGACACGCAGATCAGAGCGCGCATAGCCGACACAGAGCAGCGCGTAGCCCCGCCGCCGCAGCTCTGGCGAAAGACCCATCGCCTCCGGTTGATAGACCTCGCCCGCGAGCACCCGCACCGCGCAGGTGGTACAAGCGCCGTTGCGACAGGCGAAGGGTAGCGCAATGCCTTGATCTTCCAGGCTTTCGAGGATGTAGCGATCATCGGGGATACGTGCAATGCGGTTAGTGTTGGTGCGGCGATCGCGCACTTCGATCGTGTGAAACTGGGTCATCAACAGCGTGCCTTCAGAACCGGAGGCGGCGATATTCTCGCCCGCATTGTAACAGGTGACTTGGCGGCGATCGCTTGGCAGCCGCTCGCGCTTCAGCGTACAATCGTAAATCGCCACGTAACTTGGAGAGGTGGCCGAGTGGTTGAAGGCGCAGCACTGGAAATGCTGTTTAGGGGCAACTCTAACGAGGGTTCGAATCCCTCCCTCTCCGTTTTTCCCGTCGTCCCGAATTTTGAGCAACCGATTCCTAGCACCAGAGGAGGTTAGCGGTCGTGGCCGGTCATAGCAAATGGGCGAATATCAAGCGGCAAAAAGAACGGGTTGATGCCAAAAAAGGCAAAACCTTCACGCAACTCTCGCGGGCGATCATCGTCGCGGCCCGTCAAGGTTTGCCCGACCCCGATGCCAACTTTCAACTGCGGGCGGCGGTGGATAAGGCGAAGGCGGCCGGAATCCCCAACGAGAATATTGACCGGGCGATCGCCAAGGGCGCGGGCACTTTTGACGCCGGTTCCGAGAACTACGAGGAAGTGCGCTACGAGGGCTACGGGCCGGGGGGGGTAGCGGTTTTGATCGAAGCCTTGACCGATAACCGCAACCGCACCGCCGCTGACCTGCGGGCGGCCTTTAGCAAGAACGGCGGCAACCTCGGCGAAACGGGCTGTGTAAGCTGGATGTTCGCCCAGAAAGGGGTCGTGCGTCTCGAAGGGGCGATCGCCGAAGACGCTTTGCTTGAAGCCTCCCTAGAAGGCGGGGCAGACAGCTACGAACTCAGCAATGACGCCGAGAGTCCGGGCGCAGAAGTGTTCACCGAGGTCACGAACTTGGAGTCGCTGAACCAGGTGTTGCAAGCGAGCCAATTCCCGGTTACTGAGGCGGAGTTGCGCTGGATTCCCAGTACCAGTGTTGAGGTCAGTGATGCTGAGCAGGCGCGATCGCTCCTGAAACTGATCGACGCCCTCGAAGCCCTCGACGATGTGCAAAATGTCACCACCAACTTCGAGATGGCCGATGACTTGTTGGCGCTCAGTTGGGCGTGAAGTTCGGCATCACCGCTGCTATTGCAAGACGGCAGCAATGAGATGCCCCTTCAAAATCCACGGGATTTCCGTATTGCAAGCACTCAGAACTCAAAACCCAAAACCCAGAACTCCGCGTAGCGGGACTAGGGGCGATCGCCGAACGCGCTAGGATAAGGGGTGATTTTAGTCATGCCACTTTAGCCACCGCAGACAGGGAAACACCATGCCCCGCACGCAACGCAACGATAATTTTATTGACAAAAGCTTTACGGTCATGGCGGACTTGATCCTCAAGCTGCTGCCGACCAACCAGCAAGCCAAGGAAGCCTTTGCCTACTACCGCGATGGTATGTCAGCGCAGGCCGATGGCGAATATGCAGAGGCGCTCGATAACTACAAGGAAGCGCTCAAGCTAGAGGAAGACCCGGGCGATCGCAGCTATGTTCTCTACAACATGGGGCTGATCTACGCCAGCAACGGCGAACACGACACCGCCCTCGAACACTACCACCAGGCACTGGATCTAAATCCGAAAATGCCCCAGGCGCTCAACAATGTCGCGGTGATCTACCACTACCAAGGCGAGCGTGCCCGCGAAGCCGGTGATGAGGAACAGTCGGAAGCGCTCTTTGACCGCGCGGCGGAGTTTTGGAAGCAAGCGATCCGCATCGCCCCCAACAACTACATCGAAGCGCAAAACTGGCTGAAAATCACCGGCCGTTCGGAAATTGATGTCTTCTTCTAGCGGCCTGACTGGATGGACCGCACCCAACCCCGGATCGCAAGCGCCAGAAAATCTGTGGAATAATGGGGGGCGCATTGTGGAGAATGGCTATGACCTCAGTTTCGCGATCGCAACCGCGCTGGCTGCAAGCACTCGCCCGTCCGACGCTCTCGCGCCAGTTGATGGTGGTTGGCGTGCTGATGACAGTGGTTTTTGTGGCGATCGCTGTCGGCGCTCCCCGGCTCGAAAGCTGGGGCTGGCTGCAAAATCCGCAGGAATCGCTGATTAACCCCATCCACGAGCCGCCCAGCACTGCCCATTGGTTCGGCACCAGCCGCCAGGGCTACGATGTCTTCTCGCGCACCCTCTTCGCCACGCGCGCGGCGCTGCAAGTCGTCGTCGTCGCCACGCTGATGTCGATGCTGATCGGGGTGCCGCTGGGCCTGGTCAGCGGCTATCTTGGCGGTCGCCTTGATCGCAGCCTGGTTTTCCTCATGGACACGATCTACACGCTACCCGGTTTGTTGTTGTCCGTGACCCTCGCCTTTGTGATCGGGCGCGGCATCGTCAATGCAGCGGTAGCGGTCAGCATTTCCTACGTGCCGCAATACTTCCGGGTCATCCGCAACCACACCACCAGCGTCAAAACCGAGCTATTCATCGAAGCGGCGCAAGCCATGGGGGCTTCACCGGCTCACGTCCTCTGGCGCTATCTGCTGATGAATGTGATTCAGAGTGTGCCGGTGCTGTTTGCCTTGAATGCGGCCGATGCGATCCGCATCCTCGGCGGCCTGGGCTTCCTGGGCCTCGGCCTGCCACCGGAAACACCGGAGTGGGGCTATGATATTCGCCTCGCGCTGGATGCGTTGCCGACCGGGATTTGGTGGACGGCACTGTTTCCGGGGCTGGCGATGACGCTGCTGGTAGTGGGTCTGTCGCTCTTGGGTGAGGGCCTGAGCGAAATCTTTAACCCCCGACTGCGGGAGTGAATCATTCTCGGTGAGACGAGGCAATGGTCGTTTATGCTGCATTTACGCAATCTCTCCTATCATCCGCCCGCTGCGTCCGTCCCGATTCTGCGGACGGTGAGTTTTGAACTGGTGCCGCAGGAGCTGGGGCTGGTGATCGGGCCGAGCGGCTCCGGTAAGTCAACCTTGCTGGAGATTTTGGCGGGGCTGGCGACGCAGACTTCGGGCGCGATTCATTGGGGCGATCGCGAACTCGAAGCCCTAGATATGCAACAACTCGCCGGTCTCGTCTTCCAATTCCCGGAGCGCCATTTTTGCGGTGGCTCGCTGCTCGAGGAGCTGCGTCTCGGTCACCCCGAACTCACCTACGAGCAAGTGACCAACGCCCTGCGAGAAGTTGGCCTCGACCATCTGCCCCTGGATGCCGTGCCACACCAGCTCAGCGGCGGTCAGCAACGGCGTCTCGCCCTCGCCGTGCAGCTCATTCGTCAACCGAATATTTTGCTCCTCGATGAGCCGACTGCCGGTTTGGATTGGTCGATGCGTCAGCAGCTCGCCCGCCTGCTCGCGAAACTGAAGGAGCATTGGACGTTGCTGGTAGTGACGCACGATGCGGGTGAATTAGCGGCCGTCGCTGATCGCTGCTGGCGGATCGATGGGGGACAGGTCGAGGCGATCGCCCCCGCCACCATGCCGACTATTGCGCCATCTTAGGGCGTCTCGTCAATTGCGCCAGATCCCTTTAACTACTTGCAGCTTGTAATCATGAAAGTGATTGAGACGACTGCCACGCTGACCGAAGCGACCGTGTGTATACAACCTAGTACCGCTACGCGGAATTTTGAGTTCTGAGTTTTGAGTTTTGAGTGCCTGCAATATGGGAAGTCTGGGGATTTTGAATAGGCATCTCATTTCCGCCCTCTTGTACTAGAGGAATCTGCCGATGTTTCGTGACTGCAAGCGCGGAGCTGACGACATGGGGAGTACTCAGCCAGAAGCCACTGAGAAATCTCAGTGGCTTCTAGTGGTGCAGTGCCAGTTCGCCAGCTCATTGACTGTGACAACAAGCTGACATGTACAGTTCTAGCGACTTGGGCAGGTGCGCGCACTCCCTTCTGGATTGTTACTTTGATGCCAGCGCCAGCACTCCAAGGCGTTTTCAGACGGCACCAAGAGAATCTGTGCCAGTTGTTGGTTATCGCTTTCTGAAAGCGTTGCCAGCACGGCCTCCAAGGGTACCACCTCTACCTCTACGGTTGAGGCGAGCGCCGGTTGCTGCTCTCGGAAGCGAGCCAGTAGGGCTTCCAGCTGTTCACGCTCGAAGAAGAAGGGAATGCGTTGTTGATCTTCCTGTTGTAGCGTGATGTAGCCCTGCTCGTTGCCGCCGCGCGCCGCAAAGAGCGGGACGCCCTGAAACTCTTGCTGTTGTGTTTCTTGCAGGGCGCGCTGCACCTGCTCACGCATGGGCACGTAGGCGAAGTTCAGGTCGCTTTCTTGGTTCTCATTAGCGGTATCAAGCTGGAAAATTTCGCCCAGCGAGACTGGGATCACGCGCACCTGGCTGGCAAGCTCTTGGTCATCCTCGCGCAAGCGAGCGATAAAGGCATAAGCATCATCGGGGTGGATGAAAACGCCCGCAAAGTTTCCGGAGACCAAGGGCGCGCCACGCTGATCGGTGATCGTGAAAACGGGGACTTCTTGGAGGCGTTCGACAATCTGCTGGGATGGTAAGGCCGAGGCAGGCTGCATCCGGCTGAACTCCCCAACCCACAGGGTGGCTCCGGCCAGACCCAACGTTGCACACCAACGGACTAACGATTTCATCATGTAATCTACCCTCAACGGTTCATCTGTCGTCTTCGTTTCGTCATTCTGGCTTGCGGCCGATTTGAAGTAGCGCGATGATTTTTTGTCGCCAATTCTAGCTGCAATCCGCAAATCGTTGGGAGATGCCAGTCAGCCATACCGCAGTCTGAGAGATTGCGGCGATCGCCTCGAAAGTTGAGCTAGAGGCCACCGCTACCCACGCTGGGTAGTATATAACGATTTGTGAATGTAACGACCGTGCCGCACTGAGATTGGTTCCTGGCAGGATTACGGCTGAGCGGCATCGAGAAATTCGATCTCCAGGCGATCGCCCACCTGCACCCCCAACTCCGCCGCGCGGCCGCCCCGAAGCTCAATCACTTGATCAACCGGCAGCTCGGGGCCGTAGAGCGGACAAGGTTCAGTGGTACAGGGTGGGACATCAGCGGCGATCGCCACCACCTCATCGCCATTGAGAAAGATCATGTCCAGGTCAATCACCACATTCTTCATCCAAAAGCTGACCGACTGGGCGGTGGCAAAAGGGAAGAGCATACCACGATTGTCCGGCAAGCTGGGGCGGTGCATGAGACCAATGGCTTGCTCGCGGGGCGATCGCGCCACCTCCAGCTCAACCGTTGCGTTGCCTAGGATGACCCGCGCTGAGATCGGGAGCGTCTGGGCCTGAGCCATCAAGTCAGTCTCGGGCTGGCGATCACTGCCGGAGCTGACGGCAGGCGGGGCGGCTGAGCAGGCAACGAGCAAGACCGTCATCAATAACAGGAGATAAAGTCGGGGCATAGTGGTTTTTGGCAGCGCAAGAAGACCGCGTTGGACAACTAAACTCATTGTCCTGAAGACTAGGGGAGGCCGGTGGCTGAGCGATGCCAGTGCTACGGCTCACGCAAGACGTAGCCGACGCCCCGCACGGTTTGAATCAAGCGCTTTTGGCTTGCATCTTCGATTTTAAGGCGCAGATAGCGAATGTAGACCTCAATCACATTGGACTCGCCCATAAAATCGTAGCCCCAGACATTTTCCAAGATTTGCTCCCGCGTCACCACCTCGCGCGGATGCAACATGAGATATTTGAGCAGCTCAAACTCTTTCATCGTCAGCTCGATTTCCCGGTTGCTGCGCAGCGCGCGCCGCGTTGCCAGATCGAGCACCAAGTCGCCGAAGCGCAGTTGTTCAGTGGTCTGTGCGATCGGCTCCAGGTACAGGCCGATGAGACGCAGAAAGAGTTCACTGCGGTAGGGGGCGGTCAAGTAATCATCCGCCCCGGCCTCGATGCAAGCGACGCGATCCTCGACCGTATCGCGCGCCATGAGGACGAGTACTGGAACCCGGCTGCCGTCATGACGCAATTGGCGGCAAAGCTGCAAGCCCGCATCCCCCGTTTGGGTGCGGTCAATCGCGATCAGAGCCGGTCTGAGATCCCTGATCCGCGCCAACGTTTTCGTGAGATCGGTTGAAACTGCTACTTCATAACCAGCTTCACGCAGATCCAGAGTCATCTGTGGCGTCGTTGCCTCGTCGGTTTTCACCAACAGGACACAAGCTGGCAGTTCGGCAGTATCAGCTCCCATACCAATCTAGGTGAAAATACTTAGATCACGATTCACTATCCCTGGTATAGCATGAGCGCGGTCGATCGACGATGGTTGGCGTTGCCCCTAGAGCTGGCGATCGCCCTCGTCACTCCTTTACCCCGCCGCTAGACCCACACCGGTAGTTCGCTAGCGAAACACATGCAGTTGTTCGAGTTGCTGTGACTGCGCCTCAATATTGACGGAGAGGCTAGCACAGACAATCTCGCAAATCTCAAAAATGCTGGCATCGGCAATCTCGTAGTAAACACTCACGCCACGTGGCTCACGCTTGATCATGCCAACCTGGGTCAGGGTTTTGAGGTGCTTGGACACATTGGCTTGACCGAGATTCGTCATCGCGATAATCTCGGTCACATTCTTTGCCCCGGACTTGAGCGCACACAAGATCCGTAAGCGGCTAATTTCTGAGAGAACTTTGAAGTACTCAGCCACCTGACCGAGTGCTTCGATTGAAACTTCTGCTGCCATCATTCCTCTGGGTGCTAAGCGGTGATCACGAACCTCAGCTAGTAGGCTGGTAAAAATCTTGCTGGTTCTGGGCGCGACGACATCGGCACATTTTTAATCATCACCCACCCCTTTGATATTACCCTATGGTAGTATTACTTTAGGGTGATTAACTCACTATACCCTTTAGCTTAGCGTGATCGCTGAGCATTGGAGGTTTTGATGCTGTTTCGGCAACTCTTCGATCGAGAATCCAGTACCTATACTTATCTGATCGCTGACAACGAGACCGGTGCCGCCCTGTTGGTCGATCCGGTGCGTGAGCAAGTCGAGCGCGATTGTCAACTCCTCAGCGAACTCGGACTGACCCTGCGTTATTGCCTCGAGACACACATCCATGCCGACCATGTAACTGGCACGGGTCAGCTCCGCCAGCGCACGGGTTGTATCGGCGTCGTACCGGCTCAGGCCCAGGCTCTCTGTGCCGATCGGCATATCCAGGACGGCGAATGCTTGCGGCTCGGTGCGATCGCGATCGCGGCGATCGCGACCCCGGGTCACACCGACGATCACACGGCCTATCGAGTGAATGACACGCATTTGCTGACCGGCGATGCGCTATTGATTCGCGGCTGTGGGCGCACCGATTTCCAGAGCGGCGATTCGGGGATACTCTACGACACGATCACGCAGCGGCTATTCACACTGCCGGATGCAACCCGGGTTTATCCCGGCCACGACTATCGTGGTCACACGGTTTCGACTATTGGCGAAGAAAAACGCTTTAATCCCCGCCTCGCCGGTCGCAGCCGCGCCGAGTTCATCGCGCTGATGCAGAATCTCAACTTACCGGAACCGCAGCACATGATGGAAGCAGTTCCGGCTAACCAGCGCTGTGGTCAGGCGGTGGCGATCGCCGCTGGGAGGCACGGATGACCGCTTGGCAACGCGCGCTAGCCCTCTGCCTCGCTGTCATGATGGCGATCGCCGGCTGGTACAGCCGCACCTTACCCGCCCAGGCCGCGATTCGCGTCACCGAAGAAGCCCCCGGGCAGTTTCTCTACCAGACGCGCCACAGTCTGCGCGACGACAGCGGGCAACCCTGGCAGGTCGTATTTTTTAAGCGGCAGCGACCGGAGCGCGCGCCGCTAGTGCATCTGCGACTGGTGGGCTTCCCGACGGTCACGACTTTTGAGCATCCGCAGCCGCTGCCAATTTGGGTGGATTCGGAGCCTGTGGCCATGGCGGATGACGTTTTTGGGGCGCGATCGCCCAGCCCCAATGTCGGTGAATACGACTTCGCTACCCGGCTCGCTGACCTCCCCGCCGTCAGCTTTCTCCAGCTCCAACTGCCCTTGACGGAGCCGCGCAGCTTACGCATTCCCTACTTCGTCGTGCAACAGTGGCGTGCCGTGGCGGCGCGCGATGCAGCGGCTGCACCTTGAACCGATCGACCGATACTCAATCCCGATCATGAACCCCGAAAATTGCCACATCGGGAGGGTTTCAAACCCCCCCTAACGTCTTGGCATGACTCACGCCCAAACAACCACACCCAGATTCACCTCGGAGACTCAACCATGACGACGACAACGACGACCCAACTGCTAACCATTGACGCGGCAACCCTCCAACAGTGGCTCACCGACGAGCGCGCCCTGCTCGTGGATGTGCGCGAACCCGTTGAATTTGCGGGCGAGCATCTGCCGGGCGCGCAGCGGCTATCGCTCTCGCGATTCGAGCCAACGCAGCTGCCGGAGCAGGGCGATCGCCACATCGTACTCTACTGCCAGACCGGCGAGCGATCGCGCCAAGCCGCCCAAAAACTCCTCGCGGCAGGCATCGCTCCGGTTCACCAACTGGCCGGCGGCCTCGAAGCCTGGCGACGCGCCGGTTATCCTACCCAGGTCAATGACCATGCACCGATCAGCATCATGCGCCAGGTACAGATCGTCGCTGGCTCCCTAGTACTCACGGGCACTCTGCTCGGCGCTCTCGTCTCACCTTGGTTTCTGCTGCTCAGCGGCTTCGTCGGCACCGGCCTAACCTTTGCGGGGCTATCAGGAACCTGCACCCTCGGCTTGCTACTGGCGCGGTTGCCCTACAATCAGCGCGGCTAAATTCTCCCGCCTGACTTATGCGTGGACAGCTCAAAAACTGACACAGACCCGCACAGCTTCGCGGGCACGCAGCCGAGATAATGCGCGTGGAGCTGTGCCACTTAGCAATATCTGACTCACAGCGTCAAGGGTGGCTTTGCGTTTCTTCACGGTTCTAATGACTGTGATAATATTCTGAGGGCATTGGGGCAGTGCAGTGGCTGGGATCGCTCGGCTCGGTGCTGCAAGAAGCTTGACTAGGAGTGCAGTGCAGCATGTCAGGGGGAGATCGGAATAGGATGCAACGCGTCACACCGCAGGTCATTCGCGTCGGCGTGATCGGGGTTGGCAACATGGGCCAGCACCACACCCGCATTTTAAGTTTGCTCAAGGACGTGGAACTCGTCGGCGTTTCGGACATCAATGTCGAGCGCGGCCTGGATACCGCTAGCAAGTATCGCGTGCGCTTTTTCGAGGATTATCACGAACTGTTGCCGCATGTGGATGCTGTCTGTATCGCCGTGCCAACCCGACTCCACCATCAGGTCGGGATCGACTGCTTGCAAGCGGGCGTCCACATTCTCATCGAAAAGCCGATTGCCGCCAGCATCTCTGAAGCCGAGTCACTCGTGAATGCGGCGGCTGAGTCTGACGCCATCCTCCAAGTCGGTCACATCGAACGGTTCAATCCCGCCTTCCAAGAGTTGAGCAAGGTATTGCGAACCGAGGAACTACTGGCGCTAGAAGCACACCGGATGAGTCCCTACTCTGACCGCGCCAACGATGTGTCGGTGGTGCTGGACTTGATGATCCACGACATCGACTTGCTGCTGGAGCTAGCCGCTGCGCCGGTGATCAAAGTGACAGCGAGTGGCAGTCGGGCCGCGGATTCGGGCTATCTTGACTACGTGACGGCGACCCTTGGCTTCAGCAATGGCATCGTGGCGACGCTGACGGCGAGCAAAGTCACCCACCGCAAGATTCGTCGCATCGCCGCGCACTGCAAGAACTCGCTGACCGAAGCCGATTTTCTCAACAATGAGATTCTGATCCATCGCCAAACGACGGCGAATTGCATGACCGATTACGGCCAGGTCTTGTACCGCCAAGACGGCTTGATTGAGAAGGTTTACACGAGCAATATCGAACCCCTGCACGCCGAGCTGGAGCATTTTGTCGGCTGCGTGCGCGGCGGCAACCAACCCTCAGTCGGCGGCGAGCAGGCACTGAAGGCGCTCCGCACGGCCAGCTCGATTGAACAGATGGCTCTGGATGGGCGGGTTTGGGATTGTTGTAGCTTGGACGAGCAGCCGCTAGCCGCAACATTGCGGGCGGGCTAGTACCGCTACGCGGAGTTTTGAGTTCTAAATTTTGAGTGCTGAGTGCCTGCAATGCGGGAATCCTGGGGATTTTGCATGGGCATCTCATTGCCGCCGTCCTGTACTAGTGCTGCTACGCAGAAGTCAGAAGTCAGACATCGGCAAGCCGCAGTTTTCATGCCTTCCAGCCAGTTTGCATGGTATCCTCACGGCTGCTTTCGTGTACTAAATTTTCCCGAGCTGAGTGGGGTGCTGGATGGCTTACCTGCTGAACAATCCGGTTGCGATATTGGAGCTGGCGCTGCAACATTTGCGAATGACTGTGTGGGCGGTGGGGATTGCGGCGGTCATTGCGCTACCCCTGGGAACTTGGGTGAGTGATCGGCAGTGGCTGCGGGTTCCCCTGCTGGGTTTACTCAGCACCCTGTACACGATTCCTAGCTTGGCGCTCATTGTCCTGCTGCTGCCGCTCTTTGGCCTGAACGCCAACTCCGTGATCGCTGCGATGGTGCTCTACAACCAAGCAATCTTGGTTCGCAATGTCACCGTCGCGCTGGCGGGCATCGATCCGGCGATCCTCGAAGCGGCGCGGGGCATGGGCATGACCCCTTGGCAGCGCTGGTGGCAGGTGCGGTTGCCGTTGATTTTGCCGGTGTTTCTCGCGGGGGTGCGCCTCGCCACGGTGGTCTCGATCGCCATCGGCACCCTGGGCGCGCTGTTTGCGGCCGGTGGTCTGGGGGAATTGCTATTCGAGGGCGTCACCCAAGATCGTCCGGACAAGATTTGGGCTGGGGCGATCGCCGTTGCGGGACTCGCTCTATTGCTCAACAGTGCCCTACGCCGCTTTGAGTCTTGGGCGACGCCCCATTCAGCCCGCACTGCGCGTCAGACTTAGCCAGCGTCATCTACTGCCTCACTCATCTCGACACTGCCGTCAATCACTTCATAGCCCCATTCGGGGTGGGCACGCGCCAGTTGTTGAGCATGATCGCTCTCACCGAGTCGGCACAGCTCGAGCAACCAGGCGTAGCCTGCCGCTTTTGCCTGCGCCGCCGCTCGCTGCCGCTGAGCACGACGCTGCGCGGGCGTCGCAGGCGATCGCTCGGGCTGGTGGGGATCAATCTGGCTGAGTTTTTCCATGGGGTTCACCAGCGGTTTCATGGCGTTCGACCACCTTGCCGTCGCAAATCGCATAGCCCCACTCAGGGTAAGCCGCGAGTTGCTGCTCGACAATCTGGCGACCGAGGGGAGATTCATAGAGCGATCGCAGCGTCGCCAGTGGTGTCTTGGTAGGAGCGGCCGGGGATGCGGGTAAAGGCGACGGTTCAGGAGGGGCAGGGACAGCCGCCGGTGCTGGCGCGATCGCCGCCAACTTCGCCATCACACTCTGCTTCGTCGGCAGTTGGCGTTCGGTGAAGGCGGGCGGCAGGTAGGGCGTCCGCACTCCCAGGGCTTTTGCCTGACGCGCCTCGTCGGCGAGGCGATCGCACTTCCGCAAAAAACCGTCCCAGAGATCCTGTCCCTTCACCGGGTCACGCAGCTCCCGCCGTGCCCGCTCCACCGCCGCCTCGATTGGCTCGCCGCGCTGGCGGTAGTACTGGATGCGATCTTCTGCAAAGGCCGGATAGGGCTGACCCGGAGCTAGCTCCCAGTCGCGCTGCACCTGCTGCGAGGTTCCCAGCGGCTGCCCGGCGATAAACTCATCCCAATAGGATGAGACCAAGCCTTTAGAAAGACCGTCAATCGTCCAAAAAGCTTTGTCGTCGGGGTGGCGTGCGCCCTGATGTTTGAAGTAGTCGATCAGGGCGCGCTGAAATTGAGCCAACTGCTCGGGCGATCGCCAGGGTCCCACAAAGCGATAGTGCGGTGTAGTCTTGATCTCCGGCGGCTGGTGGCGGGTGGGAAAGCAGTCGTCCACATTGGTCGCAGCAGCCGTGGCTGCCGACGGTGCGGCTAAAAGCTGGGCAAAAGCAGTCAGACGCTGGTGGAGTAGCGCCAGTGGGACTTGTCCAGTCACCCTCCCGTCGGGGGCGAGTTGCTCGCGGAGCAGATCGCGATCGCGCAACTGTTGCCGGGCCGTCTTCAGTTCAGCGGCGTTGAGGCCGGTCGCATTGGCAATGGCGGCGGCAGCATCGAGAGCGACGATAGCATCCGCACTGGCTTGTGCCAGCAGGTAGTCCAGCAAAATCGCTGCTGCTGCCCCACCCGCCACCCGAGCCAGTTGTGGATAGTAGGAATGGCGATCGCCAAATTGTTGGCGCAGACTGGCAAGAGAATCAGACATCGCAAAGACCAGACACTTGCTCAGCAGTAGACAGGTCGCTGCCCTGCAAGCTAAAGTGGTAACGAGTATGAATTAGCAACTGCCACCGAGACAATGCTGTTGCTATTCTAATCCGGTTGCCGAGCCGAGCCGCTAGGTCAACGGCCAGCCGTCAGTTGTGATTCAATCGCCACGCGCTTTGCATGGATATGTCGCCGACTCCAACCCCTACTCCCACCGTTCAGTCCACGGTTGCCCCCGCTGAGCCAAGCTGCTCGCTGACGGCGATTTTTGCCCGTTGCCAAGAACTGGGAATGCGCCTGAGCCGCCAGCGTCGCTCCATCCTCGAGCTGCTGTGGCAAGTCGATGAACACCTCTCGGCGCGGCAAATCTACCATCGCCTCAACCAGGCGGGCAAAGACATCGGCCATACGTCGGTGTATCAAAATCTCGAAGCGCTCTCGAGTCAGGGTCTGATCGAATGCGTCGAGCGTTGCGATGGGCGACTCTACGGCCGCGTCAACGATGCCCACAGTCATGTCAACTGCCTGGACACGCAGCAGATCATCGATGTGCGCGTTGAACTGCCCCCAGAATTGCTCGCCAGTATCGAGGCACAAACTGGTGTCAAAATCACTGAGTATCGCATCGATTTCTACGGCTACCGTCAGACTGAGCCAAGTGAGGCGATGCCCAGCGATTGCAATCATCCCGGCTAATAAATTGTGGCTCTTCAGTACCCAGTGTGGAGAATAGCTCTTAAATTGCCAGCTTTCTCTTCACCCTAGCAGAATATTTCCCCAACCCCGAACTCCGTCCACCAATCGGCGGTGACAGCGGCGTTCGATACCGAGTGCCTGCGCGTACAGCTCGTCGATGCGGAGGGGATGACCGCTCGCCA
>JAAUTY010000024.1 GCA_012031265.1 Spirulinaceae cyanobacterium SM2_1_0 | reverse complement strand
GCGAGCTCCTCGTCGACTGTCGCGTCGATCGCTTCTACTCGTCTTCGATGGAAGTTGAAACGGACAGCCCCCGTCGACCAGGCTTGCGTCGAGTGGTTGTCGCGATCGCTTCTAATCTCTTTCAGGGATTGAAACTGCGAAAGAAAGCGGGCATTGGAGTATTTGACGAGGAGTCGCGATCGCTTCTAATCTCTTTCAGGGATTGAAACTTTCCAGTGGGACTGAACGAGGTTGGCAGCGACTAGTCGCGATCGCTGTCAGTCCCGGCAGCAACCTGATGGCGAGCGATAGTTTGGGATAGTTTGATCAAGCTCTGGGAACTCAGCTCCGGCCGCGACCTCATCGCTCTCAGCAGTCACTCGGCAGCGGTGGTCGCCCTCGCCTTTGCCCGCGAAGCCTACCGCAACGGCTCCGGCGACGGCATCCTGGTCAGTGGTAGCAGCGACAACACGCTCAAGGTCTGGCAGCCCTAATCATCCATCTGCCAGGGCTGGAGGAGATTGCCCTCATCCAGGATCTTTTTGGGGCGCAGGACGACGATCACTTGACCCAAGAGCGGAATACTAGGCGGCTCAGCGAACCAGCACAATTCCACCGTCTCCTCAGCGGCGACGAGAAAGTAGCTGTTGGCATCCCACTCGCTGGCTTGGCGGTCGATCACGATCGCCACTGGCTCGCGGCTCCCTGCTTCGACATCGGGCAGATCGTAATCTTGCGCCACCAGGGCGATTGGATCACCGGCTTTTAGCAGGGCTTGCCAACCGGGCATGGGGAGAAACGCGCCAGGTTGTGCAAAGCGCGCCACGTGAAACGGCCCTTCGCTGGCGATCGCCGGTACAGCTTGCACTTGTGCCGCCGACAGCGGCAGCGAACCAGCGAAGGGAATGATGCAGGGCAACTGTTCCTCCGCTTCAAGCCGATAGCGCGGCAGCAGCGGCGCGCGCTTGGCGGCGACGACCGTGAAATCGCTGAGCAGTCGCTCGATCTGCTCGCGCGCACCAGGAGAATGGGCAAACTTGAGACCGCGAGCGATCAGGCGCGATCGCGCCTGCAAGTCCTTCTGTGCTCTGGCTCGCTGCCAGCACTGAAAAGCGACTGCATCACCGGGATGAGTCGTGAAGCCCGTCGGCAGGCTGGTGCGCCGCGCCACTTCCTGCACGGCTTTGACCAATTCGCGGCCGCGTCCAGATCCACTTGCTGCTCGCAGGCAACCGCCGCGACAGCGAGTCGTTGCGCTTGGTTCAGCAGCCGCAATTCGTAGAGGACATCGCTGCGCGGCCCTTGGTAATACATCAGCAGCGCCTCCTCAGCGCCGGCCCGTTCGAGGCTGTCGTAGACCTGCGCCGCAACGATGACGAGATTTTGCTGGCTGCCTTCGATCCCCGTTTCTTCAAAAATGGTGCTCGCCTCGTAACCGGCCTGCTGCAAGCGTTGGCAGGCGTGCCCCCAATCCACCCAGTTGCCTTCCTTGCGGCGGAGCTGGAGTAAGAGTTCCTGGGCTTCAGTGTCTGACAGCGGCGCAGGCGTAGCAGCCATAATCTCCTTGGTTTGGTGATCGCATCAACGGTAGTTCTTCAGCATAATGCCTTGACCCGGTTGGCATCGGTGAACATCAGCCGGAATTATCCTGCTAATTTAGACCGGCCGCACGCTCGGGTTCGACGATCCATCCCGAAAGGCGGTCGCGCCTGTGGCAGAATTTAAGTACTTTATCGCCCGCTTCGTCCCAACACCTGGCATGACGGCAACCATCCCCACGCTCGCGACTCAATACGACCCCGCTGCCACAGAAGCCAAATGGCAGCAGTATTGGGAAGACCGCCATATCTTCCATGCCGATCCCACGGCAGCGGGGGATGCCTATGCGATCACGATCCCGCCGCCAAATGTCACGGGTAGCCTGCACATGGGCCATGCCTTTGAAACCGCCCTGATCGACACCTTGGTTCGCTACCACCGGATGCTCGGCCGCAATACCCTCTGCCTGCCGGGGACGGATCATGCCAGCATCGCCGTTCACACCTTGCTCGAACGCCAGCTCAAAGCCGAGGGGCAAACCCGCGAGGCAATCGGTCGCGAGGCCTTCATGGAACGGGCCTGGGCTTGGAAGGCGGAATCAGGCGATCGCATCGTCAACCAACTCCGTCGCCTCGGCCTCTCGGCCGACTGGACGCGCGAACGCTTCACCCTCGATCCCGGTCTCTCCGCCGCCGTCATCGAAGTTTTCATCCGCCTCTACGAGCAGGGGTTGATCTATCGCGGCAACTACATGGTCAACTGGTGTCCGGCGTCAGAATCAGCCGTTTCGGATCTGGAGGTCGAGAACAAGGAAGTAGATGGCCGCCTCTGGCACTTCCGCTATCCCCTGGTCGATGAACCCGGCCTCTATGTCGAAGTCGCCACCACCCGCCCGGAAACGATGCTGGGCGATACGGCTGTTGCGGTAAACCCCGATGACACCCGCTACCAGCACCTCGTCGGTCGCAATGTCATGCTGCCGATCGCCAACCGCCAGATCCCGATCGTCGCGGATCAGTTCGTCGATCCCAGCTTCGGCACCGGCTGCGTGAAAGTGACGCCCGCCCATGATCCCAACGACTTTGAGATGGGACAGCGCCACCAGCTCCCCTTCATCAACATCCTCAACAAAAACGGCACTCTGAATGCCAATGCCGGCGACTTCGCCGGCCAAGACCGCTTCGAGGCCCGCCAGGGGGTGGTACGGCGACTGGAAGTCGAGGGGCTGCTAGCGAAGGTGGAGGAACATCGGCATACAGTTCCCTACAGCGATCGCGGCAAAGTCCCGGTCGAGCCACTGCTCTCGACCCAGTGGTTTGTCCGCATCGAGCCGCTGGCCCAGAAAGCCCTGCACGACCTCGACACCGCCAACTCGCCCCGCTTCGTCCCGGAGCGCTGGCAAAAGGTCTACCGCGACTGGCTGGTCAGGCTCAAGGACTGGTGCATCTCGCGCCAGCTCTGGTGGGGTCACCAGATTCCGGCTTGGTACGCGATCAGTGAAACCGGCGGCAAAATTACTGACGACACGCCGTTCATAGTCGCTCGAGACGAGACTGAAGCTTGGCAAAAGGCGCGGCAGCGCTTCGGTAACGATGTGCAGCTTGAACGCGATCCCGATGTTCTCGATACCTGGTTCTCCTCTGGTCTCTGGCCCTTCTCCACTCTCGGTTGGCCGCAGCAGACGGCTGATCTGGAACGCTACTTCCCGAACGCAATTCTGGTCACAGGTTTTGACATCATCTTCTTCTGGGTAGCGCGGATGACGATGCTGTCGGGGCAGTTCATGGGCCGAATGCCGTTTCGGGATGTCTACATCCACGGTCTGGTGCGCGACGAGAACGGCAAAAAAATGTCGAAATCGGCGAACAACGGCATTGACCCGCTGCTGCTGATTGAGAAGTACGGGGCTGATGCGCTGCGCTACACCCTGATCCGCGAGGTGGCGGGCGCGGGGCAAGACATCAGCCTGCAATATGACCGCGAGCAGGATGAGTCGGAGTCAGTGGCGGCGTCGCGCAACTTCGCCAACAAACTTTGGAATGCGGCGCGCTTTGTCTTGCTGAATCTGGAAGGACAAACCCCTGACCAACTGGGAACTCCCGATTTGGCCCAACTGGAACTGAGCGATCGCTGGATTCTCTCCCGCTTCTACCAGGTCACCGGGCAGACGCGCGCCGATCTCGATGCCTACGGCCTTGGTGAAGCGGCGAAGGGTCTCTACGAGTTCATTTGGGGCGATTTTTGTGACTGGTACATTGAGCTAGTGAAGCCGCGTCTGCGAGACGGTGGTGACGCCCCCTCGCGCCGGGTCGCGCAACAGACGCTCGCCTATGTGCTCGAGGGGATTCTGAAGCTCTTGCATCCCTTCATGCCCCACATCACGGAGGAGATTTGGCAGACCCTGACCCAGCGCCAGGGAGAGGCGATCGCCCAACAATCCTACCCCAGCGTCGATGAATTACTCGCCCCGGCTCCGGAAACGCTGGCGCTTGACCCGCCAGCGGCGGCCCCACCCATTACCAGTGATGATCAGCCGACTGCGCCGGCACTCCAACGCGCCTTCCTGACCTTGGGGGCCTTGTTGGTCGTGGCGATCGTCTTCCGCGTCCTCCTGGGGGCACTCGACACGCTCAATACCATTCCGCTGGTGGGTTCCTTCTTCAAGCTCGTCGGCTTTGGCTACGCAACCTGGGCGGGTTACCGTTACCTGCTGCGGGCGGATCGCCGCCAGGAAAGCCTCGCCACGCTCCGACAGTGGATTGATAAGATTCTAAATACGGTTGAGTGGTCGGCGGCGACGAGTGCTGGGAGAAGTGGGCGATCGCAGCCCGCTGGCAAAACGCTGGTTGACCCCAACCTGGAAGCAGATTTTGCCCTCACAATCGAAACGGTGCGCGTCATCCGCAACCTACGGGCCGCGGCGGGCATCAAGCCCTCGGTACAGTCGCCGGCGATTCTCCAAACTGACAGCGAACACGAGCGCCAAATCCTCGAAGCCAGTGCTGACTACATCCGCGACATGGGCAAGTGCGATGCGATCCGGGTGGTTCCGACCTTGGCAGATGCCAACCAACAGGCGTTCGTCGGCGTGGTCGGGACGGTGCAGGTGCTGATCCCCCTGGCTGGCTTGGTCGATATTGAGGCCTTGCGAGCAAAGTTGCTCAGGGATCTCAGTAAGATTGAGGGAGAAATTAAATCGCTGACGGCTCGCTTGAGCAATGCCAACTTCACCAGTAAAGCGCCAGCAGAGGTAGTGCAAGGGGCGCAGGAAGCGCTCGCTGAGGCTCAGAAACAAGCTGAGATTTTGCGCGATCGCCTCGCCCGCTTGCAATAGATCGCCTGGGTGCGCTACTCCCTCCGTTGTTATGGCTAAGGTCATGCTACACCTCGCCCAAGTTCAGAAACGCTCTGCCACTGGCGGCATCAAACTTGAGTTACTCGCCACCCAAACCGATGCGTCGCATTGGGCGATTGACAAGCGCGGTGTTCTGGTTGCCGACCTGGAAGCCCTGACGGCGGTGCCGCTGCTGGGTGAGGGCACGCTGATTCTAGTTGAGATCGACGAATCGGGTCAGTTTAGCCGGGCTGAGGCAGCGACGGATTGGGTATTGTCGCTGGTGCAGCGAGCCAGTGCCGAGACCCAATCGCCTCGCGATTTACTACGCGAGGAAGAGGAGCAGATCGAGCAGTGGCGGCAAGAGCTGACGCTGCAAAGCCAAGATATTACCCGCCGCAATCTCGAGATTGAGACCCGCCGCGAGCAGATCGAAGCCCTCGAAGACAGTCTGAAGCTGGAGAAAGAAAAGTTGGAAGTGCTGGAGATGAGCTTGCAACAGGAAAAGGCTGAACTCGCACAGCATCCGCAAGACGGCAATGAATGATGCCGCCAGGAACGGCTTGGCGTCAAGGGGCGGGTTGCCCTGTCGGTGCTAACTGCGGCGGCTGGTAAAAAGGCAATCTTGGCGATCGCCCAGGCGACACGGCACTGAACTTTCACCAGGTGATAGAGGCTGTAATCCTTGTGAGGGAGAGGTTTTGGGGATCACTGTGGAAACTATACCAAAAGCCTTGCCATGCAAAGGGTTTAGCACAGCGATTACCTTCTAAGCGTGCAGTGCCATTCGTCCCAACCAGTAAAAGGTTGTCTCAAGGTGGAGTTTTTTGCACCCCGTGTCAACTTTGGCTAAAGAGCGATCGCCAATCTGCCGTTCCTTGCAATGCCGCGATGCCGATGCTGGCCGTTTGGTTACAGGCTTCTGGGAGTTCTAAAGCGGCGATCGCCAGCTCACTCAACGCATCCAGGTCGGTTGCGGTCGGCAACAGCTTTAGCACGCAGTAGGGCAAACCACTAGCCCGCACGGCGGCCGCCTGAGTCGCATCGCCCAGCCAAATCAGTTTCGCCGTCGTTGCGCCGCCATAAGTTCCTAGCGTCGCCACCCGCAACTCGAAGTGGCCCGGCGTGAAATGAGGATTAAGCGCGCCATCGTATTCAAACTTGCTCAGCATCAACTGCACCGCATGGGTGCGACTGGCATCGAAAGGCGCGGCATCCGTCAGCGTGCGGGCACGAAACACCGGGATCAGCTCAGTGAAGGGAATCTCGATCTCCCGCCACTCTCCCGGTACGGTGTCGAAGGAGTAGCAATAAGCCGCTCCATCCCAGCGCCCCTCACAACGGGCGATGAACTTGTAGCGCTGGCCATCGCCGCGCACGCGCAGCCGAAATCCTTGGTAGTTGGACAAGTCCAGCGCCGGTTCAAAATTGCGGGTGCGAACCGAGGCGAAGCCGCCAGAGTTGGCGGTAGAAACATTGCCCGCGAAAATGCCGACGCTGTCGGCGAGATAGAAATCACTCTCGCTGACGCCGCCCATGACGACATCATCGACTGCGCCCCAGACGGCTGCCAAATTCGGTGTCGGGTACTGAAAATCGAAGAGGGTGGTGTAATTATTCCGACCGAGGCGATCGCCCGCCGCCGCCAGCAAATCGTCCAGGGCAATTGCCGCTTCCTGAGCGCAATAAACCACCGCCTGCACGCTGTCTAAATCTGTTTCTGGTTGCCATTGCGTCGAGTCGAGGTAGCGGACGGGATAGTAGCGCGATCGCAGAGCCGCCGCCACCACCGTCCCCAAACCCTGGCTCGCGCCGACGACTAGCACCGTCCCCAGGGCTTGGCTGGGATCAGGGTTGGGCGGGGATTCAGAGCCAAGGAGCATTTTACTCAAGCAGGGGAGAAATTTTTGCAGCGGTAGATTGTCAAAGTAAGCCAGTGTCCGCGCGAAGCGGCTGAGATCCCAAGTTTCGCGATTCGCCATGATACTCCGGTGTCTACTCCATGGTACGGCGAGGCTGGTGAGATGCGAGTGCCAGGTTCGGCGATCGCCTGGTTAATCTGGCAACTGGTCGGGATCAATGCCCTGAGCACGCAGCAGAGCTGCTAAGCGTTCCGCGCGTTGTCGCTCCTGGTCAGCCCGTTGCCGCTCCGCCGCCGCCTGCTCATCCCCCGTCGGCAAGACACGCCCCGCCGCATCACACCAGCGCAGCCAAGTGTCCTGGCGTCCTTCTAGTTCACCTTGCCAGAGCGTCAGTCCGAGATTAATCTGTGGCAGCCAAAACCCAGGGAGTTCCTCATATTGCGCGCCTCGCAGCTCGAAGAGTCGCAGCGGGCGATCGCCCAATTGCAAATTAGGGTCATACACCGCGTAGTAGCTGACCCGCATTTGTTGGTAGTCATCGAACTTGTCGGTCAGCTCGCCGCCGACACGATTGGAGACAATTTCTAACACCAACTCCGGCGGTTTACCAAAGTTCCAGACCAGATAGCAGCGATTCTGCTTTTGCCACCAGTCGGCTGGAACTTGCACCCCGAAGCTGAGAAAGACATCAGGGACGATCGCGGGTTGATTGACGGTGTGGTAGATGCCCACATTCGCCGCCGCGATGAAGGTTTGTGATGTTTGGGTCGGCAAGTTGCTGTACAGGCAACTCGTCAATAGTCGCTGTTGTTTTTCTGATGCCCAATTGTCCACGGGGGTATCATCTTCGGTGATGAGTTGGCTGGCATCCGGAACCATGACCTCATCGGCGATCGCCAGTTGCTCCCCCATCACAGACTCCCTTGTTCTCAAGCTGGTTCTAGTGTACTGCTAAATTCTGGTAGACAGATTAGCCGACAGAAATCGCCACCGCCATTGCCACTGATCATAGTTTAACGAGCCTCCGGCTGTTCCGGTTTCAGGTAGGTGTAGCTACTCAAACTCCGCTCATAGGTTTGCAACAAGCGCTGCGACTCGGCGAGGGTAATGCGGCGCGTTTGCAGGGCGCGCTCGGTGCTGCGGCGGAGGTTTTCCAACAAGTCGTCGGCATTGTACTGGGCGTAGGCGAGCACTTCCGCGATCGTGTCCCCTTTGACGACGTGTTCGATCTCATACCCTTGCGGTTGCATTTGGATGTGAACGACGTTGGTATCGCCGAAGAGATTGTGCAGGTTGCCGACAATTTCCTGGTACGCGCCGACGAGAAATAAGCCCAGATAATAGGGTTCACCGGCCCGCAATGGGTGCAACTCCAAAACCCGCTTGACGCCGCGCCGATGGATGAAGCGGTCGAGCTTGCCATCGCTATCGCAAGTGAGATCGGCAAGGATGCCGCGGGCCGTCGGTTCTTCGTTTAACCGGTGGATCGGCACGACCGGGAAAAGCTGATCGATCGCCCAGGCATCCGGCGCGGATTGGAAAATCGAGAGGTTGGCATAGTAGATCGCCGCTAGCTTCTGCTCCAATTCTGCGAGATCATCGGGAATATCGTCTTTTTGGCGGACAAGCTGCCAGATTTCGCGACAACAGGCCCAATAAAGCTGCTCCGCTTGGGCACGCTCGGCGAGGCTGAGGTAGCCAAAGTTGAAGAGGTTGACGGCTTCGTCCTTGAATTGGATCGCGTCGTGATAGGTTTCCTGAATATTTTCGGGGGCGATCGCCCGGTAAGTGTCCCAAAGATTCCGCACCACCAAGTGAGCGTCTTGCGCGACAGCAGCGGGCGGCTCCGTCGGCGGTTGGCTGCAACCGAGGATGTCGAACACGAGGACGGCTTGATGTGCGGCGATCGCCCGGCCGCTCTCGCTAATCAAAATTGGCGGCGCGATCTGTCGTTCCTCGCAGGCTTCCTTAACTTCGGCCACAATGTCGTTGGCATAGTTTTGCAGATTGTAATTTTTGGAGGCATAGAAGTTGCTCTTGGAGCCGTCGTAATCGACGGCTAAGCCGCCGCCGACATCGAGGTACTGCATCGGTGCGCCCAGCTTCACCAGTTCGCCGTAGATTTGCGCGGCTTCACGGATGGCATCCTTGATTGCACCGATGGCGGCGATCTGGGAACCGATGTGGAAGTGGAGGAGTTGTAAGCAGTCCAGTTGACCGGCGGCGCGCAGTTGTTCAACGGCAGCCAGCAGGGCGGGGACGCTGAGACCAAATTTGGCGCGATCGCCCGTCGAGTCGCCCCAGCGGCCGGTGCCGCGAGCATTCAGTTTCGCCCGCAGGCCGAGCGTTGGCGCGATGCCCAGCTCTTGGCTCACCGCCAACACCAGCGGCAATTCATCCAGTTGCTCGATGATCAGCAGCGGCTGGTGACCGAGGCGCGTGGCGAGCAGCGCCGTTTCCACGTACTCGCGATCTTTGTAACCGTTGCAGATCAGCAGCGTGTGGCGGTCAGGATCAGTGATTTGAGCCAGGCTGGCGAGGGCGATCGCCAGTTCCGGTTTCGATCCGGCCTCGAGACCAAACTGGTAGGGCTGCCCGCTATTCACCACGGCGGCGACGAGGTGGCTGTGAGGATTGCATTTGATCGGATAGACGCCACGATAGCAGTTGCTGTAGTTGTAACGGGCGATCGCCCGCGCAAAGCAGGCATTCAGCCGCTCAATGCGATCGGTGAGGATGTCGGAGAAGCGGATCAGCAGCGGTAGGCCGAGATTGCGTTGGCGGAGGGCTTCGACCAGGTTGTAGAGATCCAGGGAACCACCGCGATCGCCCTGTGGCGAGACCAAGATGCGCCCGGCGCTATCGATTGAAAAGTAAGGTTCCCCCCAACCGGGCAGGCGATAGAGAGCTTCGCTAGCGTCGCGGCTCCAGGTTTTGGGCGACGTGAGATTGGTCAGGTTGGGAGTTGGGAGGGCTGGCATCATGCGTGGGATCGAAGCGGCAACGGCTCAGTCCCTGATCGTAGCGTAAAGGTAATGGCGACACTGGCACTTCGCTCCGGGCGATCGCCACCAACGCAAGCCAGCGTTACCATTCACCCCGCCAGATTCTCCCGCCAGACTCTAAAGGGCAGGCGATCCCGCTCCCAAATCCGGGCTGCTGCATAGACTTGCGTTTTCAGAAACTAGGCTGCCTCATCAGCCAGTCTCAAACTTCGTTCAAGACTATCCGGCATAACATCGTCCGACTTTGCTGGTTTTTCCGTGCTTGTGGGGTTTTTCATGACCGCACAGCGGGCATGGCATCGCTTTGGCTGCTGGCTGCTTCCGTCTCTCTTTTCAGATCATTGATGCACTGTTGTCAACTGTTGGGTCTGTTGGCTTCAGGGGCAGGGTGATGGTGAATGTGGCTCCTGCTCCGGGGGTTGAATGACAGGTCAGGGTGCCACCGTGTTTGGTTTCGACGATGTCGCGGGCGATCGCCAAGCCCAGGCCAGTGCCTTGGCCAACGGCTTTGGTGGTGAAGAGGCGCTCAAAGATTTTGGCTTGCAGGGCGAGGGGGATGCCGGGGCCGTTGTCTTGGATGGTGATTTTGACGCGATCGCCAGTCTCTGTGACTGCTGTGCCGAGCGTGAGCTGTGGTTGGGTGGTGGCATCAGTCGCTTTGTCGGGTTGTGGCTGTTCCTCTTCAAGGGCATCGAGGGCGTTAGCCATGAGATTCAGAAACACCTGATTGAGCTGACCAGGATAGCAGTAGACCGGAGGGAGTTCGCTGTAATCACGCACAACCTGGATTTCGGAGCGCGTCTGCTGGGCTTTAAGGCGATGCTGCAAAATTAGTAGTGCCGCTTCGAGGCCTTCGTGGAGGTCGCAGGCGACTTGGTGCTCGGTGTCGGCGCGGGCAAAAGTTCGCAAACTTTTGCTGAGGGCGCGGATGCGCTCGGTGCCGAGGTACATGGATTCGAGCAGCTTCGGGAGGTCGTCTTTGAGATATTCCAGGTCGATTTCGTCGATCTTGGCTTGTACGGCGGCACTTGGTGCTGACCATTCCTGCTGGTAGAGAGCGATCAGATCCAGGAGGTCGCGGACATAATCCCGTGCCGGGGGCAGGTTACCAGCGATGAAGCCGACGGGGTTATTGATTTCGTGGGCAATGCCAGCCAGCATCTGACCCAGGGTGGCTAGTTTATCGCTCTGGGCGAGTTGGGCTTGGGTGGCAGCCTGGATTGCAAGCTGTGCGCGCAATTGTTCGTGCTGCTCATTCAATTGCTGCGCTTGGCGATCGCGCTCTGTTTGCAACTGTCGGCGGGAGCGGTTCAGTTGGAGGTGGAGGTCGATGCGCGCCAAGACTTCTTGAGTGTGAAAGGGCTTGATAATGTAGTCAACGCCGCCAACTTCAAAGGCTTTGACTTTATCTGCGATCTCGTGCATGGCACTGATGAAGATGATCGGAATGTCGCGCGTGCGCGTCTCGGCTTTGAGATGGCGGCAGACCTCGTAGCCATTCATCTCCGGCATCATGATGTCGAGCAGGATTAGATCCGGGGGCGTCATCATGGCATGGACAAGCGCTAGTTTGCCGCTGGGCGCTGCTTTTAGCCGGTAGTCGCGCTCGGCGAGCATCTGCATCAACAGACGCAGATTCATCGGGGTGTCATCAACGATGAGAATTTCGGGTAGGTCGTTGGGCGGAGCGACGGCGGACATGGGGAATCAGCGGCAGAACGACAGAAATCGGGGCTGGACTGATAGAGCCGCCGAACTTATTGCATCTCTTCAGGGTAATAGACGCGCTATCCTGACAGCTAGTTGATGTTTCGCTTGGGCAATGAGTACACCCGTGGAGGTCAGGCTGTTGCTCAGAGAAGGCTGACATTTCGCGTCAGTTGTGTTAGAGAATCGCCAGCGACTTGTGACACGTGGCTCCATCATAACAAGTCGGCTGAGGCATGGGGACGCGCATTGGCACCGGAAAGCTGACCCAAAAGCGGGTTAGGTTTCTGGAGGAGTAGCCGTAGCGTAGACCGTCAGTTCGATGCTGATTGCCTCAGCATGGGTCGGGTTTTGGACTCGGAATTGGCTGATGGCTTCTGCGGGTGATCGCTCGATGGTTAAGGGTTTGCCGCCGGTGCAGGTGTAGGTTTGGATGCGATCGCCACAACGTACGGCGACATCACCGGGTTGAGTGGTGACACGCAGTTTGGTTGCTGGGGGCGTGAGTTTGATTTGCCGCTGGGCGACTTCAGCGGGAACTTGGAGGGAGTACTTGGCGATCGCCGCTGGGGGTGAGGGCGCGGTATTTTCTGGAGACGGAGCAGCGGCAGCGATCAGTAGTAAGAACCAGCAGCAGCAGCTCAGGCTGAGCACCAAGAATCCACGCTGGGCGAGTCGCCAGAGATTGTATTGATGCCGCTTTTTTGCCGATCTCATGCTGCCAATCCGTAGTTTTTAAGGGCGTATGACTTCTTGCGACTGCACTTGGAGCTGTGGCAGTTCGGCGATCGCGTTATAAAAACGCTCGGCCAAGGCTTGATTGGCTGGCGCGTTGAGATGCACAGCATCGATGAAGGCCTCAGCGGAATACTGGTCGTAGAGATCGTAATAATTGAGGATTTTCACGTTGCCGGGAAAGGCTTCGCCGAGTCTGTCGTTGGTTTCGCCAAGTCGGGCAAAGCCAGCCTGGGCGCGCTGGAGATAGTCACTGCCCAACTGGCTGACGATCTCCGCTTCATTGTCCTGCAATTTTTCGGGGGAGATGCCGCTGATCTCGGGCTGTAGGGCGACGATCAGGGGGACATTGGCTCCAGCGCTGAGGCGAGCCATCTGTTTGACGGCGGCGTCGTAGCGGACGAGGCGCTGTTCGAGCTGCCGTTCAGTGCGGGGCAGGCGGTCGTCTAGGGGTTGGGTGCTGGCGCTGAGCGGGAGTGAGGTTTCGGCTGGCCGGGGCTGCGGTCGTAGCAACCAAAACTGTGTCGCCCTGAACAGGGCGGTGTTGCGGATGAAGCGGGCGATGGGTTCGCTGAGGTAGGCCCAGAAATGGTAAAGAGGTTGATTGAGGAATTGATCGAGTTGTGGGATGCTAGCGGCCTCGCGCTCGCCGGGGAGGAGGAGGTCTTCGTAGCCGCTCAGCAGTACGATTACGTCGGGTTGGTAGGGCAGGATATTGGTCGCAAGTTGCGCGAGGTGGTTGGGGGCGACGTAGCCCGGTACGGCGGCATTGATCACGCGGTAGTTGGCGTCGCGCAGCTTGGCGGGCAGAGCGAGGGCTTGGGTGCGGGGGGCACCGGTGGCGGGGAGGACGTTGGGGCGGTATTTTTCGGGCGATCGCACTTGCTGTTCGAGGCGTTCTTGCAGGCGGCGCTCGAGATTTGCGGCCATGGTGGCGTCATCGCTCGGCAGCCACTGTCCAAAGGCGGCGGAGCCACCGAGGATAAAAATGCGAATCTCGCCCTCGGGTTTATCGACGGGGACTGGTTCCGTGTCGCGGAAGCCTTGGGCATTGATTGTCCAGAAGGGGCTGCTTTGTTCGCTGACGAGTTGGTAGCTGAGCAGGGCGCGTTGTTGCAGGCGCAGTTGACCCTCGCGCGCGAGGCCGCTGAGGGCGCGACCGCGCGGGTTGAAGAATTGGAGTTTGTAAGCGACAGCGGGTTCGTTGCTGGCGTCGTTGATCGGGGTAGCCTGACCTGTGAAGTTGAGCGCGAGGCGAGTGCCCAGCTCGAGAATGATGAGGCCGCCGAGCAACGCGAGTGTTGTTTTCCAGGGAAAGGCAAACCGGCGGCGTCGCCGACTGTAGATCCCGCTAATGTAAGGGCTGCGATGAGACTTGAACATTGAGCGTTTTCCTCGGCCTTCGATTTCGACAAATGTGCCTTGCTGAGGCAGGCATTGAATTGATAGCTGCGTGCAGATGCACGGGGGGGTAGAGGGTGGCGATCACCGCATGGCGGGGAGCAGTACCGATCAATCTGGCAGTGCTATAGCAACTTAACACGAATCTACAGTAAAACTGATGGTGGCTTCTGGCTGGCTGGGGCGATCGCCATCGCGCCTTTGCTCAGACCGGGTCAAGTGCTGAGATTTCTGGTAAATCCCTTCCATCTATGAGTTATAAGCTGTTATTCGTCTGTCTCGGCAATATCTGCCGCTCGCCGTCGGCGGAGAATATCATGAAGCATTTGTTGACGGAGGCGGGGCTGAGCGATCGCGTCTACTGCGATTCGGCGGGTACGGCGAGCTATCATATCGGCGCGCCGCCTGACCGCCGGATGCAGGCGGCGGCCAAGCGACGTGGTTTGGAGCTGACGGGCTGTGCGCGCCAGTTTGAGGCGACGGACTTTGAGGTGTTCGATCTCATCTTGGCGATGGATCGCAGTAACTATGAGGACATCCGCCGCCAGGATCCCAAGGGTCAGTACGCCGATAAGGTGAAGCTGATGTGTGATTTTGCCCGCGAGCATGGCGATCGCGAGGTTCCGGATCCTTACTATGGCGGCCCGGAGGGTTTCAATTACGTGATTGATTTGCTGTTGGATGCATGTAGCGGGCTATTGGCTGAGTTGCAACAGGCGGGGAGCGTTTAGTCCGGGCGGCGGGGGAGATGCCTGGAGTGGGCAGCGGCGACTCTAATACCGATAAGGGTAGTTATCGGTATTAGAGTCGCCGCCAGAGCGGCTGTGTCTCCCAGCTTTCCAGCTCCGCAACCGGCAACTTGTCATCCCTTCCAGTCCACTACATCCGTCCCAGTGGCATTTAATGTTTCCAGCACCGCATCCGCAACCATCGCCCAGCAGCAACGCTTGCGAGACTAGTACAGGACGGCGGAAATGAGATGCCCATTCAAAATCCCCAAGATTCCCGTATTGCAGGCACTCAGAACTCAAAATTCCGCGTAGCGGTACTAGTCTAGGTGACTACCGGCGACTGGCGGACACCCATGGCGCGCCGCTTAGCCTCATAGAAGCGACAAGCAACCTGACCAAGGCCATAAAGGATCGCAGCGTTGCCAGTTGTGCCCGCAACCGTACCGACGAGCGGCAGTAGCTCGACCAGGCTGAGTCCAGCTTTTAGGACACTAGAACTACCCGTTGACAGACCCCAGATAGCGAGAACTTCGCCACGTCGGTCGGGAGCAGTGGGCGAAAAGCCATAAATAGTCGCAATGCGATAGATCATCTCAGCTTGCAGAGCGGCGATCGCCCCCAAGTCAACCGCCAGCAACATCAGCGCCAGAGGCGGCACAAAGTTCGTCGCGAAACCAATTCCGGCCGCCCGCCAGGCGGCTTCGTTAATGACATACTGAGCGAGTTCAGGAGCACTCGCCGCGAGGTGGGCGCGTTGTAGGGTTGTCACATCCTTCTGGACAGCCTCGACATTGACCTGACCGAGGGCCGCGACGAGCCAACTAAGTCCGGGCACCTTAGTCGCCAAGTTGATCACCGGATTGGTGGCAATCGGCATAGCGATCGCACCGAGGGTCTCAGTACTCTGCTCGATCCACTCATAGAGCGCCGTCCCGAGGCATTCGCTGGCCGCCTCCAAACTAGCGGTGATCGTCTGGGCAGTCTGTGGGTTGTTAGTTTGATCAGTCATAATCCCAGTTTAATGACGCTGCGCGAACAGCGGACAAGATCACTCCGGCGATCGCAATCCAGCGGGTTAGGTCATCGGGGAGCGATCGGCCCGACGACCATAGCCAATGGCGATGAGGGCAGTAAGGTACATCAAAAGGCTGTAGACAGCCGCAGGAATCGCCATGTCGGGGTTGTCGAGCAGTCCGGCGGTGACAGCGATCGCCAGCGTGCCATTCTGGATGCCAACTTCGATGGTGAGGCAAGTTTGCTGACGGCGGGGCAAGCGACCGAGTTTAGCGACCGCAAGACCGGCAAGCATGGCGAGACTATTCAGCAGGAGAACCCCAATGCCGACTTGAGCAATGAAGCGGGGCAGTTGGTTACCCTCGCGGATCAGCAGTAACAGGATGATCAGAGCGAGGAGCGCGATCGCCAAACGACTCATCTGTTTTTCCAACTGGCAGGCGGTCTGGGGAAAACGCTGACGGCTCGCCATCCCCAAGGCGATCGGGATGACCGTGATGACAAAGATTTGCAGTATGGTTTCGCCGAGGGGAAGGGCGATCGCGCTGGTTTCGCCAAGGAAGTACCGGAGGGCAAAGTTAGTCAAGATCGGGATCGTAAAGACAGTAATCAGACTGTTGAGCGCCGTGAGAGTAACCGAGAGAGCGACATCACCGCCCGCCAGATAGGTAACAAAGTTGGAGGAGGGACCACCAGGACAGAGGGCGATCACCACCAGACCGACGGCGATCGCCGGCTCGAGGGGCAGCAACAGAGCGATCGCTGTGCCAATCAGCGGTAGCAGCAGTAACTGGCAGACTGCTCCCAAGGCGACAGCCTGCGGCTCGCGAGCGATGCGGCGGAAGTCGTCGGGAACCAGGCTGAGACCCATACCGAGCATGACGACAGCCAAGGCAAGGGGAAGCAGAATAGCAGTAAGCAAGCTTGCTTGCATAAGGAATAGCAGGCGATTACAGCGCCCGTAATTTTCTCGGTTTGCTGGACTTTCGTTGAGAGGGCAGCAAGGGCTGACGGTGCAACTCCCTGCGGAATACATCGTGGTTTTCCAGAGTTGTTTTGCCACCGATGAGGTTGACCCTGGACAACCCAGAAATTCTTAACTCTTGAAAACAACGGAATGCTTTGATTTTATTGTGCTCAGTATCGGGACTCCTCGCCGCATCAGAGCTTCAGAATGTGCCGACCAATGCCCCCACACAGCGTTCACAAATCGTCGGGTCATCCGATGAATCACCGACCTGGGTGGAGTAGTTCCAGCAGCGATCGCACTTTTCTCCCTCAGCTTTGACGACACCGACGGTCAGCCAATCGGTTTCGCTGCGATAGGTCGCGGTCTGGATAGCGTCGGCTGAGTCGGTTAATTCTACCTGCGAGGCAAGGACGAGGTAGCGCAGTGCGTCCACCCGTTGTTGACCGAGGCTATCGGCTGGGTTGAGCCGATCAAGTAACTGTCGCAGGTCAGTATCCGGCGTGTAGAGCAACACTTTGGCGTCCAGCGACGAGCCGATCGCCTTCTCAGTCCGCGCCTGTTCCAGGACTTTATTGACCTCCGCCCGCACCGCGCGCAGTTTTTCCCAGGTGGCGGCTAGCTGCGGCTGTTGCCACTGGTCATCGCGTGGCACCCAGCCCGCCGCAAACACGGATTGATGCGGCGTAGGGTAGGGCAAGGATTGCCAGATGTCCTCAGCCATGTGCATCAGGACGGGCGCGACCGCCTTGGCGAGATTTTCGAGAGCGATCGCCAGCACCGTCTGACAACTGCGCCGACGCGGCGAATCGAGGGCGGAAATGTAGAGGCGATCTTTGGCAATGTCGAGGTAGAAATTCGAGAGATCAACAACGCAGAAATTTTGCACCGTCTGGAAGAACCGGAAGAACTGGAAACTCTCAAAAGCGTCCGTCACCTCGCTGAAGACCTCACCAATCCGATGCAACATATAGCGATCAAGTTCGGGCAACTGCTCATAGGTCATGGCATCGCGAGCCGGGTCGAAATCGTGCAAGTTACCCAGCAAAAAGCGTGCCGTGTTGCGGATCTTGCGATAGACATCGGCGAGTTGCTTGAGGATATTTTTGCCGATCGGCACATCTGAGGAATAGTCCACCGACGACACCCAGAGCCGCAAAATATCCGCGCCATAGGGTGGTTCTTGCTTTTGATTTTTGCCGCCATTGATGATCACCAGTGGATCGACGACATTGCCCAGGGACTTGCTCATTTTGTGCCCTTTTTCATCGAGCGCGAAGCCGTGGGTCAAGACCGTTTTGTAGGGCGCGCAACCATTGGCGGCGACACTGGTAAGCAAGCTGGACTGGAACCAGCCCCGGTGTTGGTCGGAGCCTTCCAGGTACATATCGGCGGGATAGCCCAGTTCTTCGCGCTGCTGGGCAACCGCCGCCCAAGAGGAGCCAGAGTCGAACCAGACATCCATCGTGTCCATGCCCTTGCGGTAGGTGCGGCCATTGTGGCGATAGTTTTCCGGCAACAAGTCCGCTACCGGCAGCTCCCACCAAGCATCCGAGCCATGTTCAGCGAAGAGCGTCTGGATATGGTTCAATGTCGCCTCATTCAGCAGCGGCTCATTGGTTTCTTCGTCATAAAAAACCGGGATCGGCATCCCCCAACTGCGCTGGCGCGAGATGCACCAGTCAGCGCGATCGCCCACCATGCCGACAATCCTGTTTTCGCCCTGAGCCGGAATCCAGCGCACTGAGGCGATCGCCTGCATCGCTTCCTCCCGGAACCCTTCCACGGAGGCAAACCACTGCTCAGTGGCGCGGAAAATCGTCGGTTTTTTGGTGCGCCAATCGTAGGGATATTTGTGAACGTAGGCTTCTTCGAGCAACAAGGCCTTAGCCTCGGTCAGGGCTGCGATCACGGCATCGTTGCCGCCATTGAGCACATTCAGCCCCGCAAATGGTCCTGCTTCAGCCGTAAAGTTGCCGCGCTCATCGACGGGCGAGAGGATCGGCAGTCCGTAGCGCTGGCCGACTTGGAAGTCCTCCTGACCGTGACCGGGAGCGGTATGCACGAGACCCGTGCCGGATTCCGTCGTCACATAGTCGCCGCCGATCAGGATCTCGCTCTCGCGGTCAAAGAGGGGATGTTTATAGGTGCAATGCTCCAGAGCGCGACCGGGCAGCGTCGTTTTCACCGCCAGCGGCTGGGCAAATTTCGTCGCCAGACGCTCCACCAATTCCGCCGCGACCAGCAGATATTGCGGCGTTGCCCCCGCATCTGTCCTTTCAACGACGGCATACTCCAAGTCCGGATTCACCGACACCGCCAGGTTGGCGGGAATCGTCCAGGGGGTCGTCGTCCAGATCGCCACCCCCAGATGCGGTAAGAACGGCGACAGTTGCTCGGCAACGGCAGGAGCCGCTTGAGTCAGCGGGAAGGCGACATAGATGCTGCGCGAGGTATGCCCCTCCGGATATTCCAGCTCCGCTTCCGCCAATGCCGTCTGCGAGCTAGGACTCCAGTGAACCGCCTTGAGACCGCGATAGATATAGCCCTTGAGCGCCATGCGGCCGAACACAGCAATCTGCGCGGCTTCGTATTCAGGTTGCAAGGTCATATAGGGCTGCTCCCAGTTGCCCCAGACCCCGAAGCGCTGGAAACCTTGGCGCTGTTCATCGATGACTTTGAGGGCAAAATCGCGGGCCTGGCGGCGCAACTCGATCGGCGTTAGCGCTTGCCGTGCTTTGCTCGGCATTGCTTGCAGGACTTTCAGCTCGATCGGCAGGCCGTGGCAGTCCCAACCGGGCACGTAGCGGACTTTGTAGCCGCGCAGGAGTTTATATTTGTTGATGATGTCTTTGAGGATTTTGTTGAGCGCGTGGCCCATGTGGAGCGAGCCATTGGCATAGGGCGGGCCGTCGTGGAGGATGAAGCGATCGCCCGGGTTCTCTACTGCCAAGCGCTGATAAATCTGCTGCTCATCCCAGAAAGCTTGCAACTCTGGCTCACGCTGCACCGAGTTGGCGCGCATACTAAAGTCGGTTTTGGGTAAATTAACGGTGTCTTTGTAGCTTTTGGGTGCGCTCACAGGCTTGCAGGGGAGAGAGACAGAAACATTTGCTCTCATTATCAATGACGCCTGCCGTCAGCTTCAACCTCACCAAGCGGATTCTTGGCCTTTGTCCCAACTTTCGGTCTCGGATGCGGCTGTGGTCTCAGCGGCACCCACCTCAGAATCGGCGGTAGCCTCCAAGTCTTCGCTCGGCAGTTCATTGAGCGACTGGATCACTGCCACGTCTGGCACCGCTGCCAGCGCGGGTTCCGATTCAGCGACTGGTTCGGCATTGGCGATCGCCTGAGCATCAACCTCAACCTCGGCGGCCGGTTCGGGAGCCGCCTCCGGCTCAGCCGCTGTCCCTTCAACATCGATCGCGATCTCTGGCGTATCAACCCAATTGGCTGCCTCGGTGGCAGCGTCGGGTTCGGCATCAGCCGGTTCGTCGTCGGGCCAATTCGTCGTTTCAGCGTCGTCGTCTACCCAGCCCGACGCCGTGACTGCATCGGTCGGCCAGTTTGAGGCTGCTTCCTCCGGCCGATAGCGAGGCGCTGCCTCGGCGTCAGGTTCGGGGGATGTGGGTTGATCCAGATCCTCAGCCACATCCGAGGCAACGGGGTCTAGTTCAGCGGGTGCGATCGCAGCCGCGGCGTTTACCTCTGTCTCAGCCAGGTCAGATTCAGGGGCTTCAGTCTCGGGGGGGCAACTTCGGCGTCCGGGGCAACGGCGGCCTCTGCTGCCGTCGCCACTTCGTCCACGAGCGTAGCGACGGTTTCCGGTTTCGGGGTCGCAGCCTGTGGTTGGCGCTGGAAACGATTAGTCAGAGGAGCCAAGAGTTTGCCAAACGAGAAGCCTTTGACCTGCTCCTGAACCGCAGGCGAGACGGCTGTTTTATCCTCGGGTGCCGCTTGTTGGCGGCGCAGCAAGAGCGTTTGGCTGCCCAGCCAGACGAGTAGCGAGACGCTCGCCACCTGACCCAGCAGCACGCCCCCGGTCAGGCGGCCGGCACAGAGCCAGAGCACCAGTGCATAAAAGAAGCCAACTCCACTCCAGATAAAGTCGCGCCGACGGTGAACTTCCGGAAAGAAGAATGCGGCGAGATAAAAGGTGACGCTGCCGAGCGCGACGGTGGCGGCGAGAAGCTGAGCCAGCATCAGGAAAGGCCTCCAGGCTGAGGGACACTACCCAACTTTACCGCGTTGCGGCTGTCCACCAGAAACGGGTGCGATGCGGGTTTTATTCGGTCTTATTCCGAGCGATCGCCATCCAGATTGTGCAGACGCTGCTCAAAATCGAGGCGCTGCTCAGCATTCCGCAGAAAGTAACCACTGACAATTGCGGACGCGAGCAGGCGACCGAGATGCTCGCGATTAGTCGTGACCGTCACCTCAAAATGCTCCGACGGCAGCGAACCGAGCAAGCCGATAATATTGCGCTCCATGATACTCGACACCTCTGGCGATTGCGGCTTCGAGAGCTGGGCGATCGCCTCGGGACTCAAATTTTTGACATATTGCCAAAGCTGGTTGCCCGCTTCACGGTCGTCCACAAACCTGCGCTCTCGCTTGCTCTCGCTACTCACCACTCATCTCCCAGCGCGATGACTGCTTGCAACTCATAACCTTCGCTCATCACCGCACGATCCAGTGCTCGCGAAAACCCAAATCACACTTTCCATACTAACGCCAGTTCACAGGCAGCGGTGAGCAAGCTGCTTGCGATTCTGTCCCCTGGCACGCTGACGCCGCCGATGACGGTCGCTCTAATCCACAACCGCCTTCAACAAAACGTCAGCCAAGTCGCGTCCCTGCATATCTTCAATCGTCACCGTATCCACAATGTCAAACTTCGCACCCGCCCCCTCGAGCTGATCGTCGAGCGCTTGCAAGAACTGCATCGCCAGCTTGTCGCGCCCCACTTGAATCAAGGAAATCCCCAGCTCCTCATCGCGGTCGATCTTACGTGAAGCCTCGACAATCAGGCGCATGACCGAACGGCGATCACTGGGTTCGCCATCGGTAATCACGATGATCGTTTCGCCATTGGGCTTCGCCTCGCCAGCCTCCTTGCGTTGAAAATAGTTATCCAGCGCGTCGTAGAGCACACTCGCCAGATCCGTTTTGCCCATCGGTTGGTGCTCGGCAAAAATTTGCGTCACCTTGTCCGAGGTCACATTGTCATAGCGCTTGAACTGCCCGGAGAATAAATAGATGGTGATACCGTCGGGATCGAGTTCTTCACACTTCTTGGCGAGGGCCAGGGTGGATTCTTGCACCGCGACCCAGCGACTCCGCCCGCCCGGTCGCTCTGGCGACGACATACTGCCGCTTTTATCGATAATTAAGGTATAGTCGCGCTGTTCAACGAGGGAATTATTGCTCACGTCGTGATCGTGCTCCTACGGCCGCCAAATTTCGCCTCAGCTTAGCAGTCCACTGGGAGCGCACCAGGAAAATTCAGAAATTTGTCAGGATTTTAGCGGGCGGCGGTGGCGAGCTTGGTTGCAGCTTTAGGAGCTAGCGCGCTCCGGGCGCGCGCGATCGCCAGCCGCACCAGCCATCACCACAAAGACAACCGCTGTCATACTGAGCTTCCAGGCGATCACCCCAGCGACAATCAGGCGACAAATTCCATACAATAGCCTCCATTGGCTAGGATGGAGGCCTGTGCAACCGGTTCATTCTACTCCCGACCCACTCTCACGTTGCAAACGCCATGAACGCTCTACACCAACTGATTCAGCCCCTCATGCAACGGCTGTCAGCCTCCCGCCACGCGGCTGACAAGCCCCTCGCTGAATTAGGTACCACTAACGGACATCGCCCGCCCACCCGCTCCACTTGGGCGCTAGGAGACGCACGCCGTCCGCAGCGAGCCAGCATTCCCGACCCACTGATGTTTGCGCTCGTCGCCATTGCGCTGACCAGCGTCGTCGGCTATCGCTTCTACAATCAACCCAGCTTGAAGGTGGATATGCGCGCACCCTACACCGAGCGAGCGCCGCGCGATGCCTCGGTAGCAGATGAAGAAATCACTCGCCAGGAACGCAAGGCAGCAGAGACTGGCTCTGTGCAAGTGCTCAAGATTGACACCGAGGCGACCCAAGCCATTCAGCAAAAGTTGGATACATTTCTGGCTGATATGGAGCAGATGCGCCAGTTGGCCGGTGAATTTCCTTTCGCGGCCGAAGCCACGCTCACACTGCCCTCGCAGCGCTACCTCCGCAGCACCAGTCATACCGAATGGCAGGAAATCGCGCGCGCCGCTGAGCAACAAGGCGAATTGACGGCTGACGAACTCGCGACAGCACTGGCAGAGACGATCTGGCTGAAGCCCGAGGCGGAGCCTGGGGACGCTGAAGTGCCAGATGCAGAAACCAGTCTGACCCCGCCCTCGGCTTTAGCCGCCCAGCAGGCGATCGCCGAGTTGCGCACCCACCGGCGGCGCAGCGGCACAGGCGCTCTGCAAGTCGTCTTGGCCGAAATCCTGCTCGCACGTCAAGGCTATCAGCAAGCCCTGGCAACACCCGTGCTGGTGGCGGAGCAAGAACTTTCGGTGGCGACGCGGCAACTCTTTCTGGATCTCTCCGACGAGGCCTGGCGTGAGACCCGTCAGGGGATCACGCAGGCAGCCGAGCAAATGCTTGCCCAGGGTATCCCGCGCGGCTTGCCCGACAGTCTGATCCAGCAGGCAGTGCGGACACAGTTGCGATCACTCGTGCCCCAACAGATTGCCCTACCGGCTACCACCGAGGTACTGGCAAACCTACTCGAACCCAACTTGGTTGAAGACCGTGACGCTACTAAGCTCCAGGCTGCCCAGGCAGTTGAGCAAGTTGACGAAGTCCGCTACACGGTCGAAAAAGGTGAAATCATCGTGCGGCAAGGCGAACCGATCGATCGGCGCGCCTTTGTCTTGCTGGATGAGTTCGGCAAAACAGCGCGGGGGATCGATTGGCAAGGCCTTGTGCTGACCGCTGGAGCCGTGACCGGTGCCATTGGTATTTTTGAAGTCGTCCGCCGTCGTACCAATGTTCGCCTGCGCTGCCGCGATCGCTTGTTGCTTTGTCTCCTCAGCGTCGTCAGCTTGAGCACACCCGCCCTGGAAATCCGCGACATCCAGCAGACCAACTTTGCCGCCGCTGGCTTGTTGGTCAGCAGCTTTTACAATCCCGCTGTCGCCATCACTCAGGTCAGCCTCATCACTGGACTATCCGCCTTCGGCAGCGTCAGCACCGAGGGCGGAGCACCCTTTAGCCTCGCTCCCCTGCTAGCGGGCGCGAGCGGCGGGCTGTTGGCCGCTGCGATCGCCGGCCGCCTGCGATCGCGCGAAGAACTCGCCTTCCTCGGCGGTGCCAGCGGTCTCTCCCAGAGCGCCATTTATCTGATTGCGACACTGATCCCCAGTGCCGCCGCTGGCACGATCTGGTCAGTGCAACTAGCCAGCGCCGCTCTCTTCGGCATCTCCGGCCTCGCTTGGTGCGTCGTCGCCCTAGGGGTTTCCCCCTACCTCGAACGCTTGTTTGACCTCGTGACGCCGATCCGCCTCGCCGAGCTGGCCAATCCCAACCGGCCACTGCTCAAACGACTGGCAACCCAAGCCCCAGGCACTTTTCAGCACACCCTCTTCGTCGCCTCACTGGCTGAAGCGGCAGCGCGCGAACTGCATTGTAATGTCGAGCTGGTTCGCACCGGCACGCTCTACCACGACATCGGCAAAATGCACGATCCCCTCGGCTTCATCGAAAACCAGATGGGTGGCCCCAACAAACACGACACCATCGACGACCCACAGTTCAGTGCTCAGATCATCAAAAAGCACGTCAGCGAAGGGCTAGTCATGGCTCGCAAACACGGTCTGCCGCAAGCGGTACGCGACTTCATCCCCGAACATCAGGGGACGATTTTGATCTCCTACTTCTATTTCCAAGCCAAACAGCAAGCCCAAACCAAAGGTCAGGAAATCGCCGAAGCCGATTTTCGCTACGACGGCCCGATCCCGCAGTCGCGCGAAACCGGGATCGTCATGCTCGCTGATGCCTGCGAGGCCGCCCTGCGATCGCTCAAAGAAGTCACACCCGAAACAGCCCTCAGCATGGTCAATAAAATCTTCAAAGCCCGCTGGCAAGACAATCAACTCAGCGAATGTGGCCTGCGGCGTGAAGAACTCCCGATCATCGCCGAGGTCTTCGTGCGCGTCTGGCAGCAGTACAACCACCAACGCATCGTCTACCCCCAGGCAGCGCTTGATACTTCCATGACGCGATCACCCTCGAGTGCCTGAGGCCTCGCTCAGACTGTGGCAAGCTTGGTGACTGAGGAATACCGCCCTCAGCGAGTCAACCAATTCATCTCAACTCCACAACCACTAATTTATTGGCACCAAGCATCCTACTACAGGTGCTCGCGAAAAAACTTTGGGAGCAATGGTCGGATCGCGTTGACGATAGCCAAGATGTACCGAGCGAATCGCCATGACAATCTGCTCAATCAGCGTGCGCTTCTCCAGACATTTGACCCTATATTCATCATCATCGAAGGTCGTCAGCACCAAGATACCAATCCAAGAATCGGCACTAGTACCGCTACGCGGAATTTTGAGTTCTGAGTTTTGAGTGATGAGTGCAGACAATACAGGCATCCTACGGATCCTGAATGGGCATCTCATTTCCGCCGCCTTGTACTAGGTCAAGAAATTGCGGTAATCGAACCCATCCAAGTATTGCCAAGTCCGCTGGCGGATCTCGTCGCTCTCGGCAGCCGATAGCTCCTGTGCGGTCGCCAGATTAGCCGCCGGGGTCGCCTTGCGGATCGTGCCCCAAGGGTAGACTTCTTGCAGGGGTTCACCATTCCAACTGGGCGTTTTTAGACTCGCGGCGGTTTCGATGCCAAGTTTTTCGCAGACCGCACCCAGCGTTTTCTGAGCATCAGCCATGACATCCTCAGCGCGGACGATGTGAACACGGTCAGGGTAGCGTTCTTTGAACAGCAGGGCATGGTACTGGTTGAGCGTCCAGCCGAGCATATAGTTCACCAGCGATAGCGGAACAGGACGCTTCTTGGTATCTGCGTAGGCTGACCAAGGGTTGCGGACGACGTGCAAGACGTGGGCACCGGGGAGATCGTCAAGGAGTTTGGCGCTATCGACCACGAAGATCGGGCTATAGCCGACATAGACAGCTTCTTCACCCGTGCGCCGGTAGTCCTTCCAGGCATCAAAGGTAGCGCGAAAGAAGGCGGCGACGTTGTTGCCGGGCGATCGCCCACTCGCCTGGACATAGTTTTGATAAATTTCGCAGCGCTCGTCGTCGCTAAACTCAAACGGCAGATGACGAAACTTGCTGACGTGCGGCGTGCGCGCCCGCACCTTGCACTCCTCGTCGATGATCGCTTTGTAGTCCTGGTAGGGTGTGGCGGCGAGATCGAAGACCGGGTAGCGATATTTCACCGGAAAGGTGGCACTCAAGGCGTCATTCACCAACCGCGTGCCGATCTGCGATTCAAAGGGATAGACATACAGTTGCGGGTGTCCGTCCAGAAAACGGTGGGTAGTGTTGCCGCCGTTTTCGTACATGGCTCCCAACATCAGGAAGCGAAAATCACTGGTCATGGCTTGAGGGGGTCATTAGGCCGCTCTTAGTTATCGGCGATCGCCCGTCCCCTGTCAACTGCGATCCTCGAGTCAAGCCATTAGCTGGTCGAGTTGCCGCACCGGAATCTTGGTCACAAACGGTTCCGCTTGGCAAGTGGCGTGTCGTCGCGTCAGGTCAACCGACCCCAGTGAATAGCCTTGGGAAAACAACAGCGATCGCCATTGATGCCTCCCCAGTTTTTGTGTCCTAGGAAGCAGGCCCGCCTGGCCCGCCCAATCCTAAGATTAGGGAGTATATTCCCGCAATCTTTGCCGCACAAACCCCATGCCCGATATTGTTGACATTGCTGTTGGCGCTGGCTCATTCAATACCCTGGTCACCGCTGTTAAAGTTGCTGACTTAGTCGCCGCGCTCAAAAGCCCCGGCCCCTTCACCGTCTTCGCCCCCAATGACGATGCTTTTGCCAAACTCCCACCCGGAACGGTAGAGTCACTGGTCAAAAGTCCGCCGCAACTGGGTCGTATTCTGACTTTCCACGTCGTCTCGGGTCGCTACAAGCAAGCTGATCTTCAGACCATGGATGCGTTGACTTCACTGGAAGGCTCACCGATCCCGATTGATTGCCGCGATGGTTTTGAAGTGAAAAATGCCACTGTTTTGGCCGCTGATATTGAGGCGGACAATGGCATTATCCACGTCATCGATACGGTGATGCTCATGGGTTAGGGGTCTGTCTAGGACAAAAATCCGGGTGAGCGAAGTACTTACCCGTGACTCCTACGCGCAGGCAAGACGGCGGCAGCCTTGAAAATCAGGCTTGACGCCCCCTGCCCCAACCCTGAACAATGGCGCACGACAGGCTGAGCAGCGGTCTGGTGCTCATAGGCTCCGGATTTTGCAACCGCCAAACTGGAGCATAAGGTTGAGCAATGGGCGGATAGAGTGGGTTGTCGGTGGCTGAGCGCCGACAACTCACCCTGTCCGTGACCTCACGTAAATCGCCGCAGCCATTGTTTATAATTCATTTAGCAAAGGAAAATGCTGGCGCGGCAATAGTTGGGTGCAGAGTTGTAGGTCAACTTGGGTGAGGTCGGGTGATCGCGTCTGGACTCGTTGGCCCAAAACCAGGGAGCGGCGGCGTGCCTTGCCTTCACCGTAGAGAGCAACAGCGAAGGGCGGATGCAAATTTTTGATTTTTTCTTGAGCGTGGTGCGGCACTATCCGCCCGACGCGGCCCGCCAGGAGTTCCGGAGTCTCTTTTTTGACTATCGCGCCAATGCGATGAACAGAGACGCTTTTGCCGATCTCCAGGAGATTGTGCAGGGGCGCGATCGCCAGACCTTCTTGAATTCGCTCAAACGCTGCTGCTACATTCTGGTGAACAACTGGGAGACGAAGCGCGAGTCGGACTGTGTCGTCGCCCTGGTGGAGGATTTTGCCGAGTTTGACGGTCGCAAACGCTCGGTTAATAAAGAGCGCGGTCGCTTGCAGGGCTGGATTCAGGAATTCATTGACAGCCAAGATTACGAAGATCTGCGCCTGTTCGCCATCCGCCACGACCACCACAACCGTCTGGCAACTCTCGGCATCGAGCACTGGAGCAAGCGCTACACCTCCTACCTACTGGTGCCACAGTATGCCGACAGCCAAAACTCACCGGAGCAGCGCCAAGCCGCCCGCCAGCTCTCACACGAACTGAAGGACAAGTTCAAGTTTGAGCTGGCGATGTATACAGCGCGATCGCAATCATCGGTCGTGACCCAGGCAACGAAGCACCCCGCAGCCGAGGTGGTCGAAAACCCCACCGGCCTCGGTGACCAAGTGCTGCAACTGATCAAGCGGCTGATCGTTCGTCGCGGTCAGTTCAGCCACACCAACCTCGCCCACATCTTTCTCAAACAGACCGATGGCGTAGACTACGAAACCTTCAAGGACGCGCTGTACAACTATCTCATTTTTGCCGTTGACGCCCGCGATCCTGAGGATAGTTTTCACCAGCAACTTTACGCACGTTTGCGATCGCTCTATCCCAAATACAACGACCGCGCGGTCAGCCAGGGAGACGCCCTCATCCTCCGCACCTGCAACCGCCTCTTTGACCTCCTGACAACGGAAGACGGTCAACAGCCCTCAGAACTCTTTGTCCTGCTGCTCTCCCAAGGCAACCCGCTGATGCTGGCGATCATGCTCCTGAAGGTGGTGCTGATCTGCCCCAGCGCCCGCACCCACCTTGAGAGCCGCATCGCCGTGCTGATTCGCTACTACATGCAGTTCCCCGAAGCGGACTGTCAATGGGTGGTCAATTTCTTCGAGATTTTCAACATCACCTTTGCCATTTATGCGGATCAAGACGTGCAGTACAACTTGGTTCACTACGACGAAATAATCCCTAACGGCAGCGACCGGGCATCGAAACGCAAGAGTTACCGGATCTTTTCGCAGCACGCGAGTAACTCAGATCGGGAGCTGGCTGACGGCCGCGTCGATCCGCTTGAGATCTCGCCTTAAGATTCTCCAAGAGGCTGGGATCAGAGTCGGAAGAATCGCTGTGCTGCATCACCACTGCCTCGAAATGCTAGAAAGAAACCATGATACAAGCTCGAATTGGCTGGCGGCGAGTGGGTGGCATCACGGCTGTCCAGGCGGCGATCACGCTCTGCTGGGTTATTTATGCCTTCTATTTACCGGAACTCCTCGTCGATTTGGGCTACCGGCGCGAGCTGGCTATTATCCTACTGAATCTTGAGAATTTATTGGAAGTCGCGATCGAGCCGCTCTTCGGCGGCCTGTCTGATCGCACCCAGAGTCAGTTGGGAACGCGCTTGCCCTGGATCGGTCTCGGCGTGGTGCTGTCAGCAGCGTTGCTACTCTTCTTGCCGTTCCTAACTTGGTTGGGCAGTCCGAGCAGTGCTTGGCGCTGGCTGCTGCCGGTGCTCGCTGTGGCCTGGGCCGCCGCGATGGCGATTTTCCGTAGCCCGACGCTGGTACTCCTCGGCCGCGCCGCCCCGACGCCGCAGTTGCCACTGGCGGCCGCTGCCCTGACCTTGGTGGAGCAGCTTGTGGGCGCGCTCCGGTTCACCGCCTACACCTTCATTCTCAGTTTGGGGCCGCTGTTTACCTTTGCGATCGGTTCCTTGGCGCTGTTGGTGGCGGCGGCGGTGCTGCGGGTGGTGACGCCGCCCGATCCGCCCGATCCTGAACCTCGGCGCTCATTGCCCACGCTGAACTGGCGAGCGGTAGTGCTGTTTGTGGGCACCGGGATCGCTTTAGCCACCGCCTTGCGCTTCTCGCTGGCTGCTCTGGGTCAGACGGCTGCTCAGTGGCTGGGCGACGAGCGGGCGGGTCTGGGGTTGCTGGTCTTCAGCACTCTGGCGGCGCTGTGCGCCCTGCCCGCCGGAAAACTGGCGACCCGTACCGGCAATACGCGGGCAATGGCAGCCGGGGCGGTGGCGACCGGATTGCTCATCCTGGCGGTTTGCTTTGCGCCCAGTTTGCGGCTGGCGGCGATCGCCCTACCCCTCCTCAGTTTCGTTTTCAGCCTCACTCTGAATGGTGCGGTGCCCTTCGTGCTCGGCCTAGTACCGCCAGAGCGCGCTGGACTGGGCCTGGGAGCGTATTTTGGCGCTTTGGGCGGCGGTTTCAGCTTTTTTGACTTGTTTTGGTCAGGAGTGACCGGACAACCGGGACGGGCAATCGGTGGGGCGATCGCCTTTGCGATCGCCAGCGCCCTGATTGCCCTGACTCTGAAGCTACCGGCGACGGCGGCGCTGAAGCCGGATTCGGCCTGACGGTTAGGAAGGGATGAGTTTTAAGTTCTTAGTTTTGAATTTTGAGTGGCAGAGCTGACTCAAAGTTTGGAACTTAATTAAGTCTCACTCCTTAGTGTCACGCTCCGGCCCAGCCCGCCATAATGAGCAAGGCAGACCAATTTTTTATCGAGGAGCGCAACCATGCGAATGCTGCACACGATGCTCAGAGTCGGCAACCTGGAGGAGTCGATCCAGTTTTATTGCGACGTGCTGGGCATGAAGCTTTTGCGCCAGAAGGACTATCCCGGCGGCGAATTCACCCTCGCCTTCGTGGGCTATGGTGACGAAGCCGACAACACCGTGATCGAGCTGACCTACAACTGGGGCCGGGAAAGCTATGAACTCGGCGACGCCTACGGCCACATCGCCCTCGGCGTCGATGACATCTATGCGACTTGCGATCGCATCAAGGCCCAAGGCGGCAACGTCGTGCGCGAACCCGGCCCAATGAAGCACGGCTCGACTGTGATCGCCTTCGTCGAAGATCCCACCGGCTACAAGATCGAGCTGATCCAGCTCAGCAGCCACAGCTCCACCCAAAGCAAGGAACCGGCTGGCACCGCCGCCAATTAACAGCTGGGTCATCCGTAGGGGCAGGTTTAAAACCTGCCCCTACCATTTTCAGACCCGCCCGATCGCGAGGCCGACCACCAGCATTCCCAGCACCAGAAACGGCTGGGCACTGGCTTGGTATTTCACGTCATTTTCCAGCGGTGCGCGCAGGAAGTACATATCCTGGAAGGTGATCTGCGGGATGACCAGCAAAAACACAATCGCCGCATAGAGATTTTGCCCGATGCCGATCAGATAAGCCCCCATCCCAGCCTGGAAAATGTCGATCGCCAGCACACAAATCCAGGCTGCTGTAGTGATGCCGAACATGACAGGGAGCGACTTGAGACCGAGTTGGCGATCGCCCTCGACACTCTTGAAGTCATTCACCACCGCAATCCCCAGACCCGCCAAGCTATAGATCAGCGTCAACACCACAATCGTCCAATTCAACTCCCCAAACAGCGCGTGCCCTGCCCACCAAGGCAGCGCGATGTAGCTCGCACCAAGCGCATAGTTCCCCGCCCAGCCATTCTGCTTTAGCTTCAGCGGCGGTGCCGAATAGATGTAGGCAAGGAAGGTGCCCAACAGCGTCAGGCTGAGCATCGTCGGGAACTCATGCCCCGCCCAAAGATCGAGCGCATAGGCCACACCCAAACCCGCCACCAATAACACCACAATCTGCGTGACGACTTGACGCACCGCAATCGCCCCCGACGGAATCGGGCGATAAGGTTCATTGATCGCGTCAATCTCGCGGTCGTAGAAATCATTCAGCGTCTGCGTGTAGCCCGCCATCAGCGGCCCGGACAGCAGCATACAAGTGAAGGCCCGCACAAAATCCTCGAGGCCCCAGGTGTAGCCACCCGACGAAGCCGCCCCACAGACCACACCCCAGATCAGCGGGATCCAGGTGATCGGCTTCATCAATTGCAGGCGAATTTTCCAGATATTGGTCTCGCCACTGGCTGCGCCCTTCATGCCGAGGAGCTGGCGCGCCTTGGAGCCTTCGTCTTGCTTGACAGGGGTCGATTCGGACATGGGTTTACAGCGTTAGAACAATCAATACGTTAACGCGGCGGGAGCCATTGGCGTCAAGCCGACACGGCCGAGCGACTCATCCTCTCCATCCCGCCAAAATTTCGCGCGCGGGTCGGGCAATCAGTCGTGACCCTGGCGGATTGGGTCACCCAACCCAGGCTATTCGGCTAAAACAAGATGGTAGGGGTATCTGGGAATACTCTCAACCGTACGGCCGAAGAGTTGGGCACGCGGGTAATCGGGCAGCTCTGGAATGTGCCAAGCCTGTTTCTCGGCCACGATCCAGACCTCGTTATCCGGCTTTTGGCTCAAGCGAGCCAGCTCATAGTCGTCACCTAAATCTCTCCATAAGAATTCAAAGCTCAGAGCGTTAGCTGGTAGCTGGTAATCAAAGGCAAAACGAGCGGCCACCGAGTCAGTCACATAAGTTTTCTCAGGATGCTGGCGGACATATTGGTGGATGGTGGCGAGTTGGGTCGGGTCAGTCTGGCGGGTTTGGGTGACGAGGGTGAGCGCCGCTGAGCTGTAGTTCAACCCAAAAACGACGACCGCCAAGCCGAGTAGGAGCAAGCGCGACAGCCGCCGCAAGGGAAGCTGGGCGAGGAGCAAGATGACTGCGAGCCAGCACATGAAATTGAACTGCTGGTGGATGGTGGCGACGTAGAGCAGCAAGTTTGCAGCTAGAGTGATCGCCAGGGTCAGGCTGTGCAGTTTGAGCGTGACCGAAGTTTTGCGCCAGTACCACCAGAGGAGGAGAAGCAGAGTGGCATAGAGCGCGTAGAGCGAGCCATAGGTGATCTCGCCGTAGCCGTTGAGGATCAGGGTTTTCAGGGTGGGCAGCAGTCCGAGTGGTGCCCGTCGCCAAGCCGCGTGCCAAGATAAATCAGCCAGAAGCTGGCCGAGTCGAAAATCGATACAGAGCAGGAGCAAGCTGAAACTGAGGGCGATCGCACTCACTAAGGCAAGCAAGCGCGAGCGAATGTAACCCATCGTCAATGTCTTCTGCTGATACGCCGACCAGGCATGACTCCCCACCAGCGCGACGCCAAAGACGGTTGCGTAAGCAACATTCAAGGGCAGAGTCAGCAAGGACGCGCCAAATAGCATAAAGCCCCAGAAGTAACGCCAGGGGCGATCGCGCAACAAACACCAAGTTCCAGCGGCAAGGAAAGCCATTGACAACGCATCGTGACGCACGCCTCGCGCCGACATCCAGAAGGCAAACGCGACAGTGATGGCAAAGCTCGCCCAAGCGGGATAGCGATAAGCCCGTAGTGTCAACGCCGTAAATACCGAAAAGCAGATGTAGCAAAGACATTGAAACGCCAGCAAGCTCTTCGCGCTGATGCCGGTCAGCATCAGCCAACCGGCGAGGATGTAGCTATGGAAGGGGGGTTGAATGAGAAAGCGATCGCTCGTCTGCTCAACCCAACTTGCCAGTAATGGGTTGACGAACTCGCCACCGCGAGCGAGATTCATCGCCGCCCCGATGAGCGCAAGATCGTCCCAATCGGGCGAAGGATAGCCAAACCAATAAAGGACTAGCCAAAACCAGACAATGGGCACCAGGACGGCCAGGCCGAAAACTCCCTGGCGCTTCCAAATCACGGAATTGAACATGGTTTCGTGGAGAACGTCAAGCCAAGACCGGCGGCGACAGCTTGGGCAGCGACCGCTAGACAATGCGTGTCTAAACCTAGCTTGCGCCCGCTTGAGGGTCGCCTCAGCATTGGCAGCCATCAAGTATAGCGTCTGCCGCCACCGCCAGACAGTCATAGTCGCCCGGAACCAGCCTATCGGCAGACTTGGCTTTGCCTACACCCAAGACTAGTACCGCTACGCGGAGTTTTGAGTTCTAAATTTTGAGTTCTGAGTGCCTGCAATCCGGGAATCTTGGGGATTTTGAATGGGCATCTCATTTCCGCCGTCCTGTACGAGCGTCAGACCCGAAGCGATATCAGCCACGAAGACCCCCGATTTAGCGAGAGAGTCTGGGGTGATAAAGCCGGATAAAGACGGCTTTAAAACCTATTTGAGCAGCTTTCCAAAATCCAGCAATATAGACTACTTGACTAACAAGAGATCGTAAGGATATTTCGGAATGCTCTCAAACGTGCGACCCACAAGTTGTGCACGGGGATAGTCGGGCAGCTCAGGAATATGCTTAGCTTGTTGCGACGCGATCAGCCAGGCTTCATTGGTTTCTTTCTCCGCCAATGAGGAAGGGTGAATCTGGGCGGGATCATCGTTTGACAGCCCCCAATCGACAGAGTGAGACGGCAATCGGTAATCGAAGACAAAACGGGCTGCCGCTGCATCGATGGAATATAGCTTGTCCGGGTGCTGGCGGACATACGCGCGGATGGTCGCCAGTTGGCTGGGGTCAACCTGACGCTCCTGAGCCACGAGGGCAACGACCGACGGACTGTAGTGGAGCAAAAAAACCAATACACCAGCGACCATCAAGCTACGGCGTACCAGCGATCGCACCGGTAACTGGGCTAGCAAAAGAATCACCGCCACCCAACAGAAAAAGTTGAACTGATAGTTCAGAACATTGACATAGGCGAGGAGGTTGAAACCAAGACCAGCGACGAGCACGAGGCTGGGTAGCTGGAGGGTTGCTGGCGCAGCCGCCCAGCGCCGCCAGAGGATCACGAGGAGGAAGAGATAAAAAGCGTAGAGGGCACCATAGAGGAGTTCGTTATAGCCGATCGAAAAGAAGAACCAAAAGGTCTGGGGGACGCGACTCACCGGCGCACGCCGCAAGGCGGCGTGCCAAGCGAGATCGTCGAGAAATTGGCGCAACTGGAAGTCAATGGCGATCAGCAATAGGCAAAAGTTCAGTGCGATCGCGCCGAGCAGTGCGCCCAGCCGCGCGAGGCCGTAGCCCAGCGTGCAGCGCTTCTGCTGCCAGCGTTGCCAAGCATGGCAGCCCACGAGCGCGGTTCCCAAGGCGATGCCATAGGCGAGATTGACCGGCATCTGTAGGGCAGTGCCGAGCAGAACAAAGCCCCAGAAGTAACGCCAGGGGCGATCGCACGTCAGACACCAGATACCGGCCGCCAGGAGCGCCATGGCGAAGGCATCGTGGCGCAAACCGCGACCCGCCATCAAAAAGGCAAAAGCGATGGTAATCGCGATGCTCGCCCAGTTGGGATAGCGATAGGTGCGCAAAATCAGGGCGGTGAAGATCGAAAAACTGAGATAGCAGAGACACTGAAACGCCAACAGGCTGCGAGCGCTGATCCCCGTGAGCGCCAGCCAACCGGCGAGGGTATAGCTATGAAAGGGTGGCTGTACAAAGTAGCGATCAGCCGTCTGCTCAGCCCACTGCGCCAGAAAGGGATTGACTAACTTGCCCCCACGCACCAACTCAAGCGCCGCGCCAATGAGTGGCAAGTCGTCTTCAAATGGAGCGGGATAGCCCTGCTGGTAGAGCAATAGCCAAAAGACAACCAGCGGCGCGAGGACAGTCAACGTAAAGACCGGCCAAGGACGGGATGCGGTCAGAAAGTTTTGCATGATGTTTCAGCCGTCCCAAACCCCAGGCGAACTGCAATAGCTTGCGCATAAATCGGGAGGCAGTGGCTCTGGTACCAAGTATGCGCGGTGCGAGCGATCGCCGTTGCCTCAGCCGTCGTCAGTGTAGCGTCTGCTGCCCCCGCCAGCCAGTAGTGGTGGCCTGGAACCAGCCCATCGGCTGGCTCGGCTTGACAGGCACTCAGGATGGGTGTCAGCCCGTGAGCCGCGTAGGCGGCGAAAACACCCGATTTGGCGAGGTAGTCTGGGGCGATGAAGCTAATGAAGCCCGCGATCGCATCCAGCAGCAAGGCACTTAAGGCTGGCGCAGGCAGCACGCCATAGACCTGGGGGACAACCCCAGCAATCGGCGCTCGGGATAAATTGATGGGCACACCAACATCGCAGATTTCCGTAATCGCGAGTGCCTGACAGGTACGTTCAAGCAACGGGCGATCGCGCTGGTAAGCCAGCCTACGACTGTTGGGATGCCCAAACACGATCAGACGGCGACAGCGCTGTCCGTGAGGAGGCAGCGTTTTCGGTTCACCGACATTGGAAAATATCGGCAGGCAGCCAATCGGAGTCGAGTGATCAGGAGCGAGCCGCCGTAATAAAGTCGCATAACTCTGCTTGCTCGTCAGGGCATGATCACTCAATCGCAGCAGCTTCGCAGCCAACTGGCGTTGCAGCGGCGACAACCAAAAAGAACTCGTCCAGGGTGGCTTGGCATGATACGGATAGACTTCATGAAAAATCGTCAGTAACGGCTGCGGACTGCGCTGTCGCCAGCGATAGAGCGCGCGATAGAGCCACTGCGGCCAGCCACGCTGAGCATAGCCATAGCCCTCGTAGTTCAAAATCAGCGGGCGATTGTCGGGTACAGCAGCCAAAAAATCAGCAGCAGAGCGCTGAGCCAGTCGGCGGCTGGGCGGACTGCCCGACTGAGAATTCCCTACCCAGTTGGGATTGGTGACCACAAACTGGGTGCTGAGCGACCAGTCTTGTTTTAATTGCTGAGCTAGAGTGAGCGCAAAGTCACCAAGTCCATTAATTTCTGGGGGTAAAGCAGGTACGATCTGCGTCAGCTCAGTCACTGGTGCCCTATCACGCTCAAAAAACTGAATGTGAGCACTCAAAATTCACCTCAACTACTCAATAGAAATCAGTGGATATACACAGTCAGCCGATCGACATTCAGATTCCATATTGCTACTGCCAAAAAGCAGGCTGTGAGCGAGGCTTGAGCAATAGATCCTGCAACTTAAATGTTCATTAGCTTATCACGCTCGCCGCATAGATCAAGGTGAAGTCGAGGCGATCAATATTTTTGATCAATCGACCCCAAATCATTCTAAATACTAGGTGCAACCATCGTCACATTTCAATATAAAATGCACCACATCCAACCCAGTCTACTGATGATATTCCTACCATTCGCCTAGTTTGTTCTAGCGATCGCTGCATGGGTTCTAGGTATTGCCGTACTAACAAGCAGTACCAACTCTTGCTCATGGCAACGTGGTGGGGGGAGCGATTTCACCTCGCCATCTGATTCGGTTTGATCGCCCTCACTAATAGTTTGCCAGCCGTTTCCTCAGTCGTGCCATTATCTCCGCTCGCAGGCTTGGTGACGGCTGGCAGCCTTGGATTTGCCGCGCTCTGGCGGTCAGCAAGCCGAGCCGAATTGTCCTAGCAATAGCATCTACTGCATCAACATCCAGTTTGGTTACTGGCAGTGACTTTACTGGCCTTAGGAATTGCAGGCTATGGAACACAGCCTGTTACGCTTTACGACACTGGTTTCTATCACTTTCAAGCAATCCGCTGGTTAGCGTTGGCGGGCACGACTCCAGGCTTGGCACTGTTTTTTGTACCCCTAGCATACCCCTCCAGTTGGCTGGCATTATCGGCTCCTTGGGAGGCTGGTTCGCTAGTCGCACGAGCCGCCTCAGTGACGGGCAGCTTGGCTTTTTTTCGCCTCGGTAGTCAGGTCTTGCTGACAGGACGACGGCAATGAGATGCCCCTTCAAAATCCCCAGGATTCCCGGATTGCAGGCACTCAAAACTCAAAACTGAGAACTCCGCGCAGCGGCACTAGGTCGCCTACTCCGAGGCCAGAATCCTGCCAGAGAGATTGAAATATACAGCGTTGCTGTTGAACTGCGCTAAGCTGTACGCCAAGATTAGCAAACCCACTCTATATCCAGAGTGGGTTTGGTGCGTCTGGAATTACTGCGTTGCGCGAGATTAATCTGCCCTTGCCTACTCCACCCGTGCTTGGCTCAGAACCGTTGCCCCCGTGCTGTGATGTTGTTGTTGTGGGTGCGGGCGCTGCTGGTCTCTACGCGGCGCTGTGCTTGCCTGCCGATTATTCGGTCTGCCTGCTGACCAAAGCGGATTTACAGACAGGGGCAAGTGATTGGGCACAGGGGGGTATTGCGGCAGCGATCGCCCCTGGAGACTCGCCAAAACTCCACTTCGAGGACACCCTGAAGGCGGGCGCGGGACTCTGCGATCGCGCCGCTGTCGAATTTTTGGTTGAGCAGGCTCCGGCGGCGATCGCCCGCTTGGTGGACCTCGGCGTCAGTTTCGATCGCCACGGACCCGATTTGGCGTTAACCCTCGAGGCCGCTCACTCAAAACCGCGTGTCCTCCACGCCGCCGACACCACCGGTCGGGCGATCGTCAGCGTGCTGACGGCCCGAGTCCTCGAGCGCGCCAATATCCAGGTGGCGGCACAGGCCTTCGCGTTGCAACTCTGGGTGAGCGGCGATCGCTGCCAGGGCGTCCAGGTTTGGCATCAGGGCCGCCAGCAGTGGCTGCGCGCGCGGGCTGTAGTGCTGGCGACTGGCGGCGGCGGGCAGGTCTATGCTCAGACCACGAATCCCAGCATCAGCACCGGGGATGGCATTGTTCTGGCTTGGCAGGCCGGGGCCGCCTTGCGCGACTTGGAGTTCTTCCAGTTTCACCCGACCGCACTGACGCAGCCGGGTGCGCCACATTTTTTGATCAGTGAGGCGGTGCGGGGTGAGGGCGCGCATCTGGTCGATGCAGCGGGCGATCGCTTCGCCTTTCGCTACCACCCGGCGGGCGAGCTGGCCCCGCGCGATGTCGTCAGTCGCGCCATTTTTGACCACCTCGCCCAGACCAGCCCGACGCCAGAAGCGGCAAATGTATTCCTCGATCTGCGTCCGATTGCGCGCGATCGCCTGCACTATCGCTTCCCGAATATCCTCAAAGTCTGCCGTCACTGGGGCATTGACCCCGAAAGCGAGCCGATTCCGGTCGCCCCGGCGGCCCACTACTGGATGGGTGGCATCGCCGTAGATCGCCAGAGTTGCACCACTTTGCCCGGACTCTACGCGATCGGTGAGACCGCCAGCACGGGCGTCCACGGTGCCAATCGGTTAGCCAGCAATTCGCTATTGGAATGTCTGGTCTACGCCGGGCAACTGGCAACCTTGGTCTTGCCGCCAGCAGCAGGTGAGTTGCCGGAACCGCCCGGGCAATCGCCAGTTGGCCAATTGCCGCTGACCGCACTGCGATCGCGCCAGCATGACCTCCAGACGCTGATGTGGCGCAATGCCGGCATCCGCCGCACCCAGCCCGACCTCGACCAGGCGATCGCCCAGGTCGCGGCTTGGCAAGCAGAGCTGAGCAAAGCCAGCACCGCTGCCTCACCAACTCAGGCAGCGGCAGCGATTGCGTGGACGGGTGCCGAATTGCGGGATTGGGTCGAGACGCGCAATTTGCTGGCGATCGCCACGCTGATTCTACGAAGCGCCGCCTTCCGTACTGAGAGTCGCGGCGGGCACTGCCGCCGTGACTACCCGCAGCCGCAGCCGCATTGGCAGACGCACACCTGGGTCAAGGGCGATCATTGGTCACGGGGCTGAGGCTCGCGATCATTCCCGCCAAACATTACAAAACATCACGAGAACGACGGTCGGGACTCAGACACGGGTGCGATCGCACTACACTAACTTTTTAATATTTGCCCTTTTGACGGAGCGGCTTCTCAAACCACCATGTTTCCAACCCACCGTCCGCGTCGCCTGCGCCAGACCGATACCCTGCGCCGCATGGTGCGCGAGCATCAAGTCACCGTCAATGACCTCATCTACCCCCTGTTTGCCGTACCGGGCGAGGGCGTGGCTCAGGAAGTCACCTCAATGCCGGGGGTCTATCAGCTCTCGGTGGACAAGATTGTTGAAGAGGCGAAAGAGGTGCGCGACCTCGGCATTCCGGCGATTATCCTCTTCGGGATTCCCGACAACAAAGATACCGAGGCCACGGGCGCTTGGCACGACTGCGGCATCGTCCAAAAGGCGGCGACAGCCGTGAAGGCGGCGGTCAGTGATTTGACCGTGATTGCCGATACCTGTCTCTGTGAATACACCACTCATGGTCACTGTGGCTATTTGGAAACCGGCGACCTGTCAGGGCGAGTGCTCAATGACCCGACCCTCGAGCTGCTGGGCAAAACGGCGGTTTCGCAAGCCCAAGCGGGTGCCGACATCATTGCGCCGTCGGGGATGATGGACGGCTTTGTGCAAGCGATTCGGCAGGCGCTGGATGCGGCCGGGTTCACCGACACACCGATCCTGTCCTATGCGGCGAAGTATGCCTCAGCCTATTACGGGCCATTTCGGGATGCGGCCGATTCAGCTCCCCAGTTTGGCGATCGCCGCACCTACCAGATGGATCCGGCGAATGGCACAGAAGCGCTGAAGGAAGTCGAGCTCGACATCCAGGAAGGCGCAGATATGCTGATGGTGAAACCAGCACTCGCTTACATGGACATCATCTGGCGGGTCAAAGCGATCACCCACCTGCCAGTCGCCGCCTACAACGTGTCGGGCGAGTACTCGATGGTAAAGGCAGCAGCACTCAACGGCTGGATCGATGAGCCGCAGGTCGTGCTCGAAACGCTGACCGGCTTCAAGCGGGCGGGCGCGGATCTGATCCTGACCTACCACGCCAAGGACGCGGCCCGCTGGTTGGGTTAACGAGCGTTGCTGGTTCATAGTGTGAAGGCGAAGGCGCTGGCTCCCAATCGACTACCAGATTGCCTCCCCAGATTCAGTAACACGGTTCGAGCTAACGCAGCGGTCGCCAGTCACCCGAAGGAATGAATGCCGCCCAGTAGAAAGGATGCGCATACTCCTCGCTGTTCAGCATCGTGAGCTGAACCTGGCGTAGCGCCTCGCTGCGACCAGTGCCCGCGAGCAGGCGTTGGTAATAGTCCACCATCAGGTCTTTGGTGCCTTCGTCATCGACTTTCCAGAGGCTGATCACCTGACTCTCGCTCCCGGCGATCGCCAGTGCCCGCCGCAAGCCATAGATGCCCTCGCCATTTTCCACTTCCCCCAAGCCAGTTTCGCAAGCGGAGAGCACCGCCAGCCTTGTGCCGTGCAGATTCAGGCTCGCGACTTCTAGAGCAGTCAGCGCACCATCCTCGTTGCCACTCTGGCGCGCGTTGAAACCCGCGAGGGTGAGACCAGCGCGGAGCAGCGGATTTTCGAGACGACCGCCCGCTGACAGGTTAGTCGGCGTGCTGCTGCGGTTGAGCAGGCCGCCGAGCAAGTCGGCCGACGCGACCTGCTCGACCCGACTGAGAAAGAAGCCGTGCGTGGCGATATGGAGAATTTCTGGGGCCTGCGCCTGCTTGACGGCGTTTTCCGTCGCCTGGTTTTCCGTCAGGATCGTGGCGTTGGGCAGGAGGTCGCGGAGGGCGTCGGCCTCAGCCGCTGTGCCGGGTAGCGGACTGACACGCAGTGCGGCGAGGTCGCGGGCATGGCGTTCGGTGGTGCGGCTCTGGGAGCGGCGGGCGGCATTGGTGCTGGCGATCGCCACACCCGGCTGATCGTAATTCGGATTGGCCAGGATCAGCGGCGGCGAGGCCGGGGCGGAGGCCGGGGTCAGGAGTTGGCGGCGCAGGTCGCGACCAGTGCTGAGGTAAGTGATCTGATAGTTTTCGATCAGATAGTCGTCATTCTCGTCCACGAGCGCCGCGAAGGGAATGAGGTTGAGTTGACTATCCGGGGACAAGAGCAGGTGTTGCACATCGGCGAGTTGCGCGCGGATCGGCTCCATCACCAGGGCATCAAGTTCGCGGGCACGGCGGCGTAGGCGGGAGAGCGAACGCTCGCTGGCTAGCTCACGACGGAATTCGGCGATCGCCGCATCAATCATCTCGGTCGCACCCAGCGCCACCCAGCGCGGCTCACCGCTGGCGGTGAGGATGTAAGCGGCATACTGCGGCTCCCCCCAGCGCTGGTCTGTGGGCGCGGCGAAATCGGCGGGCTGGTAGCGAATGATTTCGACCAAGGCGGCATCGTCAGGAATCAGCGCCTGAATCGCCTCCAGCGTCACCGGTTCGCTAGTCGTGCGGAAGGCGGCGCTGCGGCGGGCAAGTTCAGTTTCGAGAGTGTTGGCTTCCCCCTTGAGCTGGGCCACCCGGCGGCGGTAGGCGGGCGTCAGATTCGCCGGGGGATTGAAAATCGCGGTCGCGAGTTCGCGGCGTTTGGCGCTGAGCTGCTCGAGCAGCGCCTGGTTTTCGGGGCTGAGATTTTGGCGCAGGATCTGCACATTATCAGTGACCGCATCGAGGATGCGACCCTTGCGGCGCAAGACCGTGGTGAGGGCAAGCTGCGCGGCTTCGGAGTCATTGGGGGCTTCCTGGAGGTGCAGCGTGATTGCCAGATCGGTGCTCCGGGCAATGGTGCTGAAATAGTCACGCTTCTGGCGCTCGGAGCCGGTAGTCAGCAGCGTGGCGAGGTTACTCTCTTCGATCGCCAAGCCCTCGCGGAGTTCCGTGATCCCCTGGCGAAGCTCGCCCCGAGCCACCTGGTTGCCCGCGAGATTTTTCCGGCTCATGGCGACCATCGGATGGGTCTCGTCTAGGAGACGGCTGTACATGGCGATCGCCTCTTTATACAGCGGTTCCGCCTCCCCGTGGCGACGCTGAATGCGGTAGAATTCCGCCCAGTTATTGAGACTGATGGCAATATCGGGGTGGGCGTCCCCAAATAAGCGACGACGCATCGCCAGCGCCTCCTGATACATGGTTTCCGCTGCTGCGTAGCGGCCCTGCTCGTCGTACAACACCGCCAGATTGTTCAGGCTGGTGGCAATGTAAGGGTGTACATCGCCGAAGCGCTGCCGGAAGATCGCCAGCGCCGCTTGCTGAAGCGGCTCGGCCTCTTCGTAGCGCTGCTGTGAAATATGCCAATAGGCAAGGTTATTGAGGCTAAGCGCGACATCCGGGTGATCTGCTCCGAAGATGCGGCGGCGCATCGCCAGGGTTTCGCGGTAGAGTGCTTCCGCTTCCGCGTCGCGGCCCTGGGAGCTATACAAAGCGGCGAGATTGCTCAGATTGGTGGCGACATTCGGGTGCTCGTCACCGAGCAGGCGGCGGTTGATGGCTAGGGCATCTTGGTAATGGGACTCCGCTTCGTCGTAGCGACCCTGGGCAGTGTACCAAAAAGCCAAATTGTTCAGACTCAATGCGACATCCGGGTGCTCTTCCCCAAACAGACGGCGGCGCATGGCCAGCGATTCTTGGTATAGCCCCTCTGCCTCCTCGTAGCGACCCCAAGTGGAGTACAGGCTGGCGAGATTGTTGAGGTTGGTCGCCACTTCCAGGTGTTCCTGATCATAGCGACGGCGAATGGCGATCGCCTCCTGATAGAAATCCTCTGCCTGCTCATAGCGACCCTGCGCTTCATGCAAAAAGGCGAGATTGTTCAAGCTGGTGGCAATGTCTGGATGCTCATCGCCGAGCAACCGACGGCGCATGGCGAGAGATTCCTGGTGCAGCGATTCGGCTTCGGCGTAGCGGCCCTGCTCCAGGTACACACCGGCGAGATTGTTCAGGGCAGTTGCGATTTGGACATCCTCGTCACCCCGCAAGCGACGCAACATTGCCAGCACCTCTTCATAGAGGCGCTCCGCCTCGTCGTAGCGGCCTTGGGCATCGTAGACGAAGGCGAGATTATTCAGGGTGATAGCGATACCGGGGTGTTCGTCACCGCTCGTCTGCCGGAGCATCGCTAAGGCTTCCTGGTAAAGAGAGACCGCCTCGTCATAGCGACCAAGACTGGTGTGCAGCCCCGCGAGGTTGCTGAGCGTGGCGGCGAGATCGGGATGTCCGTCACGGAATAGACGCCGACGAATGGCGATCGCCTGCTCATACAACGGCTCCGCCTCATCGAAGCGATTCTGATCGTCGTAGAGGGTCGCCAGATTGTTCAGGCTCAGGGCAACATCCGGGTGCTCGTCGCCGAGGATCTCCTGGCGCAAAGCCAGGGAGCGTTCGGCAACCGGAGTTGCGGCGGCAACATCCCCCGCGTTGTAAAGCTGCATGGCCTGTTGACCGAGTTCTGACGCCTCCTGCAACTGCACATCCTCAGCCGTCGCGGGCTGCCAGCTCAGGCGATAGTTGCCGCTCTCGCCGCTTTCATAGGTATTGACCAGAACGCGATATGCCCCATCGGCGGGCAGTTCCAGGACAAGGCGAGCGTCACTGCTCGAGCCGTGATCGTCGTTCTCCGCCAGCTTGTTGCCGTCGGGAGCGACGAGAATCAGGTAGGCATCGAAGTCCGTGCTGCTCAGCGCGATCGCCACCGTCTCGCCCGCCCGCCCGGCGAAGTCATGAGCCTGGAAATAGCTGCCATCCGCCGTCATGGTCTCGCTGTTGGTGTCCAGCGTCCCGGTGATCACCTGAGGACGATCCGTGGCGATGACCGCGCTGTTTGCGTCCGCCGGTTCAGCCGTCTCCTGGGGAGGGTCGAGCGTCTCCTGGGGAGGGTCGATCTCGTTCAGCACCGCCATCGCGGCTTCGAGATTCGCTTGCAGCGCTGGCATTACGGCTTGCTCAGCGATCGCCAGCGCCTGCATCGCGCTGGCGCGCGCACGTTCTAACTCGCCCTGCTCGTAGTAGATGACGGTTAGCCGCGCCTGTGCCGAGGCGATGCCCACGGCGTTCTCGCCGTTGTGTGCTCGATACAGTTGCCTGGCTTGCTCGTGGTGGGCGATCGCCGCCGCAACATCTCCCAATTCCCGGTGAGCATCGCCCATGAACATCAACGTCGCCCCGATGCTGACCTCATCACCCGCCTGCTGCGCCACTGGCAACGCTTGCTCATAGGCCGCGAGGGCTAATTCTGGTTGTCCAGCATTGTGGTACACCAAGCCGCGAAGCTGCAAGCTCCCGATTTCGATGCGGCGGTTGCCAACCTCGCGACTATCGGCGAGCGCCTGCGCCAGTAAGGCGAGACCGGCTTCGATGTCACCGTCATTTGCCTGGGCGAAGCCAAGCCAGGCTAGGGCTTCTGGCTCGTTGAATGGATCAGCCAACTCCTGGTAAATAGCAATTGCCGCCTCCAGTGCTTCCACGGCGGCGGGCGACTGTGCTAGCCAAATGTAGGCGCTGCCGAGATTGGTCAGCGTCTCGCCTTCACCCGCGCGATCGCCCAGTTCCCGACGAATCGCCAGAGCCTGCTGCAAGCTGGCGAGGGCAAGCTGATGCTCGCCCAGGCTCAACTCCACCTCACCGAGATTGTCTAGCGCGGCGGCGAGTCCGGCGCGATCGCCCAGCTCTTCGTAGAGCGCCAATGCTGTCGTGAGACGTTCACGAGCCTGAGGAGAATTCCCCAGCTCATTCTCTGTCTCGCCGATGAGGGTAAGGGCAGCCGCTTCTCCGAGGCGATCGCCCTGCGCTTGATAAGCGGTGAGTAATTGCTCGAAGCTGGTTCGGGCAGCAGTTAGATCGAGCGATCGCAATTGCTCACGCCCTTGTTGTTCCAGACGTTCTGTCTCAACCTCGGCCTGCACCAGGCGCAGGGGAACCTGGGCGCGGCTCGGTGCAGACACCCCCCCAGCCCAAAGGAGCGCAGCGGTGAGTCCGGTGAGGGTGGATGCGCGCAAAGACATAGCGACCTCCTGAATTTCGGTAGTTCTGAGTAGTTCTATGGAGATGAGCAGGAGAACCGGGGGGAGTAGTACCGCTACGCGGAATTTTGAGTTCTGGGTTTTGAGTTTTGAGTGCCTGCAATCCGGGAATCCTGGGGATTTTGAAGGGGCATCTCATTGCCGCCCTCTTGTAGTAGGCGGCGTGTCAATGATGGGCAATCATCTCGCTTCCGTCATAACTTGTACGGCGAGCTGATTGGAGTTATGCAAAAAAGATTTAATGGCATGAACTCGAGGTGCCCCCTTGTCACTCTCTTCGGGTCGAAATCATTAGAGGCACTTTTCGAGGGTACATCCCACTTTGGCAATGTGCGATCGCTCCCGCTACACCACCACCAGGCAGGAAAGACCGCCCCCCAAAACATCCCCCTTTCAAGAGGGCGGGGAGGCCTCAAATTCACAATGCCTGGAGAGTAACCAGGTGAGATGCTCCCCTTGCTTGGATGCTGAGGACAGGATTTGGCGTGACTTCTGACCTCGATACTAACCACTCGTCAGTAGCGTCCAGTAGCGGTCGTAGAGTTCGCTCGCCATCTCGCCGACCGGGATCAGGCCTTCGCAGCGCCCGATCGCCGGTTCCGGGGGAAAGAGGCAGACATTCGCCTGGACTGGCGCTGGCAGCAGCGCAAAGGCCGCAGCGTTGGGCGTCGAGAAGCTGAGGCGCTCGACGATCGGGGCAGCGATCTCTGGACGGAGCATGAAGTTGATCCAAGCATAGGCGGCGGCAACATTGGGGGCCGTGCGTGGGATCGCCAACGTGTCGGTGAAGAGTGAGGAACCGCTGAGCGGCAGGACATATTTGAGGTCGGGATTTTCGGGGATCACCTCGTTGGCGTCCGAGGAGTAACACATCGCTACGAGTAAATCGCCGGTCAGGATCTGGTTGCGCCAGGCATCGGAGGTAAAGGCGGCGAGCGTCGGTTTCAGTTGTCGCAGTTTTTCATAGGCGGCGGCAAGTTCGCCTGGGGCGGTGGAGTTGTAGGAGTAGCCGAGCGATCGCAAGGCCGCCCCCATCACCTCACGCACATCATTGAGCAGCGTGACCCGCTTGACGAGATCAGTCTGATGCATCCAGAGATAGTCCCAATCCGTGGGCAACTCCGTCAAACGTTGGCGGTTGTAGATCAGCCCCGTCGTGCCCCAGCTCAGCGGCACACTGTAGCGATTGCCGGGATCATAGCTAGGATCTTGGAAACGGGGGAACAGGCGGTCAAGGCCGACGACCTGGGCGGGAGCGAGTTCGTAGAGCAGTCCCAGGGCCGCCATCTTTTGCACCATGTAGTCGGAGGGGTAAATGATGCTGTAGCCGCCGCCACCGCTGGCTTGCAGCCGTGCCAGCATCGCTTCGTTGGAGTCGAAAACATCGGCGATCGCGCGGATCCCAGTCTCGTCGTAGAAGCGCCGGAGCAAATCGCCGTCCGTGTAGCCGGCCCAGGTGTAGATGTAGAGTTCATTGCTCGCCGACTGCGCGCGCGGCTCGGTGCTAACACTCGCCAGTGTCCAACCGCAGCCCGACAGAGCCGTGCTGGCGAGCGAGGCTGCCCCAGCTTGCAGGAGCCGTCTTCTAGAAAAGCGAGCCACCATGGTCAGCCAACCGTGCGCGAAAAACAGTTATCAGTTTAGATCCCCGGCGCGGCTCCTGGCTCGCGGTCAAAGGCGATGCAGTCAGCGGCTGACCAAGTGAGATAAACAGCAGTGCCTCGGATCAGGGGACGTTCCGGGTGATTGGGCTGTCTGACCAGGACTTCGACTTCGGTGTCAGCGATCGCCACGACAGCTTGGACGTGCGTGCCCAGATACATGGCGTGGCGCAGGTGACCCGCGAAACAGTTGTCAGCCGGGGGTGGCGACACGAAGCTGAGGGCGATTTTTTCGGGGCGAATGCTGACGATCGCCCCGGTTACGCCACTGAGCACGCCCCTAGCCCGCACCGGCAAACCAGCAGCGGTGCGTACCACCAGCGTGGAATCGTCCTGAGTTTCGATCTCACCCACGAAAAGATTGGTATCACCAATGAAATCAGCGACAAACGCTGTCTGCGGGCGTTCGTAGATTTCGCTCGGCGTGCCGATTTGCTCGATACGCCCCGCTCGCAGCACCGCAATACGCTCGGAGAGCGACAGCGCTTCCTCCTGATCGTGCGTAACCATGATGAAGGTTAGACCCAACTCCTGATGCAAGCGCGACAATTCCACCTGCATTTCCTTCCGCAGCTTCAGATCAAGCGCCCCCAGCGGCTCATCGAGCAACAAGACGGTGGGCCGATTGATCAGCGCCCGTGCCAGGGCAACCCGTTGTCGCTGCCCACCCGAAAGCTGGTTGGGGTAGCGGGTGGCGAAGCTGTCCAGACGCACGCTCGCCAGGGCGGCCTGAACCCGCTCACTGACTTCGACCTTGGGGCGACGAGCAATTCGCAAGCCAAAGGCGATATTCTCCGCTACCGTGAGATGATTGAACAGGGCATAACTCTGAAAGACCGTGTTGACCGGCCGCCGGTACGCTGGCAAGTCATTGGCAACTTGACCACCAATCCGGATTTCGCCCGCCGTCAGGGTCTCGAAACCGGCGATCGCTCGCAGCAGCGTCGTTTTTCCACAACCCGATGGGCCGAGGATACTGAAAAACTCGCCGGGTTGCACGCTCAGATCGACAGCGGCAACAGCGGGTTCACTGGCATAGACTTTGGTTGCCCCGCGCAGTTCAACGGCGGGTGGCGACGCCGCCACAGCAAGTCCAGGAACCTGAAGAGATGTTTGAGCCATAGCGGTCATATTAGTACTGCCGGGTGCATCATTAAGACTAAGATTATTTGCTATTTTATTGGCTAATAGAGGCTAGACAGGCACCAACTGATGACGCGAGTCGAGCGCATGACAACAGCGGTTAAACCCGTCTCCAAAGTGGTGGGTCGCAAGCAGACCCCCCGCACCGTTGGGCAACAGCACCAAGCGGTGGTCATCATGCTGTTTATCAGCGCCTTTTTGCTGGGCGGCATTGGCACCCGCCTAGGCTATCTTCAATTAGTGGAGGGCACTCAAAATCAAGCCCTAGCCGAAAATAATCGTGTGCGCTTGATCCCGCGATCGCCCGTGCGCGGCACACTCTTCGACCGCCGGGGCCGGATTCTCGGCAGCAGCCGCCTTTCACATTCCGCCTATGTCTGGCCGCTCGCCCAGCGTTACGAAACCTGGGACACCACTGTGACCTATCTGGCCAAAATCCTCAACTTGCCACCAGAAGAAATCCGCCAGCCGGTCGAGGCAGCCGACTACAACGATCCCACCCGCGTCCGCATTGCCCGCGACCTCACCCCGGCACAGATCACGGCGATCAAAGAGTACGGCAACCTGTTGCAAGGGGTCGATGTCGATATCGAACACCTGCGTCACTATCCGCACAAGCAGTTGGCGGCACACGTCCTCGGCTACACCGGCGAACTGAATGCCGAAGAGCTGGAGGAACGCCGCGAGGATGGCTACCGTCTCGGCGACATCGTCGGGCAGATGGGCGTTGAAGAGTCTTATGAAACCCTGTTGCGCGGCGAGTGGGGCGGTCAGCAGGTAGAAGTGGATGGCGCGGGCAAGGTGGTTCGTATCCTGGGTCAGAAGTCGTCAAAAGCGGGTCAGGACTTGATGCTGACCCTGGACATCGACTTGCAAAAAGCAGCGGAGGCAGCGCTAGCAAATCGTAGGGGTGCCGTGGTGGCGATGAACCCCAATAATGGCGAGGTGTTGGCGATCGCCAGTTACCCCACCTTCGACCCCAATATCTTCTCCTCACGCATCACCGAGGAAACTTGGCAAAAGCTGCAAGGTCAGGGCAATCCTTTCGTCAACCGCGCCCTACGCGGCTTTCCGCCCGCTTCGACGTTCAAGGTGGTCACGGCAACAGCCGGGATGGAGTCGGGCAAATATCCGCCCGATACGGTGCTGCCAACGATGGCTTATTTGGTAGTCGGCGGCACGGCATTTGGAGAATGGAATCGCGCCGGCTTCGGCCCGATGGGCTATGTACGGGCGATGGCTTGGAGCAGCAACACCTTCCACGGTCAAATCGGTCGCGGTGTCGGCGGCCCGACACTGATCGACTGGGCGCGGCGCTATGGTTTTGGTTCGCCCACTGACATCGAGCTGAAGTCGGAGTCGTCGGGCCTGATCGCGGACGATGCCTGGAAGCGTGAGCAATTTGACTGGGAGTGGACAGTCGGCGACACGGTGAATATGTCCATCGGGCAGGGCTTCACGCAGGCAACGCCGCTACAAGTGGCGGTGATGTTCTCCGTCCCGGCGAATGGTGGCTACCGGGTCACCCCACATCTCATCAAGGATGATCGCGGCGCAGACAACTGGCGCGAGTCGATGAACCTGAAGCCGGAAACGATCAAGATCCTCCGCGACGGCCTACACGCGGTGGTCACCAGCGGCACAGGTAATGCCCTGAATGTCGGCGGCATTCCCTCGGCAGCGGGCAAGAGCGGCACCGCCGAAACCGGGGGAAATCGCCCGTCGCACGCTTGGTTTGGCGGCTATGCGCCAGCAGACAAGCCGGAGATCGTCGTCGTTGCCTTCATTGAGCACGCGGGCGGCGGCGGCGGTAAGGTCGCTGGCCCGGTGGTGGCGAAGGTGCTCAGCGCCTATTTTGCCAACAAGTAAGACGGTCGAGTTCTTGCTGCTGTTGGATTCATCCGCATCAATCAGCCACGCCATCTTGAACTACTCCCGCTTTCTCCGCCTCGCCACCATCAATATCCTGGCGAACCTGCTCGTCCCCCTCGCTGCCCTGATCGATGTCGCCTTTCTCGGTCACCTCGACGACATTCGCTATCTGGCTGGCGTCGCTCTTGCGGGTGTGCTCTTTAGCTACATCTACTGGACTTTTGGCTTTCTCCGCATGGGCACCACTGGCCTGACCGCCCAAGCCGTCGGACGCGGCGATCGCCCTACCACCCTCGCCATCGGTCTCCGCAATCTCACGATTGCCTTGGTAATCGGCAGCATCATCCTCCTGCTGCAAGTCCCCCTGCGCGAACTCGGCTTCCAACTGCTCAGCGCTACCCCGGCTGTGAAGGCCGCCGGTCGCGCCTATTACAACGCCACCATCTGGGGCGCACCTGCCAACCTCATGGGCTTCGTGCTGCTCGGCTGGTTTCTCGGTCGCGAACAGGGCGATCGCGTCTTTTGGCTCTCCGCCATCAGTAACACTACCAACGTCGCGCTCAACTACCTGTTTGTCGTCCGCTTCGGCTGGGCGAGTGCCGGGGCCGGGGCTGCGACTGCTGCCAGCCAGTATGTGCTGCTGCTGGTCGGTCTAGTCATGATCGCCAACGAGCGTCCCTGGCAGGCCTTACCCGACCGCCGTAAATTTTGGGCGGTGGTGGGCGATCGCCCAGCCCTACGCACCGTCTTCGTCCTCAACAGCGACATCCTCATCCGCACCCTAGCGCTGATCTCGGTGCTCGCCGCCTTCACCAACCTCAGCTCCCACTTCGGCACCCTGATCCTTGCTGCGAATACCCTGCTGATGCAGGTCTTCACCCTCGCCGCCTACTTCATCGACGGCATCGCCTTCGCCACCGAGAGCTACGCCGGTCGCTACCACGGACAGGGCGATCGCCCACACTTGCGCCAACTGCTCGTGCTGGCGGGCAGCCTCAGCTTGATTACCGGCTTGCTGTTTGCCCTCGCCTTCAATGCCGCGCCACAGCCGCTACTGGGTCTGCTGACGAGCCATGATGATGCGATCGCGATCGCCACCACCTACGCCCCCTGGCTCTGGCCGGTTTTAGCACTGGGCAGCCTCGCCTTCATGCTCGACGGCTACTTTCTGGGGCTAACCGCCGGTCACAGCTTGCGTAATGCGACGCTGCTAGCGGCGATCGCGGGCTTCGCCCCACTCGCCCTGCTCGCCGGACGGTGGCAGAGCGGACATTGGCTCTGGTTCGCCCTCACCACCTTCATGGCCGGGCGCACGCTCCTGCTCGGTGCCGGCCTCCGCACCACCCTCAGTCACACCATCCAGATAGAGTAATGGCACTCACAATTTCATCACCACTGAACTACTCGCCGTCCCGCCACCGCAAACGTGCCGCCACGGGCAAATGATCCGAGGCTGTCCCGGCCGCCTCCACCACCTGGGCTGCAACCAGCTCCAACCATTCCGGTGTGTAGAAGATGTAGTCCAGCTTGGCGATCGGGGCATCGGCCGGGAAGGTGTTGGCCTCTGGTGTGGCGATCGCGGCCTGCAAGCGCGGCTCGCCCAGCAGGATTTGGATCTCGGCGTCGGGAAATTCTGACGAGGGCAGCGGACTATTGAAATCGCCGACAAGCAAGAGTGGCTGATCGGCATAACGGGTCAGCAACTCCTGCACAAACTCGGTTTGGCGGCGGCGGGTAGGAGCATCAAACGCTTCCAGATGCACATTGATCACGACCAACTCGCGCCCGCCGAGGGTCAGCTCCGCGATCTGCGCCAGGCGGCTGATGTAGAACGCCTGGTAGAAAAATGGTTGCGCTTCGACTGTCTCCAGCACTAGGCGCTCGTGGCTGGCGATCGCCCGCGACTGAGCAGTGCTTGCCCCGAAACCAGCCGACCGAAGTGCGCCGAGAGCGGCCAGTAGGGGAAGGGCAGATAGTTTTTGTCCCAGTTGACCGCGATCGCCCCTACCGGCAGCCCCAAGTCCTCCGCTAGCGCCGTGACTTGGTTGATATTGAAGGAGCGCCGCGCCTGAATGTCGATCTCCTGCAAGGCAATCAGATCGGGATTGAGGTCACGTAGGGCGGCGATTGCCTGGTCGAGATTGGCTTGAAAAAATTCGGGCGATCGCGCCACGGCCTCATTATTCGTCAAGCCGGAGAGATAGCCAATGTTGTAGGTGACGACGGTGAATTCGTTGTCTGAATTCGGTTCGGCTGCTGTTGCACTGGTCTCAAATTCGACAATCTCTGCGTAGCGATCGCGCGGGTAGCGGCCACTGCTCGCCCAAAAGAAGAAAATCGTCAGCCCGATCAGGGGTATGCCGAGCACGAGCGCCACAGCAAGCAGTAATTTTTTGACCATGAATCCTGAATTTGGCGGTGGAGTGATCGCATCCTAACACCCGCAACCCACCCAAGCACTGACGCTGTGATGATGGAAAAGCTAAACCAAGCTCCCCAATATTCATTCACCAAACCCATTGGGGATCATGGTGATCCTGGTTCCAGTTTTATCGGGGTCATTGCTGGTTAATCCATCAGTTTCGGTCACCGCTTGTCCAATGCTTCGAGCTTGTCGTAAGCTCACCATCCAGACTGGAGTCATTTTGCTCTCTGAAGCGGGACAAGCCAATTCGCCAGTATAGCAGCAACACAGTCGCCTTGTTCTTCTCTGCTGCCCATTGCGATCGGGAACACGCAACACAAGGGATGGGTCGCAACTTGATTGCTCTCGAGGGGCGGTGTATTTCAGGTTGCCGCAGGGAAGCACTCGCAATCGTCCTGACCCATCGGCAATGGCTCCGAATAGTGAGGCACTGCATCCCGCTGGCCTCAAAAAATCTCGCCCAACGCCAGCGGCCTGTACAAGGAGTGCCTACCCATGCCAGTTGCCTCGCCACCTGTAGCTGTGAGCCGTGATGTCACCTACCAGCACCTTGCCCGCGCCCTCAGTGCTAACCTGCGCCGTCAGATTTTGCTGGCCGTCTGCGAGGTGCCCGATTGGCGCGATCGCCTCAATACGCGCCTCAGCGTCGAACATCCTGCTGATGCACCGCCTCTAGTTGATCTCGAACTCGATCCGGAGCAACCCAACTTTCCGACCGCGATCGCCCACTGGCTGCAAACACACCCGCAACACCCCAATGCCATTTTTGCGGTGCGGGGCGTCGAAGCCCTCACCCGGCAGCCGGCGGCCATCCAGCAGCGCTTCTTGCGGCAACTGCACCTGCTCGACCGCCACCTACCGCAACTAGACTTCAATCTGCTGCTCTGGCTGACCCGCCCTTGGTGCAATACGATCCGTGACTCCGTGCCGGAGTTTTGGCGTTGGCATACCGGTTTGTTCGAGTTTGCCGACGAGCCGGCCGAGAAGCATGAGTCTCCCCTGGGACTGACGCTTCAACCTCCCCCCGCTGAGACCGCCTGTCCGCTCGATTCCCGACGGGTTCCTGCCCACAAGCCAAACCCTCGCCCCGCCCGGAGCTTTCAGAAGCGACCCGGCGAAGTGCCCTTACTCACCCTTGCCCCGACACCAGACCGTCGCACTGAAGCACCAGTCATCTCTGACGCACCGGCTCGTGAGCAGCAGACTGCCATGCCGCCCCAGGCTGAGGCCGCGTGTCCGCCGACCGCGACGCCCAATGCGCCCATGGAGCAACCGGTTGAGCAGCCGCGCGAAAAACTGCCCCCGGCTCGCCATGTTTTTGTCCAAGAGCCGCTGGCAGTTTCGGAGCCGCCCGCAAGTCCGCCACCTGCTCCGACAATACCGGCGGCGCTAAGTTTGGCTGACGTGGCGCGCCTGACCGCATCGCAACCTCCGGCGGTGATCGCGCAGGCTTATTTGCAAGTCGGTCAGCAACATCGCGATCGCATTGCCCAAGGCGAGGTCAGCCCGGCGCAACTGTCGGCGGCGATCCAAGCCTACGAGCAAGCAGCGCAGTGGCTGACCGATGAGCCGGAGACGGCGGAGGTGTTGAATGATTTGGGCAATTTCTACTGGTTGCGATCGCGCCAACCGGAGCAGCCAGAAATGGCCTTTCCAGATCTCGAACAAGCGCTCAGCACCTACCAAATCGCCCTGAACCAGTTGGCTGCTCCGGAAGCGCAGCCCGAGATCTACGCGATGATCCAGAACAATCTCGGCGCAGCCTATGGAGACTTGGCCCGCTACCGCGATCTGGTGGAAAATCTGCAACTCTCGATTGCAGCCTATCAAGCCGCACTCAAATTTCGGCAGGCTGAGAACGAGCCACTTAAGTATGCGTCTACCCAGAATAATCTGGGCACCGCCTACTGGCATCTGGCGCAGCAGGCGGAGCCTGCGATGAATCTGCGGGCCGCGATCCAGGCCTACCAGGCAGCCAGTCCTTTTTATCGCGAGGACAGTGATCCCCAGAGCTGGGCGATGATCCAGAATAATCTAGGTACGGCGTATTGGAATCTGTCGCAGTACGACGAGCCAGACGCTTGGCTGCCCGAGGCGATCGCCCACTACGAAGCCAGCCTGCGCTACCGAACTCCGGCCGCTCTCCCAGCGGCCTGTGCAGCGACACAAAACAATCTCGGGACAGCCTATTGGCAGTTGAGCCAGCTTGCTGACGCCGACCAGACGGAGGAAGTTGAGTTTTTGCAACGGGCGATCGCCGCCTACACCGTCGCCACCACCATCGCCCAGCAGTTGCATAACCACCAACCACCGCTGCTAGTGAGTTTTGATTTCCTCGGCACGCTCAACAACCTCGGTTCGGTTCACTACCAACTGGGCACGACTGAGCATTTCGAGTTACCGGGCGATCGCCGCATCGCGCATCTCGAGGCCGCCCTACAAGCCCACCTACAAGCCCTCAGTCAAATGCCGCCGGATTCGGTGGGTTATGCCAACACCTTCAAGCTGGTGGCCCGCTGCGTCCGCGCCTGTTATGACCAGCAGGGTTTGGAGGGTCAAAATCGTGCTCTCGCTCAAGTCCCTGGACAACTGCTACCAGAACTCCTGCCCAAGCTTTAGGCGCAGTCTCTAAAAAGTTTTGGCAAGGTTAAGACCATAGAAATACACTATCCGCCTCAGCCTCTGCCACGCCCGATATTTCGCTGCGGTCGGTCATGAATTAGCAGAGAGCTGGTACTTGCAGAGTTGCTCTTCAGCAAATTCTTGAAAAGATCGGCAGCGCCCAGCCCCAAAATCCTCCAACCCTTTTTGAATACCTGCAATAAACTCTGCTAGATCCTGTTCTTCCCATTCCAGACTACTCGTTGCTTTGCTCAGTAACAACGACTCCAATTCGAGATTAAGGTTAATAACAATTGCCATTGAGTGACATCTAAAGTTAAAGTGGCACAAATAATTTGACGCTCGTCTTTGGTAGGGCGAACAGCCATTCCGCATCTGTAAAGAAAGTGGGCCGTGCTCAGACCGCGACCTCAGCCTTTGCGGGCAGCGCGACCGGAATCTCGAGGCAGAACTCGGTGCCCACACCCGGTTCGGACTCACAGCGAATCCGACCGCCGTGCTTCTCGACCACGATCGGGTAGCTAATGGCAAGACCCAGCCCGGTGCCTTGACCAACCGGCTTGGTCGTGAAGAAGGGGGTAAACAGGCGCTGGCGAACCTCGGAACTCATGCCAATGCCATTGTCAATAATGTAGACCGCCACGCGCGGCGGTTGGCCGGGTGCAATCTGGAGTTCTGTCCGAATCTCAATCTGAGGCTCTAGCAAGGCATCTTGTTGGTAGCGCGCCTCAATGGCATCAATGGCGTTACTCAGGAGGTTGAGAAAAACCTGGTTGATCTGACCGGCGTAGCATTCGATGCGCGGGATCTCGCCGTAGTGTTTGTGAATCTGGATTTCGGGGCGATCGCGCTGTTCGCGGAGGCGACTACGCAAGATCAGCAGGGTACTATCGATGCCGTCATGCAGGGAAACAGCTTTAGTCTGGGCTTCGTCGAGGCGCGAGAAGGTGCGGAGGCTGCGAACAATTTCGCGCACCCGGCTGGCACCAAGATGCATCGAGTTCAAGGTCTTGTCTAAGTCCGCAATCAAAAAGTCGAGATCGATTTCTTCAATCGCAGCTTGAATTTCCCTGTTTGGTTCAGGATAGTGACGCTGATAAAGTTGTATCAGCGTCATCAAATCTCGGCTGTACTTTTGAGCGTGGTCTACATTGCCGTAGACGAAGCTAATCGGATTATTAATTTCGTGGGCAATGCCCGCCACCATCTGGCCGAGCGCGGACATTTTTTCTGCTTGAATCAGTTGTGTTTGGGTTTGTTGTAAACTGTTGACTGTTTGCGTGAGGCGATCGCTTTGCTCGCGCAACTGGGTCGCGGTCAGACGGTGGATTTCGGTATGAGCCAACAGCAGATCGCGGGCGCTCAGAAGCTGGTAGCTGTTGGGACTGAGTTGCACCGCAATTGGCTCGTAGGCTTGTTCGAGCGGGCGTTGCAAGGTCTGGTTGGCAGCAGTGGCGATCGGGGTGTCCGCCGTCAGGACTAAAGCCGGGGTCGGATTGCAAGTGTGGAAGACTTGCAGGGGGCGGCGGCTATACAAATCTTGACCGTAGCGACGGCTCATCCCCTCAAAAAAAGCTTGGCGCGAGACGATACCGATGAACTGGCGATCACGACAGAGCACGATTCCCGGTAACCTCGGCTGGTTCGCAAACAAGTCAATCGCTGTCTGCCCCAATTGGTTAACGTCTAAGGTGGCGGTGTGAAGGGGCAGATCGTGCAGTCGCGCGTCTAAGTGGAGTTGGAGCATTTTGCCTAACTGAGAGCCTTCTAAATATAGATGGCTAGGGTGAAGAAGGGAGAATACGAGGGTTGGTGTAAGGTATGAAAAGTGTGAATTGTAATTCCGAAAGTTTCCTGAATCCTGGGCGCTAGCGGGATGTCCTGCTAGCGACTGATTCTCTGTTTTAACCTATGCTTAACCAGAACAGCAAGTCCGGAAATCCTGGAGGCCTGTCACAAATTGCAACTGAGCGGGCGCTTTCCCGTCACTGCCCAGGGTGCTACCGCCGGTGAGGTCGCCGAGAAAGGCGGTTTCACGCTTAAGATAATTAGCAACAAGCGTAGACAGCAGGCATGGGATACGTCGTCTCGATCGTGAATATGAAGGGAGGCGTGGGTAAAACCACCGTCACGGTCAATCTGGGCACCTGTCTGGCGCGCGATCGCGGCAAGCGTGTTTTGATCGTCGATCTCGACACCCAAGTCAACGCCACCCTGAGTATGATGCCACCACTCTACTTCGCGAAACTGAAGCAGGAGCGACGCACACTCAAAACCTTGGTCGAGCAGACGATCCGCGCCAGCACCCAACCCCGCCTACCGGTGCAGGATGTGGTCTACCGCGACATCTGCCAGGTCAAAGGCCTCGATATCCTGGCGGGCGATGTCGAGCTATACGACGACTTCTTGCTCTCAGCACTGATCGAGACCAAGTCCCAGCAACACCGCCAGAGCTTTGAGCAAACCTGGAACAGCGTCGAAAATAACCTCCTGCGCGTCATCCTCAAACCAGTACTCAACCGCTACGACCTGATTTTGCTGGACTTCCCGCCCAGCGATACACTGGTCACGCGCAGCGCCCTGCTCGCCAGCCACTTCTACCTCGTGCCCGCGCGCGCCGAACCGCTCTCGGTCGTCGGGATCGGTTTGCTCGAGAGCCGTCTGCGCCAATTCCGCGAGTCCGACCGGGCTAAGCTGGAGATGTTGGGTATCGTCTTTACGGCGCGGGGTCAGGCGACGAGCATGGCGACGAAGGTGAAGCATCGCCTCGCCCAGGAGTTTGGGGCTGAGCAGATTTTCAAAACGGAGATCCCGACCAATGTTGAGGTGGCGCGGGCGGTGGACGATTTCCAGCCCGTCGTGCTCAATAATCCCAGTGCCAGCGGCGCGAAGGCTTACGCCAATTTAGCGCCGGAGTTTTTGCAGAAGCTCGGACAGCGACTCCGCCGACGCCAACCGCCTGCGACTGCTCACTAATTCTCGCCCGCGTCATTCACTTACTCATGGGACAAGTTCTCGCGACGGTCAATATGAAGGGGGGGGTCGGGAAGACGACGCTGACGGTCAACCTCGCGACCTGTCTGGCGCGCGATCGCCAGCAGCGCGTCCTCGTCATCGATCTCGACTCGCAGATCAGCGCCACCCTCAGCCTCATCGCCCCCCAGGACTTTGCGCGCCTGCGCCGGGGCCGCCGCACATTAAGTTACTTGATCGATAAGGTCATTCGCCCCTACATTCCGCGCAAATATGAGACGGCGGACATGATTGTGTCATCGGTTTGTGGGGTGTCGGGTCTGGATTTATTGCCGGGAGATATTGAGCTTTATGACGAATATGTGGTGTCAGAAGCCCTGTACAAAAAAGCCTCTGAAGGGGTCGATACAAAATTTGGCGAGGTCTGGGATAGTTTTGAAAATCTGCTGGTAGAAACGGTCATTGCTTCCGTGCGCGATCGCTATGATTTCATCCTGATTGACTGCGCGCCAGGCTACAATCTCCTCACCCGCAGCGCCCTAGTAGCGAGTCAGTACTACCTCCTGCCAGCGCGCCCCGAACCACTGTCGCTCGTCGGCATCCAGCTTCTGCAACGCCGCGTCGAGAAGCTGCGGGCGAAGGTCGAACCGGCTCTCAATCTTGACTTACTTGGCATTGTCTTCATTCTGTCGAATTCGGGTGGGCTATTTCCCAGTCGTTACTACAACCAAATCATCGAGCGCGTTGAGCAAGACTTCACCCCTGACTTCATTTTTCAAAATCGCATCCCGATGGATGTTAATGTGGCAAAAGCGGTGGATGCCTTTGCGCCAGCCGTTGTGAATGCCCCTAATTCAGCCGGTTCGCGGGCTTTTGTGAAACTTGCCGAAGAGTTTGTGCAGAAAATCGCGGCTCGGAGCCGCTAATAGGGGGCTGCGGGTCAGAGTTGCCGTCGATGCTTGTGGGGATCAAGCGCTGATGACGGCAGGGAAGACGGCTGACCCGTGCCGAGAATCCGGAATCTGGGTGCGGCAACGCGATGACTTGGATAACGTCACGGTGATCGCCCTAGGGCTGAATGCTGCCCGATGCAGCACAGTGGCGATCGCGATTTGATCACTGTCGCTCGGGAGACGTTGCCCGCACCACGCATTTGTTTGCCTCACTGCTGCCGCTCTCATGTCAATATCGCCGCTTGCCATCCTCGAATCTCAACTGCGTGTTCTGCTACCCGCTCACCTCTACGTTGCCGCTTGGGTAGAACCGACTAACAGCACTTTGCTCGACGTATTTGAGCATCTCCGTACCCTACGCTACATTCTCACCGACTATGTGCCTCGCCAAGTCGCCGACGACCCCCCGCAACCTGGGGCTAGCCGCCTGCGCTGGCAAACCGGAACATTGCTCTTCACTGACTTAGCGGGCTTCACGCGCCTGATGGAGGCTAATGCTCGCCAGGGCCGAACCGGGGCAGCAATGTTGTTGAAGCTCCTCAACACCTACTTCAGCACGACGATCGAGATCGTCAGCAAATCGGGGGGGGACCTGCTCGAATTCACCGGCGATGCGATGCTGGTCGAGTTTCCGGCGCAGCCCGATGGTAGTGATACGCTCCGGGCTGTACGTGCTGGCTTGCGGATGCAGCGGGCGATGAAACAGTTTGCCGAACTGGCAACTCCCAGCGGCGTGCTGTCCTTGCAGATGCGGGTCGGCATTCACACTGGGCGTTTCCTCACCGCTGACATTGGCACACCGCTGCGGATGTTTCGGGTGTTGCTCGGCCAGACGGTGCGGGCCGCCAAGCGGGCTGAGGGTGCAGGCGTGGTCGGGCGTGTGTGTCTGACCGAGGCGGCGGGCAATCGCCTTAACCCTGACTTCCACCTTGAAGCGGGTCAGCCCAATTATCGTCTCGTTATTGATGATCTCAGTGACGAGCGCCTCGGTGAATACGAGATTGCCCCAGGGCGGCGGCGGCGCGGCTCGACCCCGCTGCTGCTCGACCGCAGCCAAGAAGCCCTGATCGGTGAGATCGCTACCGTCGTCGGTCAACTGCGGCCGCTGGCGAGCTATCTGCCGCAGCCGGTATTGAAGTTGTTGGTGGAGAATGCCGCCCAGCGCCAGATCCCGGAGCGATTTCCGATTGCCACGCTCCTATTTGTCAATTTCTTGGGGTTGTCGGAGGCGGTGGATGCGGCGGAGGCGGTCTTGCCTGAGGCGGCGATCGCCACGATCACCCGCTTGTTTGCCCTGATCAATGTGTCAGTCACAGCGCGCGGCGGCGTGATGAAAAACCCCACCTACAATCTGAACGGGCCGGATGCCTTAATCTACTTTGGCGCTTTTGCGGGGACGAGTGATCACTTGCGGCGAGCGACGCAAACGGCGGCCGAGATCCGGGCACTGGTTGCTGAGACGCCGCCTTTGGTCGTTGGCGATCGCCCCTATACCCTCGCCTGTCAGATCGGCCTCAATTGCGGGCCGATCTTTACCGCCGAAATCGGCGAAGCGCGCGGCCGCCGCGAGTTCAATGTCCTCGGTGACGCTGTAAACACGGCCTCGCGTGTCACTAGCCACGCCACTGCCAATCAGATTTTGCTGACGGCGGCGGTTCACACGGCGATCGCCGATCAGTACCCCTGCGAGTTTCTCGGCGGCTTCCCCCTCAAAGGTAAAGCTGCCCCGACACCGATCTATGCCCTCAAATGCTGAACGGCTCAGAGCGAGACCTTCAGACAGCAGCAACTCAGGCCAATGGCACCCCCCACAACTTCAGCTCGGTCGCAGCGGCTGTGACCACGAAGTTGCCATCAGGACTGACGGTGATAGCGGTGATCGCTTGCTGATGCGCTTGGATGCTCCGCAGCAACTCACCCGTCGCCAGTGCCGTGAAGGTGAGCATCCCGGTGCGGTCACCGGCGATCGCTGTCTGGCCATCGGGACTCACCGCTAGTGCCGTCACCCCCAGCGACTGGATATTCAGCGGCCCGAGCAACTCACCCGTGCTGAGATCCCAGAACTTGACATTGCTATCGCGCGAGCCGCTGAGCAGCATTTGCCCGTCCGGCGTGATCGCCAGCGCTATCGCTCCCATCGACTGCTCATTGAGCGGGCCGAGGAGTTGACCAGTAGGCATGTCCCAGAGCTTGATGTTGCTGCGGGCGGAGCCGCTGAGCAGCGTTTGGCCGTCGGGGGTGATGGCGAGGGTGTCGATCCCGGTCGAGTGCTCGTTAAAAGTGCCCAAAAACTCGCCCGTGTAGAGATTCCAGCAGCGGAGGTTGCTGGCATGAGTGCTGGTCAGCAGGGTTTGTTCCAGCGGGGCGATCGCCAAGCAGGTCTCGCCTTTGGAATAGGGCTGAAACTGTTGTTGCAGTTCGAGGGAGAAGAGATCCCAGGACTTGATCGCATCGTCGGGGCTACAGGAGACGAACAGCCCGCCATCGGGGGTGACAGCCAAACTGGCGATCGCATAAGCAGGGCGATCGCGATTCAGCCGCAAGCATTCAAACTGCCCGTAGTCGAGCGGCGCATAAGGGATCGGCTCAGCCGCCACCGCATCGGTTGGCGGTGGTTCTACATAGGGGGCGTCAGCCGGAGGCGGCGGCAATTCAGCCGACGCCAAAATGTAGGTCGGTGCCGCTGGCTCCGGTGCCAAACCGAAGGCATCACCAACCGACTCTGCCGCCGCGATTTCAGCAACTTCAGCAACCACTTCCGGCTCAGGTGTGGGAGGCGCGGCGAACCCCGATTCAGCCGCCGGGGACTCCCCCGAGTCACCGTCCTCGAGCCACCACTCGCCCTCATAACCGGGAATTTCAACCGCGAGATCTTCCTCAACCAGCTCCTCAGGTTCCTCAAAAGGGTCGGCCGCCACCGCCGGGGTCGCGGTGAAACCGACCGCCGCCAGCAAAGGGCCAGGGCCGGCACTCGCTGGCGCTTGTCCCGGCGGCGTGTAGAAAGGATTGCTGGGATGATCCAGACCGCTACTGGGTTGCGCCGCCGGTGTAGCAGCGAAGGGATTGCCCGCGTCAGTCGGCGTCGTGGTAGCTCCTGCGAGCGGCACAAAGGGATTATCGGCGGCTGGCGGCTCAGGACGGGCCGCCACTGCCTGGAAAGGATTCTCAGCCGCCATGGGCAGCGCATTAGACGCTACCGGGACAAAGGGATTCTCAGCCGTCAGTTGCACGGCGTCAGCTGCAATCGGGGCAAAGGGATTGTCAGGCGACAACTGTGCCGCCGCTGGACGGGGATGGCGGGGCGGTGGGAGTTGCTTGGGGAGCAGGCGCGGAGCGGGGCGCGGCGGTACTGCTGGTGGGGTCGCCTTGGCTGGCGGGGTCGCCGTTATGCGGGGGCCGGAGCAGCGGTCGTTTCGCTTTGCCGTGGG
>JAAUTY010000023.1 GCA_012031265.1 Spirulinaceae cyanobacterium SM2_1_0 | reverse complement strand
CGCCGCCACGCCCGCCCTCCCCCCCGCGCCACGACGACCGGCGATCGCCTCTCCACCGAGCGACTCGGCCTCTTTGTCCCAGAACCGACCCGCAAACCCGCTGACCCAGCAGCGACAACGCCGACCAGCACCGCCGAGCGCCCGACTATCCTCGTGGTAGACGACTCACTCACCGAACGCCAAACCCTCTCCTTGATCTTGCGGCGAGCGGGCTATGCGGTTCGGCAAGCGAAAGATGGTCTGGAAGCGATGGAGTTTTTGCAACAAGGTCAACCAGTCAGTGCCATCCTCTGCGATATTGAAATGCCGCGCCTGAACGGTCTGGAATTTCTCAGTTGGCTCAAGCAAGCGCCACGCTTTCGCGACCGACCGGTGGTGATGTTGACTTCGCGCCGCCGCGACAAATTCCAGCCCCTGACGCTGGAAATGGGCGCACACGCTTACCTCACCAAGCCCTATCTGGAGCAAGAAATTTTGGCGACGTTAAGAGAAGCGGTAAATTCTTGATCTCGATACTTGAACCCAAAACGATGTCCCCCAGACTACCTGACACCATCCGGGCGATCGCCTTCCAGACCGCTGGCTACCGCTTCGCGCTGCCGATGCGAGCCGTCGTCAAGGTCAGCCACTGTCCGCCGCCCGCCGATGCTGATCGCAGCTTCGACGCCGCCGGTCTGCTGCGGCTCGGTGGAGAGGCGATCGCCCTACTCGATCTCAATGCTCGCCTCGAAGTCGCTGAGCCTGAGGATGCGGCGGGGCGATCGCCCTTTTTGATCCTGGCACGCGCCCCCCACGGTGAACTCTACGGCCTGCAAATTGACGAGCTGCCGAATATGCTCGATCTTGCCAGCGCTAGCATTCAGCCCTTGCCCATCGCTGCTCGTCGCTCGCCCCTCCGCCGCGTCGCCAAATATGCCGCCCTCTGGCAGACGCCAGAGCAAGACACCCTGATCTTTCTCCTCGATCTCGAGCTAGCGACGCAGGCGTTAAGCTCCCGCTAGGACGCATCATCAATTAAACCAGTACAAGACGGCGGAAATGAGAGACCTATTCAAAATCCCCAAGATTCCCGTATTGCAGGTACTTAGAACGCAAAACTCAGAACTCAAAATTCCGCATAGCGGTACTAGGCACGACTTGAAAGGTGATTTTGAAAACCTCGCGCCGTAAAGCTTAAACCGCCTCAGTGCGCAGCTGATTTTCGCGAGGGTACGCATTATCAAGCGCCAGGTTTCGGGCGGCTCTCGCGCTCTGGCCCGCTTCGCCGACACGGCAACGCTCCTGACGGCGATTCAGCCTTGTCGCGTTCAGAGTCGTTCGGTCTTGGCTAGCTTCCGCTTGGCTTTGCAAGTGGTCTCATCCCAAATCCTGTCCCCGGAACCCAAGCATCGTATCCCTCATCCTCAGCCCTTCCCCAAAAGGCAAAAGGGGGTTGAACCCTTTGCTGGGAAGAGTGGACAGGTTAGCGTGTTGACATTCAACACCGCCATCACGGCACGGCGTTCTTCGACCACGTCGGGTTGGTGCTTTGATAAAAGCGGAGCGAAGCTCATGCTTTTGCGGAGGGCGCTTGGATCCGCCAGACCGGTGATGGGGTAGCGATGAAACACCTGGCAACCGGCTACAAGCCCCATTCTAACGAGCATGGAGGGATTCGAACCCCCGTCACCCAGAACCGGAATCTGGTGCTCTATCCCCTGAGCTACATGCCCTCGCAGCTATCTAGCATAACATTTCTAGCTATGCTCTCCCTGGTGTCTCACACATATCCGGGGCGAATTAGGCCGCCACAAAGTGAGCCAGGTTTTCGCCAATTGGTGGCGGCGAGTCGCGTCAGGTTTAGCCGATCGTCGGGTATTGCGCGGCTGAGCGACCCGCTAGGATGGCGACAAAATCAGTTTTGGAGCTTGCAGTCCATGCTTGTGCGCTTATGGTTCGCTAGCTTAGCCGCACTGGGTTTGAGCTTGGGTCTCGTTGCCTGCCAGCCCGCCAGCGAAGAAACCGCGCCAGCGGAGAACTCGACCATCGATAAGGCGAGAGATGCCGCTGACACGATCGAACAAGACCAACCGCCCAATCCTGAAGCCCCCGAATCTGAGGAAGCGGAGGAATAGCGATCGCCACTCTCATGGCTTGGCGGACTCAGCCGGTGCGAGCAGCCTAAACCCTGCTGCCTCGCCGAGGATCGTTGGATTTTCCAGGTCGAGCCAAGCGAAGGTCGGGGCATCCACGAGGATGTAGTGTCCTGCCTGACGTTGGGTCACCAACTCCGGCCCACCTGCTGCGATGACGCGGCGATCGCCATAAAATTCAACGCTCGGCCGATTGTAGGCAAAAGAGGCGTAGACCACGGTTCTAGCAGGTGTGGCGGTGCGTAGCAGTGCGCCAACTGGCGGAGCCGCAAAGGCTTCATTGAGTTCCCACACCCAAGCGGAGGATTGAAAAAAGAGACCGAGGCAGAAATAACTCCCCGCGAGCAACGTGGCGATGAAGCGGCGATCGCGCCGCCAAACTTGCACTGCGACGATACTCATGACCAGCACCAGGGCGATCGCCATCGCCATCAGCACCGGCTGCGGCTCCGCCAGCACAAAATAGCCACAGCCGACGAGGCCGCCGAGCGCGAGCAGCCCAAAGGGCAACGCCCAAAGCCGCCGTGTGGGAGGGTGCTGCCAAAACTGCGCCAGCTTCGCGCCCACCGCGAGGGCAAACAGCGGATAGAGCGGCATCACATACCAGGGCAGCTTCGTGCCCATGAGCGAAATCGTCACCAGGAACAGCACCGAGCCGCCGAGGACGAGACTCGCCCAAGCTTGCTGCCGCTGCTGCCAGGCCAACCACAGCCCCCCCGGCCAAAAGAGCAGCCATGGCCAGGCATATTTGCCTAGCTCCAACAAGTAGTACCAGGGTGCGCCACGATTGCCCTCGACAGCTTCTGAGAGGCGGTTGAGTCCTTGGGCTTGCAGGTGAACCTCCCAAAAAATCGGGCCGTAGTGGAGGCCCTGGGCGATGTACCAGGCGGCGACACTACCCGCCCCGAGCAGCAGGCCGAGCCAGGCCCAGAGATTGCGAAAGAGCGCCCAATCTCGGTTCAGCAGCACCCAGAGACCGGCGATCGCCCACAGTGCCAAGACCAAAACACTCTTGGTCAGGGTGATCGCTCCCAGCGCTAGCCCGATCCCCAGCGCCCAAGGCGGTTGGCGACGCGATCGCGCCAGACAAAAGAGCAGGAAAATGAACAGCGTATTCACCAGCCCATCCAGCATCACGAGGCGGCCATGGCGCACGACGGGTAGTAGGGTGAGGTAAGTTGCCGCTGAGAGGAGGGCTGGCCAACGGTGGGAAAAGATTTCGCGGCCGAGTCCGTAGAGTAGCGGTACACCCAGAGCCGTGGTGAATGCGAGGGGGAAGCGGGCTGACCACTCGGTCACCGCGCCATGCAGGGCGTAGCTCGCGGCGATCAGCCAGTAGGCGAAGGGCGGCTTGTTCCAGTAGGGGGAATCGAAGAGGGTCAGGTGCAGCCAGCGCCCGGTACGATACACCTCGCGCGCCGTCATCGCGTGGGAGCCTTCGTCCCAGTCACGCAGAGGCAGGTTGTCGAGTGCTCCGAGCCAGAGGGCGATCGCCGCCAGAGTCAACAAGAGAAGGGCGAGCGTTTCGCGATCCCGCCAGCCTGCTAGATTGAGTTGCTTCAGTTTCAATTACCGCCGCCCAGGAATTTGCCAGTGCTTATCGGCACCCCTTGCATTTTAAAACCATACAAGCTGGGGCGCGATCGCCGCACGCCGCACATAATAGGGAACGAGTCCGCTGAAGTCATCGCATTCATTCTGCCAGCCGCCGCTTGACTGAGAGTAACCGCAAACTTGAAGCCAATGCTCCTGCTCGGATGCCGCTGCCCGCCGAGGAGCGGTGCTTTGCGATCATCCTCACGGGACTGATCGGCTTGCTTGGCGCGATCGGGCTGAGCCAGCACGCCATGTGGCGCGACGAACTCAATGCCTGGTTGGTGGCGACCGAGAGTCATTCTTGGGCGCAGCTCGTCGCCAATGTCCAGTATGAAGGTCATCCGCTGCTCTGGTATCTCAGCCTCGCGGCGGTGCAGCGACTCTGGGCTGATCCCCGCGCCATGCAGGTTTTGCACCTCGCTTTGGCACTAGGCTCGGTCTGGCTGTTGGCACGCTATGCCCCTTTCCTGCGTTGGCAGCGCTTGCTCTTGGTTTTTGGGTATTTACCCTTCTACGAATATTTATTGATCAGCCGCAACTATGCCTGGGGCTTATTGAGCCTGCTGCTGTTCTGCACCCTTTGGCCGACGCGACGACGCACTTATCTCGGGGTAGCGATCGCCCTCGTGCTCGCAGCAAACTCCAATGCTTACTGCTTCCTGATTGCGGTCACCCTGGGTAGCACGCTGATTCTGGATGCCCGCTTGGGGACGCGAGCGCGGGCCTCGCGACTAGATTGCTGGGGCAGTTTTTTCCTGGTTTTGATCGGGTTGGCGATCGCCCTCGCCACGATCTTGCCGCCCGCCGACAGCCAACTTCAGGGTGGCTTCAGCACCAGCTGGATACTCTACTTTGACCTGCGCCACTTTTTGACGGCACTGACACGGGTTTGGAGTAGCTACATTGTCATCTTGATTCCCAGCGATTCCAAATATTTTGATGTCGTTTTGTTTGCGATCTTTTCGCTGCTGCTGCTGGCGGGAGCGATCGCCCGCCTGCGCCGCCAACCGGCAATTTTGGGCTTCTATCTCAGCAGTACGCTAGCCATTCTAGGGCTAACCTACGCCAAATTTCTCGGCTCCCCGCGTCATTTTGGTCACCTGTTCATTGTCCTGTTGGTTGCCCTCTGGCTGAGTCACGATTCGCCGACAACCCAGCACGCCGCTCCAGTGCGGCCATCCTCAAAGTTCAAGGGAAAGATCCTCAAGCTTCCAGATTTTATCGGGTCAAGCCGTCGCCGCGCGCGCCTTTGGCGACGGGTGCAAGCGACCGGCTTCGCGATCATTTTGCTCGGGCAAACCTTGGGCGGTCTCGTTGCGTTTAGTCGTGATCTAGTCGTGCCCTATTCAGCGGGACGAGCGACGGCTGAATTTATCCGACGGCAGGGCTGGGCAGCGGATTTTATTGTGGGTAGCCAAGATATGGCGATGGCGACGCTGGCGGGTTATTTGGATCGCGAGATCTATTACCCAGAAATACAAGCGTTGGGGAGCTTTGTGTTATTCACAGGCGATCGCCAGCCGTTACCGATGCAGTCGATTTTTGAGCAGCTTCAGGATTTGTTACACGCACAGGAGTCAATTTTGCTGATTCTCAATTATGAGCTGCGGGCTGAGCATCGCGAGCTGGCGATCGCCCCCCTTGCCGCGTTCACCGACAGCCTCATTTTCAATGAAAAATATTTCCTCTATCGGGTCAGCACCAAACCCCGTGCCGCCCGCCCCGATTAGATCCCGCCGACGCAGCGGCCCGGACTGAGCAAGTTTTGGGGATCAAATTGGTGTTTGAGCTGGCGCATGACCGCGATCGCATTGCCCGTATAGCCCCAAGGGTCGAGTGGCTGTTTCAGGGCGGGCGGCGCTTCGAGTAGCGTCAGGTAGCCCTGCTGGGCTTCGCAGGTGCGGCGGAGTTTGGTGATCACGGCTGCTTCCGTCTCGGCTGGGAGGCTCAGATAGCCGACGCCACTGCTGGCGTGGATTTGACCTACGCTGGGTTGGCTCGCGAGGGTCGTCAGGTCGTTCAGGAAGGCGATCGCCGCACTGGGGAGCAGACCGATTTTGCAGCGGATCGCTCCGTCGCCTGCGGCGGGCTGGGTGCCCCGCACGCGAGCTTGGAGCCTTGACCAAACCTCAGTTTCAGCTTCGGCAGTATAGGTGTGAAACGACAATCCCAGCGGCTCGGTGAGTTGGCGCAGACGCTGCACCTGCTCAGCGACGCTGGCGGGGCTGCTCTGGTAGCGTACCAGCAAGCCGGGTTGTGCCTGCTCGGTGAGCGCTTGGGCGAGTGAGACGGAGAGCAAATCAATGCGGGTTGGGGTTAGCGCCGATTGCAGGAGGGCGGTGCGAGCGGCCGCGATCGCCTCGGGCGGGCCGCTGGCGAGCGCTGTGGTTGCGGCGGCCGGTAGCGGATAGGTGCGAAAGGTCAGTTGGGTGATCGCGCCGAGACTGCCATAGGAGCCGGTGAACAGTTTCATCAGGTCGTAGCCCGCGACATTTTTCACAACGCGGCCGCCGGCCTTGGCGATCGCGCCATCAGCTCGCACGAAGGAGAGGCCGAGTAGCAGGTCGCGGGGACTACCGTAGCGCTGTCGCCAACTACCCGCATCGGCGGTCGCGACAATGCCACCCAGGGTCGCGTCGGCTGGGTAGGCGGGATCGAGTGGTAAAAATTGACCCGTGGGTTGCAAGATCGCTTGCAGGTCGGCGAGCTTCAGGCCTGCTGCGGCCGTGACGGTCAAGTCACCGACTGCATGGTCAAGCAGTTGGTTGAGTCGCTGTGTGCTGAGTAACAACTGAATGCCGCGAGCCGGTGCGCCCCAGCTCAGCTTGCTGCCGTTGCCGCTCAGCAGCATGGGCCACTGCTGCGCGTGCGCGAGGGCGATCGCGGCGGCCAAACCCGCTTCGGTCTGCGGCAGAACCAGGGTGGGCAGCGGTTCGCCAGGGGCGAGGGCAGCTTGCAAGCTGCTTTGCCAGGTAGCATCTAGCTGCTCGGGCGGGACAACCTCGGCCTCGTTGCCCAGACGGTCGCGCAGACTCGTGGCGATCGCATTCATACCCCCCCCTCTCACCCTCCAAAAAAAAGCCCCAGTGAGCCAATGATACAGACCCAGCCGTCGGTCTGTGGCGCTGGTGCCGCTGCGGGCGGCTCGCCGGGCAACTTTCTCGGGATCAGCCCCGGCAACTCCGTGCCCCGAACCAGCTACGCTGGGGGATGTAATCTTGGCGATCAGTTCGGAACGGTATGCTTTACACTGCCCTGCAACGTTGGGGTCGCTGGCTGGCGATCATGCTCGCGGCGCTGACTTTCATCACGGCCTGCCAAACCCAAGCCCCCGAAGAGGGCGGATCGGCGACCACAACGGCCGCCCCGATCGTGACCCTCAATGGCAGCGGTGCGAGTTTCCCGCTGTTCTTTTACCAGAGAATTTTTGACGAATACCGGGCGATCGCCCCGAATGTCCAGGTCAACTACCAGCCGATCGGCAGCGCGGCGGGCATTCAGCAGATGATCGCCGAGACCGTCGATTTTGGCGGCAGCGACATCGCAATGACCGATGCGGAAATCGCCGAGGTCGAGCGCGGGGTGGTGCTCGTGCCGCTGACGGCGGGAATGGTGGCGATCGCCTACAATCTGCCCGGACTTGACCAACCGCTGCAACTCTCGCGCTCAGTCTACAGCGACATTTTTCTCGGCAAAATCACGCAATGGAATGATCCGGCGATCGCGGCGACGAATCCTGACCTGACGCTGCCCGATTTGCCGATCATCCTCGTACATCGCTCCGACGGCAGCGGTACGAATGCCATCTTCACCGCACATCTGAGCGCCATCAGTTCGGAATGGGCAGATGCAGTTGGCACGGGGCTAAATGTGCAATGGCCAGCGGGAGTCGGGGTCAAGGCAAATGCGGGCGTTGGCGCACAGATCCTGCAAGCTGAGGGGGCGATCGGTTATGTCGAGTACAGCTACGCCCAGAAGCTGGGGCTGAGCCTGGCGGCGCTAGAAAACCAGAGCGGTGAATTTGTGGCACCGAGCCTCGAAGCGGGGGCTGCGGGTTTACAAGAGGCGGAATTTGGCGATCGCCTGCGCGCCTTCGTCACCGATCCGGCCGCGGCCGATGCCTATCCACTGGTGACCTACAGTTGGCTACTGGTGTACCAGGACTACGAAGATGCGGCTAAAGCCGAGGCGATGCAAGCCTTGTTGCGCTGGAGTCTCACCGAGGGACAACAATTCAGCACGGATTTAGGCTATATCCCACTGCCCGCCCCAGCCGTTGCGGCGGCGACCGATGCGATCGCCGCCATGGGTGAGTCTTGAGCGAGGCTGCAAACCCTGAATTCTGGGGAGCGCTGGGACGCGATCGCCCAGCACCCCACCCACTATTTTCAACCGATGCCACTACGGAACGACAGAGAAGTCGGAGTTCAGCGTCAGGTTGAGGTCGGTCTCTGGCTCGACCACGATCACTTCGGCGCTGCCGCGATTGATCACCCGCTGCACGAGGCTGGCGAGCAAGCCAGCACCGGTGCCCGCGAGCACTTCCTCGACTTCGATGGTGCGATCGCCCGTGACACCCGCGATCACCGCCGCTGCACCCGAACCGATCGCCGCATTGCGGAGGATTTCGCGAGCGCTGTTGTTGTCACGACCGATGCTTTGACGCTCAACGATCGTCTGCGAGGTAGCAGAGAAGGGAACCCGCTTGCCATCGGGGTAGAGCAGTTCCTGAGCCACGAAGCGCGTGCCATTGCCATTCGGACGCAATTCACCGATGACCTTGCTGTTGGCAGGGATCAGCAGTTGACCGTCCTGAGCAGTGATGTTGGTGCGGAGGTCGAAAGCCACCGGCACCGTTTCCTCCGGCATCAACACGATCCGGTCTTGCTCATAAGACACCGGGATCACCGTGCCAGCCGGGATCTTGTAGCTGCTGGCGATCGGGGTCGGCGAGACGATGTAGCTGCTGGCGATCGTCCCGGCTTGACCTTCGCTGACCAGTGCCTGGTAGAGCATGGCGGCGACCTCAGCACGGGTAGCATTGCGGGTCGGGTTCAGTAGGTTGAGGTTGGGGTAGTTGACGACCATGCGGTCTTCAGTGGCGGCGGCGATCGGCGCGCGCGCGAAGTCGGAGACCGCGAATTCATCGCTGTAGTAGCCCAAAACCTGTGACACTGGCGCTTTTGCCGACTTGCCCAAGCCGTTGGCTAGCGCCACCAGCACCTGCTCACGCGGGATGAACTGTTCGGGCTGGAAGCGGTTGCCGGGATAGCCGCTCATGAAACCGGTTTCATAAGCGTTGCGGATGGCGTTGGTTCCCCAGTAGCCGACCGGTACGTCTGAGAAATTGACGGCGTTGCGGACGCGCGCTTTGTTGAAGGCACTCAGCATGGAGGCAAATTGAGCGCGGGTCACGGGCGCTTCGGGGCGGAAGCTGCCATCCGGGAAGCCGCTGATCACACCACGAGCCGCGAGGGCGTCGATGAAGCCTCCGGCCCAGTGACCCGAAGGAACATCGGAGAAACTGCGGGCTTGGGCATAGGCGGGTTCAGGAGCGAGGACGGCGACTAGGGCCGGTGCGGCGATCGCGCCTTGGGTGCTGAGAGTGAGGAGCAGAGCGGCAGTTGCTTGCCAGCGTTTCACGTTAGCCATGATTCTATACGTCTCCAACGAAAAAAAGTGAGAACAGTGGTCAAAGCAAGCAAAGGGGATTCAGTGGGAGCAATCCGCGTAATTTCGCGGCATTTAGCCGAAGATTGGCAGCGAAAAGGCTCGTTTGTTCAGCCCTGGTGCATTGCTTCGGGTGTATTGACCGCAATGGCGATCACGAAGTTGCCACGGTCAAGACACTTATCGCGCTGGCACAAGCCCCATCGAAACCCGACGCTCAGCCCAGGGTTAATTTTTCTTTGCGAATAAATCGCGACTCAACTTGGATGGCGTACGAATCGGACTGCTATATTTGAATTAACAGGGTCAACGGCTATAGAGCGCAGGTTTTGCGGCTAAATGCGTCAGCGTCCTGCGAGGCTGAGTTGGGGTAGGAGCATTCGAGCCACCCGTTACCCTCGATCGTTGCGCGGACGACGGCGATCGCCCAGCCTGCTATTGAGATTGCCACTACCGCTGAATTGTCTAGGGTTCTTTGCCTGTGTCCAACGCCCCCCGTCGCTGGCTAATCAGCGAGGCGACTCGGTACCTTACTGAACTCCTGAATATTGCTCAATCCTATGCTTTCCCCCTACCTCCCCTCTCAACCGGCCTTACTGGCACAGACCAATCAGGGAGCGCCCCCAGCACCGTCCGCCAGCGGCGGTGGAGGTCAACTTTGGATGTTTAGCAGTGCGGTGCTCTTGATTGCCCTAGTCGCGCTGGGAGTCTACGGTAAGCTCCAGATCGATCAATTGCAGAAGTCACTGCGGTTCGAGCAGTACAAGGCGATCGACTTGCAGAAGCGCTTGAAGCTGGCGCTGAAGACGATCCAGAAAATGGAGAAGAACCCCGACCTCGTCCACTCGCGGGAGTTCAACCTGGATTATCTGCGCTTGCGGATGGATGAAGAGGTCTTCCATTACGCGATTGTCAATCAGGTCAAAATTCGCGTCAAAGAGCTGATCAGCGTCGCCCTCCGTCCCAGCACCGCCACACATCAGGTCGGGATTGCCAGCACAGGCCGCCAGATCGACGAAACCTTCGATGTCACCTACGAGACGGAGACACGCGGTAAGCGCCAGAAACGTGTCCTCTTTCGGATCCAAATCAAGCTGACTAAGTTGCCGACGCAGTCCACCACCTCCACCATTAGTCAGATCATCGACTGCATCGAAAAGTATCTCAGCCCCAACGAAGATCACGAAAATTGGCAACCCACCATTCAAGGCAGGGTGGTGCTGATGGACTGGGATCAAAAGGCGAAGCCGACGCCGCTCTTGGTGCTTGAGCAGTCTGGTGATGGTGTCAATGTCAGCTTCCGGACGAATCCGAACCGCCGCGCCAGCACAGGCGAAACCAATGTCTCCAAGCCCAGCAGCACCAGTCGCAAGCGCGGTTCAGCCGGGGCTTCAGCTTCCGATGCGAGCCAGCGCAATGGTGGCGGTGCCCGACGGGCTGCGCCGCCGCCGCCCTCACGGCGTCCATCGCGATCGCCCTCCGCTCGCAAATAGCCGGTCAGTGATCGCGGTGACGGGCTAACCAAGCACTCAAGAGCGGATTAACGACGGTGGGCGCTTCGTCATGGGGACAGTGCCCCAAGCCGGGGAGCACAATGAAATCTTCAACGGCGGCATAATCGGCATAGGTGCGCCCAAGGGCAAGCGGCTCCCAGGGATCGGCTTCACCCCAGAGGATCAGCACCGGACACCTGACCTGCGGCAACAAATCTTCGGCGAGCGGCCCCTGCGAGTAGGTCGTGAAGGCAACAAACACATCGGCAGCTCCGACATCAGCAGCCGGTTTGAGTAACATTGCCACTAGTTCGTCCGTGACCGTAGCTGGATCGCCATAGGCCTGCTGCAAGGCCCGCCGCACGAAGTGGGGGCGCGCCAGCAGTCGGAAGAATCGTGACCCGAACCAGCGTTGTTTCAGCAGTTGTTGCAGGAGGGGCGCGCTCATTTGCTCGTGCCAAGGCAGAGCCGCGCGCTTGCGTTCGTGCAGTTGCCGCAAGGAGATATTGAGGGCCGCCACGCCGCGTACCTGGGCTGGGGTGCTGACCGCTGCTTGTAGGGCCGCGATGCAGCCGATGGAGTTGCCGACGAGGAATGCTGGTTCGCCAATGACCTCGTGACAAAAAGCCTCAATCTGAGCCGCCCAGGTGGCAAAGCTGTAGAGATCGGGTTGCGGTGCTGGTTTTGCAGAGCCACCAAAGCCGAGCAGATCGAGGGCGTAGCAGCGGGCAGCTTGTCCTAAGACTGGGATGTTTTTGCGCCAGTGACCCCAAGACGCGCCGAAGCCGTGAATGAGCACGACGGCAGGGCCTTGTTCGCCACATTGCTGGTAGCAAATCTCATGATCGCCCCACTGCCAGTATTGGGGCGCAGTATCGAGGCTGAGCACAGGAGTGACGGTCATCGTGAAAGCCGCAAAAGTCATTAAGCTTACTTAACATTATGTAACAAACTCGGCAGTCACCGTGGCTGGGGTTGGCGATCGCGACTCCAATGCCATCGCCTCGCGGTGAGCGACTGCTAAAATCAGGTTACAGAGCGAACGTACTATCATGGCTGTCAGCCTGTGAGCCGCACCAATACTCCCGATCTCAACGCTTGGTTGCCTTTTATCGGCGCTGAGGTTGACCAGCCCTATGCGCTGGCAGAGGTGGTCATCGTGCCTGTGCCCTACGAGATGACGACGACCTATCGCCAGGGCTGCCAGCGTGGGCCGCAAGTGCTCTTGCAAGCTTCTGACCAACTTGAGTATTACGATGCCGAGTTGCGTTGCGAGCCTTGTTTCGAGCTGGCGATCCACACCCAGGCCCCGATCGCCGATAGCCACGCTCAGCCCGAGCTGCCGCCGGAGGTGATGGTCGAACAGGTGCAAGCGGCGATCGCGCCTTTGCTCACCGACGGCAAGTTTGTAATCGCCCTCGGCGGTGAACACAGCATCACTGCCGGGATCGTCGCGGCTTATCAACAGTGCTGCCCAGAACCATTTACGGTCGTGCAAATCGATGCTCATGGCGATCTGCGCGATCACTATGAAGGTTCACGCTACAATCACGCTTGCGTCATGCGCCGGGTGCTGGATATGGGTCTGCCAATTTTGCCGATTGGCATCCGTAGCCTTTGCCGCGAGGAAGCGGACTTGATTGCAGCGCGAGCGCTGCCGGTTATCTGGGACGAGCAGGTTGCCCATGATCCGGACTGGTTGGAGGCGGCGCTCGCCCACATTCCCACTGAGCAGATTTTCATCACTATCGATCTCGATGGTCTTGCCCCTACCCTGCTGCCGGGCGTCGGTACACCCCAGCCGGGTGGTCTGAGCTGGCATCAGACTACCCGGCTGTTGCGCCGTCTGTTTGCGGCGCGGCGCGTCCTTGGTTGTGACGTGATGGAGCTAGCGCCGACCGCCGACAGCGTAGTCTCTGAGTTTGTGGCAGCTAAACTAGTTTATAAATTGGTGGGTTACCATGCTCTGAACCGGCAAGCTCTGCCAGGATCGCCGCAGCGCTGCCTCCCGCAGCCGCCCCCCGTCCCAGCATCAGGAACTATGCGCGAAACTCAAACTAGCCCCGTTGGTCAGTATGCCCCCGATTTTGAGCTGCCCAGCGTCGATGGTGAAGTCTACCACCTCACCCGCTACCGCGAGAATTATCAGGCTCTCGGCATCGTCTTCATGGGGAACAATTGCCCATTCGTGCAGTTGTACATTGACCGGTTGCAGCAGCTCCAGCGCGATTTTGCCGAGCAGGGGTTTACGCTCATTGGCATCAATGCCAACGCCGCGACTGAAGCGGCGACCGACAGCTTCGAGAGCATGAAACACTTTGCGGCAGATACCCTGCTGAACTTTCCCTACCTGCGCGATCCTAGCCAAGACGTGGCGCGGGGTTTCGGGGCGCAGTACACGCCGGAGGTGTTTTTGCTCAATCAGGCTGGCATCATCTGCTATCAGGGCGCGATTGATGACAATCCTCGCAATCCTGCTGCGGTCAAGCGCCATCACCTGCGGGAGGCGATCGCCGCTCTGCTGGCGGGTCAAGCGATCGCCCCGTCAGTGACCCCAACAACCGGCAGCGCCCTGCGATGGCGTCGTTAGTCGGCCTGTCGCCTGACTGCCTGCTGGGGTCAAAACCTGCTATCTTAATTGAGGCGCGTAAAGCATTGACACCGTAAGGGGAGCGATGGCGTACCGGCGGGTTCTACTAAAGCTGAGTGGCGAAGCATTGATGGGCGACCTTGGCTACGGCATTGATCCCGCCGTGGTTGCTGATCTTGCGGAAGAAATCCTCGAGGTTGTTAAGTCTGGCATTCAGTTGGCTATTGTGGTCGGTGGCGGCAATATCTTTCGGGGTGTCAAGGCGGCGGCGGCTGGGATGGATCGGGCAACAGCGGATTATGTGGGCATGATCGCCACGGTCATGAATGCGATGACTCTGCAAGATGCCCTCGAGCAAATAGATGTGCCGACGCGTGTCCAGACGGCGATCGCCATGCAAGAGATCGCAGAACCATACATTCGGCGGCGAGCCATTCGCCACCTCGAACGCGGGCGAGTCGTGATTTTTGGCGCTGGCTCCGGTAATCCTTTTTTCACGACCGACACGACGGCAGCACTCCGCGCGGCGGAGATCGACGCTGATGTGATCTTCAAAGCTACTAAGGTCGATGGTGTCTATGACGCCGACCCGGCGACTAATCCCGATGCTCGCCGCTACCAAAGCCTGACCTACGGACACGTCCTCAGCAACGATCTGCGCGTCATGGATGGCACGGCGATCGCCCTTTGCAAGGAAAATAACATTCCAATCATCGTCTTTGATCTGTCTGTACGCGGCAACATCATTCGCTCCACCCAAGGCGAATCCATTGGCACGATAGTGGGAGGTTCCTGTGAAATTAACTGAAGCTGAAGACCTGATGCAAAAAGCGGTGGAGGCGACCCAGCGCAACCTGAACACCATCCGCACTGGTCGCGCCAGCACCAGCCTGCTGGATCGGATCATGGTTGATTACTACGGCACCGAGACCCCGCTGAAGGCTTTGGCGAATATCAGTACCCCGGATGCGACGACGATCGCCATCCAGCCCTACGACAAGAGCAGCATGGCATCGGTGGAGAAGGCGATCGCCATGTCTGATCTCGGCCTGACTCCAAATAATGACGGTGCCACGATCCGCCTCAACATCCCGCCCCTGACCAGCGATCGCCGCCAGGAACTCGTCAAACAAGCCAGCAAATTGGCGGAAGAAGGCAAAGTCGCGGTGCGGAATATCCGCCGCGATGCCATCGATTCCGTCCGCAAGCAGGCAAAAAGCAGCGACATTTCCGAAGACGAATCGCGCGACTTGCAGGAGCAGATCCAGCAACTCACCGATAAATACGCGGCCAAGGTCGATGCCGTGTTCGCGACCAAGGAAAAAGACATCACGACCCTATAATCGTCGGCGCGGGGCGTGAGGACTGCCTATGTTGGATTGTGCGATCATCGGTGCTGGGCCGGCCGGGGCAGCAGCGGCGCTGAAGTTGGCTCAAGCGGGGTATGCGGTGCAACTCATCGAGCGCCATGACTTGCCGCATCCCCGGCCGGGCGGCGGCGGCGTTTCCCCTGCGATTGGACGCTGGCTCGACCTGGATTTCGATGCCGTGATCGCGACTCGCGTTAACCGTGTCCGCTTCACCTGGCAACTCAGCGATCCGATCGAGGTCACCCTGAAAACCGAGCCGATGTGGATGGTGCAGCGCGAGCACTTTGATGCCCTACTGGTCGAACGCGCCCAAGCCGCTGGGGCAACGCTACAAACCCAGACGACGGCGACGGCGGCTCGCTTCAATGGTCGGGCTTGGCAGTTGACGACTAGTCAGGGTGAGCAGACAGCGCGCTATGTAATTGTCGCTAGCGGTAGTGCCGCCACGATTGCCGGCCTCCCGCGATCGCCCGGCCGTGAGGCGATCGCCGCCGCGCTCACGGTGGCTCAGCCGCCATCCCAAGCCGCAGTAGCCCAGTTTGACTTCGGCACCCTGAAAAATGGTTTTATCTGGAACTTTCCCCAGGGCGATCGCTACACGATCAGCGGTGCGATCGTCGGCGGCAAGGGCAAACCAACGGAATTGCGCCAAGCCCTGACGCACTATGCGCAGCAACTCGGTCTCACTGAAGCCGACTACACCTACCGCGAGCGATCACTACGGCTCTGGGGCGATCGCCAGCCCCTCCACGCTGAAAACGTACTGCTGGCTGGTGATGCAGCGGGACTGGCTGATCCACTCTTGGGCGAGGGCATCCGACCGGCGATTCTCAGCGGCATCCGAGCGGCGACGGCGATCATGCAGGCATTGGCAGGTGAAACCGGGGCGATCGCCAGCTATAGTCAGGCGATTTACGAGCACTGGGGCAGTGACATGGTGCTCGCCCAGCGCCTCGCCGGTTTGTTCTACAAATTCCCCAAGCTCGCCTACAAAGTGGGCGTCAAACGACCGGCCGCCGCCAACATTATGAGTCAGATCCTCTGCGGCGAACTTCGCTATAGCGATGTGACTGACAAAGCCCTGCAAATTCTTAAAAAAAGTTTTCTCCCCGGCTTTGGCGGCTAGTACCGCTACGCGGAATTTTGAGTTCTGGGTTTTGAGTTTTGAGTGCCTGCAATCCGGGAAGCCTGGGGATTTTGAATAGGCATCTTATTTCCGCCCTCTTGTACTAGGGTGCTGTCGAGAGCCAATTCGAGGGCTGGGCTTTCTGTACGCCCTACGGTTCAGCCCCTTCAGGAATGCCAACTCCGACACTGTTAATCAATCCAACCGCCGAATGTCCCTAACCGATGACAAGCGGTCTGCCGCGACTGGAATTCGAGGTGCTGGGGGGTGAGTGATTGGGTACATTAATGAATGATCGCGTGCGGGTTCGCGGTGAGCGAGCGTCCGCGGCGCGATCGCCGTTTCCCACTGCATATTACTGAGAGGCAAGCTCATGGCCAAGCTCATTCTGCTCCGACACGGGCAAAGTCTCTGGAACGCCGCTAATAAATTCACCGGCTGGGTGGATGTGCCGCTGAGCGAGCGTGGTCGCGCCGAAGCCACGATCGCCTCCTGCAAGTTGCGCGATGCCGGTTACACCATCGATATCTGCTTCACCAGTATGCTGATCCGGGCGATCGAGACGGCGATCGTTTGTCTGACCGAGTGCGACGAGGTGCGCGGCGGTAAGATCCCGATCATCTGGCACGACATCCGTGATCCCGACTGGCACGGCTGGGACAAACACGCGGGCGTCGAGTCCGATGAACTGCACATCATCCGCACGCCCGCCCTCGACGAACGTTTCTATGGCGACTTGCAAGGTCTGAACAAGGCGGAAATGGCTGAAAAGTTTGGCAAGGAGCAAGTCCAGCTCTGGCGGCGCTCCTACGATGTCCGCCCGCCCGGAGGCGAGAGCTTGGAAGATACGATCAAGCGCACCGTCCCCTATTTCGATGAGCAGATTGTGCCGCAGCTCAAGCAGGGCCAAACTGTGCTGGTCGCCGCGCATGGTAATTCATTGCGCTCGATCCTCAAGGATCTCGACCAACTCAGCAATGAAGCCGTCGCTACCCTCGAATTGGCCACCGGCGTACCGATCGTCTACGACGTGGACAGTGAGGGCAACTTCACCAACAAACAGGTGATGGATAAGTAGGGCTAAGCCGTGGTCGCCGCCGCTGTGGGTTGCGGCCACTCAAAGGGATGATTGCGATCGCCCACGATCCGCTCAAATGTCGCTAGATCTGCGGCTGACAGTTCTTTTTGCCAGCGCAGATCTAGCTTGATCTCGAAGTTCAGCTTGTCGTAGAAGTCGCCGTGGATTGACTGAACTTCGCGTTCTGCCTGTCGGCCGCGATATTTGGCGATGGTGGCATTGGTACCACGGCTGCCGACGATGTGATGATGGTCGTGCTTCCAGTACTCCACCATGTCCGGCACAAATTCGAGACCAATTAACTCGCAAATCTGCTGGAGCGTCCCCTGCGGATCAGCGGCGAGGTTTTCATAGTGGATGATAAGTTTGCGATCGCTCGGGAACTGCTCATAAATGACCGTCTTCTTTTGCAGCTCCGAGAGCCAGCGCTGGCTGAGCGCCTCTGCCCCTTGGTCAGGATAGATGCGGAGGTAGGAGTTGAGCACCGCCCGTCCATCGCGCACCATATGAATCAGGTAGGACTGGAGCCGCTGCTGACGAAACTCCCGCGCCTCCAGACGGCGCGTCAGCCAGGAAGAATATTTGCTCGAGTCAATCAGGACATCGCGGTCGATTTTGGTAAAAAGCTGCGTATAGGGATTGAGAATCGCGTCCTTGCCCAACCAGCCGCGCACCCAGCGCTCCAACTTCAGCGGGATCGCGCGGTGCAAGCGATGACCGCTGAAGCCCCGTGCCAGGGTCTGCATTTCCTCAGGCGTAAAATTATCTTCCCAAAAGCGGCTCTCCGGAAGCGGGCAGAGCCGCCAACCTTTGCTCACAAACTGCGGCAACTTGCTGATCTCGCCCAAGGAGAAAGCACGCGGATGGCTGCCCAGCATCAAATCTAGGAGCGTCGAGCCGGAGCGCCCGATGCCCATGATAAAAACCACGGTCTTCTGCATACTTCTGCCGCGCGATCGCGCCCCCATCGCCTTGTCGGCTTGATCGTAGCACAGGGATTTCCTTCAGCCGCTGTAAGCTTTTTCCGGCGTGCAGAAACCGATTAGCCGAAAGAAAGTTACCGCTAGCTGCAAACCGCCGAAGCCAGCGAAGCCGCGCTCCGAGACATCGCCGAGGCGGGACCGCGATCGCTGGTTGAGTGAGCGCCTTCACTACACGCTCAAGGGGGGTTGCCGCCTTGAGGACTGGCAGTTGCAAACTGGCGATCGCCTGCTGCGGGCTTTAGCGACTGACCAGAGTCAGTCAGAGACGAGCCAAGCCGACACCGGTTGCCCGACCACTGTGATCTCGGGAGCCGCGAGGCGCGACCAACCATGTCCTGACGGCAACCTTCCGTTGCTCAAGATTCCAGTTCCAGGGACTGAATACTGCGCTCAAAATCAGGCAAGCGAGACTCAAATTCCGCCGCCGCTGTGGCATAGGTGACGATCCAGAAGGTGTCTTCACTTTTGATCGCGTAGAAGAGTTGCTTAACCTCTAGACCTTCGGCGCTGAATTGACCGACGATTTTGCCAGCCTCGTAGTCGCCAACCGCAGTGATTTCTTGCGATTCAATTTCGTAGAGTTGCGCCAGTTGCTGCGTTGCGGCTTCGAGGTATTGTTCGATGGTGATCTCAGCCGGGACAGATTCCGTGGCGATATTCACATTGGTCAGAAAGCCGGAGTCCGCGCTAGCGGGATCGAAGGCGAGGAAGGCGATCGCTCCGGATTCTCACGAATTCCCTCAATGCTCTGGGCGTATTGCGGGTCAATCGCTTCCAGCTCAGCCGCGAGGCGATCGAGATCAGTGCTGGGGTTCCCCCCTGTATACCCCTCCGGCAATGAGAGCACTAACCCGGCTCCCTCAAACTCTTGCCAATCGCCAGTCGGCTCGGTGTCGCGATCTGCTTCAGCCTCGGCTTCAGCTTCAGCGACTTCCGTCTCTTCGGTTTCGGTCGCGGGCGCGTCGTTAGCTGCTTCGCTGTCGGTGTCAGTCGCCGACTGACCGCAACCCACCGCCGTACCCAGAACCAACAGACCGATAAGCAAGCCCCGCAGGAGTGGAATCATGAGTGGTTACTGCCCTCAAGAGCAGAGAATTAAAGCCCCTACAGCTTAGCACTTACCCTTAGCGCCTTCTGAGGCAGAGTCGAGCCAGCGATCGCGGCGCGCCGTCGATCAGCGCCAGACCGGCAAGGTGAAGCGGCTACAATTAGCTGTACTGCTCGCTGCAATCTTCGAGGTTGAAGAGCATTTGTAAGGACTGGAGGGCGTGACGACGTGCTTCAATGTCTTGCTGGGCGCGCAATTGCACCATTGGATCGTGGAGGATCTTGTTGACGATGCCTCGTGTCAGTGCCTCGATGACCTCTTGGTGTTTGTCAGCAAACTCGGTGCCGAGCCGTGAGAGTGCCTTTTCCAGCTCTTGCTCACGGATGCCTTCGATTTTCGTGCGCAGGGAGTTGATTGTGGGGACAGTTTCGAGCGATCGCCACCATAGCTCAAAAGCGGTCACCTCTTCTTCAAGGAGCGTCTCAGCCGCCTGAGCCATCTCCCGGCGCTGGGCGGCGTTTTGCGCGACGACGGCTTTCAGGTCATCAACATTGAAAGCATGGACACCCGGCAATTCTTTGGTCTCCGGTGCGACGTTCAGGGGCACGGAGATGTCAACCAGCAGCAGCGATCGCGCCTCCGACCGATAGGGTTCCAGGTTGGCAGGCGTGACGATCGGTTCGGTCGCGCCCGTGCTAGTAAACGCAATATCGGCGGCTGCCAGGGCGGGTAACAGAGCTTCCAGAGGTTGCAGATCGAGGCTGGCTTGGGGGAACTTCTGCGCCAATCCCTGAGCCCGCTTGGTCGAGCGATTGATGATGGTGATGTTCGTCGCTCGTTTAGCGAGCAAGTGCTTGACCAGCAACTCCGCCATTTTGCCCGCTCCGACGATCACGATGTGCGCCATTGCCAAATCTGGAGCCTGCATCTGCACCAACTCCACCGCCGCCGACGAGATCGAGACAGCACCCGTGCCAATGTCCGTTTCTGTACGGACACGCTTACCCGCTGCGAGGGCGTTTTTGAACAGGCGGTCGAGCAAGCGACCTAAGCCGTCGTATTTCTGAGCGAGTTTGTGGGTCGTCTTCACTTGCGCGAGGATCTGCCCCTCGCCGAGCACCAGACTGTCTAGGCCTGCCGCAACACGCATCAGGTGGCGTAGGGCATCTTGGTGGAGCAGCGTGAAGAGGTGGCGACGCAACTGATGCAGCGGCAGATGGCTGGTCTCAGCCAAAAATTGCGTCACTTCGCGCACACCCGGTTCGCACTCAGTGGCTACGACGTAGATCTCGAGGCGATTACAGGTGCTGAGGATCGCGACTTCCTCAATGTGGGGATAAGTTTTAATGTGGGCGATCGCCGCTTCGAGCTGAGTTTCAGGAATACTGAGCTTCTCACGGATTTCCACCGGAGCCGTTTTGTGACTGAGTCCGATAACAGCAATATTCATAAAAAAATCTTAAACGCAAGCGTATTTCAACCCGGTCTCATCCGCCTATTGTTAACGATGGGCTACCGAAGTCAACGGCATCTGTAACAAGTTGTGACAAAAGCAGGTTGACCGCTGCAACGGATAGCATTGTCAGCACAGGCAGCGGCATCACGAAAAAACAAGGGCACGTGCATTGTGCCCTTGCAGAAAACCAGCAGTGACAACAGAACAGTCGTTGCCGATAAAATAACCGAGAGGCAACCCACGTTCTGCTGGGTTGCCCGCAGTCGAGAGATTAGTGCAGCTGGATGTACTTGGGCTGCTCAAACATATGCACTGTATCCACAAAACGAGCCGTTTTCGATTGGCTGGAGATGACAAGGCTCTGGGTGCGCGCACCGCCGTGGAAAAAGCGAACACCATTCATCAGAGTGCCGGGCGTAATCCCGCAGGCTGCAAACAGAACCGTCTCACCGTTGGCCAACTCTTCGGCATTGTAAGCACGATCCGGATCCTCAATGCCCATGTCCTTGAGGCGTTGAACATTGCCTTCCTTGCTTTCCCCAATCAAGCCAGTTTTGACTACCTCTGGGTCATAGATCAATTGGCCTTGGAAATGCCCGCCCAAACAGCGCATGGCGGCGGCTGAAATCACACCCTCCGGTGCCGCACCGATCCCCATCAGAGCATGAATATTCGTACCAGAAAAGGCACAGGAAATTGCTGCGGAAACGTCACCGTCGGTGATCAAGCGTACTCGCGCACCGGCGTTGCGGATTTCCTGGATCAACTCTTTGTGGCGAGAGCGATCCATGACGATGACGACCAGTTCTTCGATCGAGCGATCGAGGCACTCAGAGATGATTTTCAGATTCTCGGTCGCCGATTTGTTGATATCGACGTGATTTTTGGCGGCTGGTGGTGCTGCCAGCTTCTTCATGTAGAAGTCGGGGGCCGCAAACAGGCCGCCTTTCTCAGAGATCGCTAGCACGGCCATGGAACCCGGTTGGCCGTAGGCGACCAGGTTAGTTCCTTCGCAGGGATCAACGGCAATGTCGATCTCGACTAGCTCGTCAGGATTACAAACAGCCTTGGCATCGGGTTGTGTGCAGATCCCCACTTCTTCACCGATGTAGAGCATCGGCGCTTCGTCCCGCTCGCCTTCCCCAATGACGATCTTGCCGCGCATATGAATCTGGTTCATGCGCTCGCGCATCGCCTCAACGGCAACATGGTCAGCCGTATTTTTCTCGCCTTTCCCCATCCATTTTGCCGAGGCGATCGCCGCTCGCTCGACAACCTCAATAATCTCTAGTCCTAGGGTGCTATCCACAGAAATTCCGTCCTCTTGAAAACGTGCAGTGACTCTCGATCCCAAACCGCCAGCGTCAGCTCACAGTTTCCAAGTCTATCAGAGGTCGCGATCGCCTTTACCCTGGAGCGCAAATTTGTAAAGTAAATATTAAGACTAGTCCAACGGTTATCTTGGCACCCAAGTCCGAGCGCCCTGCTCGTAACCGCGCACCACGGGCGCAACGCGCTTGAACCGCCGACCCCAACGCTACCAGGTGGTCGCGACATCGGCACAGTTCCAATGCTGGCGGAGTGCCGCCACCACTTGGTTCAGACCGACAGAGTTCGATGCCTTGAACAAGAAGCAGTCGCCGGGTTGCGCAAAGTCGGCAAGGCGAGCAATCAGATCGGCTCGCTGTTGTAGGCAGTAAGCAGGGACGGCAGCAGCAGCGGCCATTTCGGCGGCAACAGGCTCTTCTTCCAAGACAAAGAGAACATCGATCCCTAGCTCTGTGACTTGACGACCGACGCGCGCGTGCAACTCAGCGGCTTGCTCGCCCAGCTCCTTCATGGTTCCCAAAACCGCGATGTGGCGCTGGGCGGGCGTCGCCTGCAAAAGCTGGAGAGCGGCCAACATCGATTCCGTACCGGCATTGTAAGTTTCATCGAGGAGGGTGATGCCGTTGGGCAGCTCGTAGCGTTGGGCACGGCCGTCCGGTAGCGTCACCACCAGCCCGCTGGTCAAGCGCTGCCAGTCGAGGTTGAGGACGTGGGCCGTAGCGAGCGCCGCCAGAAAATTGCTGGCATTGTGTGCGCCTGGGAGCGGTAGGGTGAAGTCAAGTCCTGCCACGCGCAAGGTTTGTAGATCTAGCAATTCACCTTGTAGATCGCCGCCCTCGAGGCCGTAGGTCAGCGTTTCCCCCGACCAGACGCCAGCGGCCGTCTTCATCAAGCGGGCATTGTCGGCGTTGAGGATGGCACGACTCCCGGCTGGCACAGTGCTGAGCAGTTCACATTTGGCGTCGGCGATCGCCTGCTCTGACCCCAACAAACCAATGTGGGCGGTGCCAACATTCGTGATCAGGCGCAGGGTCGGCCGAGCGATATGGGTGAGGGTGGCGATCTGCCCCCGCCCGCGCATCGCCATCTCGATCACGGCATAGTCATGGTCGGCGTTTAACCCGAGCAAGGTCTTGGGGACGCCAATCTCATTGTTGTAGTTCTTTTCGGTTTTCAGCACCTTGCCAAATTGGCTGAGCACGGCGGCGATCAGCTCTTTGGTCGTCGTCTTACCGACCGAGCCGGTGATGCCGATGACGGGAATGTCGAACTGCGATCGCCACCACTGGGCAATCTGTTGATAAGCCGCGAGCGTGTCGGCAACGGCGAGGCAAGGAATGCCGACTGGGCAAGGGGTGCCAACTTCAACGATGAGAGCGGCGGCTCCTGCTGCTACGGCGGCCGTGAGGAATTGATGGCCGTCGTAGCGATCTCCCCGCAAGGCTAAAAAAGCATCACCTGGTTGGAGCTGGCGACTATCGGTGCAGATGCTCCGGATCTGCCTGTCAGGTGCGTCAGCCGCTATAATTGTCAAGATTTCCGTAAGTTGCGCCAGTGAAAATTGTTGAACTTTCATAGACTCGCATCGATTCAGCAACGGAAAGAATCCGCTTTGGTAAATCCTATTCAAGCACTAAAGCGGTTGTTTAACCTTTATTCAGTCCGTTGTAAAGCTCGTAATCCCGGTGTTTTTTCGGTGAATTCCCGGACTTCGCGGCCAGATCTCGCAGGGTAAACTAGATAGATGTATCGCGTGGCTACTCAGCGATACCATCAGGGTTGTCTAGGGCGTCAGCAGGCGAAGTAGATCTTCACCTAACATTGATTGAGCAGGTGACAGTGTAGTTTGGTTCGTGGAGTCGTGTAGCTTCCCCGCTACAGTGGGGGATGTTTGGCGATGCCTCGCAGTGGCATTGATGTTGATTGCTGCCGATCCGGGCTAGACAACGAGGAGGGCTACCAAGAGTGCCGACCTTGACCGATTTTTATTTGAAACAGACGAGCGCGGAAGAACAGCAGCTTTACGATCATCTGCTGTATTGTGTCCAGATCGAGACTCCCGAAGAGTTGCTCGAGCGTTTTCAGCGACTGTTGATCAATGGTCGCAACTACGAACCGCACGAGATTTGGCTGGCCTTAGAAGCTCTAGTTTGCGACAAAGAAGCGCCGCAAAACTTTACGTCGATCCTCAATCGCTGCTGTCACATTCTGATCAATCGCTGGCAAATCAACCCGCGTACTCGCTGGGCGATTCCACGTTTGGTCGAGTTATTCGACTATATCCCGCCGCCGGGAAGTACCTATGCGCGGACGCCACGGCGCTTGCGATCGCTGGTGCGTGACTTCCGCAGTACGGAGCAATTCCTGACGCTGAAGCGTTTGGCTCGTGTCGTCGGGGAAGACCATAAGCGCTACAACGGCCAAGCAGCGGATGGCAATGGTGGCGGCGTTAAGCTGGTGGGGATGCTCATCGATCGCTATCCATATCTCTACGAACATTGTTTGCTGAGTCAAGATAGCAACTACGAACACCAGCAAACTGTGCGACAGATTCGCGATCGCATCCAGCGCAAATTTGAACTCGATCTCTCGCACTTCGTGACCTACAAAGTGCGTGTGGCGCAGCCTGAAAATGCCAACCGCAAGATTCCAGAGGTCAAGAATCCGACCTTACTCACCGACAGCGAACTGTCAAGCGCCCTCAAGGGATTCATTGGGACAACGCGCGGCGGTACGACTCATAGTGATGTTGCCAGCCGCTTTCGTACCAGCAGCATTCAGTTGCCGTCCTATCGCTTGTTCAAAGATAATCTGTACGAATATTTAACCGATTCAGTCGATCCCAAATTTGGCGAGCAGCAGTTCTATGATCGACTTTACAAGCGTCTGCAAAGTATGCTGACGCGCTACGACAGCGAGCGTCCAGACGAACGGTTAATTTTGCGAACGTCGAACAACCTCCTTAACTTCCTGATCGTTGAGAGCCTACAACGCCCCGATCACTATATTTTTGTCGATTTGGTGACCAATCTGGGGCCGACTGATACGGTGATCTTGCTGCTCAAAATTACCTTGCTTTGCAAACAGGTGAAGCCTTATCTCGAGAAGCGCTTTTCAATTCTCTTCAGCCATTACGAAGGCTCGCCTGAACGCGGTGTCCCCTGGCTTGTGAAGTCGATGGAAAATCTCCACGTCGCACTCAGTACCCACTTTGGCGAGGTGGATCTGTCTTACTTGCGTCAGTTGCACTAGGGGCGCGTCAATGCTCAGGCCAGCGGATTGGTTCGTGAACGGTGACCAGTTTCGTACCATCGGGAAAAGTCGCCTCAACTTGAACCTCGTGGAGCATTTCCGGAATCCCCTCCATGACCTCGTGGCGATTGAGCAGGGTCGCACCGTAGCTCATTAGCTCCGCAACGGTGCGCCCATCCCGCGCCCCTTCGAGGATGGCGGCAGAGATGTAGGCGATGGCTTCAGGATAGTTCAGTTTCAGACCGCGCTCCTTGCGGCGTTCGGCGAGGAGGGCCGCCGTGAAGATCAGGAGTTTGTCTTTTTCTTGGGGAGTCAGTTGCATTGCAAATCTTGGCGCATCACGGCAGGCAGCATCCGGGGGCTGAAGTGTAGGCGGCACGCACCCCAGGCTACGGACAATTTACATTAGCAGACTTCACTCAGACTTGGTACTAGCGGCGATTTTCTAGCCTGCGGTGGCTAAAATGCGAGCAGTGTTGCACCCAGCCTGTCATATCGCTGCCATGTCAGTTCTCGCCCTGAGGTCCATAGCCGGTCAATGTGATCGCTTGATTCTGGAACGAGGTCTTGGCGTCGTTGGCGATCGCCATGCTCGGCCCGGCAGTCCGCGCCAAGTGTTGTTGGTGGGCGATCGCGCCCTGAGTGAGTTCAAGCTGCAACCTGGCGATTTGCGTGAGAATATTTTGCTCCCCGGCGATTTGACCCCCTTCGCCTCCGGGCAAGTCTGGCAACTGGGGGCGACAGCACGTCTGCGGCTGATGTTTCACTGCGAACCCTGCCAAGTTTTGAATCGCCTGCGCCCCGGGCTAGCGACGCAAATCGGCAGGCAACGGGGCTGGTTGGCGATGGTGATCAGCAGTGGCACAGTGCAGGTGGGCGATCGCCTCAGCCGCTGTCCACCGCAGTTTCCTAGCCTGAGCGATCGCGGTGCTGATCGTTTTGCCGAATTCGTCGCGCGCATTCCCCCCGGTCGCATCATCCGTACACCAGCGTTACTGATCGCCCTGGGTTTGTCTGCGGCCTATCACCGCGTCATCCCGACTTACCTCAAACAAGCCCGGCCGACCTTGCCACGGCATCGCCTGATTCGGGCTGATGGCCGCTTGTTTGAACGCTACATTGCCGAGCAAGCGGCTTGCTTGCAGGCGGAGGGAGTACTGGCGATCGCCGGTCGCCTCAGCACGATGCAGTATGACTGGTCGCCAGCCGCCTTCCACGCCCTAGATGCCGACCCCAGCCAGATTGCGTCAACCGGGTCACCCGCATCATCGCCAGGCCAGACCGTTTACAATTAGTAACAATTCGAGAGTGAGCCTGAGTGTTGGTCACCCCTTGCCCAGCACAACCTTGTATTTCCAACCTGATCCTGTGAATCATCCTCTGCCCAATGACCTCCCGACCACCTTCCGCATCTCGCCGCTCGTGCGCCTGACGCTGCTGACGCTGTACCTGGCACTGACGCTGCCGCTCCCCTTCCTATCCCAGGTGACTGCCGCCCCAGTTCCGGCTCAGTGGTTCTGGGTGGCGATCGGCTTCGGTTTCCTGCTGCTTTACGGCGTCCTCAGCGAGCGCGTCCAGGTTGATGTGCAGGGCATCGAAGTGAGTTACCCGCGCTGGTGGCCTGACCCCTGCCGGCGCGGTTGGTCGCTGGCTTGGCATGATATTGCTGAGCTGAAATCGCGGACTACTGGGCAGGGTGGCCTGGTCTACTATTTCGTCACGACGACCCGCGATCGCGCCTATCTGCTGCCGATGCGCGTGGCCGGTTTCGCCCGCCTCACCCGCATTGTCCAAGCCCAGACGGCGATTGATATGCAAGATGTGCGCCCCCTGTCGCAGCCTTGGATGTATGCAATTTTATTGGGGTGCGCGGGCTTGTTGCTGCTGGTGGATGCCTGGGCGATCGCCACAGCGCTGAGCGCGTCGGATAGGGTTGCGTTCAGTTTGTTGGCGGGTCGCGCCCTCCTCGATTAGCAGTTTCTTGACTGAGAAAACCGAGAACATTAGCTACAAGATTTATACCCACCGAGGGTATGTTCTGCACTCACCTGAGTGACCAATATGCCTGGATTGCCCGGGCATATTGTGTGTATTAAACTCACGAGGCAGTATGAGATCGTTGCAGCAACACCCAGCACAGCACCGGCGAAAGTACTGCACAAGCCAGGGTAATCGTTGCCAACGCCAAAAACATCTCCTGTAATTCAGTCGTCATGCCTTTAACCCTCCTCATACCCACTCTAAAGACTGAGCATCACTGATTTGGCTTTGAATACTTCAATTTTAGCTATTCTGATAATTTTTCATTGCCGGATACTACGGCATAATAAGCCGATTGGGTTCGGATTGCTCCAGTGATTGAGTTGGGGTTTACGCCCTGGGGATCTGGGATTCTCTGCTTCGGAGGCTGTTTGAAAAGTTATGAGGAAGCATAAAAGCCGACTCGACAAGGGCAGCAGTAAACACATCCTAGACATCAAGAGGGAGATATGCCGATCGGCATGGCTTGCGGGTCTCACTGCTCGCTTTTGTCGCGACCTCAAGTCGAATCTGTGGCATCTTAATCCTGGCTGCGATCGCCAAACTTTAGACGCTCATCGGGTGGTTCATCTATGGGGTTTTGTCTTCAGGGAAAAAATTTGACCCAGCCCAGTTAGATATCCCTCGGCTGGCGTTTTAGACTAGGGAGAGAATCATTACTCGCTGGAGTGCTTCGCACTGCACGTTGACACTACTCCTATGCGCTATCTGATCGCCGTCTTGCCCGACCGCATCCAAGCTGAAGCAGCCTACACCGCGCTAGAAAAGTCCGGTCTCACTCCCGATCAACTGGTGATCGTCGGTCGCGGTTACCAGAGTGCTGACGAATTTGGTCTCATCGATCCTGACGCTCAGGCGCGTAAGCAAGCCAAGCGTATGGCGGTCTGGTTAGTTCCGTTTGGCTTTGCGGCCGGTTTTGCCTTCAATGTCCAAACCCATGTCAATCTGCTGCCGATCGGTGAACTCGGCAACCACTTTTTGGGCGGCGTCTTCGGCGCGATGGGCGGCGCGATGGGTAGCTTCTTTGTCGGTGGGGGCGTCGGTGCCACCAGTGGCAGCGGTGATGCGCTGCCGTATCGCAACCGCCTCAATGCTGGCAAGTATCTGGTGGTGGTTAAAGGTAGCGATCGCGATAAAAATCTCGCCACGCCAATTCTCCGAAAATTCGACCCTGAGAACCTGCAAGCTTATGTCGAAGCGGGCTAAGTTGGCTTTGCCGCCGTGGCGAAACCTCATTTCCAGACTGAGACTTGCTGACGCTGATCTCTGCATATTCTTAAACGCTCATGCCTAGCTTGCCCCGCGATGAACTGTTGAAGGGCGTCGAAAATCGCGAGGCGATCGCCCGGGTGATCGACCGCGCCGAACAGGCTCTGACCACCTGGGAAGTCGCTGTGACCGATTTTCTGACGCCGCCCGTGCTGGCGGAAGTGCGGGCGCGGTTTAGTCGCCTGACCGAGGTGGCTCTGCTGCCCTGGGGTGGCTATCCCCAGGCCGAGCGGGTGCGACTGGCGATCGCCCGCACGGAGTTGCCCTTGGACACTAGCCAGATTCCGGTCGCCGCTCTGGACATTGCGGGTAACTTTCTCTTTGACCCGGCGACGCATCGCGATTTTCTCGGCGCGCTGCTGGGTGCTGGGGTTGAGCGCGATCGCGTTGGTGACCTCTTGGTGCTGGGCGAGCGGGGCGCGCAGGCGGTGGTTGTGCCAGATTTGGTGCCTTTTCTCATGGCTAGTCTGACGCAGGTGCGCTCGGTGCCCGTGAAGGTGCAGGCCCTCGACCTCAGTGAACTCAAGGTGCGGCCGCCACAGAAGAAAGAGCTGACGACGGTGGAGGCGTCGCTGCGGTTGGATGCGATCGCCTCCGCTGGGTTTGGGATGTCGCGCAGCAAGATGGCGGCGGCGATCAGCAGCGGCAATGTGCGCGTCAACTGGAAGGAAATCAAGCAACCCAGCCAGACGGTACAAGCCGGTGACCTGATCGCGGTCAGCGGCAAGGGGCGGGTTGAGGTCGGCGACATCGCGATCACCAAAAAGCAGCGCTATCGGGTTCAGCTCACGCGGTTTAAGTAGTTGCGTGGTTGTATATTTAGGTTCATCAGAATTAGTGGCAAGCGATCGCACTACTGATCTCACCATCGAGCCGAGAAACTACTGCTAAAATCGGCATAGCTTCAGAGTTGTGTCCACACTGATCGCGATTATCTCAACCTGTGAGCGCCTCTGATTGGCGAGACCCGCGACGCCGAGAATGCCTTGAGGAATGTCCAAGTGACCAGCGCTCATGACCAAAGGGCACTGATTAGAATCAGGGTCGTCACTTTTATTATTCTTACCGGAACCACGCGCTCGAATGACCGATACTGTTCTCGATGTTCGTAACCTTCAGATTCAATTTATCAGCGATCGCCGCACGACAACAGCCGTTGACGGTATCAGCTTCCAGCTCCAACGCGGCGAAACGCTCGGCATCGTCGGTGAATCTGGTTCGGGTAAATCGGTCACATCATTAGCCCTCATGGGGTTGCTTCCGCTCCCTGGGCGTGTTGTGGCGGGCGAGATTTGGTTTACTCCGAGCGCCAGCGACGCCCCCCAAAATCTGATTGCCCTGCCCGAAGCTGAACGGCGGCTCTATCGGGGTGGCCGCATCGCTACCGTGTTTCAAGATCCGATGTGCTCCCTGAATCCGGTCTATACGATCGGTTTTCAGCTCACCGAGGCGATCCGGCAGCATCAGCAGGCCTCACCGGCTGATGCCCGCCGCAAGGCGATTTTGGCGCTGCAAGAGGTGCGGGTGCTCCCTAGTGACGAGCTGCTGCGTGCTGAGCAAGTGGCTGACACGGCAGCGGCAGGTCAGCCGGAATTGGATGATCGCGATCTCAGCCAAGCTGTGAACGAACGCAAACGTGCCATCCTCAAGCGCTACCCCCACGAACTCTCGGGCGGTCAGCAACAGCGGGTGATGATTGCGATGGCGATCGCCTGCAACCCGACCCTGCTGATCGCCGATGAACCGACGACGGCGCTGGATGTCACCGTTCAGGCGGCAATTTTGGCGCTGCTGCGCGAACTCGCCCGTGCCCGCCAGATGTCGCTGATCTTCATCACCCACGATCTGGGGGTGATCGCTGAGATCGCCGATCGCATCGCCGTGATGTATCGCGGTCAGATTGTCGAATGTGGCGATCGCACCCAAATCTTTCACCAGCCCCAGCATCCTTACACCAAAGGATTGCTCGCCTGCCGCCCGCGCCTCGACCAGGAGCTGACACGGCTACCGACGATTGACGACTTCATGACTGTTGCCAGCAATGGCACGGGCGAGCTGGCGCTGGGCGAAAAGGAGCCTCAGTCGCTGGAGTTGACCGTACACCCAGCCCCACCCGCCCCGACGACTAGTGAGCCGCTGTTGGCGGTACACGACCTGCGGGTTGGTTTTCCGGTATCCGGATTCTTCGGCCGGACGAAGCGCTACTTCATGGCCGTGAATGGCGTCAGCTTCCAGGTGTATCCGGGCGAAACGCTCGGTCTCGTCGGCGAGTCGGGCTGTGGGAAATCAACTCTGGCGCGGGCGCTGCTCTGCTTGCAGCCGAGTTTGCACGGCGAGATCGTCTTCGATGGTCAAGACTTACGGCGGCTCTCGACCCGCCAGTTGCGACGTTGGCGGCGACAGATGCAGATTGTGTTTCAGAATCCTTATAACTCCCTCGATCCGCGCCAGAGTGTGGGCCGGGCGATCGCCGAGCCACTAGCCATTCACCGCACCCTGAAGTCGGAGCGACAGCGGCGCGAGCGGGTGGACTACTTACTCAACCGCGTCGGCGTCGATCCCAACGCCTACAAGCGTTTCCCGCACGAGTTTTCCGGCGGGCAGCGCCAGCGCATTTGCATCGCCCGCGCTCTGGCGCTGAACCCCAGGTTCATCATCTGCGATGAGTCGGTGTCGGCGCTGGATGTGTCGGTGCAGGCACAGGTTTTGAACCTGCTCAAGGAGTTGCAGGCGGAGTTTCAACTGACCTACATCTTCATCTCCCATGACCTGAGTGTGGTCAAGTTTATGAGCGATCGCATCATGGTCATGAATGCGGGCAACATCGAGGAGATCGGTCTGGCTAGCGAGATTTACACCAATCCGCAAACGGAGTACACCCGCCAACTGATTGCCTCAATCCCAGCGGCGGAGTTGCAGGCGGTTTAGTCACGGCTCAGCCGCGCTTGGCGCGCTCAGCTTGGGCAGCGATGGCTAGCGTGAGTTGAGGGGGCTTGGGCCAGTTCAGCAGACCCAAGACTTGCCCAGAAATGTTGAACTTGGGTTCATCGTAGCGCCGAGTCTTTGGGCGTGGCGAATTGATACGGCATCCAGTTTTCAGGAACCACTTTCAATAGCAGCAAGTGGTTGACCGGGTGAGCGATCGCCTAGACATCGCCCGATTGATCTGAAGCAGAACGCTCTGGAGCGGGTTGGATTTTAAAACAGGTGAACAGCGATCGCATACAGCAAGGGCGCGAGGGCGATCGCGGGCAGAAAAGAGGCGAGGCGAATCTTGGCAATTTCCAACAAGCCCATCCCAATGCCCAGGATCAAAAAGCCGCCCACGCCAGTGGTGAGCAGCACGCGGGGATCGCTGGCCGGATCGGCGATCGCCCCCGCCAGTGTGCCTGCGAGCAAAGAGAGACCGCCCTGAATCACGGCGATGGGCAGCGCCGAAAAGCCGACACCAATGCCGTAGCTGCTCGCAAAGGGAATCGCAATCAGCCCGTCCATGATCGCCTTCAGCACCAGCAACTGGTTGTCGCCGGTCAGCCCGTTGTTGAGGCTACCGACGATCGTCATCGGGCCGATGCAAAAGAGCAGGCTAGCGGCGGCGAAGCCTTCAGTGAAGCGTCCGCGTCCGCGAAAGCGCTGCTTGAGCCAGTCGCCGAGCTGATTGAGCCGCTGCTCCAGTCGCCACCACTCACCCAGTAACCCACCGAGGATCAGCGCCAGCAGACCGAGCAGCACGCCATCGATCGGCCCAGCGGCGACATCGCCTAGGCTCCCGGCCATCGTGAAGCCGAGCCAGAGGGTCAGCAACCCAACGCTCTGAGTGATGATCTGCTGCATGGCTTCCGGCAGCCGCTGCTTCAGTAACAAACCAAGGCCCGTCCCGACTAAAACGGTGACGACGTTAATCCAGGTGCCGCTGGTGCGGGTCCAGAGTTCGAGAGTCATGCGGATGCCGGGAGGCCATAAAACTCTCCCCACCCTACACGCTGCCGCCACCGGAAGCATCCCAGTTTCGTAGCCAACACCCTAAATCCTCTCCTGAGAAGGCTACTGTGTACACACAAGTCCTGAAACCCTGGCGATAAGCTAGTACAAGGCGGCGGCAATAAGATGCCCATTCAGGATCCGTAGGATGCCTGTATTGTCTGCACTCATCACTCAAAACTCAGAACTCAAAATTCCGCGTAGCGGTACTAGTTGCACTTTCTTGGGTCAACAGCCACGCCAAGTACAAGTTGCAGGAGTCGGAACGCTTGATCCAGCCTTCCTCTCACCCATTTTGGCAGACCAAAATTCAGCGAGTCAGCATCCTGATTTATGTGTACACGGTAGCCCAAGCCGGGAGAAGGGAGCCAGGAGCCATCTCCCAGCTTGGGATTTAGGGTGTTGGCGGAGCCTGTTCTGTAGGAGCGCAGGGTTGCCAAACCGGGATACTCCCGTAATTTTTGACATACTCCCGATCCTTATGCTTCGCGTCGGGGCGGGCTTTTCTAGTTTTTCGGCTTGCGATCAGCCCTCTGGTGTTGGTCAGCAGTTAGATGCCGGGGAGGGGAGCGGCTTGGGGTATGCTGAATGATAGTCATTCTCATTCTCATGCAAGCGTCTATGCGGCTGGATATTTGCAATCTGACGGCGGGGTATCGAGGGAGCACGGCGATCGCCAACATCAACGCTCAACTCCAAGGCGGCGAAGTCGTCGATGTGCTCGGCCCCAACGGTGCGGGTAAGAGTACGCTCCTCAAAGCCATGCTTGGCTTAATGCCTTGCCTCCAGGGAAGCACTCAGCTCGACGGTCAACCCCTGCACCAGCAACTGCGGCGCGTGGCCTACGTGCCTCAGCGCAGCGCCATCGACTGGGACTACCCGATCGCCGCCTGGAATGTGGCGATGATGGGGCGGACGCGTCAGACGGGCTGGTTGCGGCCGCCCTCGCGCCAGTCCCGCGAGATCGTGGCGGCAGCTCTCGATCGGATGGGAATGCTCGCCCTCGCCCAGCGCCCGATCGGCGAACTCTCCGGCGGTCAGCAGCAGCGCATCTTTCTCGCCCGCGCCCTGGCGCAAGAAGCCGATGCCTTTTGCCTTGATGAACCCTTTGTCGGCGTGGATAAGCAGACGGAAGCGGTCATCTATGCTCTCTTTGCCGAACTCAAGGCGGCGGGTAAATTGCTGGTGGTGGTGAGCCATGATCTTAGTGAGAACCTGGATCACTATGATCGCTTCCTGCTGCTGAATCGGCAGGTGATCGCGCTGGGCGATCGCGCCCAAGTCTTCACCCCCGAAAATCTCGCCCGCGCCTACGGTTCACAAACCGCATTCGCCGTCTGTCAAGCGCCTTGTTGCAACTGAGACTGGCTCACGTGAACCGCAGCGATGCTGGAACCCCCAAAACCTCGGTGTTGAACCTTGAACTTTGCAGCAATTTGGCAATGGCTGGCTGAGCCGCTGGAATTTGCCTTCATGCGTCAGGCGCTCGGCGTCGGCGTGCTTGTGGGAATCTTGTGTGCGGTCATGGGCAGTTACCTGATCGTGCAACAGATGGCGATGTTGGGCGGTGCGATCTCGCACTCGGTTGTGCCGGGACTGTCGCTCGCCTACTTCTTCGGTTGGAATTTAGCGGTGGGCGCTTTTGTCGCGGGTGTGCTCAGTGCCCTGGCGATCGCCGCGATCGAGACGCGATCGCGCCTCAAGGTCGATGCCGCCATGGCGCTGATCCTCACCACCTTCCTGGCCAGCGGCATGATGCTGATCAGCCTGCTGCGAACCAACCAGATTGATCTCAATCAAATCCTCTTTGGTGACATTCTCAGCGTGCGACCCGCCGATGTCGTTCAGACCCTGGCAATTACCGGCGTGATTTTGGTTTTGGTCAAATTGTTTTACAAAGAATTGCTCTTCTACAGCTTCGATCCGCTGGGTGCGCGGGCGAGCGGCTTGCCGGTCAATGTCCTCTACTTCAGCCTGATCTGCGGGCTGACCTTGGCGATCGTCGCCACCATGCAGACCGTGGGCGTGCTGCTGGCGATCGCGCTGCTGGTGGGGCCAGCGATGACCGCCTACTTGCTGGTGTCAGAATTACATCAGATGATGACACTGGGAGCCGTGATTGGTAGCCTCGCTAGCGTCAGCGGTATGTATGTCAGCTATTATCTGGATGTGCCCTCCGGGCCGGCGATCGCCCTCGCCGCCTTTTGTGCCTTCGCCCTCGCCTTCTGCTTCAGCCCCCGTCAGGGATTGCTCACCGCTGCCTACCGCCAGGCGCGCCAATCGAAACGCTAACGCCAGCGCCCGATCTACAATAGGAGCCATCCGGCTGTCCGTGGCGGATTCTTGTCAATATGAGCTTCGCGCGTGACTTCTTCTTCAACCCCCACTGCACTCGATTTAACGCAACTGTTCCCGTTTGAACTTGATGACTTCCAGAAACAGGCGATCGCCGCTCTGGACGCCGGTCAATCTGCCGTCGTCTGCGTTCCCACTGGCTCTGGTAAAACCCTGGTTGGCGAGTATGCCATTCACCGTGCCTTAGCGACGGGAAAACGAGTTTTCTACACAACACCGCTGAAGGCGCTGTCGAATCAAAAATTCCGCGACTTCCGGGAGCAATTTGGTGAAGAGCGTGTCGGCCTGCTGACCGGGGATAACTCCCACAACCGCGATGCTCCGATCTTGGTGATGACCACCGAGATCTTCCGTAATATGCTCTACGGCACGCCGATCGGGCAGGTAGGCGCTTCGCTGGAAGGGGTCGAAGTCGTGGTCTTGGACGAGTGCCACTACATGAACGACAGCCAGCGCGGCACGGTCTGGGAAGAGTCGATCATCTACTGCCCGCCCAAAGTGCAACTAGTGGCGCTGTCTGCGACGATCGCCAATGCTGACCAACTCACCGCCTGGATCAGTGAAATTCACGGCCCGACACTGCTGATCCAATCCGACTTTCGCCCTGTGCCGCTGGAATTTTATTTCAGCACCCGCAAAGGGCTATTCCCGCTACTGGATGATGCCCATGAGCATCTGAACCCCCAGCTCAAACCGAAACGGCGGCGGGGTTCACGGCGGCGGCTGCGGCGCGATGAATGTCCCAGCGTCGGCGAAGTCGTCAGCCAAATGCAGGCGCGAGAGATGCTACCGGCGATCTTTTTCATCTTCAGTCGCCGGGGGTGCGATCGCGCCGTCGAGCAGATGGGCGAGCTGAGTCTGGTGAACGAAGCCGAAGCCGAAACCTTGCGCCAGCGCGTCGGCGACTTCTTGCAGCGCAACCCGGATGCCGGTCGCAGCGGCCAGGTCGAGCCACTGCAACGCGGCATCGCGGCACACCATGCCGGCATCCTGCCCGCCTGGAAGGCGCTGGTGGAAGAACTCTTCCAGGCCGGTTTGATCAAAGTCGTCTTTGCCACCGAAACTCTAGCGGCCGGGATCAATATGCCCGCCCGTACCACCGTCATTTCCGCCATCTCCAAGCGCACTGATCGCGGTCACCGCCTACTGACGGCTTCGGAATTTTTGCAAATGGCGGGGCGGGCGGGACGCCGGGGCATGGATCCGCGCGGTCATGTCGTGACGGTGGAGACGCCGTTTGAAGGCGCGAAAGATGCGGCGAGTCTGGCGCTGAAACCGGCTGATCCGCTGCGGAGCCAGTTTGCCCCTACCTACGGCATGGTACTGAACCTGCTGCAAACCCACAGCGTCGATGAAGTCAAGAACCTACTCGAACGTAGCTTCGCGCAGTATGTCTCCGGCCTACACTCGCGACCGGAACAAGCGGCGATCGCGGAGCTGACGATGGAGCTGGCGAAGTTGGATGTCGAGCTAGCCTCCGTTCCTGAAGCGCTGTTCGCTGAGTATCAGAAGCTGAGTGAGCGGCTGAAGGAAGAGCGCCGCCTGCTCCGCACTCTAGAACAACAGAGCCGCGAGGAAAGCGCTAGGTCAGTGGCGAAGGCGGTGGGAGACCTCAATCCGGGTACTGCCATCTTCCTAAAGGGTAGGCACGTCCCCGGTTCACGCATCCTGGCGGCGCTGCTGGTGGAGCATAAACCGGGTGTGGGTAGCCGCTCCGGGGCTTTGATCTGCCTGACGGCGGACAATCGCTGGCTGGCGGTGACCCGGCGCGATGCGATCGCCATCGACAGCAATACCCACTTCAGCGAAGCGGATCTGGAAACAATTGACCCGCCTGCGCCGGTGGCTGATCAACTCGGCGTCCCTTACCCCGGTGACCCCACCACCGCCCGTCTCGCCGGCCGCCTGCCAAGCAATGGCAAGGCGGCGATGGGGCCGCCGCCGGAAGTGCGGGCGCAGCAGGAGCGGCTGTCAGCGGTGCAAACCGAGCATGATCACCACGCCCTCCAGCAGTGGGGCAAACCCGGCAAGTTGCTGAAGCGCTATCAGCAACGGCAGACCCTGCGCTTGGAATTGCAGGAACGCCGCAGTCGCTACCAGGACTACCAAACCACGCACTGGCGCGAGTTTATGAATCTGGTCAAGGTGCTGCGCGAGTTTGACGCCTTGACAGAATTTGAGCCGACTGTGCTCGGGCAGGCGGCGGCAGCGATTCGCGGCGACAACGAATTGTGGCTGGGGTTGGTACTGCTCTCCGGACATCTCGAGGATCTCGCCCCACAGCAGTTGGCGGCCGTCGTCTACGTCCTGATCAGCGAACCGCCACGTCCTGACAGTTGGGCGCACTACCGGCCGAGTGCGCCGGTCGGGGAAACCCTGGCTCGGCTCAGTAGTCTGCGGAAGTCGCTGATCAAATGCCAGCACCGTTATAAAGTGGCGTTGCCGGTCTGGCTGGAAGAAGATACCGTGCCGCTGAGCGGCATTGTTGAACAATGGGCCTTGGAAGTGAGCTGGACTGAACTGTGCGATCGCACCAGCTTTGATGAGGGCGATTTGGTTAGAATGCTACGCCGTACCGTCGATTTTCTCTCTCAGATTCCCCACGTTCCTAATCTCTCGCGATCGCTCCAGGATAATGCTCGCCGTGCTCTGATGCTGATGGAACGCTTCCCGATCCAGGACGATTTCTTCTAGAAAGGGCTGGTCAAGATTGTGTCACAATAAGCTGCGAGTCATACTAGCTCGCCGAATTTTCATAAGTGGCCTGGGTCGCGAAGCTAAGTTTCAGCAGTGGCAGCGCCCGGGTTTGCTTGCGGACTTCTCTCACTGGCTCTACTCCATCGCACTGAGTTGTTGAGCCAGCCGTGCGACCGAGCGATACGGCTAGAGCTACCTGCGCCCACCGAGTCAACGCGACCCATGCTGTCCGGGGCATTTGGACTGCTCGTTGGAACTTCAGGAGACACCAACCTTGCACCGCCGTTTTTTGTCTGCGCTGTTATCCCGCTACTGCCGCCTCGTGCTCTGCACCGGCGCGATCGCCCTCTGGCCCCTGACCGCCCAGGCCCAGGCAGCCCGTTTCGGCGTTATCCGCACCCGTGACAATGCCCAACAGTGGACCGAGATCACCGGTCGGCTCCGGCAAGCGAATCTCGACTACTGCCTGGTTGATTGGACGACAGCCAACACCCCCAACAGCCTCGAGCGCGAGAATGTCGGCGTCTTGTTGCTGCCCAATGTCGAAACGATTGACAGCACCCAGGCGGCGCTCCTGCAAGTCTGGCTCGAAGCGGGCGGTCGCGCCGTCGTCACCGGGCCGACCGGCAGCCTCTCGCCCCCCGCCGTCCAGACCCAACTGCGATCGCTCCTTGGCTCCTACTGGGGCTTCCCATTACCCACCCCAACCCCCCTGCGTGCAGCGTCCAGTGCCCGGATCAGCGGCGTCGCCCCGACCACGACGGCACGCGGCGGCGCGATCATCCCTACGGGTGCTGATAGCGAGGCGATCGCCGTCTGGCAGACCGATGGCGAGCCGCCCGCCGTGGTCGCCAATGACCGTGCCACCTTCCTCGGCTGGCGCTGGGGGAGCGATCAGACGAGCAACACCAGCCTCGACACAGCCTGGTTGCGGGCCGCCCTCAACCGCTACAGCAGCCTCGCACCACACCAAACGAGCAGCGGCCGCCGCTGCGACGGTACGGTCGCCAGCGAGCGGCCGTCGTCTGCGGCCGACTTCACCCCGACACCAGCGACTCAACCCAACCGCCCAGCAACGCCGTCCCAACCCTCACGCCAGCCCGTGCAACCGCTGCCAGCCGAAACCCTAGTGGCTGATGAGGCGACCGATGATGCCCTCGACAGCATTCTCGATCGCGATCGCCCGGCCCGTCCCGCACCCACCCCTCAACCCAGCGGTCAACCGATTCCGGCAGCCCGCGTCCGCGCCCTTCAGGAGCAGCTTGAGCAATGGATCGGCCGCTACGAGAGTGCCGTGCTTCTCGGTCAAGTCAGCAACGGCGGCGCGGAACTGTCGCTGGCGCAGGCGATCGCCGAGGTCGAAAATCGTCGTCAAGGACAGCGGCGATCGCCAAACCTGCGCCCTGTGAATGACATCGCCGCCGAAGCGCGCCAAGGTCTCAACCGCTTCCTCACGCTCACCCAGCAACGTGCCTTTGGCGAAGCCTGGCAGGAGTGGCTGCAAGCACGCAACTTGCTCTGGGAAAACTACCCCACCAGCACGCCGCTGCGTTACCCAGAGACGCGGGCGATGTGGCTGGATCGCGGCACGATTGTCCGCACCCGCTCGGAGTCGGAACTGGCGCGCATTTTTGACCGTTTAGAAGATGCTGGCGTCAATACTGTCTTCTTTGAAACAGTCAACGCTAGCTACACGATTTATCCCAGCCAGGTTGCGCCTGAACAAAATCCCTTTACCGTCGGCTGGGACCCGCTCGCCGCTGCTGTCAAGCTGGCGCACGAACGCGACATGGAGTTGCACGCCTGGGTCTGGGTCTTCGCCGCCGCCAACCAGCGCCACAATCAAATCGTGCGTCAACCGCGCACCTATCTCGGCCCGGTGCTATCCCGCCATCCCGACTGGGTGGGCACCGATCGCCAGGGCAATCCCTTCCAGAGCAATTCGCGCAAAGCCTTCTTCGATCCCGCGCACCCAGAAGTCCGCGCTTACTTGCTGGCACTGATCGATGAAATCGCCACCAACTACGATGTCGATGGCATCCAGCTCGACTATATCCGCTACCCTTTCCAAGATCCCAGCGTCAACCAGGTCTATGGCTTCGGCGTCGCCTCGCGATCGCAGTTTCGGCGGCTCACCGGCGTCGATCCCGTGAGCATCAACCCGGGCGATCGCCTCTGGACGCGCTGGACACAATTCCGCATTCAGCAGGTGGATGGTTTCGTCGCCTCGGTCTCGGAACTGCTCGACCGCGAGCATCCCGAAGTGCTACTCTCAGCCGCTGTCTTCCCGCTGCCACCCAGCGAACGGCTGGCACGCTTGCAGCAAAACTGGGAGAGCTGGACGGAGGCCGGCTACCTCGACTTGGTAGTGCCGATGACCTACGCCGACAATACCGAAAATCTCCAGCGCCTCACCGAGCCACTGTTCAGTCGCAGTCTGGAAAATAGCACGCTATTTCTCCCCGGCATTCGCTTGCTCGGCCTACCGACCACCGCCGCCCTCGACCAGATGCAGTACCTGCGCGATTCGTCGGCCGGTGGTTATGCTCTATTTGCGGCCGAGAATTTGAGCTTAAATTTACAAACAATCCTCAGTCGCACCCAAGGCGAGCAGCAGGGGCAGCTGCCGTTGGCACATCGTCAGCCTTTTGAGGCGGCGGCGGGTCGCTATGACCTGCTGCAACGTGAATGGGCGATCGCCCTCAGCAATGAGCAATTGGTGATGGATGCAGCAACGTTGCGCGCCTGGGGGCAACAAGCGGCGGCGGTGGACGCGGCCTTGCGATTGCTGGCCGAACAACCGTCCGTGACTAACCTCAACCGGGCGCGATCGCTCTTGCGGAGTTTTCGCCTTAGTTTTCCGGGTTGGCTGCGTCAACACGGCGCGCAACGTCCCTACCAAGTCGAAGCCTGGTTTAACCGCCTCGCCAGCTTGGAAAAATTGCTGCAATACGGCGAGCAGCAAGTGTTGTAGGAGCGGGGTCAACGCCTCAACACCAGTTTCCGGCAACGGGGTGTGTGGATGTCGCTTTGCAAGAGCCGGCGATGTTGAACCATTTGGGCATGGTGGGGTTGCAGGCGGGATCAACTGCAATTGTAGCGATCAGCCTGCGACCCCAGACCGAACCGACGGAACTGCTTGAGGACGATTGAGATGCGCCGGAGCGTTGGAAAAATGTCCAGATCGAGGGTCTCGTTAATCCTGGGACGGCAAGATCACCGCTGCCCGCACGATGCCGGCGCGCTCGTGGCGGGCGATGAGCTGCACGGTTCCGCCTTGCGGGGCGGCGACAATCCATTCAGCTTTGGCGCGATCGCCCGTCGGATCCCCGTGACGTCGTAGGGGACTGGCGGGTTTATCGGCGCGGCCGTCGAGTTGCCCGACATCGATCTCGCGATCGCCCGCCACCAGTCGCGCCCCCGTCGGCAGGGTCAGGGAGCAGACACAGCCGCCGATGATTTTTTTGTCCGCCGCCTTCTGCGTCACGGCGCTGGGCAGCCAACCGGTATTCTGCACGGCGAGTCGCACCCGGTAGAGAGCGCTGCCCAGGGCAGTGTAGCTCGCCTCGTATAGCTCCAAGCGCGGCGAAATCAATAGATTCCAGACTGCCCAGTCGGGGAAGCGCGCCACTTCAGATTCCAGCAGCGATGGCGGGGGGTTGCGCCAGGTGAAGAGATCATTCCAGCCCCCCAGTTCCACCCGGCCCAACTGCGGGTGCTCATAGGCGTACCAGTCTACATAGCCCTCGCCCTGCAACTCTTCGTCGCTCCATTGCAGAGTCGCGAGATCGTCGGCGGGATCATGCTCGTTGTACCAGTGCAGCGGATGACCTTCTGCGATGCCGAGGTAGCGCAGCGGACTCCACACCTCCACCGTCCAAGCGAAGATACCGCGTTCCTCGTAGGCCCAGTCATCGAACGCTCCCGTCGTCACTTGCTGAGCATCGCTGCGGTAGTGGTGATAGACTGACAAGGCGGGATAGCCGGTCATTTTCGTGCCCTGTACCCCAATTTTCTGATAGGTCTGCAAGTCAATCGGCGGCATTTTCTCATCGCTCTGATGGCTGTAGGGACGCAGTAGCAGACCCCCCATCGTATGAAAGGCGAGGACGCCGGTGATGTTGGTGTGGCGGGTGACGAACTCAACCAGCGATCGCACCTCTGGCTCCGAAGTGGGAAAGGGGCCAGCGCCAGCTTGCTCGCACTCTGGCCGCCACTGTATCGGAAAGTTGCGATTAAAATCGATGTTCTCCGGTGGCTCGGGCAGGTCGATGAGGACACCATCGTAGTGTTCTACATAGCCCTCGGGCAGAACGCGGTAGTACTGACCGCCAACCGCCGTGGGCGATCGCCTTACCAACAAGCGCGGATCGTCTGGCGAAGGCTCCCAAGCACCATTGGGATCAGGAATTCGCATCATCAAAATACGCCCATCGCCGTCGATATCGGCCTCCTGCAAACCGGGCGGCTGGGGGGGGCGGTCAGGATAGGGGCGCGTACCCGAGCGAATGAGTCGCGGTTGCTCCGCCAGCGCCCACTCGGCACCATCGGGATTGACCCGTGGGCAAATATAGAAGGCGCGGGTGTCCAAACAGCGGCTAATCTCGGCATCGTCGCCGTAGCCATTGAGCAAGACTTGCAACAAGTGCAGGCAGGCGGTCGTCGGCGCTAGCTCCGTGGCGTGAATATTGCCATCGATCCAGAGCGCCGGTTTCTCCGCCGCTGGTCCCGTCGCTTGGTGGGTCACAGTCAGCAGCCAAAGGTCACGCCCCTCATAGCTGCGGCCAATGCTGCTGAGGCTGACCAAGTGTGGGTAAGCCGCCGCGCAGTCTTGCAGGATTTCGGTGAGTTCGGCGTAGCGATAATAGCGATCGCAGCGAATAGCCAGCATAAATTCAGGGTGCTCGCACCGCGTCGAGGGACAAAGCTGGCGCTCGCAACTGCTCATCACCCTGCGACTGAGCAGCCGTCCAGCCAGCGAAAATGTGGGGATTTTAGCTCGATCAGATTGCCGATGCCTAGCAATGCTTGAGAGCGCCTGCATCCTAGTCGGGTTGCTCACTCATGCTAGTGGAACCAACCGACTGAGCAACGGACGGTTGTGCGTGCTCTTAATACTACCCTAGGATTTGAGGATCGCCGCGAACGGTTCTGGCGGGACGATCGCCATCCCGACGCGGAGTTTTGTGAGAGGATCGGAGCCAGTATGCAGGAGGTCGCGGTTGATGGCGAGTCGGTTTGTTCGCAACATTCAGCACTTGAGGCGCAGACGCAGTTGGCTAATCCTTTTCCTCGTCATCGCCACCCTCTTGCTCACGGGCTGCGTGCGCTACGAGGTTGGCGTGACGGTGGACGGCCAGTTCAGCGGCGCGATCGTGCAACAGGTCGAGATCGGTGAACAACTCACCAGCTTCAGTCGCCGCGAGGCCGAGCGCTGGCTGGACACGATCGCCCAACGTGCTCGCCGCCTGCATGGCCGCGTCCGCGAGGTGTCTGAGTCGGAGATCATCGCGACGATTCCCTTCCACAATGGTCAAGAGCTGGTGCAAAACTTCAATCAATTCTTTGACCCGACCGGGCAAACCGCCGCCGAAGCTGCCACAGTGCTGAGTGAGGAGCTGATCCAGCTCACCGCGCGCACTGCTCTGCGCCAGCAGAATTTTCTCCTGCTGGAGCGCGATCGCCTCGCCCTCGACATCGACCTGCGCGGCCTCAGTGTCCTCGATGATGCCGGTAGTACCCTGGCGATTGATCCGGGTCGGTTACTCGATCTCGAATTTGCCCTCAACACACCTTGGGGAGCACGCGCCCTCAACCGCTCGACGGATGAGCCAGTGTCGCCGCCCGTTGAGCGTCGCGGCCGCCAACTGGTTTGGCGCTTGCAACCCGGTGTGGTCAATCACCTCGCCGCCGCCTACTGGCTGCCGAGTTGGCTGGGTCTGGGGTCGCTGGCGATCGCCCTGCTCGTTGCTGCCGGTGCTTATGTCAAGTACACACTGCTTGCCCCACGCCAACCGACGCCTGTGCCCAAGAAATCTTGAAGCGTAAATTTCTGCATCAACCAGATTGAAGTGATTGCGCCCTAGTACCGCTACGCGGAATTTTGAGTTCTGGGTTTTGGGTCTTGAGTGCCTGCAATCCGGGAATCCTGGGGATTTTGAATAGGCATCTTATTTCCGCCCTCTTGTACTAGGACAAGCCTGTCGAAACCGGGAAATCGCTGCCCCCTACTCAAACACCAACGGCCAAAGTGACGACACCGCGACCTCCCATCCCGGCAGGACATCCGGCAGCGTCAGGATGTCACCATCAACAAACCGTTGCCACTCCTCGCCTATGCGCCGCACCTCCAGCCAGCGCTGCTCTGGGTTGATGAGGATGCCCACTTGCGTCCCCTGAGCGAGAAAGTTGTCAATCTTAGCGCGCAGAGCACTGAGGCGATCCGTGGGTGACTTGACTTCCACCATCAGATCCGGGGCGAGTGTCGCAAAGCGCTGAGGACTGCGCCGCAAACGCTCAGCCCTTACAAACGACACATCCGGCGCGCGCGTATCCGCATTCGGCAAGCTGAATCCGGCCCCCGCTCCAGTCACACGCCCGAGTTGACGAGTTCGCACCCAATTTGCAACTTGCCGTCCAAACTCTAGGGCTACCTCATCAGACTCGTAACCCGAGGGACTCATTAAAGAAATCTCCCCATCAACTAGCTCAATTCGATAGTCATCATCGAGCTTGGATTGCACTTTCTCGAGGTCTTTAGCGGTCAATGCCATGGCAATCTCCTCGGTTAGCATTCATTACGCGCCGTTAGTTTTAGCTTAGGCGATTCATTCTCAATCGGACTGCATCCCTCTGACGCAATCCGCACCGGCATCGATTGTGTATCCGAGCGTTGGTAGAACACAGCATCATCGCGCGTGTAGCTGATCCCAAACGCAGAGTCAGCAGCAAGGTAAGTAGCGATCGCCCCCCAACGCCTCACGCGAACTCGCAAACCCCAGATGCCGCTGGTCGAGCAAGACATAATCGTAATTTTTGGGCAACTCCAGCTCCAGTTCCCGGCGGGGCAGTTGGATCATTTGGCGGTGCGACAGGTGTGGCAGGAGCTTGGCTGGGGCGATGACCGCGCCTTTGGTGTCGATCAGGGCGATCGCCTCGCGACTCGCCGACCCAGTATCCAGCATCGCCCAATAGGTTGTCCCCAAATAGCCATACTTCGCCAGTGCTAAAAATTCCACCAGCGACTAAGCCAGGAGCCAGCGTCGCAGCCAGGACAATCGCCCCGCCGCCCAAGCCGAAATCACGGCCAGCATATGAACTGAATATTATGAACTGATATTGAGGAAGCCAGGCGGACAGACCGGTGTACCCGCTTGCAGGGTCGGCGGCGTCAGTTCGACCACCTCCCCCAGTTCGGCCTCACAGAGGATCGCGACGGCAGTGGCCGCATCCGCAGCATCTGCTTTGGGCTGCTTGAAAACTGCGCCGATGAATTGGCGGAGATCATCGTCCTTGGCGATCGCATAATGCACCACCCGATCGCCGTGCTCGGACACCAGAAACGTATAGTTTTCCGTCGCCACCGGCAGATTGCCCTCCCATGCCCCGTTCAATGCGGTCAACGAGGCGGCAAATTGCCCGGATTCCTCCAGATAAGCCTGCTGCGCGCGGTTGAGCGAGTCAAGGTACGTTTTACCCTCCAACAGGCGCGGCAGCTTGCCGCAAGTGAACGTCGCGGGCAGGAGTATGGCGGCGAGCACACCGAGAATCCCCAATCCCACCCCGACTTCCACACCGCGTCGTAGCCAGCGGCGCGACGGCTTTGCTGGCTGGGCTTGGGGCAGCGGCAGGTTGGATTCTATGGGCTTGCGAGCGAGGGTTGGCGGCGTGCGAAGGGGGAGCTTGAAGAATAGCCGCGGCATGGTGCAAATTTCCTTCGCAAAAGGGCAGGTAGCAAGGCTGGCGCGATCGCACCACTCAATCCTAGTTAGTTCGCCAGGGCGCTGACCTATGCCATTGGGCCAATCGGTCATTGGGTATACAAAATACCAAAAATCATGGGGTGACATAAAAGTCAAGGGCTGTGCTCAAAGCAAACGACCCATTAGACGACGGCGCAAATGAGGGCACGATTCGCAGGCAAACCGGCGTATCGATTTAGTGTCACTGTACACATAACTAGTACAAGGCGGCGGAAATGAGATGCCCATTCAGGAGCCGTAGGATGCCCGTATTGTCTGCACTCATCACTCAAAACTCAGAACTCAAAATTCCGCGTAGCGGTACTAGCGCTCTAGCAGTTGACGACTCAGTACACTTGATATCGCCTGCTCGCTGAATCTTGGTATAATAGGATGCCACATTTAGCTCCATTTCTTTAGTACAAGATGGCCCTCAGTACGGGCAAGCTCGAACTCTCGATTATCATCCCGGTTTACAACGAAGCTGAAAATCTGGCGCACCTCTTCGCGCGCCTGGAAACGGTTTTGCAGCAAATCGGTGAACCCTACGAAATTGTCTGCATCAATGATGGTAGCCACGATGCCACCTTGCCCAGCCTGCTCGCGCACCGCCACCGCAACCCCGCGATCCGGGTGGTGAATCTCTCGCGCAACTTCGGCAAAGAAGTGGCGCTGACTGCCGGCCTCGACTATGCGAGCGGTGCCGCCGTGATCCCCATCGATGCCGACTTGCAAGATCCACCGGAGTTGATCGGCGAGTTGTTGGGCAAGTGGCGCGAAGGCTATGATGTGGTCTACGCTACACGGCGATCGCGTCAGGGCGAAAGCTGGCTCAAACGCTGGACAGCGCGCGCCTTCTATCGCACGGTGGAAAAAATTAGTGACACTCCGATCCCCCGCGATACCGGCGATTTTCGGCTCCTCGACCGGCGCGTCGTGGAAGTGCTGAAACAATTGCCAGAACGCACCCGTTTTATGAAGGGTCTCTTCGCCTGGGTTGGCTTCTCGCAAACCGCTGTCTTCTTTGATCGCGAGCCGCGTCGGGGTGGTCGGACGACCTGGAACTATTGGAAGCTGTGGAATTTTGCCCTTGACGGCATCACCTCCTTCAGCCTCGTGCCGCTGAAGGTCTGGGGTTACGCAGGGCTGTCCATTTCTGCCCTATCGCTCCTCTATGCCAGTTTCCTGATCTTACGCACCTTGATCTTGGGGATCGATGTTCCTGGCTATGCTTCGCTGATGGTCGCGGTGCTCTTCTTCGGCGGCATCCAACTGCTCTCGCTGGGCATCATGGGCGAGTATTTGGCACGCGTTTACCAGGAAGTTAAGGGCCGACCGCTCTACGTCGTGCGTGATTGCTACGGCTTCGAGGCGAGCGGCGTGCCAGTACCACCGCTCGCACTCTGGGATGATCCCGCTCTGCCGACGGTGACAGATCCCACCTCAAAACGTTAATCTAGCTACGTTTTCGATCCCCGTCGGAGAGAAATTCTTGACACTCAAACGGAGCGCCCTAATCGTCTTGCTGTTCTGCGTGGCAGCCACAGCTGTTGGTGTTTATTGGCTCGGCGGCTTAGCGCCTGAACAGGTACAAGCCTGGCTGGCGCGGGCGGGGTTTTGGGCACCGCTGGTCTACGTCCTGCTCTACACGCTGGGAACTTTACTGTTACTGCCCTCGACGCCGCTCAATCTCAGCGGCGGCGCGATTTTTGGCGTTTGGTGGGGGACGCTCTGGACGGCGATCGCCGCCATTGTTGCAGCAGTCGCGGCCTTTGCCTTCACCCGCACGATTGGTCATGATTGGGCAAAGCGCCAGTTTCGCGATCGCTGGCAAATCCTCGACCACGAACTCAGCCAGGGCGGTCTGTACTATATGACCGCGATCCGCCTACTACCGCTGATCCCCTACGGCCTCGTCAATTTCGCGGCCGGTCTGACGAGCATTCGCGGTCGCGACTATGTGGTGGGAACGCTGCTGGGGACGGTTCCCGGCATCCTCCCCTTCGTGATGATGGGTGCCGGATTGCAAGCGCTCCGACAGGGCAATGTCCTGCCTGTTAGCGTCGGGCTAGGTTTGACCGGCTTGTTAGTCGGCGGGGCAACTTGGTATCGCCGTCATCGTTCCACGCCTTAGCCGCTCAACAGTGGCATCGCCGCGAGCTGATTGCTTGATTGAACCGGCTGAGTCGCAAGCGCCGATTGAGCGATAGGAGCTTACTCCTCGTCCCAGCCATCGACCAACAGCAACTCGCTAACGGGGTCTTGCATTGTGAAGCCGAAGTCAATCAGCTCGTGCTTCCAGAATCCCCAGTCATCGCCGTAGAGGAAAGCAATTTTCCAGATGCTATCGCTCGGTTTGAGGATCTTGGATTCAACTAGCGATCGCACTTTCTGCTGCAATTTCACCATTGGGTGAGCAACTTTTTCAGTCATAATTCAAATCGTTGAAAAGCTATCTATCTAAAGAGAGTTAAACAATGTCATCGTTGCCAACACTTGCACTGAGTGAATTAGGAGCCAGTCAAACTAGGTGAAGCGGTGCAAATTGGATTGGCGAGATTTCACTTGGTAGTTGTAGCGCAGACGGCACTCCCTTGACAAGTCCTTCGCTTAAAAAGTAGGGAAATCCCTACCTTTGGGCAGGAATCTACGGTAGGGTCAAGGCAGGAATTTGCCAGAGAAACCCAAAGAATCATCCTACGGCAGCAATGCCGTTCTAGCGCTACTGTAAGCAGCGCCTACGGAATTCATCAGTGCCAAAAAGTTACAGGCTCCCAGCATTGGGAGCCTGTAACTTTTTGGCTTTTGAGCCAATAGCTCAGTGTCGTCGCTGATCAGGAGTGAGCCAATCGAAGCTACTCACCGGCAAGCGGTGTCCAAGACACAACTGGAGCATTTTCGTAAGCCTCCAGCCCGACTGAAGCCAGGAACTCTTGCCATTGTTGTGCCAGAACCGCATCAGCAGGATTCGCTTGACGCTGGGCAACGAAACCCTCAATCGCCTCGTGCCAGATGCCAGCTTCCGCATAAACGGTGGGTTGCTGGCGAGCACTGCCTGCCTTCAGGCTGGCAACGAGGCTTTCACTCGGTTCAATCCGCTCAATCCAGCCATCAAGGGCAATGCCATCGCGAGGATTGCTAGCATCGCAAACAGCAACCAAGTACCAGTGATACATCTTACCCACTTCGAGCGCCTTCTCTTGCGCTGCCGGTAGGGTCAGGCTGACAATACTATCCTCAGCCGGAGTCGCCATGTAGGTCTCGTAAACCACGTTGGTCTCGTCAGCCGCATCAACCAGTACGAAACGGATCTGAGGTGCTGCATCAGCCGGGACGTGCCAGAAGAAAGTCGGATGCTCTGAGACCGTCAGGGGCATCGCCTGACCGGGATCAAGCGAGGTGATTTGTCGGAAGCAGCCGCGTGCACCACCATCCGCTGTGCGGGCTGGTGCACCGAGTTCAGACGGATTAAACGTACGCGTGCCGCCGTCAGCGGTTCGGTCGGGTGAACCCAGAGGAGCTGGGTTGAAGCGACGCGTGCCGCCGTCAGCGGTTCGGTCGGGTGAACCCAGAGGAGCTGGGTTGAAGCGACGTGTGCCGCCATCTGCCGTGCGTGCAGGAGCACGAAGGTCAGTCGGGTTAAAGCGCTGACTTACGGTCAGTGTGCGACCGACTGCGCCAAAGCTGAGTGCTTCTACCTGCGACTCAGCCACTGCTGTCCCTGCCGTTGAACTCACGGCGACGGTGAGAACAACCGCTGTTCCCGCTAGCCGCCGCCAAGGATTTAAAATTCTCATGGTCGTTAAATTCCCCATACTCATACAGTAATCCCTTCAGACGCGGAAGAAGCAACCCATCCACCAATTATACGGGTACCCTGGGGCAGCTCCGGAAATTTCGGGTTGCTCTTGGACAGCGGCTGACCTGGGTAGCCTGAAACTATTTCACTGTCGAACGGCGACAGTACCTCTAGAATCAGAAGTGTAACTTTGGATTGAGTTGGCAGATGACCTCAGCCGCTGACGAAGACGTTCTGACAGGCAGAACAATATATTTGTAGTTGTACTTAAAACTTAACCGCGACACGACGACTTGCCAACCGTAATTTGTAGCAAACATCAGCCTTGACGCCTTCGGAAAATACGGGGTCAGCGCGATCGCCCCGCCGGAAAGTCCTAGGGAAAACACGTAGTGTACCGTGGCCGCTCACGCGTCCCAAAGATTCGCCAGTGTGTAAGGACTGCCTTCAGTTGCCCAGAAACTACCACTCACATAGCGACGTTGCCGATCCAGTTTGGCGATCGCTGCCATATCCTCCGGCGTCAGTGATACCTCAGCTGCCGCGAGATTCTGCTCAATGCGGGCTGGATTGACAGATTTGGGAATCACCGCGGTGCCCCGATGTATCGCCCAACTGAGCAGGATTTGGGCCGGGGTGGCAGCGTGGCGAGTGGCGATCGCCCCGATCGTCTCATCCGCCAGCAGGATCGGCTCATCCGCTGCCTTCAATCCGGCCGGTCGATCCGGCGATCCCAGCGGTGAGTATCCCGTTAGATGGATATTGTGTTGCCGACAAAACGCCAGCATCTCCGGCTGCTGGAGGTAGGGATGCAGCTCGATCTGGTTCATCTCCGGCGGCTGCTCGGTACTCTCCAGCAGCGACTTCAGCTTCGTCGTGCTGAAATTGGAGACGCCGATGTGCCGACAGTGACCTTGCTCGACTAACGCTGTCATCGCCTGCCAGGTTTTCGCGATCGGTAGGTTAGCTAGAGCAATGAAATCGTCTGCGGACTGCGGCATCACTGCCCCTTTCTGAATGGCGACCGGCCAGTGAATGAGGTAGAGATCGAGGTAGTCGAGCTGCAAGTCAGCCAGTGTCTTTTTCAGCGCGGGCTGTACATCCTCGGGTGCGTGAGCATTGTTCCAGAGCTTCGAGGTCACCCAAAGTTGGTCACGGCTGACGACTCCCGCCTGAAGCGATTCCGCCAGCGCCTTGCCCACCTCGGCTTCGTTGCCGTAGATCGCCGCACAATCAATATGCCGGTAGCCGAGACGCAGGGCAGTCTTAACCGCTTCGTAGACCTCGCCCGGTTTCGACTTCCAAGTCCCCAACCCCAGGGCCGGCATCGCGTCGCCATTCGCAAATTGCAGAGTTTGCATCAGTTCTTCCTTGATCTAATGTCGTTGCCAGAAATTGCTCGTTTCACCCACATTCTGCCCAATCATTCCATTACATCGCCGTTAGCCTGGGCTGATATTCTAGAAATTCAGAGTTTAATCCCGTCCCCCCGCCAGGAAACGCCCACCATGCGCTTGTCTCAGATGTTCTTCGTCACGCTGCGGGAAGCCCCCGCCGAGGCTGCGATCCCCAGCCACGCACTGCTGTTGCGGGCGGGCTATATTCGCCGCATCGGCAGCGGCGTCTACGCTTATCTGCCGCTGATGTGGCGGGTGCTGCGGAAGGTGTCGCAGATCGTCCGTGAGGAGATGGATGCGACGGGCGCACAAGAATGCCTGCTGCCGCAGTTGCAACCGGCGGAGTTGTGGCAGGAGTCGGGTCGCTGGGATACATATACGAAGGCGGAGGGGATTATGTTCGCCTTTCGCGATCGCCAAGACCGCGAGGTCGCCCTCGGCCCGACCCACGAAGAGGTGATCACGGCGATCGCCAAGGACGCGATCCGCTCCTACCGCCAACTGCCGCTACATCTCTACCAAATTCAGAGCAAATTCCGCGACGAAATCCGCCCCCGCTTTGGGCTGATGCGGAGCCGCGAGTTCATCATGAAGGATGGCTATTCTTTCCATGTCGATGCAGCCAGCCTCAAGCAAACCTACGCAGACATGGATCGCGCCTATCGCCGGATGTTTCAGCGCTGCGGTCTAGAATACCGTGCCGTCGAAGCCGACTCCGGCGCGATCGGCGGCTCCGGCTCCCAGGAGTTCATGGTGCTTGCCGAAATCGGTGAGGACGAGGTGCTCTATACGCCGGACGGTCAATACTCGGCCAATGTTGAGAAAGCAATCTCGCTGCCGCCCGACCCGGAGCCGTCGCCCTTCACGAGCTATGAGCAGCGCCCGACGCCGAACACTCCCACCATTGCGAGCCTCTGCGAATTTGCCGGTTGTGCGCCGTCGGCGATCTTGAAAAATGTCCTCTATGCAGCCGTTTTTGATACCGGCTTGCTGGTGCTGGTGCTGGTCAGCATTCGCGGCGACCAGGATGTCAATGATGTCAAGCTGCAAAATGAGCTGACGAAACTGGCACCCGAATTTGATGCCGCGACGGTGCTGGCGCTGACGGTTCCCGACGCCGATGCTCAGAAAAAGTGGGCGACGCGACCACTGCCGCTGGGCTACATTGCCTGCAACCTCAATGATGACTACATCCGTCCGTCTGAAGACATTCATCCGCAGTTTTTACGCCTCGCGGATCGCACGGTCGTTGCAATGAAAAACTTCGCTACGGGTGCGAACGTTGGTGGTGAGCACGTCTTCGGCGCGAATTGGGGTGAGCAGTTTGATCGACCCCAGCGGGTGGTGGATGTCCGGACAGCGATGGTGGGCGATCGCGCCGTTCACGATCCCAGCCAAATTCTCGAAAGTGCGCGCGGCATTGAGGTCGGTCACATCTTTCAATTGGGCACAAAATATTCCCAGGCGATGGGTGCAACCTACACCAATGAGCAGGGTGAAGAACTACCCTTATCCATGGGCTGTTACGGTGTTGGCGTCTCACGCTTGGCACAGGCGACGGTGGAGCAGTGTCATGACAAAGATGGGATTGTTTGGCCGGTTGCGATTGCTCCCTACCACGCGATTGTGGTCGTGCCCAATATTAACGATGCAGCGGCGATCGCGGCGGCCGAGACCCTCTATCGCGATCTCAACCAGGCGGGCATCGAAACCCTCCTGGATGACCGCGACGAGCGGGCCGGGGTTAAATTCAAAGACGCCGATTTAGTTGGCATTCCCTACCGGATCGTGACCGGGCGATCGCTCAAACAAGGCAAGGTCGAACTCGTTGAACGGGCAACGAAGCGAGCCGAGGAAGTGAGCCTGGATGCCGTGGTGGCAGAAGTAAAGCAGCGGGTTGAGGGGGCGATCAAAACGATGTTATCGGCAGCAGAGTAGGGCAAATCATCATCAAGATTCACGACCATGCAAGCTAGCGCAGCAGCGAGACTTTGAAGCGCAGGTTGGCCGAAACCAGACCTGTTTGCCAGATTGCGTCAGCATCTATTTAGCGCATCTGCATGACCCCAACAGCCGGTCGCCGCATTCAGTGTAGACGGCGGGAAAGTGCATTCGCGAACCCCAACACCTGGTTCTTGTGAATAGCGAGATTACAAAACGTTACGCTGACATGACCCCATCGTCCAGTGAAATGCGGCTGTCACGCTCTCTGTGCTTTGGTGATTGGCTTGGGCTTCAGCCCGCGTCGCCAACCAGCGGCGGCAGAGTTCGACTTGGATGCGCCAGTGATCGCCAGTCTGCTGGATGACATCGTGGCGTTGCCGGGTGCGATCGCCCCCTGAGATCGAGGCAAATCTGGAGCATCGCGAGGTGCTGTCGGGTGCGGGGTGAAGGCGAGTCTGCCGTCTAGAATCAAGGTAGCGAACGGTAAACTTGAGCCATGATGTCTCTGACGCTAGAACTGAAATCAGCCGACATTGACCTAGATGATGAGCAGTTTTATCGGCTCTGCCAAGCCAACCGCGATTTGCGGCTGGAGCGCACGGCTGAAGGACGGTTGCTCGTGATGCCACCGACTGGATGGGGAACGGGGAACCGCAATTCGAGACTGGTGCAGCGATTAAGCAATTGGGCTGACGCTGACGGAACCGGCCTGGTGTTCGATTCATCGACCGGATTTCGCCTGCCCAATGGCGCGATCCGCTCGCCAGATGCCGCCTGGATCAAGCGCGACCGGCTTGCCGCCCTCAATCCTGACCCCGATCAGTTTTTGCCGCTCTGCCCCGACTTTGCGATCGAGCTGCGCTCAGCCAGCGATACTCTGGCGGCGTTGCAAGCCAAGATGCAGGAATATCTGGACAATGGACTGCGGCTGGGCTGGCTGCTCAATCCCCAGGGGCAACAGGTTGAGGTGTATGCTCCGGGTCAAGCGACTGTGATTTTGTCCGCGCCGACTGAGCTGTCGGGGGAGCCAGTTTTGCCCGGATTTCGGCTCCATCTTGCTCAGATTCTCTAGGTTCTGGTGTGGGTGTGGCGATCGCGCCGCCCCTGGCGGTATTTTCGCCAATCTTGAACATGTCGCCCCGGTAAGTCCACGCTGGCACCGACATTTCTTAGTGACGCTCGGCTACCCCCCCGACGACGATGATCCATCCAATATCCTGCTCGATACCGAGACCCAACTGCGCTGGCTGCGTGAACTGGGCTTCCAGGAGGTTGATTGCTACTGGAAATGGCTGGAGATGGCGTTACTTGTTGGTTTCAAATAGGCGATCGCGCCCCCCATGGTCTATGAAACCGATGACTCTACTGGGATGCTCCCAGTTTTTGTGCATTACTCTGCTTATTTAATGCGATCGCACCCAAAGCGATCGCGAATCTGCGTATTGAAAAACTGTCCCAGCGACGGCGCGTTTTTCAAGTCTCGAAATACGGCTGCTGGGACATCGTGATAGTCGTAAATACTCTGATCTGTGAACTCCAAGCGGAGAACCTGTGTTGCCTCATCGTAATCAAAGGCTTGAAGGGTTGCGCTCGTCGATTTGAGTAGTGGGAAGGCGATCACATCGCGGATGCTAGGGGCATTGGTCAGCAGCATGACTAGTCGGTCGATGCCAATACCAAGGCCACCCGTCGGCGGCATTCCGTACTCTAGGGCGGTAAGGAAATCTTCGTCAACACCATGCGCTTCAAGGTCACCCGCCGCTTTTTTCGCGGCTTGTTTTTCGAGGCGATCGCGCTGATCCAGTGGGTCAGTCAGCTCCGAAAAACTATTGGCAGTCTCACGACCCACGATGAATAACTCAAAACGCTCAACCAATTTTGGTTGACTGCGGTGTGGCTTCGTCAGCGGTGAGATTTCCACCGGATAGTCGAGGACAAATGTAGGCTGAATCAGGGTTTCTTCAACAGCCTGTTCAAAGGTTTCGTTCAAGAGTTCACCAATGGTTTGGCAGTCCTCAGGGACTGTCAAATTTGCCCCATGTATCGCCGCTGCTGCTACTTCTAGCGAATCGAATTTTGTAAAGTCCAAGCCGGTTTTTTCTTGTACCAGCTCGTGCATTGTCACCCGTCGCCACGGTGGGGTTAAGTCGATGGCTTGCCCTTGATAATCGAGCGTTAAGCTCTCCAGCACTACTTGCGCCGCGCAGACGATCAAATTTTCCGTCAGCGCCATCATGTCATGGTAGTCAGCATAGGCCTGGTAGATTTCGATCGAGGTGAATTCGGGATTGTGGCGCGTCGAAATGCCTTCATTTCGGAAAATTCGACCGAGTTCAAAGACTTTTTCAAAACCACCAACAATCAAGCGCTTGAGGTGCAATTCTGTAGCAATTCGCAGATACAACTGCATTTGCAAGGTGTTGTGATAGGTCACAAATGGGCGGGCTTCTGCGCCGCCAGCTTCGCCTTGTAGCACAGGCGTCTCGATTTCAATGAAACCCTGATCATCTAGATACCGACGAATTGCCGCTGTGATTTTAGCGCGGCGACGGAAGGTTTCGCGCACGTCAGGATTGACAATCAAATCCACGTAGCGCTGACGGTAGCGCTTCTCGGTATCGGTCAGACCGTGCCACTTATCGGGCAGGGGCAACAGGGATTTCGTCAGCATGGCGTAGCGCTGCACATTCACCGACAGCTCGCCTTTATCAGTGCGTTTGATCGTGCCCTGAACGCCGAGAATATCGCCCACATCGGTCAGTTTTTTGAGCAAGTTGAATGCATTTTCAATCTCGCTCATGCCCGCCGTAATCTGTTTTTTGTCTAGATAGAGCTGGATCGTCCCGGTTTCGTCCTGTAGAGTGAAGAAGGCGAGTTTGCCAAAGACGCGACGCGCTGTGATGCGACCGGCGATCGCCACATCAACCGCAACTTCCTCGCCTGCCACCAACTCCGCATATTCAGTGTGCAATTCAGCCGCGTGGTGGGTCAGTTCCCAACTATAGGCAAATGCTTCGAGACCGGCGGCTTTAAGCTGCTCGATCTTCTCAATGCGGGCGGCACGAATCTCATCCAGTGTCGAGGCAGGCGGTTGTGCTTGTGGGTTATTTGCGGTCATGAGTTTGCTAGTTCACTGGGCAATCAAACGGCATTGTTTTGACGGCCGATTTTGGCTCAATTGATTCAGCCCGGAAGCCAACTCTAACTGGCAAGGGTGATGTAGCCTGGAGAGACAAATTCTAGTAACCAGTGCAGCCAGTTGCCAGGACTGAGATCGGGCCTGATCGCATTATGACATCGAACGGCTAAAGTAAAAAAGCGGCTCGAGAAGGCATGGAGAACGATGGCAGTAACGGCACTGATTACCGGTGCATCCAGTGGGATTGGTTACGAATTGGCGCAGCTCATGGCGGCGGATGGACTCAACCTCGTCCTTGTGGCGCGTCGCGCCGAGAAGCTGAAAGCGCTGGCACAGCAGCTCGAGCGCGAGCATCACATCCAGGTGCGGGTGCTCCCCAAAGACTTGGCGCAGCCCCAAGCCCCAGCGGCTCTGTTTGCAGAGTTGCAAGCGGCGGGCTGTGAGATTGACATCTTGGTCAATAATGCGGGCTTCGGCGGCTACGGGCTGCTGGTGGAGACCGACTGGGCGCATGAGGCGCAGATGTTGCAGGTCAATATTGTGGCGCTGACGCATCTCACGAAGTTGTTGCTGCCGGGGATGGTGGCTCGCCAGCAGGGTTATATTCTCAATGTCGCCTCAACTGCTGCGTTTCTGCCCGGCCCGCTGATGGCGGTCTACTACGCCACCAAGGCTTATGTGCTCTCGTTTTCGGAGGCGATCGCCAACGAACCCGAGACCACGGCATCCGGGTGACCGCCCTCTGTCCCGGCCCCACAGCGTCCGAATTCCAAGACCGCGCTGATATGAATCGAGCGCGGCTGCTCCAACAAATACAGCTGATGAGTGCGACCACTGTTGCCCAAGCTGGTTATCAAGCGTTGCGACGGGGTCAGGCGATCGCCGTGCCCGGGACAGCGAACAAACTTTTAACGCTATCGCTGCGGCTGCTACCACGTCCCTTAGTGCGAGTCATGGTGCGCTATTTGCAGAGTGCCGCCTAGAGTTGTCTCGCCGTGGCGGTGGCACTGAGCATGGTTTGGGAATCGCGATCGCTTTTGGTTGTGCTTCCACTGGCTCCCTGCCCCAGCTATCTTGAATCCCTCAAGAATTGTTCATCTCTTGTTAAGATCAAGGTTTAAGCCTTATGCTGAGCATCTTCGCCATGCCCTTGAATTAGCCAGCGGCACAGCGCCCGATTTGCCCTGGGATGCTCCCATTTGCCCTTGCGAAGGCTATTGCGTTGTTTGTTGAATTTAAAATTATGGCTTCTACCTACTCCTTTGATATTGTGAGCGACTTCGACCATCAGGAAATGGTCAACGCTGTCGATCAAGTAAAACGTGAGTTAACCAGCCGTTACGATCTCAAGTCCACTCAAAGCACCGTTGAGTTGAGTGACGAGAAGATTGTGGTCAATACCGACAGCGAATTCACCCTCGACACGATCCACGACATCCTGCGTCAGAAGGCTGCCAAGCGCGATTTGTCCCAAAAGATTTTTGATTACGGGACTGTGGATGCTGCTAGTGGCAGTCGTGTGCGTCAGGAGATTGTTCTGAAGAAAGGCATTGAGGCTGATCTGGCGAAAAAGATTAGCAAGCTGATCCGCGAAGAACTGAAGAAAGTGCAAGCCTCGATTCAAGGGGATGCGGTGCGGGTTTCGAGTAAATCCAAAGATGACTTGCAGCAGGTCATGCAGCTGATCAAGCAGCAAGATTTTCCGGTCGCGCTTCAATTCACAAATTATCGCTAGGCACCTCACATTGGAGCGGCTTGCTTTTGGGGAAACCTGCTGCTTTACGCGGCTACGGCTCCAACGCAGGCACGAGCTGTTTGTGCGGGTTATTGGATGGCGATCGCTACCAACTGCCGCACCCAAAATTGATCCGTGAATGGCCGCGCAAAATCGCCCATTCCGTAGGGCCAAATCATGGCGAGCGGCGCGAAGTCGGGTGGCAGGCGCTCTGACTCCAGACGGGTAGCCACTAGCAGGGGCACGTCCGCAATCTCAGCCAGCGATAAGGTGACCTGATAGCCATCGCGCGCCTGCAACTGCAACTCGGTGGCGTCGGGGTCGAGTTGCCACAGAGCGAGTAAATCGGCGAGGAGCGCCCCGCGATAGACCGTTGACCCCGGATGGTAGGGATCATGGGTTCGGTACGCGACCAGACCGGCGGCTTCGATGCTCTCCCGATCCATCGCGATCGCCGAACCCTGGTTGGGATTGCCCAGCTTACCGGTCACAGTCAGGATGGCGGCAGAAGGCTGCGGCAGGCGATCGCCCGGTCGCAGACTAGCAGCAGTGAGGAATTCGTAGCCCAGCGGCTCCGACGGTGGCGGCTGGCAGGCGGTCGCCACAAAGACCACCAGGGTCAAGCAGAGGGCGAGTAATCGGCATTCCCAGAAATAGTTGCGAGGAAATCTCACTGAATTTCTACGAGGCCGCACTCCAACTTAGGTAGGGCAGGTGTTGCATCGTGGCTCGCACCTGGTCAACATTGGCTACCAGTTGACCACAACTGTCCCAAGTGCCACCGAGAAACATATGACGCGCACCGTCAGCGAGGTGAGCGGGCCACTGGCGATCGCCCCCCGTCACCCGCTGAGCCACCAAGTCGAGGACGAGGGAAAGCTGGGGTGTCGTAGCGATCGCCGTCTGCAACTGTTCAACAGTCTCGGGCGTCGCCGTCAGACAAGGGATACCCAGCGCCACACAGTTGCCAAAGAAAATCTCGGCAAAACTCTCACCAATCAACGCTTGAATGCCCCACTTGGCAAGGGCTTGCGGGGCGTGCTCACGCGACGAGCCACAACCAAAGTTGCTATTGACGACGAGAATCTCTGCGCCTTGATATTGGGGCTGGTCGAAGGAATGTTGACCATTGGCTTGCTGGCGGTCGTCGGCAAAAACGTGCTGCCCCAACCCATCAAACGTGACGCAGCGCAAAAAACGTGCGGGGATAATCCGGTCGGTGTCGATGTCGCTCCCCTTGAGCGGAATTCCGTGCCCGCTGACGCGAGTAATTTCACTACCCATATTCTTTCCGTGGCGATCAAAACGCGGCTAGTGGCGGCGTGACGGCTGCCGCCTTGGTGTTTATCCTAGCCGAATACCGGCTTGAACTCGTCAGAGCGTGTTTGCAAAGTTTGGGCTGAGTGGTGTCGATGGCGATGTGAAATTGTCTCTTTTTCGGCAACAATCTGTTTAAAAAATTGGGGATTGTGCTTTTTTAGGAATCAATTCATAATAAAAGCAACGGCTCAGGGAACGCGAACCACGTATCGATACGACGCGGCGATCGCCACCCGGTGCCAAAATCCTCACCCTTCAGGAGGTGACTGATGCTCACGCTACGACCCGCCAACGAACGCGGTGCGGCTAACTTGGGTTGGCTCGACAGCCGCCACAGCTTTTCTTTTGGCAACTACTACGACCCACAACATATGGGCTTCGGCAGCCTGCGCGTGATTAATGAAGACAAGGTAGCACCCAACCAAGGCTTCGGGACGCACGGCCACCGCGACATGGAGATCATTTCCTACGTCCTCGACGGCGCGCTAGAACACAAGGACAACATCGGCAACGGCTCGCTCATTCGTCCCGGCGACGTGCAGCGGATGTCTGCCGGCACTGGCATCTTGCACAGCGAGTTCAACCCCTCACCCCAGGCGGCCAGCCACTTTTTGCAAATCTGGATCTTGCCTGCCGCGCGTGGGCAAGCCCCCAGCTACGAGCAAAAAAACTTCAGCCTGACAGATAAGCAGGGTCGCTTGCGCCTGGTCGGCTCGTCGGATGGTCGTGATGGCTCGGTGACGATTCACCAAGATGTCGATCTCTACGCCAGCGTTTTGACCCTGGGCGATCGCATCACCCACACGCTCGCGCCCCAGCGCCAAGCTTGGCTGCAAGTCGCACGTGGGGCAGTCACGCTCAACGGGCAAGCTCTGCACGCGGGCGATGGTGTGGCGATCGCCGACTTGCCCACCCTCACCATCGCTGGTCAGGCCGACAGTAGCGAAGTACTGCTGTTTGACATGGCAGCGTAGACTACTGGCGGGCGGCGGCAACGTCTCGCGCCGCCCGCGACGCACACAACCGATCTGTTTCTACTGGAGAACATCATCATGAACGGCGCTAATGTTGTCGATACGAAACCGCTGGTTTTGGAACTCGAACCGGGCACTTACTATTGGTGCAGTTGCGGCGAGTCCAGCAATCAGCCCTACTGCGACGGTTCGCACCAAGACACCGAGTTCGCCCCCGTCAAGCTGACCGTGGAGGAGAAGAAGACGGTTGCCTTCTGTCAGTGCAAGCAGACTGGCAATGCGCCTCTCTGCGACGGCTCTCATAGCAAGCTATAGAGCGTTGGTATACCAAACAGGGCATGCTATCGATCCGAGATCTTTGGATAAAAGCCCAAGGGTATATGGTGTAGCCCCAGGTTGATGTTTGCCCCACGATGTTGAACCGCCCTGTGCGGATCCGCACGCAGGATAGTGTGGTCGAGGAGAGTTAAACACTCTCCTCGACCCGATTATGTCACATTGCCTTCAAATGACTTACCCTTTACTGAAATACTTAAATTTCTCATCCTCAATAAACTTGCGTAGCTCTTGCAACTTTCTAAGTCGATGGGAGCTAGCTGCCCCGTTTCCCGATATTACTTGAGTAACTTCACGATAAAGCTCAAGGCTACCCGAAACCGCTTGGCTAACTGACGCTGCGAAATGGGTTCATTCTCCTAGTACCGCTACGCGGAGTTTTGAGTTCTAAATTTTGAGTTCTGAGTGCCTGCAATACGGGAAGCCTGGGGATTTTGAATAGGCATCTCATTTCCGCCCTCTTGTACTAGGTCTCAAAGATTTTCTGCCGTAAATCCGTGCTGTAAGCTTTCATCTCACCCCTTTGATTCTTTCCTCTTTGGGTGGATCACACCTCTACTCAATCTGCTATAATCTGGGATGCCCTCAATCTGTCCCCACATAACTTTGACATATTTGTGCCTACAAAACAGCAGAAATTTGCCGATTTAACGTTTCATCGGTAGGCACCGTACTAAATGCAATCAGCAGAACTCGATTAGACAAACTAACCTGGTTTGCTTCGCTGTACTCTAACCTCACTGTTTCCACCTGCTCCGTCAAAGCTTGCCTACCAAGATTGCTTTTGAGCAACCCTTGCAGCACAGCACCCGTCGTTTCTACCATTTGAAACAATCGATAACGGTACACTTCATCGCTAGGGAAACTATCAAAACTGATCATAATCTGCACTATGCCAAGCTGTTGAGATAGATCTTCTGCCTGCTGCCTCAGATCCATACGAGAAGGAATAGAGCCTTCTACTGGTAACTCGATCGCGCCAAAAGAAATAACAGGTAGTATCTCTGTCACTTGATGTAAATTGATTCCCACAATCGAATCAGCAGCCACATATCCCACACTGATGGGAGCATGAGTAGGATCATTAGAAGTTTGCATCAATACCCACTGTGCTCCCTGGTCTTCTCGAATATCCAATAACCAGCCTTGCATTATCAAGCCATTGTGCAAGTACAACGTCGTGTATGGGACGCTAGCTTTTTTGCCAGCTTTCAAGTTGCGACGACACTCCAATAATTTGTTAAGGATGTGACCTACACTTTTGGCAGGGAGCTGATTCAATAACTCGTCGGCTGTACTCATAGATTATTTTCCAGGAAACTGATGAGGTCATTGTCGCTAAATCGCCCTTCATCAGCGAAACTGCTCAAGACCAAATCAATTTGAAAAATCTTATCTTTGAGGGTCATAGCTTTTTCTGCGGGGTCTGAAATATTGCGGACAACGATGCGATCTATGCCCTCTGCCAAAGCTTGTTTCCCTACAGGTGTACGCGCGACCCACTGCACTGCACCGATGACTTTTGTCAGGAAGCCAGACAAGCTCAGGCAAGCATCAACACTGTTTTGAAAAGTAGACCAGTCAGGGTCAAAAGTCATTTCCCCGTCAGTTGCCTCATGCAAAGACTTGTTGTTCGCAGGGATGACATCTGTCTGTATGCGTTCAATATGCTGTCGCTCTTGTAAACCCATGCTCTTTTCTCCTTAGCTTCTAGAATCTAGCAGAGCCTTGTTGCATAAATCGGCTCAAACCCTTGCCAGACAATGCTTTCTCAACAAGCTGCTTAATTGCAAAAATCTTGCTGTGTCAGGCTTCTAGGGTATTCATACAACAAAGCCATCTAGCAGAATAACTTTTTGTACCATCTTCACTATAAATCGATGTTGCAACTTGTTGCAATTGCTCGATAGATCAATTGAATAAGCGTTTCATTAGTGATTTCTCAATAATTTGATTCTGAACTCTCACAGAGTGCCCTCAAACGACTGTCATAACTCAAAGCTGAAAGAGTCTAACGGTGAAGTTGTGCGGCGGTAGACAACTTTGAACACCCACCGATAACCTCTGCTCCGTCCGCTCCAACCGAATTGTTAGATCGCTGTTGCCACTTTATCTTGGCGTTCTCTAGCTAGAGTTTTTCGATAGTCTGTCGCCTCAGCAATCTTCGTAAAGGTCACTTCAGATTTACAAGTCTTGAGTTCTTGATCTATCTCCCGCACAACTCTAACTATCTCGTCTAATGAAACTCGAAAGAACTCCTTCCTCTCATTTTCCTTGTTCATTCTTCTGTTATTAAAACGTTTGTGCAAGCGAGCTTCAAGTTCTGGAGCATTCTCGCAAAAAATCATAGCGTGAACATCAAATGGAAAGGGGACAGAAGCATCACCTAGTTCTTTAACTCGATCCATTGGTTCAAGGCGGCGCGTCATACCAATTTTATAGACATCTTCGCCAAAAGAACCAAGGCTCATGCGCCATCAATGTGTAGAAGAGCATCGAACAAGGCGAGAGACGCATTCGGGCGTGACCCGCTTAAAGTTGATCCCCAACTCACAGATTGCCACATAGCCAGCTAAGTACCGCTTGTGAAC
>JAAUTY010000022.1 GCA_012031265.1 Spirulinaceae cyanobacterium SM2_1_0 | reverse complement strand
CCCTGAAAGATGGCAGCAAGCAACAGAGCTATCTGTGCCGCGAGTGTGAGAAACGATGCAACGAACGAACCAACACGCCGATGGCGCGACTGAGAACGAAGGCTGAGGTAATCGCCGCCGCTCTCAATGTCCGGAGTGAAGGACTGGGAGTGAGAGCAACCGGTCGCGCCTTCGGCAAATCCCACGCCACGATTATCAAATGGGAACGGCGAGTCGCCGCCCAAACCGAGCACTGGTCACCACCAGCGCCCGAAAAAGCCAAGGTGACCCTCGAAGGCGATGAAGTCTCCACCCGCGTCGGTGAGAACCTTTCCCCCCTCTGACTCCGAAGGCTGGACGATTCAGTATACTAAATCACCTTGGATCCTGAAGAACCATCATAATGCACTGATAATTTTGGAAATCTTTCCCGGGTTTTTACAAACAGAAATCGCTCCATAACGACCCCAATGTATCTGACCGCCGAAGTGCTCTCTGTAAGTGTTCAAGGTTATCTGCGGCGGGTGATTGGGAGCGATAGAGATAGAATTGGTCTGACAGTTTCTCCGGCTGGCTCCAGTGCGAGAACTCCAGCTTTTGAATGCAAAACGGCTGAAACTTTGGCTTCGCTGGCTCGTGCTCGCGGCTGTTGCCTTCTTCCTCGTCCAAACGCTGCGATCGCATTGGCAGGCGGTGTTGGCACTGGACTTGCGGCAGATTCGTGGGTCGTGGCTGCTGCTCGGCTGGACGCTGACGCTGCTGGCACACGGCTGGACGGGCTGGGTTTGGGCTTGGATCCTCGCCGCCCTCGCGCAACCGGTGCCGGGTTGGTGGAGTGTTGGGGTCTACCTGCGAACCAATGTTGCTAAATATCTCCCCGGCAATGTTTGGCATCTCTACGGGCGGGTGCGGGCGGCGCAAACCCAGGGGGCTTCGCTGGCGATCGCCAGTCTCAGTGTTTTGATCGAAGCCTTGCTCTTGGTAGCAGCCGGTCTGATCGTCGCCCTCATTACCGCGCCCCAGGCAAGTGGCTGGCCGCAATGGCTGGGTTTAGTCCTCGTGCTGGCGAGCCTGCACCCGCTGGCGTTGAACCCGCTGTTGGGTTGGGCAGGCCGACTCAAGGGCACCCTGGCGGCGGCAAGCCGCGTCTCTGGCTATCCACTCCAGCCGCTGTTGGGTGAGATCGGCTTTCTGCTCTGGCGCAGTGCGGGTTTTTTGGCAACGGTGATGGCGCTGACGCCGCTTGCCCCAGCGCAATGGCTGCCGCTCACCGGGGCGTACAGTTTCGCTTGGCTACTGGGGATGGTGATTCCCGGCGCACCGGGTGGCATCGGCGTGTTTGAAGTGGTGGCGATCCGCTTGCTGGACGGCAGCTTGGAGATTGGGATTGTCATCACCGCGATCGCCATCTATCGCCTGAGCAATACCTTGGCTGAGGTCGCCGGGGCAGGTTTGGCCTGGAACGTCAGTCGCTGGGCTGACAGACGGGCGCGATCGCGCTAGATTGACTGCATCAACCGCAACCTTCGCCATTTCTGGGGTCATGCTCAGCCGCGTCGCCGATTCCGTTTACTGGCTCAACCGCTACATCGAGCGGGCCGACAATCTCGCCCGCTTCGTGGATGTCAACCTCAACATCATGCTTGACCTACCCACCGATGTCCGTCAGCAGTGGCAGCCGCTGGTGACCACGACCGGCGACTCGGCGCTGTTTGCTGAGCGCTACGGCACGGCGAACGCGGAGAATGTCATCCACTTCCTCAGCTTTGACCATGATTATCCCCACTCAATCATCGCCGCGCTGAAGCGGGCGCGCGAGAATGCCCGCTCGATCCGCGAAATCATCTCTTCGGAAATGTGGGAAGAGGTGAATGCGTTCTACCTTATGGTTCAGGAAGCCGCTGCTGCTCCCCTGAGCGTTGATGCTTTGCCCGTTTTCTTTGAGCAAGTCAAGCGCTCGAGCCATCGCTTCGCGGGGGTGATGGATGCCACCATGACCCACAACGAAGGCTGGCACTTCGGCCAGCTCGGTCGCCTGCTGGAGCGCGCGGAGAAAACCGCGCGCATCCTCGACGTGAAATACTTTTTTCTGCTGCCCTCGGCGCAGTGGGTGGGGACGCCGCTGGATCAGATCCAGTGGATCGCGCTGCTGAAGTCGGCGAGCGCCTACGAGATGTACCGCAAGCAACAGCACCGGATCACACCCTCAGCCGTTGCCGATTTCTTGATTCTCAACCGCCACTTTCCGCGCTCCATCCATTTCTGTGTCGCCCAGGCGGAACAGTCGCTACACCAGATTTTGAACACGCCGGTTGGAACCTGGTGCAATCCGGCCGAGCGGGCCCTCGGTCGTCTCCGGTCGCGGCTCGGCTACATGACGGTTGAGGACGCGATCGCCACCGGCCTGCACGAATTTCTCGACCAAATGCAGTCCTCGATCAACGAAGTCAGCGACAGCATCTACACCACATTTTTTGCTTTAGAATTGACCTAGTTCGGTTTGGGAACCCTCTCGTGCGACCTTTAGGCAGTCATCCGGACACGATGGCGGCTGGCGATGGACTGTGCTAGTTTTGATAGTGGCTCCCAGCCAGCCGTGGTTGCCGCGCTCTGATCCGGCCATCTGAAGCTGCGATTCGCTAGGATGGCGGGGTTGAGTCGTCTGCTTCTTTGAAGAGGGTGCTCAGGGCGTTGGGATGATCGCTCGCCCCGCCACCAAGCCCGTCGGTTCCTGGCTACCTGAGCCTGCCGCCCAGCTACGCTCGTCTTATCGCTCTTCTACCGACTGCCATGACTGCCGCCGATATTCTCGTTGTTGATGGCAATCCTGCCGATCTGCACCGACTCTCTCAGGTTTTGACGGCTCACTCATTTAGTGTGCGTCTGGCGGGGACAGGTGACCTGGCTTGGCAGTTGCTCCAGACGGCTCCGCCAGATTTGGTCTTGTTGGACGCGATGTTGCCGGATGTCGATGGTTATGCGCTCTGCGATCGCCTGCGTGCCACCCCGCAGACCTGGGCGATTCCGGTCATTTTCATCAGTACTCTTGACCAACCCAAGGACAAGTTACCAGCCTTTGAGCGGGGGGTGTTGGACTATATCACCAAGCCCTACCAACCCCAGGAGTTGATCGCGCGCATCCAGCTCCATCTTGAGAATCATCGGCTACGTCGCCAACTCGAAGCCCAGAATGAAGCCCTCTGCCGCGAGCAAGCGCGCTGGCAGTTGCTGCTTCAGGGAACCGGCGACTACATCTACGAATGGGATGTCCATGCCGATCGCGCCACCACCTTCCAATATTGCACCGCTCCCGATCGTGAGGCGAGCTATGTCGAAGATCTGGAAAACTACAACTACTGGTTGCAGACCATCCATCCTGACGACCGCGATCGCATCGAAACGACCTTCCAGGCTTATCTTCAGCGCCAGATCCCGAAATACGACGTTGAATATCGCATTCGGTGTCGGAATGGTCACTATCAATGGATCGGCGTGCGCTCACAAGCACAATGGGATGCGGCCGGTGATCCACTGCGGGTCGTCGGGTTGCGGCAAGACATTGGCGATCGCAAACGCCTCGAACAGCAACTCGCTGACGCCCATGCTTGGCACGAGGCAACCTTCCAGAGTTCACTCGACGCCCTGTTTCTGGTCACGGCGGAGACCGGGGCGATTGAGGATTGCAATCCGCGCGCCTTAGAACTCTTTGGTTTTGTTGACAAGGCGGCCGCCGTCGGTCGCCACATGGCGGCACTGCACCGACAACCTCTGACGGCGACCGAATACCAGCGACTGCGGCAACAGGTGCAGCAGCACGGCGGCAGTCAACTGGACTTTGAATACGTTCATCAGAACGGGGCGAGTTTTTGGGGGGCCGTAGCGATCGCCCCCCTGGCGATCAGCGGGCGTGCCATGAACTTGGTGCGGATCACCGACATCAGCGATCGCGTCTTGGCGGAGACGGCATTACGGGAACGTGATACCCGCCTCCGTCACACGGCGGCCAATGTGCCGGGGGCGATTTTTCGCTACACCTTGTATCCCGACGGCAGTGATTGCGTCACCGATATGAGCCAAGGGGGGGTGGAAATCTGGGAGACTGATATTCGCACGATCGAACAGGAGCTGGCGGCGATCTGGGCGCTGGTTCCCGCTGAGGATGCCGCTGCCTTGCGTGCTTCGCTCCAGCAATCTGCTGAGACCTTGCAGCCTTGGCGGACTCAGTGGCGTATCCAGACGCCCTCGAGCCGACTGAAATGGTTGCAGGGGATGGGACGACCGACGGCTCAACCCGACGGCGCTGTGACCTGGGACTGCTTGGTGCTAGACATCAGCGATCGCAAAGCCGCTGAACGCCGCCTCGAACAATCGCAGATGCGTTTGCGATTAGCCCTGGAGGCGGGTCAGATTAGCTGCTGGGAGCACAATCTGATTTCCGGACAGCTCAGCGGCGTCGGCGATCTGTCCAGCGGGCAGTGGCAACCGGATGAATGGCGAGTCGGCGCGGAGATGGGGTTTGCGGTGGTTCATCCCGAGGATCGCGAGCGGGTCAGAACCGAAGTCGAGGCGGCGATCGCCCAGAACACGGACTTCGTGCTCGAACACCGGCTGGTGGATGCTGACACGATCGTCTACCTGCGCGGCCGTGCCCTCCGTGATGCCAGCGGTCAACCGCAGAAAGTTGTCGGGATCTCGATGGATGTCACCGAGCGCTATCGGGCTGATGTGGCGCTGCGGGCCAGCGAAGCATTTCTCCGCATTGTCTACAACGGCGCTGAACATTCGATCTTCATCGTCGAAGTGACGGCAGCCAATGATTTTCGCTATCTCGGTCTCAATCCCTGCCATGAACGCCTGACCGGCTGGTCCACCGCGACGATTCACGGCAAGTCGCCAGAAGACATCCTCCCGACTGCACTGGCGGCGTCAGTTCGTCAGCATTACACAGACTGCGTGACGCGCGGCGCGGTGATCGCCTATGAGGAATTTCTCCCCTTGGGCGGTCGTGACCACTGGTGGCTGACCCACCTGAATCCGATCCGCGACGCGCACGGCCGCATCTACCGCCTGATCGGCACCAGCACCGAAATCACCGCGCTCAAGCAAGCGCAAGCAGAGCTACAAGCGGCGAAGGCGGCGGCGGATACCGCGAGCCGCGCCAAGAGTGCCTTCATCGCCAATATGAGCCATGAGCTGCGGACGCCGCTGAATGCGATCCTCGGTTTCAGTGAGTTGCTCAGCCAGGAACCCCTGCTTCAGGGCGATCGCGCCGCGCAGTTACAGATCATCAGACAAAACGGCGCGCACCTGTTGTCGCTGATCGAAGACATCCTCTCCCTGGCAAAGATTGAAGCGGGTCGCATCACGCTGGACGAGTCGGTGGTCAATCTTCACGAGCTGCTCGACGGTCTGCACGCGACACTCTCGCTGCGCGCCCAGGCCCGGAACCTGGAGCTGCGAGTCGAGCACAGCCCCGAGCTACCCTCCTGCATCACGACCGACGCGGGCAAACTCCGCCAGGTGCTGTTGAACCTTTTGGGCAATGCCCTCAAATTTACTGCGCAGGGCCATGTTGTGTTGCGATCGCGCTGGCAAGCCGATGCGATACCCGCCCGGCTTCAGTTTGAGGTGCAAGACAGCGGCTGTGGGATCGCTGCGGATGAACTCGAGACGATTTTTCAACCCTTTGTCCAAGCCAGCGCCGGTCGCCAGCAGCCCGAGGGCACCGGCTTGGGGCTAGCCATTTCCCAAGAATTTGTTCGGTTGCTGGGCGGAGAGTTGCAGGTCAGGTCGGAACTGGGTCAAGGCACGACCTTCAGTTTCAGCATTCCTGTCCAGCCCTTGCCGGAGTTTGCATCTCCCACTACGACTCGCCAGGTCATCCGCCTCGCCGCAGTGCAGCCCAGCTACCGGTTGCTGGTGGTCGATGACAGCGCCGATAACCGCCAGTTGTTGGTAGAAATGCTCAGGCCGTTGGGATTCGAGTTGCAAACGGCGAGCAATGGTCGCCAAGCCCTCGCCTGCTACGAGGCGCGGCCGCCTGATCTCATGCTCACAGACTTAGTGATGCCAGAACTGGACGGTTATGCACTGATCCGCACGATTCGTCAGCGCGAGCAAGCCACCGGCAGCGCGCCGTTGCCGGTGATCGTGGTGACGGCGATCGCCCTCGCATCGGAGCTAGACCACATCCAGACATTGGGCAACACTGCCCTGCTGGTCAAGCCCTTCATGAGCCAACAGCTCTACGAGATGCTGAAGCAATGCCTAGGGATCCGCTACCAATACCGTGACCCAGAGCCAACCGCCGTCAGCCAGCTTACAAATCCCTCGCCAGCCGGTTCCAGGCACGAGAAGCCCTTGGCCGTGTTGCTACGCAGTGCGCCGCCAGCTTGGTGCCAGCGTCTGCAACAGGCGGCGCTCCGGCTTGACGAACATCAGTTGCAGGAGTTGCTGGCAGAACTGCCAGCCGACGGCGAGTTGCGTGCCAGCCTGATCCCGCTGCTCACAGATTTTCGTTTCGACATTATGCTCAATGCCCTTGAGACCCTGGGCCTGAGCCATGAGTCCGGCCGCCAGTCAGCCCAGTGACCGCCCGCCCTAAATCTCATCAGGGATGATCCATTTGGGCGGCTCTACGAGTTTTTTCAGTCGCGCCGCCTCGGCGATCTCGTGCATCTGGTCGAGGGGGGTAGCTTGCACGAACTGCTTAGCTTGAGCCGCATAGGCACGGTGGGGGCAGCGATCGCCCAACACGCAACCGTTGACGCAGGCTGTGGCACAGTCAATCGAAGTTTCCATTAGCGCTTCCTCCGTTGAGAATCCGACGAGTTGACCCAGAACTCGTTGTTTACAGATTGTAACGGCCCTGCTCAGACTACGTTCGGTGCGGTGCAGCCGAACGTCCGCGCCCGGTGGCCCCTCCTGCAACCCAGGCTTCTAGCCGGCCACCAGCAACAGACTGCCCGTGTTACGATCCCGTTTAGTGAAAATGCCTTCTGTAGTCCGGCACTGAACGGGCGAAGGTGCTGCAATCATTATTGACTCGCGCTTGTCCCCATGCAACAAACTGGTCTCAACCTGCTGGCGATTAGTATTTTTGCCGTCACGATGATGGTACTGGTCGGCCCGGTCGTGCAACTCTCGCCCGCGCTCCCGGCAGGTCTCACCTTCGGGATGCTGGCTCTCGTGACAGCGGATCGCTTTGGCTGGCAGGGACGTGGCCTGACCTTGTTGGTGGACTGGGTGGCGGGCTGGTCATCGGATCATCGCGATCGCATCATTCATCACGAAGCCGGTCACTTCCTGGTCGCCTACCTGCTCGGCATTCCGGTCACCAGCTACACACTCAATGCCTGGGACGCTATGCGCCAGCGGCAACCGGGCTACGGCGGCGTCCAGTTTGACACCAGGAAACTAGCCGCCGATTCCCTCGCCCCGACCGAGGCGCAGCTCCTGCTCGATCGCTTCTGTACCGTCTGGATGGCTGGAGCGGCGGCGGAAACTGAGTATTACGGCAGCAGCGAGGGCGGCGGCGATGACCGCCAAAAAGTCCGTGCCGCTTTGGAGTTGTTCGGCCGCTCAGCCCGCGAGGCCAAACCGAAGCAGCAGTGGGCTTTTCAGCAGGCGCGATCGCTGCTCATGCAGCACCCGCAGGCCTACCAGGCGCTGATCGCGGCCTTGAAAGCAGGCGCACCCGTCGAAGACTGTTACCAGCGTCTGGCGGCAGCTGAGGCGGCGGCCTCAGCCACCCGCGCTTAGGATCCGGCTTAGAATATAAGCACATTTTGCAAGGCGAGCGCGGTTGTGGACTGGCAAGAGATTTCTGGGAGTTGGGTGCTGCTACCGCCGCAGCCGGTGGCGATGATTCATTTTTTGGGTGGAGCCTTCGTCGCGACGGCACCGCACCTGACTTATCGCGCCTTGTTGGAAGCTTTGGTTGCAGCGGGATATGGGGCGATCGCCACACCCTTTGTCAATTCTTCATTCAATCACCGGGCGATCGCCGCGACACCTTGAATCGCTTCGAGACCGTATTGCAGCGCTTACAAGCGACGGGACAACTACGGACGCGCTCACTGCCCATCTACGGTCTCGGTCATAGTTTGGGGAGCAAGTTGCACCTGCTGATCGGTAGCCTCTACGGGGCTGAGCGGGCGGGCAATATCTTGCTGGCCTACAACAACTACCCACTCCGGCGCGCGATCCCCTTTGGCGATCGCCTGAATGTGCCCTTGGTCATGGAAGACCTTGAATTTCTGCCCTCACCGGCGGAGACCAACAAGCTGGTAGCGAGCGAATATGGCGTGCGCCGCAATCTGCTGGTCAAGTTTCGCCGCGATGAAATTGACCAGACACTCGACCTCGCACCGCTACTGGAGCAGCGTTTTCCGACCCTGACAGCGGTGCAGATGCTGCCGGGGACTCATCTCACCCCCGTCGGCCAAGAGCTGACCTGGCAAGCCGGTCAATCCTTCTCACCCCTAGATGCGGTCGGTCAGTGGATGAAGCAAGAGTTCTATCGCGATTTGCACCGCCTCGAGCACGAAATTTTGCGCTGGCTCAACCCAGTCGCGGCGTACTAGTACAAGAGGGCGGAAATGAGATGCCTATTCAAAATTCCCAGGATTCCCGTCTTGCAAGCACTCAAAACTCAAAACCCAGAACTCAAAATTCCGCGTAGCGATACTAGTGGTCTATCAAGCTGAAAAGTCCGGATGTTTTTACCAGTCTCGTCACCTCACCCCAACCCCTCTCCAAATTTGGGAGAAGGGGCCGGGGGATGAGGGCGACGAGATGCCAAGTTGAGCATCCGGCAAATTGGGCTTGACGCACCACTAGGGGTAAAACGCCAACTGTGGCAGACCCAACATCTCATCCCAACCCATGAGCAGGTTGAGGCACTGCACGGCTTGACCCGACTGACCCTTGATCAGATTGTCAATCGCGGAGAGCACGATGACGCGGCCGGTGCGCGCGTCCACCTCAATACCGATGTAGCAAAGGTTCGTGCCGCAAGCCCATTTCGTCTGGGGATAAACCCCATGCGGTAGGATTTTCACCGCTGGCGAGTTACGGTAGAAGGCCCCATAGATCGTCAGCAAATCATCCCGCACCAAACCCGGATCGCGCAGGGTTGCATAGACTGTTGCTAGGATACCGCGCACCATCGGGATCAAGTGGGGCGTAAACTGCACCCGCATCTCGCGGCCGGCGAGATCGCTGGCGACTTGCTCGATTTCGGGCGTGTGACGGTGGGCGGCAACGCTGTAAGCTCCCAATGACCCCCCCGCTTCAGCGAGGAGCGCATTGGTCTTGGCTTGCCGACCGGCACCCGATGTCCCTGACTTGGCATCGATGATCGTGGTTTCCGGATCAACGAGACCTTGCTTCAGTAGCGGCGCGAGGGCGAGGAGGCTGGCCGTGCAGTAGCAGCCGGGGCAACCGATGAGCGAACTGCGGCGGATGCGATCGCGATACAACTCCGGCAAGCCATAAACTGCCTGTGCGGCTGTTTCTTTATCCGTGCGGGGTTTGCGGTACCAGGTCGTGTAGGTCGCCAAATTCTCGAAGCGATAGTCGGCGGAGAGATCTAGCACCTTCACACCGCTGGCTAACAGTTCCGGGGCTAGGTCACAGGCGAGGCCGTTGGGCAAGCCGAGGAAGACCACTTGGCAGCGCGCCGCGATCGCCGCAACCTCGATCGGCTCCACCTCGAGGGCGAAGCGATGCCCGAGATGGGGATAAAGATCGGCAAACGGCTTGCCCGCGCTGCTATTGCCGCCGATGTAGACAATCTCGACTTGGGGGTGGTCGAGCAACAAGCGCACCAACTGCACGCCGCCATAGCCCGATGCGCCGACAATCCCGACTCGTATGCGCTCCGCCGTCGCCATAAAATCTCCCGCTCTGAATTGACGTTCAGGGTCAGACGTTTGCTGCATTGTAGTATCAAAGTTGCGAACCGGGCCGCGTGCCAGCGGTTCGAGGCGGTTCAACGACGCGGGGGGCGATCGCCAGCTAAACCGCTACAATCGAGGCGTAGCCTGTGACAAATCTTCACAAATCCAACCTGTGACTGCGAGCGCTCCCTCCTCCGCTTGGCAATTTGACTCGATTGAAGCCGCCCTCGCTGATTTCAAAGCGGGCAAGTCCTTGGTCGTCGTGGATGACGAGAGCCGCGAGAACGAAGGCGATCTGATCTGTGCGGCACAGTTTGCCACCCCCGATACGATCAACTTTATGGCGGTGGAGGCTCGCGGCTTGATCTGTCTGGCGATGACGGGCGATCGCCTCGATCAGCTCGATCTGCCGCTGATGGTGACCAAAAACACCGACCCCAATCAGACCGCCTTCACCGTCAGCATCGATGCCGCCCCGCATCTCGGCGTCACTACCGGTATCTCCGCCGACGACCGCGCCAAAACCATCCAGATCGCCATCAATCCTGACACGCGCTCCGAAGACCTGCGCCGTCCCGGTCATATCTTCCCGCTGCGAGCCAAACAGGGCGGTGTCCTCAAGCGTGCGGGCCACACCGAGGCGGCTGTTGACCTAGCGCGGCTCGCCGGACTCTACCCAGCCGGTGTCATCTGCGAGATCCAGAATCCGGATGGCTCAATGGCGCGGCTGCCGCAGTTGGTGAAATACGCCCAACGCCACGGGCTGAAGCTGATCAGCATCGCTGACCTGATCAGTTACCGCCTCCAGCACGACGGCTTCGTGCAGCGCGAAACAGTCTGCGAGTTTCCTACCCAGTTCGGCACCTTCAAAACCTACGCCTATCGCAATACCCTCGACGGCTCTGAGCACCTGGCGATCGTCAAGGGTGACCCGGCTGAGTTTGCCCGCCAGCCCGTGGTCGTGCGGATGCACTCAGAATGCTTGACCGGCGACGCCCTCGGCTCCCTACGCTGTGACTGCCGGATGCAACTCCAGACAGCACTCAAGTTGGTTGAACAGGCGGGGTTGGGGGTCGTCGTCTACCTCCGCCAAGAAGGACGCGGCATCGGTTTACTCAACAAGCTCAAAGCCTACTCGCTGCAAGACCTCGGCTTGGATACGGTCGAAGCGAATGAACGCCTTGGTTTCCCGGCTGACTTGCGCGACTATGGCATGGGTGCACAGATCCTCAATGATCTCGGTGTGCGCCAGATTCGCCTGATCACCAACAATCCCCGCAAGATTGCCGGTCTGAAAGGCTATGGCTTGGAAGTCGTCGATCGCCTGCCGCTGTTGATCGAGGCGACGGATTACAACTCGAACTACCTGGCGACGAAGGCAAAGAAGCTGGGGCATCTCCTGCTGCAAACTTACCTAGCGACCCTGGGGATCACCTGGCAGAATCAGGTGCGGTCGGTCACGGAACGCTATGAGCTATTGGAAAACTGCGCGATCGCGTCCAAGCCGCCAATCTCCTCCTGCAAGAAGAAGCGCGACCGGTGGCGATCGCCCTCTTCAGTCACCCAACGCTGGTGGTTCACATCGGCTTCGACCAATCCGGCCTGGCGGCTTCTGATTGGTATACCGACCGTCACCATCCCTATGTCGAGGCGATCGGCGCGATTCTCGACGATCTCGCGACCTGGCCGGAGGTGGAGTGCCTCGAATTTCTCCTCGCGCCGGGTGAAGACCCCACCAATTGTCTGCAAGTTCAGCTCTCGCGACGCTTCCACACGCTGACTGAGAAGCCCTCTTCGGTGTGCCCACATTGGGCGACGCAGACGATCTACAGCTTTGGTCAGAAGCTGTGAGGGCGATCGCTCGCCACGGAGGATAGACAGGTTTTGGAATCTTTTACCGGCAGCGATCGCCATGCACGCCTCAGTGAGCGGCTGACCTAGCGATCGCTAGCCTTGAGACCGCCGCGCCGACGTTTACAATGAAGCCGTAGATTGGCTCTGCGAATTTTCCGATGACCAAGTTTGTCTTCATCACGGGCGGCGTTGTCTCGAGCATCGGCAAAGGCATCGTAGCGGCGAGTCTCGGGCGGCTCTTCAAATCCCGTGACTACTCCGTCTCCATCCTCAAGCTCGATCCTTATATCAACGTCGATCCGGGAACCATGAGTCCCTTCCAGCATGGCGAGGTCTTCGTCACCGAGGATGGGGCCGAAACCGACCTGGACTTGGGGCACTACGAGCGCTTCACCGACACCTCAATGTCGCGGCTGAACAGTGTCACCCAAGGCTCGATCTACCAGTCGGTGCTGAACAAAGAACGGCGCGGCGACTACGAAGGCGGCACCGTGCAGGTCATCCCCCACATCACCAATGAGATCAAAGAACGTATCCGCCGCGTCGCCAGCAATACCCACGCCGACTTGTTGATCGTCGAGATTGGGGGCACGGTTGGCGATATTGAGTCGCAGCCATTTCTCGAAGCGATCCGCCAGTTTCGCAAGGATGTCGGCCGCAACCATGCGCTCTACATGCACGTCACGCTCGTGCCCTGGATCAACTCGGCCGGCGAAATGAAGACGAAGCCCACACAGCACTCGGTCAAGGAACTGCGCTCGATCGGCATTCAGCCGGATGTCTTGGTCTGTCGGAGCGATCGCCCGATCGAGTCCTATATTAAGGAAAAACTCTCAGAATTCTGCGATGTCCCTGTCGAGGCGGTGATCGCCGCCCAGGACGCGGGCAGCATTTACGAAGTGCCCCTACTGCTCGAACACGAGGGCCTAGCCGAACGCACGATCGAGCTGCTCCAGCTCCAGCCGCGTCAGCCCGATCTCACCCTCTGGCAACGACTGGTCGAGCGCCTGAATGCCCCCGCCCCGACCGTCGAGGTGGCGATCGTCGGTAAATATGTCAAGCTCAGCGACGCCTATCTCTCGGTGGTTGAGGCACTCCGACACGCGGCGATCGCCAACGATGGCGACGTCCAAATCCGCTGGGTCAGCGCCGAGGACATCGAGGCCCATGACGCGGCGACCTACCTGAGCGAGGTCAGCGGCATCGTCGTACCCGGGGGGTTTGGCGCGCGCGGCATCGCAGGCAAGATCGCCGCCGTGCGCTACGCCCGCGAGCAGGGCATTCCATTTCTGGGGCTGTGCTTGGGGATGCAATGTTCGGTGATCGACTGGGCGCTGCAAGTCGCGCGGCTCGAGGATGCCAATAGTGCTGAGTTCAAAGCCGATGCCGCCCATCCGGTGATCGCGCTCCTGCCCGAACAGGCTGATGTCGTCGATCTCGGCGGCACGATGCGCCTCGGCCTCTACCCCTGCCGCCTCGCCCTCGACACGCTCGCCCATCAGCTCTATCAGCAGGAAGTGATCTACGAGCGTCATCGCCACCGCTATGAGTTCAACAACACCTATCGCAACCTTTTCGTCGAGACGGGCTATACGATCAGTGGCACATCGCCGGATGGGCGCTTGGTGGAGATTATCGAGCACCCCCAACATCCCTTTTTCATCGCCACCCAGTTCCATCCTGAGTTTCGCTCGCGGCCCAATGCCCCGCACCCGCTGTTCGTCGGTTTAGTCCATGCCGCCCAGAAACACCTAGCTCGAATGGCAACCCCAAACCGCATTCCAGCGTCCAATGGTGAGGTGACCACACCCTCAGTTCCGGAGGTTGCGGCTGAGCTATCCTGAAAGTGATGCTGGCAATCTGCAGGATGGATTAAGGACGGTCGGATGGCGATCGCCGGGACATTTTCCGCTCACCCAGCGATGCAGCCGCGCGGGCGCAGGAGGTTGCATTGGCACATTGGGTCAAGCTGAGTTACGAGCGACAGGACTATGTAGTCGATCTCGATGGCGTCAGTGCCTTTGCCTGGACGCTCAGTGGTCGTATCACCTTCTGGTTGCCAGATAGCGCCCTGCCGATTGTGATTAACCGTCAGACCAACCCCCGAGATTATCAGACGTTGCTCAACTACATTGACTTGGCTGCTGCAAGCGCGCTCGGCAGCACTTGGCTGCGGCTAAGCTATGACCGTAGCGAGTACGCCATCGACCTCAGCCGCATTCGCAGTTTTTGCTACACCCCCAACAACAAGCTCACCTTTTGGTTGCCCGATAGCTCGTTGCCGATCATTCTGACGCAGCAGAACGATCCCGAGGCTTACCAGAAAGTCCGCGATTTCATCCTACGCAAAACAGGTCAGATCCTGCCCTAGTACCGCTGCGCGGAGTTCTGAGTTCTGAATTTCGAGTTCTAAGTACTGGCAATACGGGAATCCTGGGGATTTTGAATAGGTCTCTCATTTCCGCCGTGTTGTACTAGCGGTCTATCGAGGTCAAACATTTGGGGTGGCTACCGATTGCTTGTCCGAAAACTTTAGTATGAGCATATCCTAAGCAGTAACGCATTCATTCATGAAGGGGGTTGCGTAGGACTTTCGACCCACTATGTTTCTCAGTCAGGCAACGGTCTGCCGCCTCGGTGTTGTTGCGCGAAGATAGGGGGAGTGATGCCCACATTCTGGGGATTGGGCGGCAAACTTGACGCAATCCTGTGACGATGAATCTTTACTCACAAATCATTTTTCCACGCCTGGTTGACTTGGGGATGCAAGGTGACCTGTTTCAGGCGCAGCGCCGTCAGGTGCTGGCTCCGGTATCCGGGCAGGTGCTGGAGGTCGGCTTTGGCACTGGGTTAAATCTGCCCTATTACCCGGCGGCGGTGACGCACCTGACGGCGATTGACCCCAATCCTGGCATGAACCGACGAGCGCGATCGCGCCTCGCCCCGGTCTCCTTTCCCGTCGAGCTGCAAGTCGCCGATGCCACCGCGCTGCCCCTGTCTGCCGCCCAGTTCGACTGGGTGGTCAGCACTTGGACGCTGTGCAGCGTGGCCGATGTCCTGGCGGCATTGCGGGAGATTCGGCGTGTCCTGAAACCCGACGGTCGCTTTGCATTCATTGAGCACGGGCTTAGCAACGAGCCGGGGGTGCAACGTTGGCAGCAGCGCTGGACGCCGGTGCAGCAGTTGATCGGCGACGGCTGTCGGCTGAATCGAGATTTTAGCCAGTTGCTTCCGGCAGCCGGTTTCCAATGTCAGGAGCTGGCGCAGTTTTATCTCGAGGCAACACCAAAAATCCTCGGCTACCTGTATCGGGGCGTGGCGATCGCGGGTTAAATTGAGCTGTATCTGGGCTGAGTGAGTGATCGTGCATGACCAAGCTGACCCCGACGCAACGTTACTACTACTATCTGGTGGCCGCCGAACGCACCGGCATCCACCAACCGATCCTGGCAGCACTCTATGCGGTGCAACGCACCCCAGACTTAGCCGATGGTGAAACTGGCTTAGGAATGTTGCCCACGGCCTCCGTGCCGCTGATGGCGTTGGATACTTTCGTCGAACAGGTGCAATATGCTGCGAATACCGTGCGGACGTTGACCGACGGGCTGATCGAGCAGGGCTGGCGGGGCAACGACCTCTGGGAGGTCGAGCGCGATCGCTACAGTGATAGCTTTTTGAAACTCTTGGCTGATGGCTATGTGCCCGTCGTGGGGGATACGGCGACGGCCCGACTGCGTGCCTGCGATCGCGATCGCCTCGAGCAAGCCTACGAGAGTGAGCTAACTGCTGAATACGACACCACACTCGCCTCCCGCAACCTCGCTCGCCTCGATAACGATCTGCTGGCGCTCGTGGAGCAAGTGCCGGAGTATTTCATTAGCCTCGCTCATCAGCGCGAAGCGCTGCTGGAGTTGGTGCGGCTCTGGCGGCAGTTGGACACGCGCGAGGCGGCGATCGCCTCTCTGAGCAACGGCGCTGACCTGAGCGAGGAAGCCCTCGATCGGCAACTCGTACAGTTTGCGGCGCGGGTCTCACCCAACTACAGCGGCTACCCTCACCAACGCGAGGCACTGCTACGGCTGGTGCAACTTTGGCGGGAACTCGACGCGCGCACGACGGCGATCACATCGCTGGCGGCGAATAACTCTGCTGATCGGGGTTTGAAAATTCTTGACCCGGTGCTAACTGCCTTCGCGCAGCGGGTGCCGAACTACTACGAGGGCAAGGGCACACAGCGCAATGCCCTCACCGAGACCTTCCGAGTTTGGCGCAATCTCGATTCACGGCGGACAGCAGTGGCGCAATTGGGCATTGACCCGGCGCAATTGGCGGCCGGGAGTGGCGATCGCCAGACCCTGCAACGACTCGCTTCTCAACTTGACCGCGAGCTACTCGGCTTCATCCGTCGTGTGCCCAGTGCTTATGCCGAGGTTGAGCACCAGCGTGAGGCCTTGATCCGGCTGGTGCAACTCTGGCGCGAGCTACCGACGCGCGAACGGGCGATTGAGTCCCTGCGCGCCGATCTGCGTCGCCTCGAGGAGCAGCGCCAAAACCAAAAGCCTGTCCCCATCGTGGCTCCCAAGCCGCCCGCGCGCTGGACAACGCGCAACATCCAGCTTTCGGCCCCGATTATTCCCAATGGCAATTTCACTTGGGCGGAGGCAACCAAAGGCGGCACAAGGATGCCACCCAACCAGGCGACGGTGGATGCGATCGTCCGCATCGCCAAGCTAGCGCAGCGGGCACGCGACCAAATCGGTCAACCGTTCATCATCACGAGCTGGTATCGCCCCCCGCAAATCAATCGCGCTGTCGGGGGCGTGTCCAACAGCCGACATATCGTCGGCGATGCCATCGATTTTGTCTGCGAGAATCTCAGCGGCAATCAGCTCTATTGGGCGCTTGACCCTTGGTGGCCGGGGGGCTTGGGCCGCTACCTCAAGTTTCCCAACCTCTGCCATATCGATGCGCGCAATTACCGGGCGCGCTGGCGCAACTGACTGACGGGTTATCCCGCTGTTCAAGCTGCTAGAGACGCGATGTCATGTCTCTACAGTCAAAATGAGCGGGTCAGAAGGCGGCTGGCTGGAGCACACGGCTGATGGTTTCTTCAGGGGTCAAGACCGCTAGGCGATCCCCCGCGCCATCTTTGTTGGCGAGGGGGATCGCTTCTAGGTCAAGGTAGAGTAGGCGTTCCGTGCTGGTGACGAGGGCGATCGCCTGTCCGACCGCGATCGGCTGCATGGCAAGCAGGCGATCGCGCTGGTTGGCAAAGTGAAAAACCTGGGTGCCGATGTCACCGCGATTGGCGAGGCGGGCCGTTTTGGCCGGCAAGCGCTTGGCGTAGCCCTGCTCTGAGAGCAATAACACGATGTCATCGCGACTGTGGAGTAGGCCGTAACCGGCGAGCTGTTCACTGGCGCGCAGGCGGGCGGCTTGGTTACCCTGGGCGGTGCGACCCATGATCGGCAACTGCTCCGCACTGGCTGGGAAACGCAGGAGGCGACCGCTGGAGGTGGCGATCGCCACCTCCTCGTCACCCCGAATCCAGTCCAGCGCGTGCAGGCGATCCGCCGCCTTCAGTTTCAACACACTCAAGCCGCGATTGCTCAGCTCCGCCAAGTCAGAGCCGGCTAGACACTTGATTTTGCCACGTTCCGTCAGCAGGAGCAGATTCAGCCCTGGGTTATCAGGAAGAAAGCTCTGCGCGACCACCGCTTCCCGCTTCGCCTGCACACTGGCCGGTAACACATCCAGCAGCATCGTCTTGCGGCGGCGACGCTCGCCTGCTTCGGGCACATCGCCGATCGCCACGGGGTAAACCTTGCCGCTCTCGGTGGCAGCGATGAACTGGCGGCGATCGCCAATCGCTTCGTTAAACACCACCACCTGCTCAAGCTTGGTAGGCGGGCGACTTTTCGACCGTGCCGCCGCCGCCTGCCAGCGCACATAGCCGCTCGCCGTCACTTGCAAACAGGCGTCCTCAGGAATGGCGAGAGGGTCACTGCTCTCCTCCGGCAGCTCCGGAGCATCGGCATCAGGATCAGCGGGGACAATGCGGGTACGACGCGCGTCGCCAAACTTGCGTTTCAGCGCCCGCAGGTCTTTTTTCAACGACTTGAGTAGCTCGTGGCGATCGCCCAGCAAAGTCTCCAGCTCAGTAATCTGACCGCGCAGTTCGTCATACTCGGTCTGGAGCTTCTGCTGCTCGAGGCCGGTCAGTCGCCGCAGCGGCATCGCCAGGATCGAATCCGCCTGCGTTTCGCTGATCGCCAACTGTTCCTGCAAGCGTCCCCGCGCCGTCGTCCCGTCGGGCGCTTGGCGCAAGATTTCGATCACAGTGTCGATCGCCGCCAGCGCGATGCGCAGACCCTCGACCAAATGTAGACGACGCTGCGCCTGGTCGAGTTGATGGCTGTAGCGACGGGTCAGCGTCTGTTCGCGAAAGGCAAGAAAAGTCTGCAATAACTCCCGCAAACCGAGTTGACGCGGTTCATTGTTGACCAGGGCGAGGAAGATCGCGCCAAAATTACTTTGCAGCGCCGTTTGCCGGTAGAGTTGGCGCAGCAGACGGCGGGGATCAGTGTCGCGTTTGGTTTCGATCACCACCCGCATCCCATCGCGATCGCTTTCATCCCGAATATCAGCGATACCTTCGATGCGCCCTTGATTGACGAGATCAGCCAGTTTTTCAATCCAGCCCGCCTTGTTGACCTGAAAAGGCAATTCAGTGACGATGATCGCCTCACGAGTGCGTCGCCGCCGACCACCATCAATTTGAACCTGCTCAATCTGCGCGACGCCCCGTACCGGGATCGTGCCGCGCCCGGTTTGATAGGCTTCGCGCACGCCGGTCACATCGATAATCTCGCCGCCAGTCGGGAAGTCAGGGCCGGGAATAATCGCCCAGAGTTGTTCATCAGTGAGGGTCGGGCGGTCGATCAGCGCGATCAGACCGTCGATAATTTCCGTCAGGTTGTGCGGCGGCACATTCGTCGCCATGCCCACGGCGATGCCCGAGCAGCCATTGAGCAATAGAATTGGTAACTGCGCGGGGAGAACTAGCGGTTCTTGTTGCGAGTTGTCGAAGTTATCAACGAAATCAACGGTGTCGTCGCCGATCTCGGCGAGCAAGGACTGCTGGGCAACCGGCGACAAGCGCGTTTCGGTGTAACGCATGGCGGCGGGCGGATCGTTGTCCACGGAGCCGAAGTTGCCATGACCGGCGAGCAGTGGGTAGCGACTAGAAAAGTCTTGTACTAGCCGCACCAAGGCATCGTAGACCGATTGGTCGCCGTGGGGATGATATTTGCCCAGCACATCGCCGACGACGCGGGCGCATTTCCGAAAGGGGCGGTCGGGGGTCAACCCCAACTCGTGCATAGCGTAGAGGATGCGGCGATGTACGGGTTTGAGACCGTCGCGGGCGTCGGGTAGGGCACGCCCGACGATGACGCTCATGGCATATTCCAGGTAGGATCGTTCCATCTCAGCGTGCAGCGCCGTGGGAATAATTTGCCTGGCTCCAGGGTTCGGCTGATCGGCCATGAGTGTTTTGCGTCCTAATGCCTTACGGTCAGATAATGATGACGGATTGCCGTTGGGATGGCAACATTACTTAAAGGTAAACCGCTGCTGTTTAGCAACTGGGTGGTTCTTTATTTTCCTATCGACTGGCTTGGTAAACCCATGACGACCGTTTTGATTGTAGAAGACGATCCTGTAAATATGCGTGTATTCTCCAAGATCCTCACCAAGCGCGGCGGTTTGGAGGTCAAAGGCACGGAAGATGTCGAGGAGGTCATGCGGAGCGCCCAGGCCGGTGAGGTGGATATCATTCTCATGGATGTCTCGCTGGCTCACAGTGTCTATCAAGGCAAGTCGGTGGATGGCATTAAAATCGCCCAAATGCTCAAAGCCGATCCGAGTACCTCGGCGCTGCCGATCATTCTGGTGACGGCGCACGCGATGGAGGGCGATCGCGAGAATTTCCTCAAACAAAGCGGTGCCGACGGCTACATCTCGAAGCCTATCGTCGATCACCAGGAGTTTGTCAACCAAATTCTCAATCTGCTGCCGACTAGCAATTGAGCCGAGATGACCCCCCCGTCTTTGCAGTTCATTTATACTACTCGATCGTGGTCAAACGTCGCCGTGACCAGCGCCTCAATACGGGTCAGGCTGCGATCTCTTCATCCTGAACATCCATCTTGGTGAATCTTTTTCACGCCGCTTGGCAATACGCGCTCACCCACCCCGACGATTTTCGGGCGGCCTTAGGGGGGCATTTGCGGCTTGTGACGCTCCCACTGGCGATTGGCATTGTCTTGGGTTTGCCACTGGGGTTCCTGAGTTCGCGATCGCGCCTCGCCGCTACCGTGTTGATCAATGGCTTCAACGGCCTGCGCGTCGTGCCGAGTCTAGCCATTCTCTTCATCGCTGTTCCCTACCTAGGTCTGAGCTTCGTCACGGCGGTGGTCGCGCTGACCGTTCTAGTCATGCCGCCGCTGCTGATCAACACCGATGTCGCCTTTCGCAGCATCGAACCGGCTGTCCTGGAAGCGGCGCGCGGCATGGGGATGTCCCGGTCGCAGATTCTCCGGCAGATCGAACTACCACTCGCCCTACCCACGATTGTCGCTGGGATCAAAACCGCGACGGTGGAGGCGATCGCCAGTGCCACGCTCGCCGCCTTTGTCGGTGCTGGCGGTCTGGGGCAATTCATCGTGCTCGGCTTCTCGCTCAATGATCGCGCCATCTTGCTCGTCGGCGCGCTCCCAGTTGCCGTGCTCGCCTTCGCGGCTGAGGTCGGTCTGAGCCAACTGCAACGCACCCTCCAACCCCTCCGGCGTGCCATAGGGCCATAATCACAGCGCCAATGGATTGATCAATGCAGCTATTGTTAGCAGTAATTGCTGGCTCCATGTAGCCCAAAAATGGGATGCACCCGTTTTATTGAACCACTGCCGAGTTGACCGGAGTTTGCAAACCTTCGACGAGCGATCGCATTGCCAGCGCTGTTAACTCCGCGACCTGCTGCGCATCGGGCGATTGGAGGTAGCCGTCAATGGTGAGCATGGCGATGCCGTGAACCAGCGACCAGGTTACCTGCGCCAACTGCATCGGGTCACCGGCGCGAACACGACCTGCGGCTTGCCCCGCGATGATCGCCTCAACCAAGACCATGAAGGCTGCCTGTCCAGCAGTAGCCAATTCAGGGTAACGCTCCGGTGGCCCCGGACAGCTACTGAACATGACCCGGTAGTGATGGGGATGGTGAAGAGCATAGGTGACATAGGCATGACCGCCGGCCGTAAGCTGTTGCAGCGTCTGCGGTTCAGTGGTGGTGAAGCTGGCTGTGAGGGCAGCGGTGAGGCCGCAAAACCCTTCTTCCGCGACGGCGGCGAGGAGGGCTTCTTTGTCGGCGAAGTGGCGGTAGGGAGCGGCGTGGGAGACACCGACGCGGCGCGCGATCGCCCGCAATGACAACTGGCTAGGGTCGCCTGCCGCGATCTCGGCGATCGCACCGTCAATCAATGCTTGCCGCAAATCACCGTGATGGTAGCTGGACTTCGCCTCAGACATGGCTCGGGGGCTGTTTGTGTTTCACATGATGTCACCTGGTGTTTACGTTGTCAACATTTGGTGCTAGTCTGATGTTGTCGGCGTAAACATTTGATTGGGAGGCTACGACTCATGCAGCGCGATCGCCATTATGACTTGATCCTGATTGGTTCCGGAATGGGTGCCCTCACCGTCGCTAGCCTGATGGCGCAATTGCGCGGCTGGCGGGTGTTGCTGCTCGAACGCCACTTCACCCTCGGCGGCTTCACACACAGCTTCCAGCGCGGCCGCTTCCACTGGGATGTCGGCGTGCATTATGTCGGGCAAATGCAAGCGGGCACGATGCCGCGCCAACTCTTCGATTTGATTACAGACGGCGGTGTCGAGTGGCAGCGAATGCCGGAGCCGTTTGAAAAATTTGTCTACCCCGGTCTGGAGTTCGCGGTCTACGGCGATCCCGACCGCTACCAGGCCGATCTGATCGCGCGCTTTCCGGATGAGGCGGCGGCAATCCGGCGCTACTGCCGCGACTTGCCCAAAGCGACCAGCGCCCTGTTTTTGCAGCGGCTGCGCGTCAATGCCGCTTGGCCCGTGCAATTGTTCACGCACCTGGGACAATTCTGGAGCGGTTTTGACCTCAAGCTGACGACGCAAGCTTATCTCGATCGCCATTTTCGCAGCCCCGAGCTGAAGGCGTTGCTGGTGTCGCAGTGGGGTGACTACGGCTTACCCCCGGCTGAAAGCCCCTTTGCGGTTCACGCCACGATCGCCCTGCACTACCTCGGAGGCGGCTACTATCCCGTCGGCGGCGCTGGCACTATTGCCGCCAGCGTACAACCGATTGTGGAACACCACGGCGGCGCAGTGTTGCTCAACCGGGAGGTGACCGAGATTCTGCTCGACCACGGCCGGGCAGCGGGGGTGCGGGTGCAGACCACACACCACCCGGAGGCTCCGGCCGAAGAGTACTTTGCGCCGTGTGTGGTTTCGGATGCTGGGGTGACCAATACCTATCTCAAACTGGTGCCCGCAGCGGTGACGATTCCCTTTCGTGAGGACTTGCGGGCTTATGTGGGCGATCGCGCCGCGACCACTAACTTGGCGCTCTACATCGGTTTCAACACCGATCCGCGCCAACTCGGTTTTCAAGGTGGCAATCACTGGCTCTACACACACCTTGACCACAATGCCGCCTATGCTCAGCGCGGCGACTGGCTTGAGTCCGGTGAGCCACCCCAGCTCTACCTCTCCTTCCCCTCGCTCAAAGATCCGGCGGCATCGGCACACACAGCAGAAGTGCTCGCCTTCACCGACTATGCCAGTTTTGCTCAATGGCGCGATCGCGGTTGGCGACAGCGGGGCGAAGACTACGAGGCACTGAAGGAGCAGTTAAAAGCGCGCCTGATTGCCACGGTCGAGCGGCACTATCCTGGCTTTGCGGCGGCGATCGCCTACGCAGAACTCTCGACGCCGCTGACCAATGAGTACTTGACCGCGCATCCCCAGGGGGCTATTTATGGGCTGCCGCTGGCGAGCGATCGCTTCCAACCCGAGCAGGCCGCCTGGACGCGGGTGAAGTCACCGCTGCCGGGCCTCTACCTCACCGGGGCGGATGTCTACATGGGCGGCATCATGTCGGCATTGATGAGCGGTCTGCTGACCATCAGCCAGTTACCTGGCGGTGTCGCCCTGCCCCAATCCTTTGCAGCCGCCGCGCGTCGAGCGAAGCAGGGCGCAGCGGCAACGGCTGAGCGGCGTCAGGCTGCCGGGGTTGCCGAAGCTCAGGCGCTGCGCTAAGGCTGATCCAATTGGCTAGGCTTGCGATCGCGCCCACCACTGCTCAGTCAGGAAGAGGGTGCGATCTAGGCCGCCGATGTCGATCGGTGCGCCCGGTGGCGGCCCCATCATGCCTTCCTGCCAACGGGTCATGTACCACACGCCCAGCGCCGGCCAATGCCCGGCCGGAGCGGTCGCGGCAAAGGTTAGCTCCGAAAGCACCCGATGGCGATAGTCCCAAGGTTGTGAACCGGGTGCAACCCAGCCCACCTGTTCGGTGAGGCGTCCGTAGGCTTGGATTGGCTCCGCATCTGTCGGTGCGGCGGCAAGCAATTGTGCCCAGAGCTGCGCTTGTATGCCAATCCCAAAACGACCCTCGCTCGCGCTCTGCCAGAGCGCATCAATGCGTTGTAATTCTGAGCAAGAGAAGCGGGCGATCGCCGCCTGCTGCTCCCGCCAATCGCCGGAGCCTGCTGCTTGCTCCAGCCACTGTTGCGTCAACGCATCGGCTGCACGGAAGTCACGCGCAGTGAGCTGCCTGGCAAGGACTGCGGCGTAGTCGTTCGAGAATCCGGGTATTGCGAGCAGCAATGTGAGGCTGACGATCCCAATCGTGAGACCCCAGCGGCGGCGATCAAATCCAGATTTCCGTATGGTCATGTGCGTAAGCTTAATCACCTTTCAATTGCGGGCTGTTCGTGCCCGAAGCGAAACCCGATGAAGAATGCCCACAGCCGGATTCGCGGCGAGCTGGAACCCTCAAACGCTGATGCGTCAAAATCAAGCCAGTGTGGCTCAGCCGCACCGAGGTCGGGGATGAGAAATCATTCGTTTAGACTAGACATCAAGCCATTATGAGCACGGCGAGGAAATCTACGGCGTCCGGCAAGTCGGCGATTTCGTAGCAAAAATGCGCCGACGATTCCTCTGGTGGCGTCTTGGAGACTACGGAGCAACTTCCCCCAACTGGTCATGACTCTCACCCCGATCCGCCCCGACACCAGCATCGAACCCTTTTACCCCGACAGCGACGGTCAACCGATGGCAGAGAGCGACGTCGCCCGCGATAACCTGATCTACGCTGTCGAGGCCCTGAAACGCCATTTCCGGAACCGCCCCGACGTTTACGTTTCCGGTAACCTGTTCATCTACTACCAACAAGGTGTCCGCGATGCCGTCGTTGCGCCCGATGTCTTCGTCGTCATGGGGGCGGGGAACCACGCCCGCAAAAGCTATAAAGTCTGGGAAGAGAACGGCTTGACTCCCGATTTCATCATCGAAATCACCTCCCAGTCCACCCGCAACGCCGACAGCACCGATAAACCTAACCTTTACGCTCGCTTTGGCGTCGCTGAATACATCCAATTCGACCCCAGCGGTGACTATCTCCGGCCCGCCCTGCAAGGCTTCCGCCTGATTGACGGTGTCTACCAGCCCATTGACGCCAGCCCATCGCCTCACGAGCTAACCTTGCACTCCGACTTATTGGACTTGGATCTCCGCGCTGAGGCTGGGGAGTTGCGCTTCTACAAGCCAGAGACCAGCGAACGACTACTGAGCTATCAGGAATCCGAAGACGCACGTCAGACCGCTGAAGCCGCACGTCAGACCGCTGAAGCCGCACGTCAGACCGCTGAAACTGCTCGTCAGGCTGCTGAAGCCGCACGCGACAGCGAGCGCCAAGCGCGCCTCGATGCTGTCACCAATCTACTTGCCCTCGGCTTGAGCATCACAGATATTGCGGCTGCTCTAGCGCTGCCAGTGGCGGTGGTTGAGGAGATTTGCGATCGCCCAAGCAATCCTTAAACGCCAGAACCCCAACTGGACGCACTCCCCATCAACCCGATCTCCTCAGTGTCTATTCGCGCATCAGCGGCGATCGCCCGCCCGGACATAGTGCAAAAACACCTCATCCCCCACTGGCGTTGCCTGGAGCAACCGCCAGCGCGGTGCGGCTACCATCGCCAGTCCCTGACCATCGCAGGGCGTCGGGGCCGTGCGGCCGCCGAACATCAGCGGACAGAGGGTGAGGTGCAGCTCATCAATCGCATCCACGGCAAGCAGGGCGGCGACTAGCTCGCCGCCGCCGAGCAGCGCCAGCCGCTCGATGCCGAGGTCAACGAGGTGCTGCAAGGCGAGTGGCCAGACAAGCGAATTGGCATCATAAGTGGTAGGAACGGCGAGCACGCGGGCAAACTCCGCCCGCCCCTGCCAGTGTGCTGCTGCTGCTGCTGTGGTCAGCAACCAGCGGGGCAGGGGCTGCCGAAAGAAGCGCCAGCGCGGATCGAAGATGGCGGTGCGCGAACAGACAATCTGTACTGGCTGCGGCGGCAGACCGGCTTGCTGGCGCTGAGCGAGAAGGTCGGGATGAGTGACTGGGAGTGTAGTTTCGTAAGCTCGTAGCGTCCCAGCGCCAAAGAGGACAGCATCGACGGCCGCGATCTGCTGTTCGAGATGCGCGCGATCGGCAGCGGAGCCGAAGTGAGCGGGCGATCGCGCTGCATCCGTCAGCTTGCCATCGAGACTGGTGGCGAGCACGAGGCGGATGTGGGGGCGAGACCCAGGGTTGGGAGCCGGAGTTTCACCCGGAAGCGGCTCTAAGCCAGCCACCATAGCCCACCCAGGACCAGAACCGCGACAGCGATCGCCAGTCCGACAAACGCTTGGTTGTCGCTGCTGCCGTCGCCAGTGGTCGTAGCGAACTGCGCCAGACTCAACTCTGGCTCAGCGGGCGCGGTCGGGGCGGCGGCGCTGACATAGCGCTGCTGCTCGGCGCTGTCGTCTAAGTTGGCCAGATCGGGAATTTTGCTGAGCCACTCCGGCGGCCGCTGGAGGCGTGGTGCTCTGAGGATGTAGAGCAAGTCCTTGGCCTTGCGGCTGATGCTCGGCTGCGGGTGGTGTTGTAGTGTTTGGCAGAGGGCGATCGCCGCCTCCAGACGGTCGGCGGCTTGATAGGCGGAGACCAACCAAAGCTGGGCTTCGCCGCCTACCCGCGAGGCGCGATTGCTGAGTTGGCAGGCTTGTTCGAGTTCGATGATGCTCTGGCGGTACTGACCCCCCTCAAAGGCAGCCAAACCGGCTTGGTAGCGGGCTTGAAAGGCAGTGCGTTGCTCGGAATTCACAGCTTGAGTTTGCAACGATTTGACATCATACCCAATCCGGATCGTGAACCCCAAAAACCGCAACATCGGGAGGGTTTGAAGCCCTTCCCCACCGGGTGTTTCATTTTTGGGGCAAAAAATTCGGACTGGGTCTTAGCCTCATATTGTGCCAAATTTCCCCACATCGACCGCGAAATCTTGCTCAGTTCATCCGGAATAATACCTGCGCCTGGGAAAAGCTTAAGCAGACGCTTGGAGTCTTGGGAGGCTGGAATCATCTTGGTTAACGCAAAAATCCACTGCCCGCCGATTGGGCAAGTGCTACAGCAGCGCTACGAAATCATCCGTCTCCTCGGCTCGGGGGCGTTTGGGCATACTTATGTTGCTCGCGATCTGCAACAGGGCAAGGGCGCGTCCTGTTTGATCAAACATTTTCAGTCGCACCGGGGCTACCCGCACTTACTGAAGACGAGTCGGCGGATTTTTGTCACGGAAGCCGAGATGCTGAAGAAACTCGGCATTCACGACCAAATTCCTCGCTTTATCGATTGTTTTGAAGCCGACGAGCAGTTTTATCTAGCGCAGGAACTGATCGTCGGGCAACCACTCAGTGAAGAGTTGTCGCTGCTGAAACACGCTAATCTGCGCGATCGCGAGGCCGAGGTCATTTACTTCCTGCGCGATCTGCTGCATGTTCTCGATTTTGTGCACAGTCAGGGCATCATCCACTGCGATGTCAAGCCCAACAACATCATGCGCCGCGCCAAGGATGGTCGCTTGGTGTTAGTCGATTTTGGTGCGGCTCAGCCGATTCGCTCGCCGGAGCGCGATCGCGATCTGATCGGCACTCTGCCTCTCAAATCAGCAGTCGCCGTCAGTCCGTCGGGCTATCTCGCCGCCGAGCAATTAGTTGGCAAACCCTATGCCAATAGCGACATCTACGCCACCGGCATCGTCGCGATCCAGATCCTGACCGGCATCGATCCGGCAAAGCTGCAACTGAATCTGGAAACCAACGAGATCAACTGGCAGCACATCCGCACCCGCCACAAGAGCAGCTCGGCACTCAACCGCGCGCTCACAGCGATCCTGCGGCAGATGGTGCGCTACAACCACCAGCAACGCTACCAGTCGGCGCGGGAAGTGTTGCGGGCGTTGGAGCCATTGCTAGAACCGGCGCGGCGATCGCTGCTGCGGGCCAGCGAGCCAGCCCAGGTTGTGACGCCGACGCCCACCCCCGCCGAGGTTCCCGCCGCGAAAGTGGCGGAGCCGACGCCGACGCCGACGCCCGTACCGACAAAGACCCCAGCCCTGCGATCGCCTGCTCCCGCAGCGATCAAAACCACCCAGCCGCCAACGTCAGCCGCTGGCTTTCAGGATTGGCAAGACTGGCAGGAAGCCGAAGCCAACCCTCAGACCGCTAACGGCAAAGCCGCCGCCGCCGCGACGCCGAAAACACCTCGCCAGTTGGGGCCTTGGAAAGCCAGTCCGGCGCTGATGTCGGCCTTGACACGGGCGGGGATTTTCGTGGCGATTTTGAATGTGTTGGCGATCGCCTTCGGTGTCTACACCCTCGCCGATGGTCGCGGCACTGATCCCGCGCGCGCCGACTGGCAAAAGCCAACCGTGCCTTCCAACAGGGTGACCTGGATGGGGCGATCGCCCTCGCTGGCTCGATCCCTGAAGACAGCCCGGCCCATGCCGCCTCGCAGCAAGCAGTCGAGCAGTGGCAAGCCGACTGGCAGCGTGCCGCCCGGCAGGTCAGCGCGGCCGAACAGGCCTTTGCCCAGCAAGAGTGGGCAGCAGTCTTGGCAGCAGTGGATGAAGTCCCGGCCATTGACTACTGGCAAGCAAAGGTCGCCCCGCTAGTGACCACAGCCCGCGAAGCAGCGGAAGCCGAGTCGGCGTCGCTGCTGGCACTTGCCAGCAGCGAGGCTTACAATCGCAACTTCACTGAAGCGCTGGAGTATCTGCGCCGCATTGCCCCCAGCAGTGAAATTGGTGCCAAAATTCAGCCCAAAATTGAGGAGTACAGCCGCAAGGAACGCATCCGCGCAATGTATTTTCTCCAACGGGCCTATGATCACGCTGAGCGTGGCAACTTCAAGGCGGCGATTGAGGAACTACAAAATGTGCCCCGCCACACCCCAGCCGGCCAAGTGGCGAGTGAGAAGCTGATCGAATACACCGAGAAGCAGAGTATCCGCGAGCAGCTCGCAGGCACTGTGAATTGGTCAGACTCGGCGGCGACCACAAGCGCTGAGGATGCGACTCCCGATGCACCCGCTGAAGCTGTACCCGAGCCGATGCCTGAACCGGGAAATTCAGCGGAGCCGTTCATCGAAATGCCAGGGGATACGTCCTCGCTCAATCCTGGTCAACAGTTGCGCGAGGCAGCAATACCGCTTGGCTAGCTCGATCGCATTACCGTGACCGGTCGGCAAGATTGAGATGATCGCCGATTGAGTGTGAGGATTGTCCGAAACTGGCGGTGGTGCGCTTACAGCGTTGTTCAGCCCTAAATGCTGACTCTGGTTGGTTTGCAGGCAGCGGCCACTTCGGGCTGACCGGGCGATCGCCCTCACATAGGTTGCTCACTGCGGTAGTTATCTCATTGAGACTGCATTCCACCAGGGTCGAACTGATGCCATGACGAGTAAACGTTGTGACTTGAGTTAACCTGGAAATGCTCAGACGCTAACGAAACTTCCAACATTCAGGGGCGTCAAGGGAGCCAGAATCGCAATTACTCAGCACTGTTGCATCGGAAGATTGATTTAGAGGTTTGATTCATGGGATTCCACACACCGCTTCGTTGGTTATTGTCTGCTGCCGCTGGTTTGAGTATCCTCGCACCGGTCGGCGCTGCACTAGCTGAGTCAAGTTTCCAGGTCAGCGTCAACTTTCCCCCACCCCCTTCTGGTCAGGGCGGACCGAGCCGCACAGCAGGGGGAGGCGTTCGTGGCGATCTCTGCTTCGTGCCAGCCGAGGGTGTGACGCCGAGTGTCGTGATTGCCCCGGCTGATAACCAGTTGACGACGGTAGACGAGACGCCGATCTTCTACGTTTACCTCCCCAAGAACAATGCACCGGTCATCGAGCTGGCGATTTTTGATGCGGATTTCAATGAGTATTACAAACAGATTCCGCTCCCGGCTGAGCTAAGGACGGCGATGGCGGCTGGGCCAATGTTGCTCGAGGTGGTTGTCGATGACTTCACCCTCGCCGCCGATGAAGTTTATGAATGGTATCTTGCCCTGCGTTGCGACTTGGACGATCCAACCAGCTATGTCCAACAATTGGGTGGTACAATTCAACGCCTGGAGTCATCCGAGGCGCTAGAAGTAGCCATCACAGCCGCCGATTCACCGTTGACGGAGGCCAATGCCTACGCTGACGCCCGGATCTGGAATGAAACCGTCGCGGCTGTCCTGTCGATGCGCGGCGATCGCCCTGAAGAGTGGGAGCAGTTGATTCGCTCTAGCTTCGATCCGTCAGAAGATAAGCGTCTGGAGATCGTCAACCTTGAAGACTTGTTCAATGCCCCCTTGCAGGTGTTGACCCTCGAGTTGGAGTTGCAAGAATAAGCGTTGCGAACCAGTTGGCAGTAGACAGGTAGCGATTCGGAATCATTGGGCAATTCATGGTGGACTGGAACAAAGCGCGCAAGTGGGCTTGGCAGTGGCGCAGCGTTTGGTTGGTGACGCCAAGCGCAGCCCTGGTGGTGATCTTGTTGCGCTTTGCCGGTTTACTCCAGCCCTGGGAATGGGCAGTTTATGACCAGTACCTGCGCTTGCGGCCGTCGCAGCCGCCGGATGATCGCATCGTCATCGTCGGCATTGACGAAGCGGATCTGGATCGCATTGGGCAGACCGTGCTCCCAGATCGCATCTACGCCGAACTGATCACCCGTCTGCGTGAGCAGGAGCCGGTGGCGATCGGTCTGGATGTCTACCGCAATCGCCCCGTCGAGCCAGGTCATGCCGAGTTGCTGGAGGTGTACCGGACGACGCCCAATCTAATTGGCATTGCTAAGGTGATCGGCGATCGCGAGCGCGAAACCATCCCCCCCCCACCTTTACTCGCCGATGAAGGTCGCTTCGGAGCCAACGATCTGCTCATCGACGCCGACAATACTGTACGCCGTGCTCTGCTCTCGGCACAGGGCGAAGCTTTAGGGCCGGCGATTAGCTTCGGGATGTACTTGGCCGGCTTTTACCTTGACCAGGAGGGTCTGCCGCCGGAGCAAACCGAGACCGGGGACTGGAAATTCGGCGAGACGGTCTTTCCGCGCTTCGACGCCAATGACGGTGGCTACGTGCGCGCGGAAACTGGCGGCAACCAAATCCTGCTCAACTATCGCGGGTTAAGCTGGCACTTCGACGTGGTGCCTGTGCGGGATGTGCTCGATGGCAAAATTCCGGACGACTGGGCACGCGATCGCCTCGTACTCATCGGTGATGTCGGCGAAGGCTCCAACGACTTCTTCTTCACACCCTACAGCAGCACCCTGCTCTCGCTGCCCGAAGGCATGGCGGGTGTTGAGATTCATGCCAACATTGCCAGCCAAATTATCAGCACGGTTCTCGATGACCGCCCGCTGATTCAGAGCTGGGCCGAACCCTGGGAATGGCTGTGGATTCTGTTCTGGTCGGGAACTGGCGCAATATTGAGCTGGACGATGCGCTACGCCAATGGCGCGCGCACCTTCTCGCTGCGTCGCTTCAGCTTCCTCCTGATCGCCGCCGGGCTCCTGCTGGGTGGTAGCTATGGTGCCTTGTTGCTCGGCTGGTGGATTCCAGTGGTGCCGCCTCTGCTGGCGTTGATGGGTTCGACAGTCGCGATCACGGCGCAGATCGCGCGCACAGCAGGCGATATCCGCAAAACCTTCGGTCGCTACTTGACTGATGCAGTCGTCGCCACCCTGCTGGAAAATCCCGAAGGCATGAAGATGGGCGGTGAGCGGCGTCAGATCACTATCCTCACCTCCGATCTGCGCGGCTTCACCGCCTTGTCCGAGCGGTTGTCCCCGGAAGAGGTGGTAAAAATTCTCAATTTCTACCTCGGCCATATGGCTGATACGATTACCCATTACCAGGGCACCATCGACGAGTTCATGGGCGATGGCATCTTGGTGCTATTCGGTGCGCCAACCGCTCGCCCGGATGACGCGCGCCGGGCGATCGCCTGTGCGATCGCCATGCAGCAGGCAATGACGGCGGTCAATACAACGATTGTCGCCTGGGGTTTACCGGAACTGGAAATGGGAATCGGCATCAACACCGGTGAGGTCGTCGTCGGCAACATTGGCTCAGAGAAACGGACGAAGTACGGCGTTGTCGGTTCGCAGGTGAATCTCACCTATCGCATCGAGTCCTACACGACAGGCGGTCAAATTCTCGTCTCGGAAATGACGCTCCGAGAAGCCGATGCTGAGGTTCGTATCGACAACCAGAAGGAAGTGTCACCAAAAGGGGTCAAGCGACCGATTACAATCTACGAAGTCAGTGGCATTGGCAACGAATATAATCTCTTTCTCGAGCGCGCGGCTGAGATTTTCCAGCCATTGACCATACCACTGAAGATCACCTATGCGGTACTGGATGGCAAGGACATTAGTGCTACCGCCTATCAAGCGCAAATCGTCCAGCTCTCTGAACATGGTGGCGAGATTGACGTGAGCGGTTACGCCGACTTCCAACAACCAAAACCCTTGACGAATATCAAGCTGAACTTCTTGGCACTGGCAGATGTCGATGATTTTGCTGAAGATGTCTACGCCAAAGTGACCGGGTACCCAGCCGCAGCCCAGCATTTCTATATTCAGTTCACCGCCAAGCCCCCAGCGATCGCCCGCAAGCTGAATGAGATCTATCACGCCTTGCCACCGCAGAATGCTGCTACTCCCATTGCCCCCTAGTGCGGCAAGCCAATGCTGAGAACACGGTTACTCACGAGCAGCCGGACGTAAGACTATGACCAAACTGTTATTTTTGGGTTCAGGCTCGGCCTTCACGGTCGGTGCCGATAACTATCAGTCGAATATGCTGCTGATCGATCCCGCACAGCACAAGTTGCTGATTGATTGCGGCTCCGATATCCGCTTTTCTCTACATGAGGCGGGCTTTTCCTATCGCGACATTACTGACATCTACATCAGCCATCTCCACGCGGACCATGTCGGCGGCATGGAATACATCGGTCTCACGACCCGATTCGATCCCAACTGCCCCAAACCCAATCTCTACGGCAGCAAAGATGTCCTCAGCGAGATTTGGGAGCGGAGTTTATCAGGAGGAATGCGATCGCTCGGCAATGACATTGCCGATTTACACACCTTCTTCACCGTTCGCAAAGTCGATCGCCACCATCACTTTAGCTGGCACGGTCTTGACTTTCAGCTCGTGCGCGTCATCCACATCCACAACGACTACCATCTGATGCCGAGTTACGGCATCTTCTTTCGGGTCGCTGACCTCAACGTCTTTATCACCACCGATACCCAACTGCGCCTCGAGGAAAACCAGCGCTACTACGACGAAGCCGACCTTATTTTTCACGACTGCGAGACTGCCGCTGCCCCGTCTACAGTTCACGTCACCTACGAGGAATTGCGCGCGCTCCCGGCTGCAATCCGCCGCAAGATGTGGCTCTATGGCTATCAACCCGGCGTCCTGCCCGATGCTTGTGCCCACGGCTTCTGTGGCTTCGTCAAGCGCGGTCACTGCTTTGAGTTTGCTGACGGTCAGGTTACCGCGACCATGACGCATCCGCGGGGCGATCGCCCTGCTAAAGCAACGAGCCAATTGCCACGGCGTAGCAACGATTCAAGCGAGAGCTTGCCTAGTACCGCGTTGCGGAGTTTTGAGTTCTAAATTTTGAGTTCTGAGTGCCTGCAATAACCGCGTTGCGGAGTTTTGAGTTCTAAATTTTGAGTTCTGAGTGCCTGCAATCCGGGAATCCTGGGGATTTTGAATGGGCATCTTATTTCCGCCGTCCTGTACTAGGTCTACTCGGTCAGCAGTACCTCCCAGGTGGCTGGCCCGACCACACCGTCCACCGTCAAGCCCAGATCCGCCTGCGCCGCCTCGACCGCCGCCAGCGTCGCCGGCCCGAAGATGCCATCGATCGCCCCCTCCAGAAAGCCGAGGGCTTGTAAGCGCGTCTGCAAGCGGCGCACTGCCTCGCCCTCTGCTCCTAGGCGTAATATGGGCTGACTGGTTGCTACCGTTGTTGTTGTCGGTGCGGCAGATGGTGTTGTCGCTGGAGCCGGAGTCGCTGTAGTCACAGGGGCTTGCGGCAAGAGGCGATTCCAGGTGGCGCGATCAACGATGCCACTGATCGGCAGATTCGCAGCGGTCTGGAAGCGGGCCACTGCAACTATGGTTAGCTCCGTATAGAGACCATCAATCGGGCCGGCGTAGAAGCCGAGTAATTGCAACGCGGCCTGCAACTCGCGCACCGCCTCGCCCTGACTGCCGCCCCGCAGTTCCGGTCGTGCTGGCAGCAGGGTTGGGTTCGGCTGAGCAGAACTGGGGAGAGCCACAAGGTTGAGCCAGAGACTGACCAGGCTGAAGGCAAGCAGCAGGCGATTCATGGTAGCTTCGGTGCGGCAAAATACGGCAAAATTCTGTCTCCAGATTAGGCGAGATCGGGCGCGTTACCGTCGGGAAATGGCGGGCGATCGCCCCATCTCTCCTATTCCGGCGCACTGAACCAAGCAAAATCACTGGGTGATCGCTCGCCATCAGCATTGATCGCGGCCGGTGGATTCAGCAGGATGGTTTTCTGTACCAAGTCGGGGCCTAAGCGACGTGCCACGCGGTCGGGGATACCGTAGCCGTAGATGACGTGACCGCGACCGGCGATGACAATGACCTGGCGCTGCGGCTGGGCGCGATGGAAGGCCGCAATGTTCATCGCCATGGTTTCGTCCCAGGTCACCTGGGCGGCGAAGAAATTCTCAAACTCCAGCCCACCATGCGCCGCGTGGGCACTGAAAGCCGTTTCTAAGAGGCGGCGATAGTTGGCATTGCCGGTGTCAATCTCATCCAGGGGGGGAATCTGTTGGCGGGCGGCGGCGTCGAGGCTGGCGAGACCCTGCCCGGAGATTTGGCGCGTCACTTCGGTGGGCGTATTCAGGGCGATGACGGGGATCTGATTAGCTTTGGCGAAGCGCAGTAGCGGCGCGTAGAATTCCCAAGGAAAGCCCCAACGCTGCTCGTATTCGCTCTCGGCGAGCAACGCCGCTTCGTCGCTCTCGCCCGCGAGGTAGCGGTCGAGGGCAGCCTGGAAGGGGTGTTGGAACATTTCCAGGGCGATCGCCAATTGGGGATTGGCCGCGTGCAAGGCTTGGACGATTTCAAGCTGGGCCTCATGGTCGGCGACGCGATCGTGCTGTTCGCCGAGATAAACCACATTCGCTGCTCGCAACTGCTCGATCAGTGACGCCGGGGCAAGCTGACGCGGTGGGTCACCGGCTTCGACCACCAACGGTTCACCCTGGGCGGTCTGGCAAGCCAAGGTCGTGGCTAGAATCACCAGGCTCACCCAAGCCAGCCCTGTGCGTCGCCAGCGCTGCCAACGGCGAGTCAGATGGGTTCGGGCCGTTTTGAGGGTGAATCGCGGTCTGGCGATCGCCCTACTCCTCCTCATCATTCTCGGTCTCCCCCAAGATTTCGTAGAACCGCTCACGCCCAGCTTGATAGTCTTTGCTCGCATAGCCCAAGACTTCGCGAATAATCCATTTCTGCGGCACGCCTTGCGATCGCAGTCGCTCTACCGCCTGACGCAGCAACTCTGTTGCGTCTAAGCAATGCTCAATAAACCAGGTTTGGGTCTGGCGAAAGGCAGCGCGATCGCTCGTCTCCGCCGCTTGGTAATAGTACTGGGCGAGAAATTCTGCGAAGGGTTGGCTGCCAGAATTACCGAACTCTTGACTCACCGCTTTGTAGGCTGTCTGTTGCTGTTTTGTCAGCAATTGGCGTTGAAAGTAAAGCAACTCTGCGGGGGTAACGTGCGGTAACAGCGTGTAGAGATAATCGGTGACGATGGCGGGCAGCAAGTAGCGGCCGATGAAGCGCAGTTGTGTTTCGGGTTCAACCCGCTTCTGTATCTTTTTCAGGTGCTTCGCTAGCATCGGGGCGATGAGATGTTTATAAAGCCAATTGCGCGCCTGGGTAAAGCCGCGATCGCAGTGAATGGCAGCTACTAAAGCGCGCGTCGCGGGCACAAACGGATTGTTTTTTTTCTGCCGTAGTGACGACCGTTCCTCCTCGAGATCCAGGAAGGGATAACTGTTGCCCAGATTGAGCTGAAACCAGAGTTTCGTCAAGCGCTCATTCTCGGTCAACTTCGGCAATAAACCTTGCCAGTTTGCCACTTTGAGATAGGGGCAATACTGATAGAAGTAAGTCGTGATAGACAACTCTAAAATCGTCGCGCCGAGAAAATCCAGCCGCTCATTGGTGATTCCCGGCTCACCCGCCAACTTGGCATAGGACGGATGACTCAGAGCCAGAAACAAGATTTCCGGATGCTTAAAATTCAACCCAATCTTGTCTTCAATATCGGCCGGTTGCCAGTCAAGTGCAGTCATCGTTGCAAATGTTGAGTGGCGAGAAATTCTCGCTGGGATAGGTCTTAGATCGAGTTTGGCGGCGATCGCTTGCTAGTGAGTCCATGAAAGGGTCGTGAGTACGCGATGCAAATTGTGCGAGTGGCCAATCGGCCGGAAGCCCCGAAAATCAAGCTTCCTAAGTTCTAACTTCTGATCCCAAATCCGGAGCGTGAACCCCCAAAACTGCAACATCGGGAGGGTTGCAAACCCTCCTCTACCGTGTATTGCATTGTTGGGGCAAAAATTCGGACTGGGTATGACTTCTAACTCCCACACCGTCAGGCTGCGCTAACAGCTTAACAAGATTCGTGCGGGGGGTCAGGATTCTGGCCAGCATATTGGGGTTTGAACACCGTGAGCAAGCTGGCATAGCGCTGGCGGAGGGTGTGATAAATCGCCGTGCAGTCAGCCTGGGGCTGGTGGCGATCGCCCGTCAACTGCGCGCCAGCATCGGCTACAACTACCCCCGGAGCCAGGGTCATGAATCCCAGCTTCGCCGCCCCCCAACAAGCCCCCTCACGTTGCGTCGGAACCCAGACCTCAATGTCGCAGAGGTCAGCCAGCGTTTGCCGCCAGAGGCGCGATCGCCATACCCCGCCCGTCGCCCACAGCGGCCCCTGGTTGCCGGTCACCTGGCGCGTTGCGTCGATCACCAGTGCCAAATTGCACAGCACCCCTTCCAGTACGGCGCGGGCCATCTGCGCGCGGCCGTGCTCGAAGCGGAGGCCGAAAAAGCTACCACAGGCGGCGCTGTTCCAGAGCGGGGCACGCTCGCCGGTCAGATAGGGATGGAAGATCAACCCATCCGCTCCCGGCGCGGCGCTCGCCGCCAGTTCATCCAGGATGGCATCGCCGCTGTCGCTGGGCAACTCCAGCCAGTGATCACGTAGCCAGCGCCAAGCGAGGCCGCCGCTATTGGTCGCGCCGCCGAGCACCCAGTAGTCGTGCCGCAGCGGATAACAAAAGAGTCCGACCGGGGTGGTGACACAGGGTTGCCGGATCGTTGCCCGCGCCGCGCCGCTGGTGCCGAGGCTGAGGGCGATCGCCGCCCCCGGTTCAACATCCAGACCGAGATTGGACAGTACCCCATCGCTTGCCCCGACGAGCACGGGCAAGTCGGCGGCAACCTGCCAATGCTCCGCCCAAGCCGTTTGCAGATTCAGAACCTGGTTCGTGGGCACGAGGGTGGAAAGTTGCGCTGGGGTAATTTGCGCCACTTGCAGCGCCTCACTGTCCCAGTCCAGTGTGGATAGGTTCAAGAGGCCACTGGCGGCGGCGATCGCCCAGTCCACCCCCCACTCGCCGCAGAGTTGGTAGAGCACATATTCTTTGATCGCGACGAAGCGCGCTGCCCGTTGCCAAAGTTGCGGCTGGGTCGCCCGTAACCAGACCAGTTTCACCAGCGGCGACATCGGGTGCAGGGGGACGCCCGTGCGCGCGTAGAGGTGGGGATGGGCCGCTTGCAGCGCGATCGCCTGGGATTGGGCACGTCGGTCGGCCCAGGTGTAGCTGGGGGTGAGCGGTTCGCCAGCGGCATCGACGGCGAGCAGGCTGTGCATGGCGCTGCTGAAGGCGAGGCCGAGTAAGTCGGAGCGGGCGATCGCACTCGCCGCGAGCACCGCCTGCACGGTCTCCACGACAGCCGCAAGAATTTTCTGCGGCTCCTGCTCGGCCGCACCCAGGGCGGGCGCGCATAGGGGATAGGCGATCGCCCGACGCGCCAGGGTTCGACCGGTTTGATCGAATAGCACGGCCTTGGTGCTGGTCGTGCCGATGTCAATGCCGATCAGGTAGCGGGAAGCGTTCACCAGGGCGGTTCGTTGCGAGCCTCACGGCTAGCGATTGTGGTCATCATGCTAGCCAGTTTTGAGCGGGCAATCCTCACTGAGCCTAGGGCTGACTTGCGCCCGTCGCAGCACCGATGACCCGCAAGCGCTGAGTGACCATGGTGATACCGTCCTCGCGGATGATGATCGCCGAGAGCCAGCGATCTTCGGGCTGCTCCGGGGCACGACCTTGCTTGAAGATGCCACCGGCTTGCAGCAGTTCGAGATCGAAGTCGCCGGGTTCTACATAGCGATCACCCTCCGTGACCTCCTCTAGAGCGCCGCCGAGGAGCAAATTGTTGCCCAGCGGCTCTTTGACGATGACATCGAAGCTAAAGGTTTCCCCGACGCTGACCTGCTCTGGCAAGCTGATGTCGATCGTTGGCGGATTGGCACCGACAAACAGTTGGGTGCGCTCGGCGAGGACATCCTGACGAATCATTTGGCCGTCCTGAATCGTCTGGCGCGATCGCAGCGTTGCCAAGAGCCGCACATCCCGGCCACCGTCATTGCGTAAGCCGCGAATTTCCGTTTCTGTTTCAGCGATGAAGCGATCGCCCTGCTGTGAATAGTCCAGCAACTGGGTCGAATAATCGAGGCTGTCGTAGCGCTCCCAGAGCTTAGCCAGTCCAGCGACAATCGCCGCTCGATCCACCGCCTCATCGGCGCGAAATTCGGGGGCATAAAATTCCATCACGGCATCGAGATCGCCGCGATTGGCGGCCGCATCAATCTGCGCGAGTACATCGGTCAACTCGGCGGGCGCACCACCGCTCTGAGCACGCAACGGTAGCGGCGCGATCAGCAGCAAACTCGCCCCTAACAAGGTCGGCAACAGCCGCTGACGCAGGCGACGGAGGGATAACTGTTGCCAAAGGCTGGGACTGATCTTCATGCTGCTTCTCGCTACTCTCAAGTGCCGGATTGATGCTAGTTTGGTCACTAGCTGCCGCGCTGCGAGTCTGCGGTTGAGCCGACTGAGCGCTGAACAGATTCAATATAGCAATCCCAACTGAATTTGTGGCAGTGGGATGCGGGCTGTCGTGCCCGCCTTACCTGGCTGTAGCCTGGAGAATTGCCTTGGTGTTGTGGTGTTGAGATTGATCCCCCTGGGGCGCGCCCGCCGTGGTTGAATCATCGCCTCGTCTACTGATTGCGGCGAGCGGTACGGGCGGTCACATCTTCCCGGCGCTGGCTGTTGCCGAATGCTTGCCCGACTGGCAGATCGACTGGCTGGGGGTGCCGGAGCGGCTGGAGCAGCAACTGGTGCCCGCCCGCTATCCGCTGCACGTGATTCCGTTGAGCGGCTTCCAGCAGCGCTTGGGGCTGAAGACGCTGGTGATCGCCGCCCGCTTTTTGCAGGCCGTCTGGACGACGCGATCGCTCCTCAAACGGCAGCGCTGCCAAGCCGTATTTACAACCGGCGGCTATATCGCTGCGCCCGCCATCCTCGCGGCTCGTTGGCTGGGCATTCCTACACTGCTACACGAGTCAAACGCGATTCCGGGCAAGGTGACGCGCTGGCTCGCCCCCTACTGCCAACAGGTTGCCCTGGGTTTTGAGGCGGCGGCAGCTTATTTGCCACGCGCTCAAACGGTTTGGGTGAGCACGCCCGTCCGGCAGCAGTTTCTCAGTCCCCAGCCGCTGGCGCTACCGATTCCCCCAGATGCGCCCGTGATTGCGGTCATCGGTGGCTCTCAGGGCGCGGTGGCGGTGAATCAACTCGTGCGTCAGGCAGCCCCGGATTGGTTTGCGGCTGGGGTCTATGTGGTGCATCTGACCGGCGATCGCGATCCCGACGCTCAAGCCCTGGCGCATCCCCAGTACATCTGTCTACCGTTTTACGATCAAATGGCGGCGCTCCTGCAACGCGCCGACCTCGCCGTCAGCCGGGCTGGTGCCGGTACACTGACGGAACTCGCCGTGAGTCGCACCCCCGCGATGCTGATTCCTTATCCCTACGCCGCCGACGACCACCAGCTCTACAATGCCCGCGCTTTTCAGGACGCGGGTGCTGCCTATCTCTACCGACAGGAGGCGCTCACTGCCTCCCAACTGGCACGCGAGGTATTGCAGCTTTTGGGCGATCGCGCGCAGTTGCAGCAGATGGCGGCGCGCGCCGCCAGCCTCGCGGCCACCGACAGCGCGGCGCAACTGGCACAGTTGCTACAGCAGGTGACCCAGGTCGATTAGAGCGGGCGTCAGGAATTTCTCTGCCAAACATCCTGACCTTGAGGTCAGCCACAGATTTAAGATGGTAGAGAACTAGCTTTTTGAAAATTCCAGCAGGTTCGCAACTGATAGCAAAGGGGTAAGCAAGGCTCAGTGATCGGCGAACTGAATATCGCAGTTCTTTGACGAGTCTGTGCCTATTGGTGCTCATCCGCTTGACCTTCGATTTATGCCTGCTTCTAACCTACCCCTCCATTGCCCTGATCGCGATTGTCAAGCGGCGAACCCCAGTGATCGCCGCTTCTGCCAGCAATGCAATACACCGCTCATGCGTCGCTATCTCTGGGCGATCGGGGAGGGGATTGAACATTATCCCCGCGACGCCGCCGTTGCTGATCGCTATCTGCACTGGCGATCGCGCCTGTTCCTAGATACCAAACCAGCTCAGCCGCCCCAATTCCCTAAAGACATCCCGACGCGGCTTGTGCCCTACCTGCGGCTTTTCTATCTGCGCCCGCACGTCCCACAACTCTACGGTCAACTGCCACCCTCCCCAGAAGCTCCCACTGCCCGCATTTGGTTGCTCGAATGCGGGCTGTTCAGCCGCGATCGGCGCTTTCTCGACGGCAGCCTCTGGCCGACGCTGGTGTCGGCTTGGCCGGAGGCAAGCCCGCTGCGTCAACTTAACTGGCTCTGGCAAATGGCGCGCCTCTGGCCTGATCTCGCTAAGCATGGAGTGGCTAGCACGCTACTTACGCCGGAATTCTTACAAGTTGATCAGGGGACGCTCCAACTGCGCGAATTGCGTCTGGATGACCCCGAGAGTCCGCCCGAACTGGCTCAGCTCGGGACGCTCTGGTCAGCTTGGTTGATGGCTAGCGCGCCCAATCTACGGAACTTTCTCAAGCCGCTCTGTCAGGAGCTGAGTGCAGGACGCCTCGAGACCAGTCAGGATTTGGTGGCACTCCTCGACCGTGCCTTAGCGATCTGTGGTCGCCACCAAACGCGCCAGTACGACATTATGGCTTGCACAGATACCGGCCGCGTGCGCCAGCACAACGAAGACGCCTGCTATCCGGACAGCGGCCAGGTGATCGCCAAAGCTTCCCAAGCGCTGACCATTGTTTGCGATGGTATCGGCGGACATGAGGGGGGGGAGATCGCCTCGCAACTGGCGATCACTACCCTGCGCGAGGGATTGCAACCGTTGGTGACGGAGCCGCAGGTGGCGACCGATTCGCGGGCGATCAGCGAGCGGCTGGAGGTGCTGACTTGCAAAGCGAATGACGCGATCAGCGATCGCAACGATAGTGAGCAGCGCCGTGAGCGGCGGCGGATGGGCACAACCTTGGTGATGGCGCTCAGCTATGCCCACGAGCTGTATCTGGCGCATGTCGGCGACTCGCGCATCTACGCCATCTCAACCGACAGTTGCCAGCAGCTCACCCTCGACGATGACATGGCCTCGCGCTCGGCACGGTTGGGCTACGTGTTCTATCGCGATGCCTTGACTCATCCCAGTGCGGGTGCATTGGTGCAGGCGCTGGGGATGGCCAACTCGTCACGGCTGCGGCCGACGGTAACCCGGTTGACCGTGGATCGCGATTGCGTTTTCCTGCTCTGCTCTGACGGTCTCAGCGATCGCGATCGGGTTGAGCAATACTGGGAAACGGAAATTCTGCCCGTCCTACAAGGCATCTACGACATCCGCACGGCCACCGAACGGCTGCTGCAAATCGCCAACCAGAAAAACGGTCACGACAACATCACGATTGCGCTGGTTCACTGCCGGGTGGGCGATCGCCCGCAGCCGCCGCCGAAGCTGGTGTTTCCCAAGCAAGCCATGGCGGCGGCCTCGGAACTGGAGCCGACCCAGCCGCCTGCGCCCGCTCCTAGCCCCGAACCGGCCGCCGACGATACTTGGCCGGGTTGGCAGTTTGCCCTGCTGGCCTTGGTGGGTCTGGCTGTTGGCTTGAGTGTGCTGTCTTACTTCAGCTTCCCCGAAGTGCGCGCCCAGATCGAGCGCTGGCGGGGGACGACCTCGGTGCATCGCCCGCCAGAGCCGTTGGCGCCAACCGCGCCGAGGGCTGAGCCGACCCTAGCAGTGCCGAGTCCGCTGCCACTGCAAGTCGGCGATTGGCTGACCATCCGCGAGGCGATCGCGCTCCATGCTGACCCAGCGCTGACGGCTAGCACCCGCCAAATTCCTGCCAATAGCCTGCTCTATGTTAGTCAACGTCAGGCGGCTGCCCAAGGCACCTGGATTCGCTTTCAGGTCTGCTTGCCAGCGGATGCGGCCGCGAGTCCGGCTGCCACTTATGACCCGGTGATCGCGGGCTGGCTCCAGGCTGGCGAGATAACCAATTGGGCAACTGCGCCCGCGACCGCTGAGATTCCCGCTGCTTGCCGCGAGGCGCTCTCCTGAGCCATTGTGCCGAGACTTTCTGGGCTAGAGCACACCATCCAGCGGCGCGCAGAATTGCTCCAAGTTTTGCTGCTGAGCGTAGAGGAGGACGGGTAGCGCGAGAATATCGGGAATTAACTTTGTGGCGGCGAGGAGTTGCGCCGCCTCGCCCCAGCGTTCGCCCTCGATCTGGGTACGCAGGTCAGGATGGCAGATTTTGGCGCGGCAGCGCTTGGCGAGACCCGCGAGCCAGCGTTCATTGTCCTGTTCGGGCTGCTGACCAGCCCGAATGGCGAGGGCAATCGCGGCGTCCTCGAGATCGCCTTCGCAGTCCTCGATCGTACTTAATGCCGTCTGGGCCGGTGCATAACTAGCGACACTGGCGCGCAAGGCGAGGAGTCGGGGAGCAGTTAACGGTTCGCTCATAAAGATGAGACAAGATCACAGAAGTTAGACCCTTTATTGTGCCAGATGGTTGTGGGGTCTCGCGGCACTCACCGGCAATTCTGAGCGTCGCAGGGCGCGATCGCCCCAGCCCATCAAATCCTAAAACGTTGCCAGTCCAGACCTTAACAGTTGAGAATGGTGTCAATTTGCAAGCGTTCCGGATCGTTATATCCAGCAAAACGTCAATGAAGATTCTAGTGCTGGCCTGGGAGTTTCCACCCCGAATTGTGGGTGGCATCGCTCGCCATGTCGCGGAACTGTATCCGGAGCTGTCTCACCGCGATTGTGAGATTCACTTGCTGACGGTTGAGTTTGGGCAGGCTCCTGCTCGCGAAATCGTGGATGGGATTCGGGTGTATCGCGTGCCCGTGGCAGCCAGCAACAACTTCTTCCACTGGGTGGTCAACTTGAACACCAGCATGGGTGCACGCGGCGGCAAACTCTTGCAGGAGCAGGGGCCATTTGACCTCATCCATGCCCACGACTGGCTCGTTGGCGACGCAGCGATCGCCCTTAAACACCGCTTCAAGCTGCCGCTGGTGGCCACCATTCACGCCACCGAATTTGGTCGCTACAATGGCATCCACACCGACACACACCGCTACATCCACTACAAGGAGCAGCAGTTGATCTATGAAGCCTGGCGAGTGATCGTGTGTAGCCAATATATGCGGCAGGAACTCCAGCGCGCCTTCCAAACGCCAGCGGATAAGGTCGATGTCATCTTCAATGGCATCCGGGCTGCGAAGAAAGCGCTCCCCGCCGACTTTGACCGCCACAGCTATCGTCGTCGCTTCGCCGCCGATAGCGAGCAGATCGTTTACTACCTCGGTCGCATGAGCTACGAGAAGGGCATTCCCGTCCTCCTCAATGCGGCTCCCAAGATTTGTTGGGAGCTGGGCAGCCGCGTCAAGTTTGCGATCGTGGGTGGTGGCAACACTGAAGCCCTCAAACAACAGGCCTGGGCTTTGGGCATTTGGCATCGCTGCCACTTTACAGGGTTTATGCCCGAAGCCGATCTAGATCGTTTTCAGGCGATCGCCGACTGTGCGGTGTTTCCCAGTCTCTACGAGCCGTTTGGGATTGTGGCGCTCGAGAGCTTCGCGGCTCAGGTGCCCGTGGTCGTCTCCGACACAGGCGGCTTTCCCGAGGTCGTGAAACACGGCGAGACGGGCATCGTCACCTACACCAATAACGCGGATTCGCTTGCCTGGGGTATCTTAGAAGTGCTGAAAAACCCAGATTACGCGCGATCACTCACCAAGAATGCCTATGCTGACCTCCGTCAGCGCTTCGACTGGTCGCAGCTTGCAGTGCAGACGCTCGCTGTCTATCAGCAGGTGACGCGCGAGCGCCAGGACGTAGTTTGGGCCTAGCCATTGCGGGTCAAGGGGGCGATCGTCCACTCGTTCAGCAATCAGGCTCGCATCGGCTAGTACAGGACATTGAGCGCAGAGGCTGTGCAACGATTCGCAAGTTGGTCAGAGAGCAAGCGCGAGGAACCCCGTCAGCCGCGTCGCTACGATGCGGTCTTGGGTGGTCGCTTGCCAGCTCCCCCTGACAGTGCCCTCCTTGGCGGTTTGGCGGGCGTACGCCAGCGCCTGGCCGGGGGCGAACCGGCTTACCAGATTACCGCGCTCACGGAAGCCCTACGCTATGGCGAAGCCGGGATTGCGCTTGTCGTCGCTGCCTTGGATGCAGACATTGCGGCGGTGCAGTGGCGTGCCTATCAGTTATTGCGCTACCAATTTGAAGCAGCTCCGGATCTGAGCATTCCCGCGCGCCTCAGTCGCGATATCCTCGCTGTATTGCGGGGTTACAATCCTTGGGCCTTGTTCACGCACGAACGCTGGTCAGCCGTCCATGATGGGCCGATTGCGTCACTGGCGATCGCGCCGGATGGTCGTTTCCTCGTCAGCGGCAGTCACGACAAGACCGTCAAGGTCTGGAATCTGTATACGGGACAGTTGCTCTACACTTTGGCGGGGCATTCTGACTGGGTTTCGGCGGTGGCGATCGCCCCGAACAATCGCACCTTGGTCAGCGGCAGCGTCGATCGCACGATCAAAATCTGGGATCTGAAAACCGGGGCACTGCGCCACATCATTACCAGCCCTGCCAACTTTGTGAAATCGCTCGCTATCGGTCCTGAGGGTCGCACCGTCGTCAGCGGCGGCGTCGATCGCACACTGAATATCTGGGACTTGGCGAGCGGCGAGATGCTACGGATTCTCGCCGGACATACGATCTTCATCAGCAGCGTAGCGATCGCGCCCGATGGCAGTGCCGTCGCCAGCGGCAGCGCCGATGGCACGCTCAAGGTCTGGGACTTTCGCAGCGGCCGCCTGCACTGCACACTCAGAGGCCTGCCGCACCTGATCTCTGCTGTTTGCTTCAGTCCCGATAGCCGCTCGCTGATCGCCAGCAGCCACGACAAAACGATCCAGGTCTGGGATCTACCGACCGCCAGCCTACGCCAGCGGCTCATCGGTCACCTGGATGCCGTCAATGACATCAGCCTCAGTCCTGACGGCAGCACGCTATTCAGCGCCAGCTTCGACGGTGCCGTCAATGTCTGGGAACTGCGCCAGCAGCGACTCTGGCACAGCTTGAATGACGGGGCGTCTCAGGAGCGTTTGCTGGCGATCGCCGCGACAGCCGACGGTCAAACCCTCGTCAGCAGTAGCGAGAGTGGCGCGATCACCATCTGGCGGGCACCACGCCTGCCTAGTGCTCCAGCATCGCCGGGATCTTGAGGCGGCGGATGTAGTCGAGCAAGACTTCTGTCTTCGTTTTGCCCTTAGCGAGGCAGTAGGCTTCCAGGTGGTGGAGTTCAGCTTCTGGGAGACGAATCGTCAAGACTTTATTGGAGGGAGGCTTGGTTCGGGACATTAGCAAGTTGACAGTGAAATGAGTCGAGCAGACTGGCCATGCGGCTTGCCCTGATGAGGCCGACGCTCAGACACGCAGATTCACCGAGAAGATCCCGCCGCACAAACCATCAATGTTGACTCTGAGCAGTTTGTAAGCGTTGGGGTGGCAACCAATGACCGCAGTTACGCCAGCCAGACGGTTTCGGAAGGAAATCCACTGTCATCCGACAGCATTCCCCGACTATATTAACCGTTGAGAAAAAGCAGTTGCGCCCTCGAACCACGACCAAATCCAGATTTAGTTTGGGTGGAGTACGTACTGACAAGATGATTTAATTGTACAGTTTGATACTGGCAACCGCCGTAATTGAGCCGGGAAAAATTTCGAGCTGACCCCACCGCTCCGCCGCGAAACTTGCGCTGCGCTTGTAGGTGCGGCTCTTGCTCATTTATCATAGAGATTTGGCAATCATTTTCCGTCCTGACCGCAGAGAGGTTGTAAAGCGTGAGTCACGTCGCCGTCATCACGGATGCTGAGTTTGAACAGCGTGTTGTTAAGGCCGAGCAGCCTGTGCTGGCTTACTTTTGGGCGACTTGGTGTGGGCCCTGCCGTTTGGTGTCACCGTCGGTCGAGGCACTAGCGGCGCAATATGGCGATCGCCTCCAGGTCGTCAAGCTGGAAATCGATCCCAATCCCGAAGCCGTCAAGCAATGCAAAGTCGAAGGCGTCCCGGCCCTACGCCTGTTCAAAAACGGCGCGGTCGTCGCCAGCCACGAAGGCGCGATTATGCAAGCTGCGCTCAATGACCTGATCGCCCCGCATTTGAATTAGACCGCGATCGCCCCGCCCTGACCTGACTGTACCCTCGTGAAACTCGCTCACCGGCTCGAACCGCTGCAAACGAATGTTTTTGCCGACATGGATCGCGCCAAGGCACGGGCGCGGGCTGCTGGCAAAACGATCATCGATTTGTCGTTGGGTTCCTCAGACTTACCGACGGCTCCTTTCGTGTTGGACGCGATCGCCACGGCGTTGCGAGACCCCAGCACCCACGGCTATGCCCTATTTCAAAGTACCCAACCGTTGCGACAGGCGATCGCCGCCTGGTACGAGCGCCGATACGGCCTCGCCGTCGATCCGGAAACCGAGGTGCTGCCACTGATCGGCTCCCAAGAAGGCACGGCGCACCTGCCGCTGGCAGTCATGAATCCCGGCGATGTCGCCCTGCTACTCGATCCGGGTTACCCCTCCCATGCAGGCGGCGTCTACCTCGCGGGCGGCGAAATCCACACGCTGCCTCTGCGGGCTGAGAACCAGTTTCTACCCGACCTTGAGGCGATTCCGGCGGCGATCGTGGCGCGATCGCGACTCCTCGTCCTCAGCTACCCGCACAATCCAACGACGGCGATCGCCCCCCTGAGCTTCTTCCAGCAAGCCGTAGCATTCTGCCGCGCCCATCAAATCGTGCTGGTCAACGACTTCCCCTACGCCGATTTTGTTTTCCCCGGCTCGCCCCCCGCACCATCAATTTTTCAAGCCGATCGTCAGCGCGAGTTGGGCATCGAGATTTACTCCTTCTCCAAGTCCTACAACATGGGTGGCTTCCGTATCGGCTATGCCATCGGTAATGCCGAGCTGATTCGCGGCCTGCGGCAAGTGAAGGCGATTGTGGACTTCAATCAATATCGCGGCATCATGCGCGGGGCGATCGCCGCCCTCGACGGTGACCAGGCGATCATCAGTGAAACCGTGCGGGTCTTTCAGCAGCGACGCGATGCCTTTGTCAGCGCTATGCACGCCAGTGGCTGGTCAGTACCGGTTCCCGATGCCACCCTGTACATCTGGGCAAAGCTACCCGCCCCCTGGCAAAATCGTTCGGTAGAATTCTGTATGCGCCTGGTCGAAGCGACGGGAGTGGCAGTCTCTCCAGGTGCTGGCTTTGGGAAAACGGGTGAGGGTTATCTGCGGTTTGCGCTAGTACGCAAACCTGAGATTTTAACGACCGCCGTTGCGAAGATTGCCGAGTTTCTCGCTACGGCAACTTGAGTCACGCGATCGCCTCCTGGTATGGGTGAAATGCCGTTGCGGACGGATGATACCCAAGCCAGTATTCCTCCTAGCTCACTCTGGGATTTTTGGACGAATCCACGTTGTTACAGCCAACGAGAGAATACAGGTTTGGCCCCAATATGACATAACAAGGACATGTCGAAGCGCTGGGTAGCCAATCACGGCAGCTCATGCCACTCACCCCTCAATCACCGATCTCCAACTCGTCACCTGCGGTTACCTCTGGTGCTACCGGCTCTTCGTAGTCAAGATCCGAATCGCGCACAACATAGGGCAAGCAGGCTCCCGCCAAGCCACGCTGAATCCGATCTGGAGTTTCACTAAAGACGATGAACAGCGGGTAAAGGCGATCAGAACCTTCGCTGAGGATATGCTCATAGCGCGGCGGCATCAGCCACTCATAGTCTTGGTTGAGATAGACCTGGGTGTGCCGCCAACGACTGAGAAATTCTGAGAAATCCTCGTGCGGACGATGGATAAAGATCAAAATCTCAGCCCCCATCTTGATCTTCCACTCCGGATCACAGGTCAAAACCACGAGATCACAGGGCAAACTCATCGCCTTAGTTGCCTGCCAGTGACTGGTCGCCGTCTCTGGCTTCGGTTGTCGCAGACGGACAACCGGCAGCGGGATGGCGATCACGCTTTCATCAGGTCGGCGCATACTTGGAATCAACTCCAAGTAGGGTCGGTATTCGCGGAGAAGGGCGATCGCCGCATTGCGATTGCTGTACTCCGCGAGCAGAGTTTCGTAGTGGGATGGCTTAACCGGCATAGTTTTGACTTGAATAGCAGCCCGATAGCTGAGCATGACCGCAAAAGGCGGAAACCATTTAGCCCAGTTCGTCGAAGACCTTGAACATCGGTAGATACATAGACAAGAGAATTACGCCAACCATGGCTGCAACGCCAACCATCATGATCGGCTCGATGATACTAGTTAAGGCTTTGACCGCTTGTTCGACTTCATCTTCATAGAAGTCGGCTACCTTCATCATCATGGCGTCCAATTCACCAGTCTCTTCACCGATGCTCATCATCTGGATCGCCAGCATTGGGAAGACACCCTCACGCTCTAGGGCAACACTAATCATGCCGCCCTGCTGAATTTCTGCTTTCGCAGCTTCGATGGAGTCGGCAATGACCTGGTTTCCCGCCGTGTCGCGCACGATGTCGAGACAACTGAGGATGGGAACGCCGGAACGAGTGAGAGTACCAAAGATACGGCAGAAGCGCGCCACAGCCGTCTTCTCGTTCAAGTCACCGATCAGTGGCGCTTTGAGTAACAAACCATCAATCTGGCGACGCCCTTGGGGAAGTTTGTAGTAAGTTTTGACACCAAAGATCGAACCAGCAATAGTTGGAATGATAACTATCCAGAACTGCCAGCTTCGGAACTGTCCACTGAGAAAAAGCATAAACTGGGTCAGTGCGGGCAATTCAGTGCCAAGCTCTTCAAACACAGCCGCGAACACGGGGATCAGGAACATTGTCATAGCAAAGAAAACCAAGACGGCAATGAAACCAACCGCCGTGGGATAAGCCATCGCCGACTTAATTTGATTCGCCAAGCGCTGCATATTTTCGAGCAGCGTCGCGAGGCGGTTGAGTACTTGGTCAAGGACGCCACCAATTTCACCGGCATCGACCATCGCGACGTAGAGCTTATCGAAGCATTCGGGATACTTCCGCATCGAGTCGCCGAGGCTGGTGCCTTGCTGCACTTCGGCACTGATGCCCACCAGCGATTTTTTCAGCTTAACATTGGGACACTGATCAGAGAGGATACTCAGACAGCGGACAATCGCCACCCCCGCGTTGACCATCGCGGCGAATTGGCGAGAGAAAACGGCTTTGTCTTTGACCGAAACACTGGTCAGTCTTTCGGTCAGCTCGCTCAAGCTAAAGGAGACACCCGATCGCTTCACTTGACCAACACTAGTGTATTGGTTCTGAAGCATCATCAATGCTTGCTCAGCTGAGGTGGCGTCAATCTTCTGTTTCTTAGCGTTTCCTTTGGAGTCCTTAACTTCAGCAACGAAAGTAGGCATGGCTCACAGTGGATTAGAGAAGTGAATGGAGTGGGCAATTGCCGATCACAGCGCAACCCGCTACTGCAATCGGCGAGTGCTGGTTTGAACCAACACTCGCGATGCACCGCAATGATTTAGTGCCGGGCAGCGGTGCGGCTACCGCCTGTGGCACCGACGAGGCGCTGCAATTCTTCCGGGCGGCCACTCTTTGCCATCCCATCTTCAAAGGTAATTGTGCCCGTTTTCACGAGGTCAGCCAGAGCTTGCTCCATGGTTTTCATTCCCATCTTCATCCCGGTTTGGATAGCGGAGTAGATCATCTGGGTCTTGGCATCGCGGATCAGGTTGGCGATCGCCGGGGTCACGATCATGATTTCTTGCGCCATGCAGCGACCAAACTCACCGGGCTTAGGGTTTTTCTTCGACACCAAGCACTGGCTGAAGACCGCGAGCAGCGACTGGGAAAGCTGAGCACGCACTTGAGACTGCTGCTCCGGCGGGAATACGTCCAGCATCCGGTCAATCGTGCCCGAAGCCGAGTTGGTGTGCAGCGTCCCGAAAACTAAGTGACCCGTTTCCGCAGCCGACACCGCCAGCGAGATCGTTTCGATGTCACGCATCTCACCGACGAGGATGATGTCTGGATCTTGGCGCAGGGCACTTTTCAACGCATTGGCAAAACTGCGGGTATCCTCACCCTTCTGACGCTGGTGGAATAGGCTCTTGACGTTCGGGAAGACGTATTCAATCGGATCTTCGACGGTCAGGACGTGCTCAGCGCGGGTGCGGTTGATCAAGTCAAGCATGGCGGCGAGTGTGGTGGTCTTGCCCGAACCTGTCTGACCTGTGACCAGCACCATGCCGCGTGGGCGCTCAGACATCTCGCGCACAATGTCGGGCAAGCCAAGCATATCGAAGTTGGGGATCTTCGAGGAGAGCGCCCGCATACAGGCGGCCCAGCAGCCCCGCTCCTTGTAAACATTAAGCCGGAAGCGGGCTAGCCCCTTAACCCCGTAGGAAGAATCTAGCTCCCAGTTCTGCTCAACTTCCTTGCGCTGCTTGTTGTTGAGCATACTGAAGATCAGCTTTTGCGCCTCTTGCGGCGTCAGTGGCTCGTCTCCGATCGGGGTCAACTTACCGCTAATCCGGAAGTAGATCGGCGCACTCGCTTGAATATGCACATCCGAGCCGCCCATTTCCACGAGCTGCTCTAGGACATCTTCAATCATCAATTCCATGGTGGCTACTCCTTGGTTGCTAGATAAACGTGGATTTCGATTCAGTGTCGTGCCGTTGCTAAAGAGCGGCGATTAGAGAACTTCTGCTTCCACCGCTAGGATGCCCGCACGGGGCACAAAACTGGGCGCACCTCGCTTAGTCGCTGAAGCGTGGCGTCATGCAATAAGGGCAGTCAATCCATTCTGGCTGTAACTCGGCCTGACAAGTACGGCAGGTGAGTCCGCTCTTGCGCTTGGCTTTCAGCTCGGCTTCGAGACCCGTATCAGTGAAGGTAACGCGGTCCACTTCGTCGAGGGTGGTGTAGCCTTCCTTAACGAGGTCAAGACTATAGGCAAGCAGAGTTTTCATGCCTTCCTCAACGGCAATCTCTTTGATGCGGTCGGTGGCAGCGCCCTCGTTGATGGCATTTTGCAAGCGCTCGGAAATCCGCATCAATTCGTAGACACCGACCCGACCGCGATAGCCGACCCCACCACACCTGCCACAGAGGCTCTTACCAGCGGCACTACGCTCTTCGGCCGTCAAGTAGTTCGCTTTGTAGAAGGTGATCTCACCCTCGGCTGAGGCCGACATCCCGTAACGGGCCAACTCCTCAACTGTTGGCTGGTAGGGAATACGGCATTCGCTACAGACACGCCGCATTAAGCGCTGGGCGAGAATGCCCAGCAGCGCACCAGAAACCATGAACGGCTCAACCCCCATCTCATCGAGACGGGCGATCGCTCCTGCCGCGTCGTTAGTGTGCAGGGTAGTCAAAACCAAGTGACCGGTGAGTGCCGCTTCAATCGCCGTTTTCGCCGTCTCCTTGTCGCGGGTCTCACCCACCAGAATCACGTCGGGATCCTGACGGAGGAACGAGCGCAGAATCGAGGCGAAGTCCATGCCTTTCTCGCGCAGCACCTGCACCTGGGTGATCCCCGGCAGGGAATATTCAATCGGATCTTCGGCGGTGCTGATGTTGATGCCGGGATCGTTACGCTCGGCGAGCACGGAGTACAAACTGGTCGATTTACCGGAACCGGTCGGCCCGGTGACGAGAATCAGACCAAACGGTTTGGCGGCCATCTCGCGCACCATTTCCAGGGTTTCGTCGTCGGTGATCAGTTTATCCAGACCCAGTTGGGTCGCCGAGTTGTCGAGAATCCGGAGCACGATTTTCTCGCCATAGCGGCTGGGCAGACTACTGACCCGAAAATCGACGTTGCGACCCTGATATTTGCGGCGAATTTTGCCATCTTGGGGCATCCGTTTTTCCGCAATGTCCAGCTCCGCCATGATCTTGAAGCGAGCAGAAACCGCACCAGCAATTTTCTTGGGAAAGGAGTCAAATGCCTTTTGCAGCACGCCGTCCTTACGAAAGCGAACCCGCAGCTCATTTTCTTGGGGTTCGACGTGAATATCTGAGACACCATCATTGAGTGCCTTCATCAGGATCTTGTTGACCAGGTTGATGATCGGTGCGCCTTGGGCATCTTGGGCGGCTCCCAGGTCATCTTCGACTTCATCGGGAGCATCCTCTAAGTTGCCGAGGTCATCGACAATGTCGCTGACGTCAACCGCTTTCTGCTCTTCCAATGCTTTAGTGCGCTTGATCTGTTCGTCGAGGTAGCTCTGAATCAGGTGCTGGTAATCTTCGACGGTGACGACCATTCGCTGCAAGCTAATGTTTTGAGGGCGCAGGATGCGCTTAAGGTCGTCTTGGGCATCGAGATTGTCAGGATCGACCATCGCTACCAAGACGGCATAAGGCTCGCTCTCGGTGCGAGAGAGCGGGACGAGTTGATAGCGACGGCAAATATCGATCGGGATCAGCGTATCGATCAGATCACTGACATTGTTATTCTCAATCGGGTTGATCTCCGGATCGATGGAGTCAACCCCGTAGAGAATTTGAGTTCAAAAAGCTGTTGCTTTTTGAACTGGCGTTGCAGTTCAGGACTGAGTTGGCGACCAGTGATCCCCTCAAGCACGTCAGTCAAGGGTCGATTGCTTCGCCGTGACTCGATCAGCGCCTGCTTCATCTGGTCGGCATCAGCATAGCCAGATTGCACCAGCTTGTTGCCAAAGGGCGAAAAATCATTGCGGACAGCAAGCGCACGCGAGTTGGCGCGAGGACGCCGAGATGGTGATTGTGTCATATGTCTTTAGCTTGTTTCTCCCGAACACTGGAACCCATGCTGGCTAAGCGGTTGGCTGACCCTAGAGTCGCACGGGGAGTCAGCTGGGCGAGAGTATTGCCCGGTTGAACAACCCCATGACTCGCAGCCTTTGCAAATCAGAATGCTGAGTGCGCGTGCTACATCGCATCCAACCTTGAAGTTACGGCAACAAGCCGTAAACACAACATTGTCATGCTGTGTGAGGGTGATCCTTAAACCATTAAAATATCCATGATGATAGCGCCGATTTTGACCAAGTGTGCGGTACCGCGATTTGCTGTTTGCTGTATCGTGCGGGTCAGCGTTGGGGTGGTACTCGGTCTATGACGGGCGATCGCCAACCTCCTAGGCAACCTTCCCCCGTGCAAGGTGCATGAGAAGCCGCCAAGAGTATGCTCTATAATGACAGCGATTGGCATTGTAGTGCCGCTAGTACAGGGGTTGTCTGTAGCTTTAGGTGCTATGGTGCTGCAAATGGGTATTTTGACGAGCTTGTCTGATTTGGTGCGACTATGAGCGAGGATCCGAAACAGCCTGAAACAGTCTCCGCCGCTGACATCCCGGCTGGGGAGACAGACCTGAGCATGTCGGTAGGACAGGAGGGGGAACTGGAGTCACTGGAATCAATCGATGACGGAATTGGTGTATCGGCTAGCGAGCCGCTACCTAATGAAGCTGATCCTGAGCAGCAAGCCGCTGAACAGCACGCGCTCAGTCAGCAGGCTCAGGTCATCGAGGCGCTCCAGACCGAGCTAGAGACACTGCGCCAGAAGCTGAATGGTGTCAGCCAGAATGCTGATTCCTATAAGGCTCAATATGTGCGGATTGCGGCGGATTTTGATAATTTTCGCAAGCGGACACAGAAGGAGCGGGAAGAGAACGAGCGCCAAGCCAAGCGTACGACGATCGCTGAATTGTTGCCAGTGGTTGATAATTTTGAACGTGCCCGCGCCCAAATCAAGCCCGCCACCGATGGTGAAATGGCAATTCACAAGAGCTATCAAGGCGTCTACAAAAATTTAGTGGATAGTCTGAAGCGCTTGGGTGTTTCGGCGATGCGGCCGGAAGGGCAGGAATTTGATCCCAATTACCACGAGGCGATGCTGCGCCAACCAACAGATGAGTATCCAGAAGGTACGGTGATGGAACAGTTAGTGCGCGGCTATTTGATTGGCGACCAGGTGCTGCGACACGCCATGGTCAAAGTTGCTGCTCCGAAGGAGCCTGTGGTAGCCTCTGAGGATGATGGCGAGTCGGTTGGAAATGCTGCCGATCCGGCTGCAACCGAGGATTGAAGCGACTCGACGCGACCCACTGCGAGTGCCGAGTTGAGTGGATTGAATACCCACTCCAACTATTAATTGCGACTCGCCCCAACGGCGGTTCTTTTTTGACTTTTGACCAACTGCACATCACTTCTACAGCGCGATCGCTATGGGAAAAGTTATTGGGATTGACCTAGGGACTACGAACAGTTGCGTCGCCGTGCTCGAGGGGGGCAAGCCGGCTGTCATTCAGAGCAGCGAGGGGGGCCGAACGACACCTAGTATGGTCGGCTTTGGCAAATCAGGGGAACGCCTGGTGGGTCAGCTCGCCAAGCGACAGGCGGTCACCAACGCCGAGAATACGGTCTACAGCATTAAGCGCTTCATTGGTCGCCGCTGGGAAGACACCGAGGAGGAGCGATCGCGCGTCCCCTACAAATGCGTCAAAGGCCGCGACGACACCGTTGATGTACAAATTCGTGGCAAAAATTTCACGCCGCAAGAAATCTCCGCAATGATCTTACAGAAGCTCAAAGCGGATGCTGAGAGCTTCCTAGGTGAACCGGCAACCCAAGCCGTGATCACAGTTCCAGCCTACTTCACCGATGCCCAACGCCAGGCGACTAAGGATGCAGGCACAATCGCCGGCTTAGAGGTTCTGCGAATCATCAACGAGCCGACAGCCGCCTCCCTCGCCTACGGCATGGACAAACAGGATCAGGAGCAAAATATTCTGGTCTTTGACTTGGGCGGTGGCACCTTCGATGTCTCTGTACTCCAGCTTGGCGATGGCGTCTTCGAGGTCAAGGCCACTTCGGGGAACAATCATCTCGGCGGCGACGATTTCGATAATGTCATCGTGCGTTGGTTGATCAACAACTTCCAAGCGCAAGAGGAAGTCGATCTCTCCGCCGACAAAATGGCACTCCAGCGTCTGCGTGAGGCGGCGGAAAAAGCCAAGATCGAATTGTCTAGCACCGGTGCAACCAGCATCAACCTCCCATTCATCACGGCGGACGAAAGCGGCCCGAAACATCTCGAAGCCGATCTCTCCCGCGCCAAGTTTGAAGAGTTGGCGGCTGACCTCGTGAAAGCCACCGTCGAGCCAGTCAGCCAAGCGCTCAAGGACTGCGAGCTGACGACTGATGACATCAATCGCATCATCATGGTGGGCGGTTCAACCCGAATTCCAGCAGTCGGTAACGCGATCAAGCAATTCTTTGGGGGCAAGGAGCCGGATCGCTCCGTGAACCCTGACGAGGCGGTCGCTCTGGGCGCAGCAATTCAGGGTGGTGTCCTAGGTGGTGAAGTCGAAGACTTGCTACTCCTTGACGTGACGCCCTTGTCCCTCGGCATTGAAACGCTTGGCGAAGTCTTCACCAAGATCATCGAGCGCAACACAACGATCCCTACCAGCAAATCACAAGTTTTCTCTACTGCCGTCGATGGTCAAACCTCGGTGGAAATCCATGTCCTCCAAGGTGAGCGGGCGATGGCACGGGACAATAAAAGTTTGGGGCGCTTCCTGCTCACTGGCATCCCCCCTGCCCCACGTGGCGTTCCTCAGATCGAGGTCAGTTTTGAGATTGATGTCAATGGCATCTTGAAAGTGTCGGCTCAAGACAAGGGAACAGGGAAAGCGCAGAGTATCCGCATCACCAACACGGGCGGCTTAAGTAGCAGTGAAGTCGAGCGGATGCGCTCCGAAGCCGAGCAGTTTGCCGAGCAAGATCGCCGCCGCGTCGAGCTGGTTGAACTGAAGAATCAGGCTGATAGCATTGCCTACACCCACGAATCGACGCTGCGCGACAATGCCGCTCTGATTCGCGAAGACCTCAAAGTTCGCGCCGAAGAGAAGCGGCAAGCCTTAGAAGCAGCCTTTAGTGATCGCGCGCTCAGTGTGGAAGAGGTCGGTCAACGTTTGGAAGAGTTCAAGCAAGCCGTGCTGGCGGTGGGAACCGATCTCTACAACCGCGCTAACCAGGGGGTTGGACAAGACTTCGAGTCTATTGAGGAGTCGATGCCAGCTGATAGCGAGCCGGAAGTGGCGGTTGAAGATGTGGTCGTCGAAAGCAATGCTAGTGGCGATGAAGAGGAGGAGTTTACTTTTGATTTTGATGATGATGAAACGATGGCGGCTGATTACGAACCGGTAGATTGAGCAGACATTCGTAGCTCCCGGCCTGCGGTTACCTCTGCCGTCAGGAATTTGCTAGAGTTTAATTAACTGAGTAGCCTCACCGCTCAACTCCCCTTTCACAACCGAACCAGCGCTCTATGGCCGGCGACTATTATGAGACTCTAGGCATTGCCCGCAATGCCAGCCAAGATGAGATTAAGCGTGCTTACCGTCGTCTGGCGCGTCGGTATCACCCCGATGTGAATCGCGAGCCGGGCGCTGAAGAACGCTTTAAGGAAGTGAACCGCGCTCACGAGGTACTCTCCGATCCGGAAATGCGCTCCCGCTACGACCGCTTTGGTGAACCCGCCGTTTCGGGCGGTGCTGCTGGGGGAGGGTATGGCGACTTCAGTGATGTTGGCGGTTTCGCGGATATTTTCGAGCAGATTTTTAGCGGTTTCGGCGGCATGGGCGGCAGTCCCCAGGCGCGCCGCCGTCCGAGCGAGCCAGCACGGGGGGATGACTTGCGCCTTGATCTCAAGCTGGAATTTCGTGAGGCAATCTTCGGCGGTGAAAAGGAGATTCGCATTCCCCATCTAGAAAATTGCCAGACCTGCAATGGCTCCGGAGCTAAGCCTGGTACCGGTGCTCAGACTTGTGGAACTTGCAATGGTTCCGGTCAGGTGCGCCGCGCGACGCGCACGCCATTTGGTAGTTTTGCCCAGGTTTCGATTTGTCCGACCTGTCAAGGTGAAGGGCAGATTATTGAGGAGAAATGCGAGACCTGTGGGGGTGAAGGCCGCCGCCAGGAGACGAAAAAACTCAAAATCACCATCCCCAAAGGGGTAGATAGCGGGACACGCCTCCGCGTCGCGCGGGAGGGTGACGCTGGAATGCGCGGTGGTACGCCTGGGGATCTCTATGTTTATCTCTTTGTTGAGCCGGATCCAGAATTTCAGCGCAATGGCGTCGATATTCTCTCCGAAATTGAGATTAGTTATTTACAAGCGATTCTGGGTTGCAAGCTGCCGATTGCCACGGTGGATGGTGAGATTGAAACCACCATTCCTGCTGGGACTCAACCCAATACTGTGATTCGGCTTGAGGGTCATGGCGTGCCTCGTCTCAATAACCCAAGCAGTCGCGGTGATCACTTGCTCACGGTACGGATTGGGATTCCGACCCGCGTCAGCGCGGAGGAGCGCGAATTGCTCATTCAGCTTGCACAGCTTAAGGGTGAGAGTGCTGGCAAGGAAGGTGGGTTGGAGAGCTTTTTGGGGAAGATGTTTCGGGGATGAGCACTGAAATGGTTACTGCTGATGCCCTACCAGACGCGCATCTTGATTTGCGGGGTACACCCTGTCCGTTGAATTTTGTGCGTACCAAGCTGCGACTGGAGCAAATGGCCTCTGGTTCACTGCTGGAAGTCTGGCTAGATGCTGGGGAGCCGGTTGAGCAGGTTCCGGACAGTTTGGCGATGGCGGGCTATGCGGTTGAGGTTGTGGAGGAGCGGCAAGACTTTTTTGCGGTTCGCGTCCGGCGATGAGCGAGCGATCGCCCTCATGAATCCGTCGAACTTACCGTCCTCCGAGCCACCGTCTTGGGCGCAACTCGGCACGGTCTTCGCCAATCAAGCCAACTTCTACTGGGTACACCTCACGGAACCGGGGACATGCACGCGACTGCTCTGCACCAGCCGCGCCCGCCTTAAGAAAACGGGACAGTCGGTTCTCGTCGGTGATCGCGTTCTTGTCGAAGAAATCGACTGGGTGGAAGGACGCGGCGCGATCGCTGAGATCCTGCCCCGACAGACTGAAATGCAGCGCCCGCCGATTGCTAATGCCAATTGCCTGCTACTAGTTTTTCCATTTACGGAACCGCCGCTTGATCCCTGGCAACTCAGTCGTTTTCTGGTCACGGCTGAAATAACGGCGTTGGTTCCCTATTTGGCGCTCAACAAGAGCGATTTAATCAGCACCAGCGAACGCGAGCACTGGCGAGCCCGCCTCCAAGCTTGGGGTTACACCCCGACTTGCATCAGTGTGCAACAAGGCGATGGGATCGCCACATTGCAGGCCTTGCTCGCTCAAAAGATTGTGGCGATCGCCGGCCCCTCCGGTGCTGGCAAATCCAGCCTAATCAATTGCCTGATTCCGACCGCCCGCCTGCGCGTGGGGGCTGTTTCGGGCAAACTCCAGCGGGGTCGCCATACTACTCGCCATGTCGAACTTTTTTCACTACCAGCAGGGGGCTGGCTTGCCGACTCGCCGGGCTTTAACAAACCGAGCCTCGACTGCGACCCGGCAGAATTAGCTCAGTACTTTCCAGAGGCACGTGCCCGCTTAGCTCATGGCCTCTGCCAGTTCAGCAACTGTTTACACCGTCAAGAACCTAATTGCGTCGTGCGTGGGGATTGGGAACGCTATAGCCATTACCTACAATTTCTCGACGAGGCGATCGCCCGACACCAGAGCCGACAACAAGCAGCGGATGCAGACGCTGCCCTGAAGCTCAAGATCAAACAAGCTGGCACGCAACATTACGAACCCCGCCTCGAACGCAAGAAATATCGCCGCCCCTCACGTCGCCAGCACCACCAGCAGCTTCAGGATCTCTACGACGACATGAAACAGGACGAGTAACACCAGGCTATGAGGCGCTGGCAGCGGACACAACTGCAAGTTTGTTGGCTTGTCAGGAGCACCGCCCATCTCGAAGCAATAAAAAGGGGATGCCCTAAGCATCCCCTTGCCGATTCAATTGACGTGAATAGGCTTCCGACTGGTGCGATCGCCTAGCGACTGCGCGGTAGGAATGCCATTGGATTCATCGCGCCACGACCCGCAGGATGAATCTCAAAGTGAAGGTGAGGACCGGTGCTGAAGCCGGTGCTACCCATGAGCGCAATCTGCTCGCCCTGATCCACACGCTGACCCTTACGCACCAAAACACGACTATTGTGCGCGTATCGAGTCATGCTGCCATCCGGGTGGCGGATATCCACAAGGTTACCGTAGCCACCATTATTCCAACCAGCAGAGATCACCTCACCAGTGGCAGCGGCGAAAATCGGCGTGCCCGTCGGTGCAGCAATATCAATGCCTTTGTGCATCCGTCCCCAACGCGGGCCGTAGCCAGAGGTCAAGGTGCCACGTGCAGGCCAAGTATAGCCGTTGAATTGCTGCGGGCGATCGGGCAGATATTGCTCCGGGCCTTGCAGCGGGGGCAGTTCCGGCGCGACCGTGCGACCAGCCGGCAGTTGCAACAGGCGGTTGTAGGCTTCAGTCGGTACAGGTGCTGCCGCGATCACGCGCGGTCGCTCTTGCTCAACCTCAACGGGTGGCAGCGACATCAACGGAGGCGGGGCAGTAGGGACGGTCGTCGCACGCGGCGATCGCCCAATGGTCTCAACGGTCGGGGTTAATAAAACCGGCGCTTCCGGGCGACGGACAACCGTGGTCGGGCTGACCACAACAGCCTCGGCTTCAATTTCAACAGCAGGCTCACTTGCCGCCAGACGCTGGCTGCGGATCTCCTGGCGCAGCCGCATCACTTCGTCCTTCAGCTTCTCAATGTGCGCGTCATTGCCCGGCGAAGCTTGCATAGCAACGGTACGCTCAATCGGTGCTTCGTCAGCCAATGGCTGAGGAGGCACCACGAGGCGCGGCGCTGGTGACTCAGAATACCCTGGGCTAGGTGTAGTCGGAACCTTCAGGCGCTGACCCGGTTGCAGACGACGCGGATCGCTAACTTCGTTCAGTTGAGCGAGTTCGACCGTGGAAACATTAAAGCGGCGGGAGATAGCATCCAGGGTATCGCCGCTCTGAACACGATAGACATGGGCACTATTGGCAGCCTCTGCCTGTTGCGCCTGTGCCTCGCGCCATGCAGGCGACACAGCAGCAGCCAGTGGTGCCGCCTCAGTTTCTTCAACGGTCGGCCCACTTGCCGCCGTCGTATCAAGACTCTGGTTGCTCTTCACAGCCATGGCTGCGGCAACTTGCTGCGGTTGAGCCACAGCAACAGGTTCGCTGTCGAGCACTGGTGCAGGTTGGGCAATCGTCGTCGGAATCTTCAAAGTTTGACCGACGGTTAGCACTGCACCGGTGTCAATTGAGTTGGAAGCGGCGATCGCCTCGGCAGATACGCCATAGCTTTGTGACAGCGCCCAAAGCGTGTCGCCATCCTCAACGCGGTGTTGCATCAGTGAAGGGCCGATCGCTGGGGTTGCAACTGCCTCAATGATTTCAGGCTCAATTACGACACCCAGCTCAACACCGGCATCAGATTCAGCCAGTGGGGCAGGGATATCTAGTGACTCAGCCGCTAGGGCAGGACTCGCTAGACTCGACTCAGCGGCGATCACCTCATCGCCGGGGTTCGGCATCAGTACGCCCGCTGTAGCACCCATCGAGATTGCTGCAATCCCAAGCATGGCAGCACGAGCACGGCGTACAGCACGCTTAGAACCAGCATTAGTAGCAGACAGCTCGCGGTCAGAAAGTTGCTGCTGCACCTCTGATCCCTGAGCTGAGCTGGGAGGAGTAAGGTTGGTTTGATGTGTGAGTGAGCGTTTCAACAACGACCTCCTAGTGTGTAATGCGTGATTGAGTGTTTGTGAAAGCAGACCGTTGGGGCAGAGAAGCCTCAGCTAATCGACTGATCACAAAGAGTGACTGCAATCACTGACAGCTAGTTTGCATTGCATAACCTAGGTAAGAGTACTCTGGTTTTCCGGATTCGACAAGCCAATTCACGCAGATTTGTCATCCTAAGTCTGAAAATCGACGCTCAGCAACCTTGTCAAAGCCTTTTCCCATCCATCTAGCGATCAACCGCCGTATCCGGGAACATCAAAACCAGATCCATCATGCCACCGATCAATTCACTAGGTTGAACAGCTAGCGGCTGTGGAGTTATGACTCCAGGTTATGACTGAGAGCCACTACAGCATCACAAAAAAGATGACTGGAGTAGCACGGCGCGGGTCGGAAACCAACCCGCTATAGCCTTGAGGATAGAAGAGCGCCAAGCGCCAGCATCCTAGTGGTTACCGATAGCAACGTAATCTACGCTAAGCCAGCGCCAAAGAACAAGCCTTGCGGTCGTCTGATTAAAACTCGTAACGCTGCTCTAATTGGCGATCGCGCCGCCGCCGCGCCAGATGCCAAACGGCAGAGAGCCGCAACCGTCAGCATCTCAACAATTCCTCACCACAATCATCAGCGCAACAAAAGCCGCAAAATGAACGAGCTTAAGGATACAAATTTCTTATTGGAACTTTGCGATTGTGTGTCTTAGGACACATAGGTTAATCGACCTCTAATGGTATACGACGGACGCGGTTGGAGAGCACAGCCACCTAGTACCAGGGGCTAATCCAGAATCCCCTCCCCAGAAGCATGACCCCTGAGAAGCCCCTGCAAATCCAATTTTAAGCACTAGGGTCTGTCATCAATTGTTCCGAGAGTGCTGACCAATCCTAGTACAGGACGGCGGAAATGAGATGCCCATTCAGAATCTCCAGGATTCCAGTATTGTAGGCACTCAGAACTCAAAATTTAGAACTCAAAACTCCGCGTAGCGGTACTAGGTTCTCAGCGATGGTGCCTATAGCATTCGCTAACGCTGCAATCCTTTCCCAGTCTAGATTTCGGCTTTAACTGACAACAAGCCCCAAGTTGCGATCGCTGCATACATTCAACGGGGTTCCTTCCGGACGCTTATGGGCGCGCCGCAGACTGTCATCCATAGATTAAGCGTCCCAGAGTACTTGCAGACTCTATATTTAGCGCTACACTATATATAGTATCCAAGCTGGGTAGTGACGCCGATGAATGCGCCAGGTTTACCGGCTCAGCGAGCAGCACAACCGGCTTAGGCATTCGTTAGAATAGTACAGAAGTACTATGACAGCCGTCATAACCCAGAGCCGTGGTCGAGTGAGGTGTTTTTGATGGAACGCGAGTCTCCGGTCTACCCCCAGAGCGAATTGCGGTCAGTTCGCCAAGAGCTGCACCAGCAAGCCGAGCAGCTCGGACTCCCAAAGCATGAGACCGTCATGCCTGAATCAGAACTCAGTCCACATCACGGTGATCCTACGACTGTGGATGATCGACCTTTCGCGGCGAGCCAGTTTTACGCCGAGTTGGCAGCTGAGTGGGATTTAGATTGGGGACATCTCAGTTAAGTGTCAGGCAGCGGTCATGCGCCTCAGGTCAAAAAGCGCCATTGAGGTCGGCACCGCCACGCTTATCTATTAAATTTCAATGGCTTATCTATATAGGGTTTGCTGAAAAAGTCCCCAAAACGCTTCTGGGCGCTGTACAGCTTGAAAAGTAGGGGTTATACTCTCCAGCTTCCAGATTTTGACCCTGATTTTCATCATGGGGTGCAAGGTTTTTGCAAC
>JAAUTY010000073.1 GCA_012031265.1 Spirulinaceae cyanobacterium SM2_1_0 | reverse complement strand
TGTGGCGATCGCCAGTCCCATTGCCTCGGTCGATCTGGCGCTGACCCCCGATGCCCCCGCGAGCACCAAGCCGAAGTGGCCCCGCCCGTGACGCCGGGCTTTGCGGCGGCCTTGGTGACGGCCAGTGATCCGCAGCCGGGAGCCGCGCAGGATGAAGCCTCCCAGCTGATGGCGACGCTGCCGCTGGTAGCGATCGCGAAGCTGCCGGTACCGCCCTCCGCCCGCCTGAGTGAACCGATGGCGGCGCTGCCGCTTGAGCAGTCGGAACCGGCGATCGCCCTGCTCTGGCTCGCCCAAGCTGACACCCCAGACAACGAACCGACCGACGAACTCAGCGCGCCGCCCGAACCGCTCTCGCAAGAACTCGAGGAACTAGAACCCCTCACCCCACAGCCCAACGATTTTGAGGTACGCGACGAAGCCGCGCCGCTGGTGCAACAGCCAGAGATCATCGACGGCCGCCAGCCCGTCCTACCGCCGGAGAATCTTGACCCCAGCGCCAATCCGCTGCTCTTCCCGACGGAACCGGATGAGGTGACGGTGGATCTGACGCAGCCGATCACCCTGTTGGAGGCGATCGCCCTCGCCCGCCGCAATAACCAGGATTTCCGCACCGCCTTTCTCAGCCTGGAGCGGGCACAGGCGGGCCTGCGCGCCGCCCTCGCCGCCCAATTTCCGACCCTGGATGCCTCAGCGACGATCAGCCGCACCGACTCCGCCCAGAGCGAGCTGGCGAATCGAGGTCGCCAGGATAATGCCTTTAGCGATTTACTGGGCGATCAGGACACGATTACCGACTCTTTCGACGGTCGCGTCGAGCTGAACTACAACATCTACGACGGCGGCCGACGACCGGCGCAGATTCGCGAGGCGGAGCGCGCGATCCGGTTCAATCAGCTCGAGGTGGAGCAGATCGAAGCGCAGATCCGCCTGCAAACGATCACTGCCTACTACTCGCTCCAAGAATCGGACGCCCGGGTAGACATCGAGGAAGCAGCGGTAGAAAACGCCCAACAGACACTCCGGGATGCCGAGTTGCTCGAACAAGCCGGCTTGGGCACTCGCTTCGATGTCTTGCGAGCGCAGGTGGATCTCGCCAACAGCAATCAAAATCTGACCAATGCACTCTCGACGCAGCGCGTTTCCAGGCGATCGCTCGTACAAGTCCTCGGCCTGGGTCAGCAGGTGGAGGTCACGATCGCCGATGAGATTCGCCCCGCTGGCACCTGGGAACTACCACTCGAAGAAACCATCATCCTCGCCTACCGCAACCGGGCCGAACTGGAGCAACAACTGGTTCAGCGCGAGATCGAAGAACAGCAGCGCGAGACGGCCCTAGCTGACATTCGCCCGCAGGTCAGCGTCTTTGCCAACTACAACGTCCTCGGTGTCTTCAATGACAGCGAGGGCCTGGCCGACGGCTACCAGATCGGGGCACGGGTCAGGTGGCGCTTCTTCGACGGCGGCCTCGCCCAGGCGCGCCGCGACCAGGAGGCGATCGACATGGAGATCGCCGAGGTGTCGTTTGAGCAGCAACGCAATCAGATCCGCTTCGAGGTTGAGGAAGCCTACTCAAACTTGCTAGCAAGCGATGAAAATATCAAGACCGCCACTGTAGCCGTACAGCTAGCCGAAGAGAGCCTGCGTCTAGCTCGCCTGCGCTTCCAGGCGGGGGTCGGCACGCAGACAGATGTCATCGATGCCCAAACCGAACTGACCCGCGCGCGCGGCAACCTGCTGACCGCGATCATTAGTTACAACAGCGCCCTCGCTTCCTTACAACGTGCCGTGAGCAATGTGCCAACTAACCAACTCTTCGACTTGCCCTAGGTCGGCATCTAGATTACCTGGCTCCCGTACTCCTCGTAATCAACCCCCTGACCAGAATCGTTGCCCCCGATGAGACCTGAGATTTGCGGTCCGCTGCGTCCGGAGGCTAGAATTCGCAAAGATTTAGAGATTCCAGCGGGTGCTCATGACGAACCCTCGCATTGTTTCGCTGCTGCCCAGTGCGACCGAGATTGTCGCCGTGCTGGGATTGTTGCCGCAGTTAGTGGGGCGATCGCACGAATGTGATTTTCCCAGTGCTGTCACCGCTTTACCCATTTGCACCGAGCCAAGATTTACCCCTGAAGGGAATAGTCGGGAAATTCATGCTCGCGTCACGACCGTCCTGGAGTCCGCACTGAGCGTCTATCGCGTGAAAATAGAGGTTCTGGCGGAGTTACAACCGACCCACATTCTCACCCAGGCTCAGTGCGAGGTCTGTGCAGTAAGCCAACGCGATGTCGAAGCGGCCGTTGCTGAGCTGACCGGTTGTCAGCCGCAGATTCTTTCCCTCCAGCCCATGGTACTGGCAGAGGTTTGGCAGGATGTGCAGCGCGTGGCTGAGCTGTTTGATCTCGAAGCGACTCCAGTGGTCGAGTCTCTGGTCAAACGCGCGCAGACTTGTCAATCGCAGAGTGCAAGGGGTGCGCGTCCGACGGTTGCCTGTATCGAGTGGATCGAGCCGCTGATGGTGGCTGGCAATTGGCTGCCGGAGTTGGTAGCGCTAGCGGGTGGCGAGTCGCTATTGGGCAGCGTTGGTCAGCATTCGTCCTGGCTTCAGTGGGAAGAGTTGGTGCAGGCTGATCCCGACGTCGTGGTCTTCATGCCCTGCGGCTTTGACTTGGCAAAAACCCGCACTGAGGCTGAGGCGGCTTTGGGCGCACCTCACTGGCTGCAATTGCGGGCAGTGCAGACAGGGCGAGTTTATGTGACCGACGGCAATGCTTATTTCAATCGTCCTGGCCCGCGACTGGTGGAGTCGGCGGAAATTCTGGCGGAAATTTTGCACCCACAACTGGTAGGCGGTCAGCATCAGGGCACCGGCTGGCAACAGTTGACTCCCCGCCCCTCATCTTCTCCAGTGACCGTTCAATCTTGAACTTCAACGCATCTAGATGCGGACTCGCGCCTCGCAATGCTGAACCTAGTACCGCTACGCGGAGTTTTGAGTTCCGAGTTTTGAGTTCTGAGTGCCTGCAATAACCGCGTTGCGGAGTTTTGAGTGCCTGCAATCCGGGAATCCTGGGGATTTTGAATGGGCATCTCATTTCCGCCGCCTTGTACTAGTACAGCACGGTGTCAACAACGCAATCATTGTCGATAGGGGCGAACAGCCGTTTGGTAATTGTTGAGCGCCATTCCCAACATGACTCCGCTGCACGGAAGGTAGAACTCAAAACTCAAAACTGATCGCCCTTCCCATAATCTCAGATCAGCATCAGCGTTCGGCCAAGCGATCGAAGCGCTCGCGGAGCAACAGGTTGATAAAAGCACGTCCGAGAATCAAGAACCAGAAGGCTCCAAAACAGAAGGCGGCGATCGCCCAGTTGGCAATCCCATTCACCACTAGCAGCGTGCCGCAAATCATGCCGGTGGCGCAGAGGCTGGTGTAGATCAAGCATTTCAGTGCCAAGTAAATGCGCCGGGTTGCCCGCTCAGTGGTGAGCGATCGCACTCGAAACTGCAATTCACCCTGCTCGATGCGTTCTTCAAGCTGACGAACAGCTCGCTCGGCAGCACTCGGCTGCGTTAGTTTATATTGCACAAAATCGCGCGTCTGCCGGGCAAGTTGACGCAGAAGATTACCGCTTTTCGCCGATTTGACCATTTGTTTCAAAAATGGCGTGCTAGCAGCAATCAAGTTATATTGCGGGTTCAAACTACGAGCAATGCCGTCGAGGGTGGTGACCGCTTTGACCGCAAACATCATCTGCGCGGGCAGCCGAAAGGGCTGTTGCTCGAAGATGATATAGAGTTCACTACTCATCTGTTGAAAGGCACTCAGATCAATCGGTTTCTCCCGAAATTGATCGAGCACAAAAGCCACTAAGCGCCGCACGGCGGTCATGTCTGAGCTGGGTTCCAGGAAGCCCATATAGGTGAGGCTATCAATCACGCCGTCGGTATCTTTGCGCATGACCGCGAAAAATGTGCGCACCATCTGTTCGCGGTTCAGACCTTTCACTTCAGTCATCGTGCCGAAGTCGTAGAAAATCAGCTCGCCAGCCTCACCCACTGCCATGTTGCCAGGATGAGGATCAGACTGAAAAAAACCATCGTCTAGCATCTGTTTGAGATAACAGGAAACTCCCAATTGGATCAGACGATCCGGATCGAGATTGCAAGCTTCGATGGTGGCGCGGTCAGTGATCTTGATCCCCGGTGCATATTCGAGGGTCAGAACTTTAGCAGTGGTATAGCGCCAATAGACTTCTGGGACGTGGATTTGTGGGACATCTTGAAAATTGTGGCGAAAGCGATCAGCATTTTTGCCTTCATGAATGTAGTCAATTTCTTGATACAGTAAGCCGAAAAATTCGCGATACAGCTCTTCAAGGTTGTATTTGCGGGCATCGGGCCAGTAGCGATTCAGCCAGTGGGCGAGTTGGTGTAGGACCTCAAAGTCGAGCTGAAATAAGTCAGCGAGTCCGGGGCGCTGCACCTTGACCACCACCGCTTCGCCGCTGTGGAGGATGGCTTTGTGTACTTGACCGAGGCTAGCCGCAGCGAGCGGATAGCGGTCAAATTCGCGGAAGAGGTCGTTGAGAGGGCTGTTGAGTTCGCGCTCGATGACAGCGATCGCCAGCTCGGAGCTAAACGGCGGCACGCGATCCTGCAACTCCCCCAACGCCTGAGTGTACTCACGGGGGATCAGGTCGGGGCGCGTCGAGAGCGCTTGACCGAGCTTGATGAAAGTCGGGCCGAGTTCTAGCAAACGCTGGACTAGCCATTGGGCGTGCTGCTGGCGGCGATCGCTGCTGCGGTTGCCCGTCAGCCGATCCCAGCCCAGCGCCCAGAGAAAGCGGGTCGCGATCCGGAGAATATCCCAGCGCCGAGCGCGGCGAGAGTAGCGGGGCTGCTGCCAGTGTTGAAGCGGCGGTGATGCGTCCCGTTTAACGAGCATTGATCAAGCAAATGAGGGCGGGGGCGGCAAGGTAAGAGTAAACTGAGTCTCCGCCGCGTGATCGCCAGCGGCACCCTGACTCTGCACCTCAATTGTGCCATCCAGGTGTTGCACTAGGCTTTTTACCAGCGCCAAGCCCAAACCGGTGCCGGGGATCGCTTGCTCCGTCACGCCTTGCCCCCGCACAAACTTGTCAAAAATCGCGGCTTGCTCAGCGGGAGCGATGCCCCGCCCGACGCTGGTGATCCGCAGCTTGAGTTGATATTGCGGTGCGGCCTGCTGGATCTGGATGGCTACAACAGTCTCCGGATAAGAGTATTTGCCCGCATTGGTGAGCAGTTCTTGCAGCACCTGCCGCACACTGTCGGCATCGCTGTAGAGCAGCAAGGATTTTTTTGCGTCGGCCAGTTTTGGTGGGTCATAGTCAATGTTGATGCCCAATCCTTTACTCTGCCACTTCTGTTGAAACTGGCTCACTAAGCTGTTCAACATTTCTTTGAGATCGAAATGTTGGTAGTCAATGGTGACCTGATTCGATTCCAATTTCTGTAAGGCGAGCAAATCTTGAATCAGGCCATATTCGCGCTGCCATTCTTGTTCGAGTAGATCGAGATATTTGGCTTGGCGTTCAGCCGAAAGCTCTGGTTGTCGTAAAACCTGAATAGCCATTTTCATGGTCGTGAGTGGTGTCCGCAACTCATGACTCACGGCATCGAGAAATTCACTTTTAGCCGCCAGTAACTGTTGTAATTGCTCGACCTGTTGGCGGCTTTTTTCGTAGAGTTTCGCCTGCATCTCCAGGCTGCCCCGGAGTTGAGCGGTGCGCTCGTCAACCACCGACTGCACTCGCCGCAGGGCGCGATCGCGTACAATTGCGGCACTGAGCTGCAAGCCGACTCCCGCGACTAGCTCCAGCTCAGCCGGCTGCCAGGGGGACTCGCGGCAGCTCTGGAGGAGGAGAAAGCCAAGGACGAGTGGCTGAGCTGTGGGGATGGCGGCATGGAGCAGCGGCTGCATCAGCCACTGTCGGAACGGTTCGCTGGAACCGAAGGGTGAGGATGTGGCGGCCGAGGGGGCAGTGGTCAGCGTCGCCGGGGCCTGCTGCCAAGCCGTCAGGCAGCAGGGAGAGTCCGCCAGCGCAAAATCGGCGATCGCCGCCGGAAATTCCGGAGTCGTCGCCGCCGCCCACTGACTTAACAGCGCGACCCGCGCCTCGGGCACGGTATCAGCGCGCGCGAGTAAGGGATCCCGGTACTTGAGGGTAAAGATGGCACTACGCTCGGCGGCGATCGCCTGTGCGGTTCCGGACAGCGCCACTTGCAGCAGCGCATCCAGAGCGCGAGTTTGGTGCAGCGCGCGGCTCAGGTTTTGAAAGAGCTGTTGGTAGTCTTGATAAGCGGCGAGGCGCTGCTGGAGCCGCGCGTGAGCGACGAGTGTTGCTGCGACATTGCTCGCCGTCTGGAATTGTCCCTGTGTGGCGGCTGCCCAATCACCGGCTGCACGCTTGCCCACCAGCAAGACCCCCGCATCCGGCAGCGAATGCCGCCGCAAGCGTCGCAGCGGCGGGGTGTTGATCTCCGGCTGCGACGCAGCAAGGTTGGCTTGTAACTGGGCGATCGCCCGTGGCCGCGATTTAGTCAGCGTCTCAGCACACCAAATTCCCGTGGTCGCCGGGTCACTCGCCAGCAAGCAAGCATCGCTCCCGAGGTAATCACCCAAAGATTCAGCCGCCGCATTGAGCAGCGGCTGGGGTTCAGTGTGGGTCAGCAGCAGTTGGCTGAGGAGAGATGTGAGATCAGGATCGGGTTGAGCGGTGTTCATGTCGTAGAGCGCTCCAGAAGGCATGGGTGATTCAGCGAGCACCTTGCCAATGGGAGAGCAAGGACGCGGTTAATCACTGCTTGCACCAGGATGGCAGTTTGACTAAATCGTGAACAATTACAGGGACTCTCTACGCTTGAGCCGAGCCGTCGGGGTGCAAGGACGAGCAGCGTCCACGCATCCGCCGGGTGCGATCCACACAGCTTGGCGTTTAGCTTCTCTAATTTATCCTACTGAACCCGATCGGTCTGACCGAAAATCTAGGGGGCAGTGGCGTCGGCGGCTTGTTGCTGAGCCACCTCGCTGTTGCGCTGATAGCTCTGGCTGCGCTCTTGGGCCGTCGCATAGCGCGGGTCATCCGCCGATACCGCTTGCATTAGCTCCGCCGCCTGCTGCCACTGGCGTGCTAGGGCCTGCCACTGCTCGGCCGTGCTAGCCGTCTGACCCAGTTCTGCTCCTTCTTCTGCCAAGCGCACCGCAGCCGCAAAGGGATCTGCTGACGGCGAGCTGGCGACGGGCGGCAGCACGGGGGATGCAGTAGGTGGGACAACCACCGTCGTCGGCGTAGGGCTGGGGCTAGCATTCGGAGCGAGCGTCGTATCAGGTGGCTCAACCGGACTGGCAACTACGGCCGGACTGGGCATGGGCACGGCAGCACTGTCAGGGCTGGGGGCAGAGCGCGTCACGCTCGGTAAATTGGCAAATCCTTGCGATCGCCAATATTGATAACCCCAGCCCAGCAAGAAACTGAGCGCGCTCAACAGCACACCGCCGAGCAAGCCACGCCAGAAGGTTGACTCTTCTGAAGCCGGTGGTTTTGGCTTTTTGACAATGTTGGCGGGAGGCAGGGTGGGGGGCTTGCCACTGCCGGTTCGTGAGCGAGGACGATGGCTAAACCGACTGAGTCGTTTGAAGAGACTCGGCCGACGCAAAATGATCGACTCTGACCAAAGCAACTGGCTATCTGGATTGCGGTGAATATCCTCGAGCCAGATGAGTTGCTGCTCGCGGGCGATGCGGCTGCTGATCCGAGCGCGCCGGGGTTTACGCAGCTCAATGCTCTCCAAAATTTCCCGGACGTGCGGCAAGAGGATCTCGCGTTCTAGCGGCTCTGCTAGGGGGGCTTCACAGAGGACTTGCAGAATGCCCTCTTGTAACACAGCGCGCGTCCGCACACCACGGTCAGCAAGGCGATCATTCAGCACCTGAATAATTGCCGCCATGCTGCCTTGGCGGGCTTGAATGATGGTTTCTTCGAGACTATCCGGCATGGCATTCAGCTTGACGAAGGCGGCGATAAGCAAAACCTCCTCATAATAGCTGCCCGTCCCACTTTACCAGGAACTGCGAATAAACCCCGAAGAGTTCAGCCGTGTTGGCAGCGAGGCGATCACTCACTCCTCACTCCATCCAAGTGCGATGGGGCGAGTCAGGATAGTTGCGCGCGGCCAAGGCAATTACGGAGGGATCCGGGCGATCGCGGTCAACCTTGGAAATCCGAGCCGCAGTTATTAACATCACGGTATTATTCCCAGATCCTTCCCATTCTAAATTTTGATGTTGCCGACACCAACGAAAATACCTTGCTCCAAACTTATGAGTTATCTGCCTAGTCTGGGTAAAGCTACTCCAGCAACATGAATTTCTAACCGAGGTTATTGAGATCTGTTAGTAAGCGTAGCTCGAAACCTGATTGGGATCTGGGGCAAAGGCAAGCCAGAGCGGGAATTGCAGCAGCGCCAGGTTGATATTGTCCTCGGTCTCGTCGATGGCGACGAGGGGCAGTAGCTTATTCTCCAGCAGGCGATCCGCCTTTTGCACCAGCGCGTCGGGTGACTCGAAGAGTCCCACCCCGCGCGTTGGCCCGAAGTCACCACGCGAGATTCCCAGGCAGTCTTGCAAGCCACGTCGCCACTCGCCCAGGCGCTCCGGCGTATTTGCGAGCACCAAGACCCGCAGGCGATCACCATACAAGGCATTCAAAATCGAAATCGCGGCCGAAGCAATCAAAATATTTTGCAGGCGGCTGCCCATCGAGCGCAGTGCGCCGCGTCCGCCCTGTTTAAAAAACCAATCCTGCACCCGTTCGGCGTGAACCGGCTCAAATGTCCGGCGTAGTTGCCAGGGGGGGCCGTAGTAGTCCGGCCGGGCGCGGTACTGGTCAAGCAGGCTGATGACCTGTCGCCGCTGTTCTTGAAAGCTCTGTTTCGCAAAGCGGGGCGTCGGCGCTTCGGTCTCTTCAACCTGGGGCGATCGCGGCACGTTACGGTTGGGGCGAGGGGCCTCTAGCTCCGGCAGTTGCAACTGCTCAGCCGCCGCCGCGAGGTCTTGCAAGCTGCCGACGAGATATTCCTTAAAACCCTGGACACGAATGGCAATGTCCTGGGACTGTCCGGCGAAGCTGCTGCGGATCTCTTCGCGCACGCGATCGCGCCGCCGCTCCAACTGCTCAACGGTCGCTTGCAAACTCTGACGGCGCTGCTCGAGTTCCTGTGTGCCATCGGCGACGAGGCGTTGCAGCAAGGCCGGAATATCGCCACTGACATCGGCGAGCAGGCGATCGCGCTGTGCCGTCAGCGTTGCGATTTCTGCTTGCAAGCCGGCCTTGCGCGCCTCGAAGTCAGCGAGCGGATCAGCCACCGGGGGAGCCGGTGGCTCCGCGGGTGGGGGCGGACTGGGCGGCTCAGCCGCCGCTTCCGTCGGCGTCCCCAGATTCAGCACCGGGCGCGGGTCGGCTTCGGGATCGCGATCGCCTAGATCCGGCAAGGGTGGCATCGCCTCCGGGTCGCCGTTGTGGCGATCGCGCTCGGAGTTGGGGACAGCAGCATCATCAGAATTCATGCAAGCAAATTACCAAATAGCAAACGGCAGCACCCAACCTCAATCGCGGCGCGGTAGGGGCGTGAGGCACGCCTGAAGCTGTTGCGGGTCAAAGAGAATCGGCAGAAAGTGGATGCTGTTGACTTCCCGAAAATAGAACAGAATCGGCACTGCCGGCCAGAAAATGCGCCAGTTCTGCCACTCGACATAGGGAAACGCGCGAATCTGCGTTTGACCGCGATAGATCGCCAGCGTCGTCGCCGTGAAAACGAGTCGTAGTGTTCCCGCCTGCACCAGCAGAAACAGACCGAAGATCCCGATGATCGCACCAACTGGGCGCTGCCACAAAGCCAAGGGAACCGCACTCGCCAGCAAAACGAGCGGCAATGTGTAGTTGGGGGCTAGCTCCGTGGTTGTGGTTTGTGTGGTGGGCGTTTGAACTGTCATGGCACCATCAGGCTCAGGTCTAGCAACAATCGATTTTCTCATTGTAAAGGAACTTGCGCGGCGGCTTGGGGGCGGGCAACCGACCGCCAATCCCGTCCCTGCTGCGATTAATATTCTTGCAAACCGCGCCCGCTGACGCGCGTGAGGCCTTCGGCATCGGGAATGTCGCTCTCGGTGTAGTAGCCAGCGGCCGTTTTCGCGGCGATTTCCACCTGCGCGTCGGCGGGAATGTAGTCAGCGGGAATCGGCACCTGCTCAACAATCTCGATCCCGGCCTGGGCGATCGCCGCTGACTTGAGATGGCTCATCGAGACAAAGCGGTCAATGCGCGTGATCCCCAGCCAATGCAGCACATCCGGCATCAGCTCCTGGAAGCGCATATCCTGCACTCCGGCGACGCATTCGGTGCGCGTGAAGTAGGCATCGGCGCGATCGCCCCCCGCCTGTCGCTTGCGCGCATTGTAGACCAGAAACTTGGTGACCTCTCCCAAGGCGCGCCCTTCCTTGCGGTTGTAGATAATCACGCCCGCACCGCCTTGTTGCGCCGTTTGCACGCAGACTTCGATGCCGTGAACCAGATAGGGTCGGCAGGTGCAAATATCGGAGCCGAAGACATCCGAGCCATTGCATTCATCATGAACCCGCACCGCCAGTTTCCGGGCTGGGTCAGCGACGGCGGCCGGCTCACCGAGGATATAGACTGTCATGCCGCCAATCGGGGGTAAGAAGACGTGCAAATCTGGGCGCGTCACCAACTCCGGAAACATACCGCCGGTTTGCTGAAACAGGGTTTGTCGCAGCCGCCCTTCCTTGATGCCCAGCCGCTGGGCGATCCCCGGCAAGTACCAGACCGGATCAATCGCCACTTTCGTCACCACCAGGCTGCCTCCGGCTTTGACAATCGTGCCATCTTCCACTAGCCGACTGCTGCTGACCACCTCTTGCAGCTCGGGCAAATTGATCTGCGCCTTGGTGATGGCGATCGTGGGGCGGATGTCGTAGCCCTGCTCGTAGAGTGTGGCGTAGGCGGAATCAACGACGGCTCCGAAGGGATCGAGCGAGACGATTTTCGCTGGGTCGTGCCAGCTCGGGTAAGGGCCGATGCTCACAATCGGCGCGGTGTGGCTGAGATCGGCGCGATGGTCGGCTTGCAGCGAGCCGCTGGCCACCGCCAGCGCCCGGTAGAGGGCATAGGAACCCGAGTGCGTGCCGATCACATTGCGGTGATCGGAGTTGCCGAGGGTGCCAATCACCGGGCCGCGCTCCAGCGGCTCAGTCGCCCCCCAGCGGATCGGCAGGGGCTGAACCCCGTTGCGCGTCGGATGCGAGGTCAGGACGATGTGGGCTGGCTTCTCAGGCTTGGGTTTGTTCATGGACGGCAGAGTCTCAACCCGATTTAAAGCCAGATTGTAGCAAGCTGAGCGCGCCATTACCCTGGGGGCAGCGCTCGCAACCCAGCACGTGTGCCGAGAAACTGGCAGGAGTGCGCGGCGATCGCCGCCGCCGAACTCAAGGCTTCGGGAAAATCCTGCGCGCCGATATAAGCACAAAACGCACCGTGAAAAATGTCGCCCGCCCCCAGGGTATCGACCGCCTTAACCGTCGGCACCGGAATCACGCCTGCTTCGTCCTGCTGCCAGTACTGGATGGGGCGATCGCCGCCGTGATCGCTATTTGCCCCACTCCCTGAGCACTCAGATAAGCCACCACCGCATCCGCTGTCTGACAACCGGGCGGGAAGAAATCGGCGGAGCAAACGGCATAGTCCACAGCCGGTAAGATGGTGTCCAAGCCCGGCTTCCAACTGCCGCCATCTAGCACCACCGGGATCTGGCGAGCGCGGGCTTGGCTGGCGATCGCCTGACTCGCCGCCAGTTGATGACCGTCGATCAGCACCACCTGAATTTCGTCCAGCAGCGCCAGCGGCAAAAGGGTCGCGTCGGCTTGTAAACGACGGGCATTGAGCGAGACAACGGCGCGATCGCCCGTCCCGGCTGTAGACAGCGCCGAGGACAGCGGCAACGGTCGGCGACAGTCCGGTTCTAAATCGCAAATCCGAATTTGCCAGTCGCGCAAGTCCGCCCGCACCAGTTCGCTGGTGACGTGTTGACCGACGACGGCAGCCAAAGTCGCCTGACCGCCCAGTGCCGCAAAGGTGACCGCCGCATTTGCAGCCGGGCCGCCCGCTGCGATCACACAGTCCAACGCTGTGATTTTCTCATTTGCGCTGGGCAGCCGCTCGACTTGATAGATGATGTCCAACCCCAGCAGACCGACAAAGAGACCGCGCCGGTTCATGAGCCTGGCTCCTCGGCTGGGGCTGTACTCGCCGGTAAAGTCTCGCACAGCCAGCGGGTCACCTCGCTATGCGGGGTGGTGCGGGCGCGTTGCAGCAGTGCGACCACAAACGCCATGGACAAGCCGGGTAACACTTGTGAGGTGTCAATTTGACGGCTGCCGCCAGCGGCGATCGCAAAAGCAAAGACCTGCAACTGCTGCACCTCCACCACCCAATACTCCTGCACCCCCAATTGCTCATACAGCAGCCGCTTTTGACCGAGATCGTCCGCCAGTGAGGTGTTGGCGACTTCGACCACAAGCGTCGGCGGCGGCAGTTCGTCCAGATTAACGATGGTCGTGCCGTAGGGGATCGCGACGACTGATTCACCGATATAGAACGACAAGTCAGGCTGTGCTTCACGGTGACCGGGTTGGCGATAGCTGAGGTTATCGTGACCATTCAAGGGAATGCGATTCAAACCGGCGTAGAGATGAACCGCATGACCCAGGAGCGAGTGGTCACTACTGTGGTTGTAGCCGACGGGAGGCATTTCGATTCTGGCCTGTTGCTGATGGTAGTAGAATTTGCCGGGGGCATAGTCTGGCAGGGCGGCAAGCTGCATGAAAGTAGCCCAGTCCACCGCAAACCAGGTGTCAGCGGGGACAGTGAGTGAAGGATCAAGCGCTGGGGTCGGCGTCATCGGGGGCTTACTCCGCGAGATTCTCGAACTTGGTGAGTTCCGGCTGGAAGAGGAGTTTAATCGTACCGGTCGGGCCGTTGCGGTGCTTGGTGATGATCACTTCCGCGATGTTGCGGTCAGGCGAGTCAGGATTGTAGTAGGCATCGCGGTACAGCATGATCACCACATCGGCATCTTGTTCAATACTCCCGGAGTTATGTGACACAATGCCATCTGCCATCCACGAGGCCGGGCCGGGAACCGTTAGATCGTAGACCGCTTCTTCTCCTAGCGGTTCGATCTTGATAATTTCGTCCCAATACAGATCAGAGGTCGCAATATCTTTTAGTTCCAGACTGTTGAGAAGATCAGCGTAGCTCAGTAATACGCCACGGGTCGGCGCAAATTTAAAGTGACTGGAACCGCCATAGGCCGTGCCTCTTAGAGCCGCCATGCGGCGTTGAGAGATGCCTTGAGCCTTCATTTCTGCTTTGACAATATCAAATACTTCAATCGGGATAGTATCCCGATTTGGGTTGGCATTGCCTCGTTTGAGAAGCTCTACTTTGGCGATTTCTGCGGGTTCTGCTCTAGGGCCAAACGCTTTAACTTTCTCTAAAAAATTGAGTTGCTGCGTTTTACCGTAAATTTGGACTGTATAGCAGTTTGATTGAGTCCATTGAACAGTGCTAGTAATGCCCAATCTGGCAAGCAGTGCAACCACATCACGAGCCAGTATTTCGCCCACTGTCGAGAAGAAGATACTCGCTTTGTATTTTGTTCCATTGGGATGGTGACTACTGCTGATACAGCCATCCGTTGCCCAGAGGTGCTGTAAAATAATGCGATTTGATCGTCAGGTAGTTGGAAGATTTCTCCTGGAACTTGCTTTTCTGAAGATCGCTGATTGAAAATTCCCAATTCTTTGAGCCACAATCCTACGCCGGCAGGATGCCAGCGATCGCCATTACCAGAAATCACTAATTGATGCCAGTTTCCCTTGCCAGCATGGCGATTTACACTACAGCCAAATGACTCCGCTGCCGCTTTGACAATTGCCGAGTTCTCTTCAGAAGCTGTGGTATAACGTAACGGTTGATGGGTAAGGTAACTACCATCACCAATTAAGTGAGCCAGTAGAATCACATGCAAGTCAGGCCAACGCTCGGAGGGTTGCCCCATCATCGGCATATGATTCGCTGCGGCTAGGCGATCACCCATTCGCAAGTCCTGGAGCTGACGCCAACCATTGAGCGTGTACAACCGATGTTTGCTAGTTGCTTTGATTTTGCGTCCACTAGCAGTGGTAAGCTCAAATACAGGTTTGGTTTCCACTTCCCAAATGCAGTTGGCTTGAGCCTCAACCAGACAGCCGCGTTCATTCATGCTGATAACTTTTGGCATTTGCCCCACCAACTCGGCGATCGGTAGGCGTCTCCCATCAGCGAGCCATACGAGCGTATCGCCAGTGACACATTCCCTCAAGTCGGACATCATCGGGCGCTTGTTCGTCCGCGACTCGACGCCGCGACTGAGCTGCGAAAGGGCAATGGTGGGCGCATCAATTTCGCGGGCGAGGGTTTTGAGCGATCGCGTGATTTTTGACAATTCCTGCACACGATTGTCGCTTCCCCCTTCCATCAGTTGCAGATAATCCAGCACGACCATCCCCAAGCGACCATTATGCTCCGCTTGTAGGCGGCGGACTTGCGATCGCATCTGCATCGCCGTCAGGGTGGCGCTATCGTCGATGAAGATGGGTAATTCTGAGAGCGTGCCAATGGCGATCGCCAATTGCTCCAGTTCACTCTGGGTCACCCGCCCCGAGCGCAGGCGATTGCTCTCGATCCCCGCTTCGATCGCCAGTAAGCGCTGGGCAAGCTGCTCCTTGGACATTTCCAGGCTGAAAATCGCCACCGGCAGGCGATGTTGTTTAGCCACATTCGCGGCAATGCCTAGACCCAGGGCGGTTTTGCCCATCGACGGCCGACCGGCGATGACGATCAAGTCCGAGCGCTGCAAGCCCCCCGTCATCGCATCGAGATCGTAGAAGCCGCAAGCGACGCCAGGAAGCACGGTCTCCTCTTGCAAATTCTCGATCTCGGTGTAGGCGTCGATCAGGGTATCAGCAAGCGGGGTCAAGCCAGTTTCGGGGCGCTGCTGTGTGATGCTAAATACCTGCTGTTCGGCGCGATCGAGCACGACATCTAGTTCCTGGGCCGTATCGTAGCCGAGGTTGCCGATGACGTGGCCGACGGCGATGAGCTGGCGGCGGACAGCTTTGTCGGCGACGAGCAGCGCGTAGCGGTCGATGTTGACAGCGGATACGGTGCGCTCGACCAATTGCGCCAGCTTGCTAGTGCCGCCGACGGTGGCGAGTAAATCATGGTCTTGCAGCCAGCTTGCCACTGTGGTCAGGTCGGTCGGCTTGCTACTGCGATGCAGGATCAGCGCTGCTTTATAAATCTCGCTGTGAGCACTGATGTAGAAGGCTTCCGGAGCCAGTAGGTGGGCAATGCGCCCGATCGCCTCGGGATCGAGCAGGATGCCGCCCAAAATTGACTCCTCCGCTTCAATATTTTGCGGGGGCAGGACGTTCTCAGGGAGGGGCGCGCTAAAGTCAGCCACGGGCAGAGGGCAATAGTTCACCGACCAGCTTAACTCGCTCGCTGCGAGGCGATCGCGCCAGTAGTCACGCTGGATGCTGGCAACATATGGAGTGTTCGGCTCAACACGGTGCAATGTTTAAACGCCCAACGTTCAAATGCCCAACATTTGGGAAATAGCATCGATCCGTCGCGAGTAACGATGAGCCGTCAGGGTTCTACAACCAATTTGCGATCTTCAAGGGTGTCTTTAAGCGTGACTAAAGTTAAGATCCGGTTAACGTGCGAGCGCTATTGCTAACCAGGATCAAATCGCGTCATCCACCTCACTAAGACGTCAAGAGAGTCGGGAAAAACTGGCGAGGATTGTCGATGACCGCTCGATATTTGACTTGGCGGTTACTGTGACGGCGTTTCCGGCAAGCGAATTTTCTCTCACAGATCTCAATATTTCTTTAATCAACGCCACAAATTTTTCTGAACGGTCATGCGATAGTCATGCGATAGTAAGGGTGTAATTTGATGCCAAACCCTGAACGGCTCTGAGGGGGAATTGAGGTTATGCCGATGCTGGGAAGTTGGTTAAAACCGGTGGCAACCGGTTTGAGTCTGGCGACACTGCTCGCGGCTTGCGCGCAGGCTCCAACTGATAACGCGGACAATACGATCGAGATCGACGGTTCGAGTACGGTTTTTCCGATTACTCAGGCGATCGCCGACACTTACAATGCCAGCGCGGCTCAGGAAGCGGATGTCAACGTCGCTTTTTCAGGGACGACGGGCGGGTTCCGTCAGTTCTGCGCGGGTGAAACTGATATCAGTGATGCTTCACGTCCGATTAATAAGGATGAAATTGCGGCTTGTCGCGAGGCGGGCGTTCGTTACATTGAGTTGCCCATTGCCTTTGATGCTTTGGTCGTGGTGGTCAATGAGGCCAATGACTGGGTGGATGAGCTGACCTTAGCCGAACTCCAAAAGATGTGGGAGCCGAGCGCCGAGGGGACGGTGAGAAGCTGGCGACAGATCCGGCCGAGCTTTCCTGACCGCCCGCTGACCTTGTTTGGGCCGGGCGAGGATTCGGGAACATTCGACTACTTTACCGAAGCGATTGTCGGGGAGTCAGGTCTGAGTCGCCGCGACTATGTGGACAGTGAGGATGACACGACACTGGTTCGGGGCGTCAACCAAGACCCCAATGCGCTTGGTTACTTTGGTCTGGCATATTATGAACAGAATCCCACCGAGCTAAAAGCGGTGCCGATCGTCAACCCCGATGGGGAAGCGATTGAGCCTTCGCGCGCGATGGTGGAAGCCGCTGAGTATCAGCCGCTCGCCCGCCCGCTGTTCATCTATGTCAATGCAACCGCTGCTCAGCAGAATCCCGCCTTGCGCGATTTTGTGGATTTCTACCTAGATGAAGCGCAGAATATGGTGGCTGAGATTGGCTATGTGCCGCTGCCAGAAGAGGCTTACCACATCAACCGGGTCAAGTTTGATACGGGTCAAGTGGGGACGGTCTTTGAGGGTGAGTCACAGTTTGACCTGACGATCGCTGAGTTGATGCGCCGTCAAGAAGAGTTCTAGGCGCGTGCGGGTTCCTCATCATGCCAATGCCACTGGTGTTGGTGGGCTATGACTGTGCAAAGGGCGATCGCCATGCGGGCGATCGCTCTTTTTGCTGGCCCCGCTTGCCCGTTACAAGTCTGTAACCGTCATGGTCTGCCGCAAAATTTGATGTCACGATAGAGATGTAACATCGGCGACAGCAAGTAAGGGAAAGATATGGGAGAAAAGCGAATTTTAGCTGCCCTAGACGCGTCTGGACAGGGCGAGGCAATCTTCGAGACCGCTTTGCAACTCGCACAGCAACAGCAGGCGAAATTGTTGTTATTTCACTGCCTGCCGCTGGACAATCAGGACTTGAGCGCCGGGTCGTACAGCGATATCTACGGTCAGAATTTGGTCAACTTCTCGCGCGCTCTGCAAGCGCAGCTTGAACAGCAGCTCGAAGCGACACGCCAGTGGTTGACTGCCTATGGCGATCGCGCCCAGCAAGCAGGTGTCACCACCGACTGGGACTGGAAAGTCGGCGATCCCGGCCGCCGCATTCATGAACGTGCCCGCCATTGGTCGGCGGATCTGATCGTTGTCGGGCGACGTGGCCTAACCGGCTTGACCGAGCTACTTATGGGCAGCGTCAGCAACTATGTGGTGCATCATGCGACCTGCTCCGTATTGGTAGTGCAGGGTGAGCAAGCGGCTCTGGGCGAAAATGCCAAGATTTTGGTGGCGCTGGATCGCTCTGAGCAGTCGGAGGCAGTTTTTATGCAGGCCTTGGCGATCGCTCGCCAGAACCAAGCCCGTCTGATGCTCTTCCACTGTTTGCCTGTCGAAGAACGACTGGACTACTTTGGCGAGATCTACAGCGAGGAATTCATTCAAAACTCGCAAGCACTAAAAGCCCGCATCGCCGACCAGCGCGATATTGACCAAGAATGGCTCACCCAGTACAGCCAGCGGGCGGCGGATGTCGGGGTAGCAGCCGAGTGGGATCTGAAGATCGGCGGGGCCGGTTACACCATTCGCGAGTACGCCCGCCATTGGGAGGCGAGCTTGGTGGTGATTGGGCGGCGCGGGCATTCGGGTCTGAAGGAGTTGATTCTCGGTAGCGCCAGCAACCATGTGCTCCACCACGCACCCTGCTCTGTGCTCATTGCCCAAGCGGCCGCACCCGCTTCGGTCTGAGCTAAGCCGCTGCAAGCGACCCTACAGCAACCAGCGCGGTGCTGTCAGCAAAAATAGCTCACTGGCGCCGAGCGGCGAACCGCTAGGCGGGAGTTCGATGCCGATCACGCCCGCTTTTTTCACGACCAACTGGTCGTCGGCGCGCCCCCAGACCAACTGCGTCGCCCACTGACCGAGATCCGGTTGGTGACCGACGACGGCGACCGATGCCAAGGGGTGGCGATCGCGCCAGTCCAGCCAAGTCTGCAACTCGCCGCCAGGAGCCAAAGCTGCAAATTCCTGCACCTGTGCTGCGAGGCCCACAGCTTGGAGAATGTCAGCCGTCTGGCGAGCACGCAGCAGCGGGCTAGTCAGGACAAGCTCAAGGCGCAAATCGCAGGCGAGTAAGCGCTCAGCGACACGCCGTGTTTTTTGCGTCCAGCTTCGGTCAGAGGCCGTTCGGCATCGGTGGCGTACTCTGCTCGCTCGCCCGCAATGCCGTGGCGAATCAGATACAGTTGCATCACTCCGAGATTGCGCGCTCGACTTCAATCGCGTCGGGGTCGGCGGCGGCGTCCAGTTGCAACGGCACTGGCGCAGCACTCGCCGCGTCATCGTCATCTAGCTCGACATGCCAACTGCCCAATTCCAGCACCCAGTCGTCAGCAACAGCGACGGGAAGCTGGGGGGGCGGGGTGGGTTGCAACCGCGCAAATGACCAAGCAACGAAGCGACGCAGGCGCGCGTAGAATTCCGAGGGATCGCTGGGCGGTGTATAGATCCGGATGGGGCTGCGAAAAATCCCAACCCCACTAGCGGTAAGCTTGGGCATGGCGATCGCCGGGATTAACCGTGGCTTGGGTGACACCGGGGGATTGCGCTCGGCAGTCGGAACCCGCTCTGGCAGCGTCGGGTGGGGGGATTGCAAACGAGCAACCTGCACCAGCGGCTGTGGAGCGGCAGGTAGCTCAACCACGGGCGGCGTCGTGGCAGCTGCATGGACATATTCGCTGAGGAGAAAAGCATCAACCGCATCGATGGCATAATCGGGCAACTTGCGGCAAATCAACCGTTCGAAGTCGCCATTGAAATGCGGTGTGGGTTGACCACGCCGTTCCCAAATTTCCAAGATTTGCGCCACTGAGACCGCTTTGTAGCGACCGAGGTAGAGGGCTTCAATGGCGGCGGCGCGAATCCAGGTAGGGTGATAGTGCTGGAGCCACTGCAAGGCGATTTCCGCGCAAGCCAGCCGACCCGTATCGAAGGCGTAGTGATCCAGCAGAGCGACGGCTTGGGCGATCGCAGTTTGCTGGGAAGCTGGCTCAGCGGGCATCTCAGTGTTCAGCGGCAACGCTTGGGAATTGGCGGGAGTATTGTGTAGCCTCACGACAAGATTGCGAGCCTCGAATAGGACAGGAGGGGAAGCATGAATCGACCTCACGCCTATGATATACGCTGTCGCGCGGTTCGTGACCGCTTCACCCCGCATCCCCCGCCGCCGCGCGCCGCCGAACAACCTGCTCAGCCGAGAGATAAACCCCGTCCAGAGCGGGATCTGGAGTTTTCAGATAGAACTGTGAGACTCAATAAGCAGGACGCGGTCAATGCTGAGAGTAGATACAGCCAAGTGGCAGGTCAAACCAGAAGACCTGAGAGAACAGGCGCTCATTGTCCTAGTACAAGACGGCGGAAATGAGAGACCTATTCAAAATCCCCAGGATTCCAGTATTGCAAGTACTTAGAACTCAAAATTCAGAACTCCGCGCAGCGGTACTAGACGGGGTTTAGGTCAATCCGGGCGGCTAACGAATCCAGAGTTGTTCCAGTTCGTGGCGGAGTGCTTCGACATGAGCGATGTAGGCGACCAGTAAATGGTCATCTCGGGCGATCGCCAGTTCCGTTTTCCAGTAACGAATCCGCTCCTCATTGACCAGCCAAAAGTTGACGATCGCGGTCATCACCTCATCCCAGTTCCACGCGGGTTTTTCGGACAGCAAATCGACCGAACGCATGAAGGCATCCAAACTACATTCTGGGCTACCGAGGTAGGCTTTGCTCGTGACCGCAATTCGGTCTGGCGACTGACGATCCATGAAATTGAAGACAGGCGAAATGCCGACAATATCGAAGGTATAGCTCATCGTTGATTCCAGATTGAACAAGTTCCAATTAGCAGCCAATGGAGATTGAAATCTGTGATTTCAATCCCTATTGTCAAAAAAAATGAGTCCTGACCGAAACCTTTGAGGGCTGAAATGAATTAGAAAAACAGTCCGCAGTTTGGCACTCCGAGATGGAGAGCGCTAGATTTGTGGTTGGTTTCAGTTGAGAGCTACTTAGCACTCAAAGCTAGCGAGTGCTAGTGCTAAGTGCCTCATGGATTAGCCAAAATTGTAATCAATTTATTCTGGTCGGGCTGTTTTGGATGAACTTTTATGGCAATCGGCACACCACGCAACGAGTGCATCTCATTGGGATGCGGCGGCGACCGGCATCCTCCAGCCCCTGCTCCCAATCCTGGACGAGCGAATTTAAGGTACTGATGCAGCCTATTTTGTGGGAACGTGGAGCGACCAATTTTAGCGACTCCCAGCCGCCCCAGCGCCTGTAGCTGGGGCGACCTAAACCCTACCGAGGAAATCCTGCAACCCGCTTAATACTGCTTCATGGCGCGCTGAATCTCGCGCTTTGTGTCGCGTTCTTTAATGCTTTCGCGCTTGTCGTGGAGTTTTTTGCCGCGACCGAGACCGAGGGCGACCTTGACCCAGCCGCGCTTGAAGTACATTTTCAGAGGCACGAGCGTCAGACCTTGCTGTTCCAGTTTGCCGATCAGCTTATTGATTTCCTGCCGCTTGAGCAGGAGCTTGCGGGTGCGGCGGGGGTCATGGTTGTAGTAGTCGCTGCTGCGCTCGTAGGGTGAGATGTGGACATTGAGCAACCAGGCTTCGCCATCGCGCACGAGGCCGTAGCCGTCGCGGAGATTGACGCGGCCTTCGCGGATCGATTTCACCTCGGTGCCCACGAGTTGCACACCAGCCTCGTAGGTTTCGAGGATCTCGTAGAGGTAGCGGGCTTGGCGGTTGTCGGCGATGATCTTGATGCCGTCGCTGCTACTCTTGGCATTGTTGCTGCTGCTCTTTTTCTTGCCCATGCTCTGCCTGCGATCGCGCTCCGTTGACTCGCCCAAAACCGTTACGAATCTTCCATTATAACAAGCCCGAAGTTACCAACGGCAGATAATCTTGCCGCTGGGAGCATCCCACTGTGGCGTTGTTTTGGGCCATTCTACGAGCAGCTGCTGTGCTTCTACATCCCCCGGCCCCTTCTCCCAAGCTGGGCGCAGGAGAGCTAGCAGTCCTGCTTCCGGCTTGGGCTGCTGCTCATACACATCTCTCGATGACGCTCAATATGCTGCATTTGACCCGCCTTAGCCGCCCGAAATCGGGGGGGGACAGGATTTCAGAGTTCCCTAGAATTGGGGAAGTGATGATTGATGGATGAGCGGTAGCCTTTCCAGGGGAGGTTGAGGGGAGGTCGCGATCGCCACGAACCCCCGGAGAATCGCAAAGCGGACTTCAGGCCATCAAGCATCCCGATGCTGGCAGTGAATGGTGGGACGATCGCGACCCACTCGGTTCCTTAGCTCAGTAACCTGAAGCGGTGCATCTCGATTGTGTGAACTGAAAGTCCCCAGAGATTGCTTAGGCTTCAGCCGGCATGGGATAGACGCTAATTTTCTTGCGGCTACGGCTGCGGTGCTCGAAGGTGACCACACCATCAATCAGAGCAAACAGTGTATCATCGCCGCCACGCCCGACATTATTGCCGGGGTGGAAGTGTGTGCCGCGCTGGCGCACGAGAATGCTGCCCGCCGTCACTACCTGACCACCATAGCGCTTGACGCCGAGCCGCTTGGAGTTGGAGTCGCGTCCGTTCCGGGTGCTACCGGTTCCTTTTTTGTGAGCCATCTATACCTCGTGGTGAAACGTTTGAAAAATTTATAAGTTTGAACCCGATTGCTAATCAGGAGCCGGTTGGCGATCGCACTTCAAAGCCCAAGATGCTGTTAGCTGAGTCAGCCACATTCCCTCTAGCTTACTCTTCTTCGCCTTCAGTGGCTGGTTCCTCAACCTCTGCTTCTTCGGCTTCAGCTTCAGCAATGGCTGCTGGTTCCTCAACCTCTGCCTTCTTCGGCTTCAGCTTCAGCAACGGCTGCT
>JAAUTY010000134.1 GCA_012031265.1 Spirulinaceae cyanobacterium SM2_1_0 | reverse complement strand
ACTCCAGGGTTGCCAGTTGGGATCTGGGGTTGGGAGAAAGCCAGGTACTCTCTTGGGTCATCAGCCATACTGGCTATGAAGCGATTATTGATGATTTAGCCGCCCGCAAAGCCGCCAAGATTCTCCAGATTCCCGTTCGGGGAACATTAGCGGTCATTATTCTGGCTAAGCAGATGGGGTGTATCGCATCGGCCAAGCAGGACTTAGAAAGCCTCGTCCAGGTCGGTTTACGCCTTAGCCCTGCGGTGCTGGCGCAGGTGATCGCCCTGGCCGGAGAATAAACCCACCATGCCTGCATGAACACAACTAATGTCCTCACCAGCGCCATGACCTCTACCTCGCTAAACCCATGACCGCCGCCGAAAGACTCTATCAACTGATCCAAACCCTGCCCGAAGAGCAGATCACCGAAGTCCTGCACTTCGCCGAATTTCTGCACCAAAAACAACTCACCACCATCGCCCCTGCCCCAGCCATTCCCCCCGGCACCCTGACCGGACTGCGCGGCATTGCCAGACAGCCTGGTGATACTCGCAGCGACGAAGAGTTGCAAGCCGACTACACCGACTACCTCACGCAGAAATATTAGTAAATCGCGATGCTCAAGACTTCAGTGGCAGCAATTTACCGATCTACTCCCCCACCGATCTCTTAAGCCAGCTCTAGCCAACTAGACCTATGAGTAAACCCACTGCTGTTCCGTCTGTTTCCGCCACCTACGCCCAAGATGGCTCCTCCACCAAATCCAATGAGCTGGGGATGCGCCCGATGCAGGAACTGGCCTACCAAAAGCGCGGCGAGCAATACCTGCTGATCAAATCGCCCCCCGCGTCGGGCAAAAGTCGGGCACTCATGTTCATCGCCCTCGACAAGCTAGAAAACCAGGGCCTTCAGCAAGCGATCATCGTCGTCCCCGAAAAAGCCATCGGCTCCAGCTTCCACAACGAACCGTTGAGCCAGTTCGGCTTTTGGGCCGATTGGCAGGTCGAACCGCGCTGGAACCTGTGCGATGCCCCCGGCACCGATGGCGGCAAAGTCGATGCCGTGCAGAAATTCCTGGACAGTGAGGCCAAGGCCCTGGTCTGCACCCACGCCACCTTTCGCTTTGCCGTCGAGAAGTTTGGCATCGCTGCCCTCGACGACCGCCTGATCGCTGTAGACGAATTTCACCACGTTTCCGCCAACCCCGACAATAAGCTCGGCGACCACATCCGCCAGCTCATGGCCCGCGACAAAACCCACATCGTCGCCATGACCGGCTCCTACTTTCGTGGCGATGCCGAAGCTGTGCTGCACCCTGAAGACGAAGCTCGCTTTGAACCCGTTACCTACACCTACTACCAACAACTCAACGGCTACCAATATCTGAAGCAGCTCGACATCGGCTACTACTTCTACTCAGGCCGATATACCGACGAAATCATGGAGGTGCTCAACCCCCACGAGAAGACTATCCTGCACATTCCCAACGTCAACTCCCGCGAGAGCACCAAAGACAAAATCAAAGAGGTTGAGCACATCATTGAAGAGCTGGGGGAATGGCAGGGCATCGATCCTGAAACGGGCTTTCAACTGGTGAAGCTTGCCGATGGCAAAGTCCTCAAAATTGCCGACCTGGTAGACGACGACCCCAACAAGCGCGATAAGGTCTCTGCTGCCCTCAAAGACCCCACCCAGAAAAACAACCGCGACCACGTTGATATCATCATTGCCCTGGGGATGGCGAAGGAAGGCTTTGACTGGATCTGGTGTGAGCACGCCCTGACGGTGGGCTACCGATCCAGCCTGACGGAGATTGTGCAGATCATCGGTCGTGCTACCCGCGATGCCCCCGGCAAGACCCGCGCCCGGTTCACTAACCTGATCGCTGAACCCGACGCCGCTAGTGAGGTGGTGACCGAGGCGGTGAATGATACGCTCAAAGCCATTGCCGCCAGCTTGCTGATGGAGCAGGTGCTTGCGCCGCGCTTCGAGTTCCGACCCAAGCATCCGCAAAATCAACCCACCCTAGGCTTTGACTACGGGGAAAACGGCTACGACCCCAATGGCTGTAATGTCGGCGTCAATACCGATACCGGGCAGATTCAAATTGAAATCAAGGGGCTGGCAGAGCCTAAAAGTCCAGAGGCCGAGCGCATCTGCCGCGAAGACTTGACTGAACTGGTGACTGCCTTTGTGCAAGATAAGCACACCATCGAGCGCGGCCTCTTCGATGAAGAACTGGTGCCTGAGGAGCTGACTCAGGTTCGCATGGGCAAGATCATCCAGGAGAAATTCCCCGATCTGGAGCAGGAAGACCAGGAGGCGGTGCGTCAACAGGCGATCGCCGCCCTCAATCTCGTGCAACAAGCAAAGAAAAACGCGGCCGAAATGGGTGGCCGCTATAACGTCAATTCTGATGATGGCGAGCCGATGAAGAACACGGCTCTGATTGACGGGGTGAAACAGTTTGCCCTCTCAGTCACCGATCTCGACATGGATCTGATTGACCGTATCAATCCTTTCGGTGAGGCCTATGCCATCCTCGCCAAGTCCATGAGCGAAGAACGATTGAGGCAAGTCGCCGCGATCATTGCGGCGAAGCGGATTAGCCTGTCTGTAGAAGAAGCACGAGAGCTAGCCAAACGAGCGGTGCGATTCAAACAGGAAAAAGGTCGAGTCCCTTCGCTGATAGCAACCGACCCGTGGGAAAAGCGGATGGCGGAAGGAATTGCCTTCCTGCAGCGTAAGGTCAAGGAGGAGAACAATGGCTAAGGACACTACCGACGCTGACATAGATCTACTGGCTGAACTGGGCATAGACCCGGCCGTCGCTCCCACCCCCAAACGATCGCCGCGAGAGGAGCGCATTATCGCTGGCTTTGAGGAGATTGAGCGTTTCGTCGAGGAACAGAGTCGCCTGCCGCAACATGGCGAAGATCGGGACATCTTTGAGCGACTCTATGCCGTGCGTCTGGAGCGCTTGCGGGAATTGGAGGAATGCCGCGAACTCTTGAAGCCGCTGGATTCGCACAACCTACTGGATGCGATTGCCGAGACTGACCTGTCTCCAGAAGACGACCTGGATGATGCCGCGTTGTTGGCTTCTCTGGGCGTTGATACCGCTTCTGAGGACGATATTACTCAGCTCGAGCACGTGCGATCGCGCCAGGAAATCAAAGCCGCCGAGGAAATCGCCCGCCGTGCTCTCTGCCCAGACTTCGCGCGCTTCAAGCCGATCTTCAAGCAGGTTCAGCAGGATTTGGAGACCGGGGCACGAACAACTCTGAAGTACCAAGACAATGCCGCGATCCATCAGGACGACCTGTTCGTCATCAATGGACAGAAGGCGATGGTGGTTGATGTCGGCGAATCATTCATCAGTGACTACGGTCTAACCAATCGCCGTCTGCGGGTGATTTATGACAATGGCACGGAGAGCAAAACTCTGTTCCGTTCGTTCCAGCGTGCTTTGAATAAAGACAAGACTAGCCGACGCATCACGACCCCCGATCTCGGCCCGCTGTTTTCGCAGGTGGAAGTAGCGGATGACTTACCGACCGGTTACATTTACGTGCTCAGGAGCCAATCTGATGATCCCTTTATTGCCGAGCATCGGTCACTGATCCACAAAATCGGCGTGACCGGCGGTGATGTGAAGAAGCGGGTGGCCAACGCCAAGAAAGACCCCACCTACCTGCTGGCAGATGTAGCAATTGTTGCTACTTTCAAGCTGGCGAATATCAACCGGACGAAGCTTGAGGCGCTCTTGCACAAGTTCTTCGACAACGCTCGGCTGAATATGGAACTGAAGGATCGCTTCGGTACACCGGTACAGCCAAGGGAATGGTTTTTCGTGCCGCTTAACGCGATCGAGGCGGCGATTGAAAAAATCCGGGCGGGCACCCTCGACCAGTTTCACTATGACCCAGATACGGCCAGTCTCATACGCTCATCAGGTTACTCAGGAGCAGGCTTCAGCTCTGAGCCGAGTGTGTAAACTTTGGGTTACTAGAGCAGCGGTTCAGTAATCCCAGAACCCCGATTTCTTCGTTCTAGTAACCGAGAAAGGATTAGCGAGAGAGCTATTTGAGAAATTTGGGGAGTATCTGCAAGGAGCAGGTTACGAAGCCCAAGGAGGGCAAATAGTAGACGCCACCCTAGTACCGCTACGGGCTCTCCTGGATCTGCGGTGATAAGCACAAGTTTTCAGTGCTGAAAGGGAGCATCCCAGTTTGGAAACCCTCACCCCAAATCCCTTGTATGTTGAAATCAGGAGCGGTAGAGCGTCAATCCCTGGGTGTCTACACCGTGAAGAGTCTAGCTCGCCGCTCTGTTCAGCATCGGC
>JAAUTY010000072.1 GCA_012031265.1 Spirulinaceae cyanobacterium SM2_1_0 | reverse complement strand
ACCGCTACGCGGAATTTTGAGTTCTGAGTTTTGAGTGATGAGTGCAGACAATACGGGCATCCTACGGATTCTGAATGGGCATCTCATTTCCGCCGTCCTGTACTAGTCCTGCGACGCGAAATTAAAAAGGTAGAAGAGACGCGATAGATCGCATCTCTTCAGTCTTGAGACGAAGTTGCTCGCTCCCCATTTCAGACGGGATTAACTAGCTAGTGAACAATCAGCCGCTAGCCGCACTGAAATAGCGTGAATTTCCACTATGCTCAGTGAGAGTCGCTGGGAACCGACTCGAACGATAAAACGCGGAAATCGTTGCTCAAGCATGATGAGTGCGCCAGGTTTAATGCCGGCCTCGTGGAGTCGAGTCGTGATGCGATCGCCACTCGACGCGATGCGGGTGACCCGACCACATTCGCCGACTTGGAGCAGTTTTAATGCCGAGCTGGTGGTGGAAAAACGAGGAAACATCTGACGCGCTCGAGATTCAAAATAGGGCGGGTTGGTGACAAGATAAAAATCCATCGCGGCAAGTCCTGAAAGATTGCCGCAACGGACTAACACTCACGCTTCAATGGGAAAATCAGCACTTAACAGCTCCAGCCAATCGGTGATCCGCTGGTCAGTTTTGTCGCTCTCGTTGACTTCATCGAGGGGCAGGCCGACGAATTTACCGTCACGGATGGCGGTCGATTTTTCAAACGAGTAGTCATCGGCTGGGACGGCACCCACGAGTTTTGCACCCCGGGCTTTGAACTGTTCATAGAGCGTGCCTAGCGCGCCGACAAAATGCTTGCCGTGGCCGTTGCAATCCCCTGCGCCGAAGAGAGCGATTGTTTTGCCGGAGAAATCGGGTTTTTCGACTTCGATGTCGAACAAGGGTTCGCGCCAGTCATTCTGGACTTCACCCGCGCCCCAGGTGGAACAACCAAAGATCAGATAATCGTATTTCAGAAAATCATCAAATCCGTCGTAGTCTTCCTCCATGCTGTAGAGGTCACAGCCATCTTCGCCGATCTCTTCTTGGATTTTCTCAGCGAGTTCTTCAGTGACGCCAGATGTACTACCGTAAAAGATTCCAATCTTTGCCATTTTCCCAATTCCTCATAGTTGCCAGTGTGAGATTTCTGAATCGGTTCATTGATCAATCCTGTTTCTAAATAATATCATGATGATTATAGAGAGAATTATGGTGTTTAAAAACTTTAGATTTATTTCGGGAAGTTGAGGTTTTGAAGCTTGAGTCAATCAACTCAATGCTACCAAGAAAGTGAAGCTTGAACCTAGAGTAATCACCCTAAGTTCAAACTCCCAAATCCGGTGAGATTTTCCCTAGACCAAATAGGCTTCCATGTGCGTTTTGATTGTGCAGTCGGAGCGGGGATAGGCGACGCAAAGGAGGGCAAAACCCTTGTCCATTTGCTCATCTTCGAGGAAACATTGGTCAGACTGGTCGATTTCGCCTTCGACGATTTTGCCGACGCAGCTTGAGCACGCTCCTGACCGACAAGAGGAGGGCATATCGATGCCATGTTCTTCAGCCGCATCCAGGATGTAAACGTCATCATCGATGGGGATCGTGACATCGATCTTGCGCTTTTTATTGATCAAATGAACTTGGTAAGTCGTCATGATCAGCTTCTCCTCATAGGTAAGTAGGTCAAAATTCAAAACTCAAAACCCAGAACTCAAAACCCAAAGTTGCACCATGTCCTCATTTCCGCCGCTGCGGACTAATTCATCGAGGGGCATTGGCCGGGTTGGAAGGAGTGCCCACAGCTACAGGTGCTGCCCGCGTTGGGGTTGTTGAACTTAAAGCCGCCCTGAGTGAGGCCCTCGATGTAGTCGATCTCCGTGCCTTCGAGTAGCAGGGCGCTGCGACCGTCTATATAGAGGCGCAGCTCGGCCTGCTCGTAGAGGATGTCGTCGGGGTTGGGGGTCTCGGCGATCGCCAGCGAATACTTGTAGCCATTACAGCCGCCGCCCTCCACTGAGACCCGTACGCCCGGCTGTCTGTCAGCGGTGCGGCGGGTGGCGAGAAAACGTTGTAGGCGGTCGGCAGCGGTGGGGGTGAGTGTGAGTGTCATGGTTGAGAGTCCTCCTCGAGGTCAGCAGGGGTAGAGAAATCGGCTGGGCGAGCATCTTGGCAATGCCAACGGTCGATGCAAAAGGTGGGGCAGGGGAGGTGAACGGTCTGCGATCGCGGGTACAGGTCGGGAGGACGAGCAGCGAGAGCAACATCAGCAACTGCACATACCAGGGCGCAACCAAGATGCAAAATAGCGCGCTGAGAAAGGCGGTGACATTGAGCAGCAGGTGGGTCACGTCGTCGGCGGCGCGACGGTTGAATTGCAAGGTGGCGATCGCCAGACACAACGCCACAAAAGACAGCAAAATCACGGCCCATCCTCCCCGGTCGTTAGACCAATACCTCAGCCCTCTGGCTCTGTTCGGCCTGCACCCACTGCTGCATTTCGCCGACGGTCTCACTGCATACGGGGCAGTGAGGATCGCGGTGGGTACGATACTTGGCGAAGTGGGCGCGGGCGAGATCCATCGACAGCAGGCGCGATCGCAGTGGCTCACCCAGTCCCGTGACCAGCTTCACCACCTCCAGCGCCGCCAGACAGGCGAGAGTCCCCGACACCGCCCCCAGCACCCCGAAGCCGCGCCGATCCCACTCCGGCTTCTCGGGAAACAGACAGGAGAGGCAAGCCGTTTCTCCCGGCACGATGCTGGTGAGATACGCCTCCATGCTGTTCATCGCCGCCTCGACCATCGGCCGCCCCCAGCGCACACAAGCCGCATTCAGCAAGTCACGCTCGGCGAAGTTGTGGGCACAATCGACGGCGATGTCGGCGGTCTGCACGAGAGCGTCGGCATTGTCCGCCGTGACATATTCACAGACGGCCTCAACTTGGATGTCGGGGTTGATCGCTAGCAGCGTGTCGCGCGCCTTGAACACGCGCGGCTGTCCCACCCAGTCGTCGGTCATCAGGATCTGGCGGTTCATATCGTCGAGTCGCAGCTCGCCCCCCCGTACCAACACCAGCCGCCCAACGCCCGCCACCGCCAGGTAGAGCGCTACTGTTCCGCCCAAACCGCCCACCCCCGTGACCAGCACGGTGGTTTTTTTTAGCTGCTGTTGACCGGCTTCCCCGAAACCGGGGAGCATCATTTGGCGGCTGTAGCGTTCGCGTTCTTTGGGTGTGAGTGAGACCACGATCTGGCTCCTGGATTGGTTCAGTGAGCAACGGCAATGCTGATCACTGTGAATGGCAGCGGTTGACTATTCGCTGGGGGCGGCGATGTCTTCGAGCATGACGACATCATCGTGCGGTCGCTGGAAGACTCCGAAAAGTTTTTGCTCGATGGAATTGGAGGTCAAAAATAGGGTGTAAGCATCTTGCAAGGCTTGTTGATATTGATTGAGAATTTCGGTCTCACTGAGCGATTCCGACGTCGCCGAAGTTTCTTTGATCGCCTGGGAGAACTTCCGCAGAATGTGCAAGCGATTGACATTCACAACCTGCGGGTCATAGTCGAGACTAAAAAAGGCGAAATATTCTTCAGCATCGCGTAGGGTTTCAAACTCGGCGAGGGTGCGGGTCATGCGTTTGCCTCCAGTTCTTTCAGTTGTTGACGTAGGGCTTGGAGCTGACAAAAGATGTCGTAGGTCTTCGCCGATAGGGCAGGCAATTGCTCGTAGTCATTCGGTAGCCCTTCAGCCAGGTCGTGCAAATCCATTTTGATTTGCCCGGCTTTGCTGTTGAGGCGGCGAACCTGTTTTTTGAGGTCGGCGATCGCCGCCTCGCCAGCCGTCGGAATGGTCGTTGTTTGTGACATGGCTTAACTTCCTCATCGGCTTACAATCGGCAAATCTCAGGGTGCTGCTCCGCGAGGGCGATGCCCTTCTCGGTGAGCTTTGTACCCTCCGCCGCCAGCTTCTCGAAGCTGCGGAAGCCGAAGCGCTGAGCGTCGCGTAGGGTGCGACAGACCAGCAGCAGCCGACCGCTGAAGACCAGTGCCCAACCGAACCCCTCGTGATTGAGGTCGAGAACTACTTGGGTCATTTGCCCACTGCTTTTCTCGATGCTGGCGGCGACGGCGCGATAAAAGAGCTGAATGCGGCTCTTTGTGAGCGGGTCGATCTCGTTGTCGATTGGGATATCGTTCTTTTGCTCGCGGCTAATGATATAGGACTTGAGGATCAGTTCATCGCTCCAGTTGCGGTAGGTTCCGTAGGCGTCTTGGACGCGGATCTGGCTGACCAACTCACGAACAAAGGGCGTGGCGATCGCTTCTGCAACAGCTGGATCAGTGGTGGATTCAGCGGTGGCCGTCATACAACAACTTCCTCCTCGATTTCAGAGAATTCTTCGTCAAACTGGCGGGCTTCTTGCTGCAAGATCTTCCGCAGCCAAGGTGGTGGATTGCCTTTCAGAGTCTGGACGAAATGGTCGAGCACATCGACAATCTTGTCCTCTTCAGAATTTGCCTTGATCGGGGTGACACGCCGCGAGATTAGGCGCGCAGCTGCACTGCCGCCAATCGCGGCTAGATAGACAATTGTGCAGTCGGCTAATGCTGTTAGTTTTGGCAGCAATTTATCTTCGTTGCCATCTTCTTTGAGATTGCCATCAAAGGTCAGCGTCTCAAAGTACTTGTAGCCAGCGGCATTGGCTTCGTAGACGACGATTTGTTTTGCTGAACCGAAGTGGGCATTGATGTGTTCGGTGTCATTGGTCGCGAAGGCAATTTTCATGAAAACCTCCTGGGAAATCAGAAATTAACGGCGCGATTAAATCGCGGCGTGCTGGTGTTTGGGCGTGAGAACGGTGGACTCGGTGGGTTGAGCAGGCAGGTGTTCGGCTTCGATCTCGAGGAAGATATTGGCGAGATCGAAGAGGAGCTGACAGGTGCCGCGATAGCCAACCGTGCAGCGCAGCCCATTGCCCAACCGATCGAAGATCGGGAAGCCGAGCCGGTAGAGCGGCACGCCCAGCCGACGGGCGCTGGCGGCTCCGTGGGAGCTGGCGATCGCCAAGTCCGCCCCGATGGCTAAGGCTTCAAAATCCTCAAAATCGCCAATCGTGACGGTATCGAGGGGCAGATCCTTGAGCAGGGGCGACTTGGTGGTGGTGACTGCCGCCGCGATTTCGGCACCGGTGTCAGCCAGGGTGTGGGCGATCGCATAGAGCAAATCTGGCTCCAGCGCCAGCGCGATACGCCGACGACCGAAGAAGAAGTGCGTATCTAGCAGCGCATCCTGGAGTTGGCGACGCTGCTGGCGGTAGCTAGCGGGTACCGGGCGACCGCTGATGTCCGCCAACGCCTGCAAGAAGCTATCGATCGCCGTCAGCCCCGTCAGACTAGGGAAGACCTCGAAGGGAATGCCGAAGCGCTCCTCCAGATGGGTCGCCGCGCCGCGCATACTCTCGCCCAGCGCCAGCGTGTAGGCGGAGTTGCCCAGTTGGCGCAGCGCGGCGAGAGACGTGCCGCCAGCGCTGACGGCGCGGTAGCTGTCGTCATTCAGGTGACCGTCCAAGGAGCTGGAGAGGTCGGGCACCAGGATCGGCCGCAGCCCGAAGCTCTCGACGATCGCCTTGATCTCTGCCACATCCCCCGGCGCAAACGCGGAGCCAGCCAGGATCGTCACCTGCTCCGCATCCGGCGTCGTCGCCGGGGCGGGCAGGCTGCGGACGATCGCTTCCACCGCCGCCGCGAAGCCGTCTTGCAGCGCGCCCTTGTAGTCGGGGGTCTGGGCGAGGGCGATCGCCAAGCCATCCAGCTCCGGATGCTGCTGTCCCATCTGCTCCAGGATGCGCGGCATATCGTCACCGCGCGTCTCCGTCAGACCCGTGGTGCAGAGACCGATGATGTCGGGGTTCGCCTTCTCCACCAGCGTCCGGATCGCTTGTCCGACATTCTCTTCGCCGCCGAGGATCGTGCTGACCTCGGACATCGCTGTCGTCGCGAGGGCGATCGCCTCCCGGAAATGGCGCACCAACATCACCTTGGCGAAGGCCGTACAGCCCTGGGAGCCGTGGAACAAGGGGACGGCATTCTCCAGACCAAGGAACGCCAGAGCGGCTCCTAACGGTTGGCTCTGCTTCAGCGGATTGACAGCAACCGCCTTCTTGCGCTTCACCACCCGCGTCTGCAAGCGCTGCGGCGGCAGCAGCGGGTGCGGCGTCACCGGGATCGGGGCATCGGAATCTGCCCCATACTCCGTCGGCTCTGCTTCCACACGGGCGGGTTCTGTACGGGCGGGTTTCAAACCCGCCCCCACCGCATCCCAAGGCGCTTCCTGCCGCACCTGCTGCCAAACCGGGCTGTAGAGTGCCTCCTCGATTTCCCGTGCCAGCTCCACCAGGCCGTCGTAACCGGCGTAGGGGTGGTGGCGTTCTTGGTTGATGTCCAGGAAAGGAACACGGGCTTTCAGCGCCGTGTATTGATTGCGGCCGCCTGCGATCAGCATATCGGCGCGGGTTTTGGCGATCGTTTCCAGCAGCACTTCTGGGCCGCCCTTATCGAGGGCGATGCCGTCAGTTCCCAGCAGCTCTTTGATCCGTGCCTTATCTTCTTCAGTGCTCTTGCGGGTGCTGGTGGCGACGACTTTGATGCCCAGATCCTTAGCAGCCGAAACAATCGACCAGCTCTTGACCCCGCCCGTGTAGAGCACGATGCGCTTGCCCTCGAGCCGCGCCCGATAGGGAGCGAGTTGGGTATTGAGCCGCGCCGTCTCGACCGCGATCAGTTCTTCGACACGCGCCTGGATTACCGGGTCGCCCAGTTTCGCGGCGATGTGCCGCAGACACCGGTTCATGTCAGCGACGCCGTAGAAGGATTCTTCGATGTAGGGAATGTCGTAGCGTTCCTGCATCTTCCGCGCCACGTTCACCAGCGCCTTAGAACAAATCAGCACATTCAGCTTGGCGCGGTGAGCGTAGCAGACATCCTGATAACGGGCGTCGCCGGTCACTTTCGCCAGCACTCGGATGCCGACCCGCTCCAGCAGCGGCAGCACATTCCAGAGTTCGCCAGCGATATTGTATTCACCCAGCAGGTTGATGTCGTAGGGCGTTGTCTCCGGCGGCTCCGCCGAACCAATGACATGGTCGAGCAGCGCCTCACCAGCGAGCCGGTTGCCGAGGTTCTTGCTGCCGACGAAGCCGGGCGCATGAACCGGGATTACCGGTTTGCCGACTTTTTTGGTCGCGGCGGCGCAGACGGCATCGATGTCATCGCCGATCAGCGCCGTGACACAGGTGGAATAAACAAAAATGGCGGCGGGCTGGTAGCGAGTCTGGACTTCCTGAATCGCTTGGTAGAGACGCTTCTCGCCGCCAAAGATGATGTCGTTTTCACTCAGATCGGTCGTAAAGCCCATCTTGTAAGTCGTCGGGCCGGAGGAGAGGCTGCCGCGACTGTTCCAGGAGTTGCCCGCACAGGCGATCGGGCCGTGCACTAGGTGGGCGGCATCGGTGATCGGGACGAGGGCGATGCTCGCGCCATCAAAGGCACAGCCGCCTTGGGCGGCTCCGGGCTGGGCTTGCTGCTGGCAGGCTTTGTTTTTGCCGGCACCTTTTTTATGGTTGTGGTCGCAACCAGGCTCGTTCAGGAGGGTCTGGGCTTTGCTACGGGTGGAAGTCATGGCTGGTTGCGGGGGGAGGAAAATCAGAATTGAGAAGTCAGAACTCAAAACCTAAAAGTCAAGAGTCAGAATTGAGGAGGTTGGCAGTGAAATCTTCTTCAACCGCTTCCAGCTCTTTGCCCAGGCAACCGATGACGCGATTGGTCTCGAGGAAATGTACGGAGTAGATGTAAGACCGCTGCAAATAGGTGCCGATGCTGATTACGTAGCCGGTCTCGCCTTTTTGTGCCAGGGGCGCGCCCTTATCCTCGCCGGGATAGGTGCCGTCATTGCGAACCATGCGGAGGAGGCGTACTTTCTGTTCAAGTTCAAATTTGGGTGCTTGGTCGAGTTCGATGTCCGTGAGTGTCATGGTGATAGCTCCAGAGATGGGCGCGATCGCCGCGCCCATGACAGCTAGTTGATGGAGAGAGTGAGACCAGTCAGAGTGAACAAAGGGGCGGAGACCGCCCCTTTGCGGTTCTATCGAACTGTCCTAACGCACCAGGTCGAAGGAGATGTCGGTCTTCGACGGCACGATCGTCTTGCGATCTAGCTCTTCGAGGATCGTGTTGACAATCCAGTTGAGCAGATTGATTGCGCCGTTGTAGCCCAAGGTGGCGTAGCGGTGCATATGGTGGCGGTCGAAGATCGGGTAGCCGATGCGGACAAAGGCAACACCGGTATCGCGCCAGAGGTACTTGCCGTAGGAGTTACCGATCAGCAGGTCAACCGGCTCGGTGAACATCAGCGAGCGCAAGTGCCAGAGGTCTTTCTTGCCCCAGACCGTCGCTTCTTGTCCGTAGGGGCTAGCCGTCAGGATTTCGCGCAGCTCCGCCTCAAACTGGTCGTTGGAGTTGGTGACGACGATGTGAACTGGCTCGGCACCCACTTCCAATAGGAAGTTGACCAGGGTGATCACATGGTCGGGATCGCCATAGAGTGCTACCCGCTTGCCATGTAGCCAAGCCTGCGAGTCGGTGATCGCGTCAACGGCGCGGCCCCGCTCTTCTTGCAGCTCCTTGGGAATCGGCTTGCCAGTGATGCTGGAGAGGTTCATCAGGAACTCATCCGTACCTTTGATGCCGAAGGGGCGGAAGTTGTAAGTCGGCTGCTGGTACTCTTTGGCAAACAGATCCTGGGTCTTGGGCGTCGAGTACTTCTGGAAGAAGAACGAACCCTCAGCATTGACGCTGTCGCCCGCATCTTCAAGCGTGGTCAAGCCGTTGTACATCTTGAACTCGCCCGTATTTGGCGAATCAAACGCATCGGAGTTGTCCGAAAGGATCGTGTAGTCGATACCGAACAGACTCAGAATCCGCTTCAACTCACGGGTGTTGCCGATGTAGGGGTCGAAGCCGAGGTTGAAGTTGAACTTGCCATTGGTGGTGTCGGTCTTTTTGCCCTTGCCGAGCGTCGTGACGATGCTCTTGAGCATCCCGTCGTAGCCGGTGATGTGCGAGCCGACGAAGCTGGGGGTGTGAGCGTAGGGAACCGGCAGGTCTTCCGGGATGTGCGCCTCTTGCTTCGAGGTGGTGATGAACGCACCCAAGTCGTCGCCGATGACTTCTGCCATGCAGGTGGTGCAGAGGGCGATCATCTTCGGCTGATAGAGGCTGTGGGCATTCTCAAGTCCCTGCTTGAGGTTGTTGAGTCCGCCGAACACCGCTGCGTCCTCGGTCATCGAGGAGGAGACCGCTTGGAAGGGTTCTTTGTAGTTACGGGTGAGGTGGGAGCGGAAGTAAGCGACGCAGCCTTGGGAACCGTGGCTGTAGGGCAGTGTGTCCTCGAAGCCAGCGGCGACAAACAGTGCGCCGAGGGGTTGACAGGCTTTTGCTGGGTTGATGGTCAGGGCTTCGCGAGCGAAGTTCTTTTCGCGATACTCCCAGGATTTTGTCCATTCAGCGGCTTCAGCCACTGCTTCAGCCGAGTGTGCGCCCTCGAACTGACGCTTGTACTCAAATAGGTCTTGGTACGGCTCGGTGTGGAAGAGTTCAAAGTGGTCTTTGATTTCGAGGCCGTCGCCGGAACTGCATGGGGCTGGGATGTTGTTGTCGTCGAGCTGAGTCATGGCTGTCTCCTTGATGTGAAGGGATGGATGCGGAGAGGGGCGATCGCGTCGCCCAGTATTCGGACTTCAGGTTGCGAGGGGAGGGTTGAGCCACGCCGCAAATCCATCGGAGCGTGACTCAACTAACCGTGCGACACCGGTGTGCCTTCCTAGGAAGCCCAGGGGGTTTCGATCAGACCCCAAGCCGGACTGTTGACGGCTAAGTCCATGTCGCGGGCGAAGACCTCGAAGCCTTCGTAGCCGTGATACGGGCCGGAGTAGTCCCAGGAGTGCATCTGGCGGAACGGCAGTGCCATTTTCTGGAAGACGTACTTCTCTTTGATCCCTGCCGCGATCAAGTCGGGCTTGAGCTTCTTGGCAAACTCCTCAAACTCGAAGCCACTGACGTCGTCATAGATGACCGTGCCTTCCTTGACATAATCAGCGGTGCGCTTGTAGTCGTCGCCGTGACCGAACTCATAGCCCGTGCCGATCACTTCCATGCCCAGGTCTTCAAAGGCGGGGACGACGTGACGGGGGCGCAGACCGCCGACCATCATCATCACGGTCTTGCCTTCGAGGCGCGGACGGTACTTAGCAACGATCGCCTTCGCCCGCTTCTCGTGCTCAGCAATTACTTGCTCGGCTTTCTCCTGGATCGTCTCGTCAAAGGCGGCGGCGATCTTGCGCAGCGACTTGGCGATCTGGGTCGGACCGAAGAAGTTGTACTCCAACCAGCCGATGCCGTACTTCTCTTCCATGAACCGGCAGATGTAGTTCATCGACCGATAGCAGTGGATCAGGTTCAGCTTCGCCAGCGGCGTCATCACCACTTCGTTGAACGTGCCATCACCAGAGAATTGGCAGATCACACGCAGACCGATGTCTTCGAGCAGCTTGCGGCTGGGCCAAGCATCCCCACCGATGTTGTAGTCGCCGATGATGTTGACATCGTAGGGCGTGGACTCAAAGCCTTCGGGCAGCTTGCGGTACTCATCGGCTTTCGGCAGCACCCAGTCCCGCACCGTGTCGTTGGCGATGTGGTGACCCAGGGATTGTGAGACGCCCCGGAAACCTTCGCAGCGCACTGGGATCACTGGCTTGCCGGTGTCCTTGGCGTGCTTCTTGGCGACGGCTTCGATGTCGTCACCGATCAGACCGACTGGGCACTCGGACTCGATCGTCGTACCTTGGCTCAACGGGAATAGGTCGTCGATTTCCGTGAGCAGCTTTGCCAACTTCTTGTCACCGCCGAAAACGATGTCGCGCTCCTGGAAGTCGGAGGTGAACTGCATCGTGCCGAAGGTATCGACGCCGGTGGTGCCGATGTAGTAGTTGCGGCGACCGGACCAGGAGTAGTAACCACAACCTACGGGACCGTGGCTGAGGTGAATCATGTCTTTGACGGGTCCCCAGACTACCCCTTTTGCACCGGCATAGGCACAGCCGCGTGTGGTCATGACGCCAGGAACAGATTTCTTGTTGGACTTAACGCCGCAATCACTGGCACCTTCTTCGGTGACGTTCAGGTGCTTGCTCCGGGCTTTTTTCGCCTTCTCGGGATAGGCGTCCAGTACCTCCTGGACTAGCTGTTTGCGCTCTTCTACTGTGGTCATAATGCCCTCTCAAGTGTGGCGGGAATTGAGGTGATAAAAGGGGGGAGTCGAGCTAAGTCGTGCTCACAGTGCCGGCCCAGGTCGCTCACTCGCGGGTGAGTTGACCGTCTGTCTAGCCGCTTCGCTCGACTCGATCAACCGAATCTAGACTGTGGCGACAGCCTTGCCATCAGCCGCGAGCGCTTCTTGGTACTTATCGTCGCTGTCGAGGATGCCGAATTGGATCAAGAGCTCTTCCAGCTCGTCCATCGTGATCGGCGTCGGGATCGTCAGATTCGTGTTGTTGGTGATCTTCTCAGCCAGGGCAGAGTACTCCTTCGCCTGTTGGCTTTCGGGGGCGTACTCGTTGACGGTCATGCGGCGTAGTTCCGCGTGTTGCACGACGTTGTCGCGGGGGACGAAGTGGATCATCTGGGTGTTGAGCTTCTCAGCGAGGGCTTCGATCAGCTCGACTTCCCGGTCGGTGTTGCGGCTGTTGCAGATCAGACCGCCGAGACGCACGCCGCCGGAGTGGGCGTACTTGAGGACACCACGAGCGATGTTATTCGCGGCGTACATTGCCATCATTTCGCCGGAGACGACGATGTAGATCTCTTGGGCTTTGCCCTCGCGGATCGGCATCGCGAAACCGCCACAAACCACGTCACCGAGTACGTCGTAGGAAACGATGTCGAGGTCTTCGTAGGCGCCTTCTTCTTCGAGGAAGTTGATGGCGGTGATGATGCCCCGACCGGCACAGCCGACGCCCGGTTCTGGACCGCCGGACTCGACGCACTTGACGCCGCGATAGCCTACTTGCAGCACCTGGTCAAGTTCGACATCTTCAACGGCACCGAGTTCGGCTGCCAGTTGTAGGACGGAGGTTTGGGCTTTGCTGTGCAGCATCAGGCGGGTGGAGTCGGCCTTGGGATCACAGCCGACGATCATGATGCGCTGGCCTTGCTCGGCCATTGCTGCGAGGGTGTTTTGCGAGGTGGTGGATTTACCAATACCGCCTTTACCGTAAAAAGCAATCTGTCGCATGATTCGGAAATCTCCTAGGTGAGTTCAGGATTCAGGATTCGGGGGTGAACATCCAGGGTTCGGGGGGGGTAGGAACCCTGGATTTTTGGGCGGTGGGGCGGCGATCGCCCCTCTGGGATCGGCAGGTTAGGGTGCATAAGTCAAACCAGAAACAACTGAGATCACAAGAAAAAGCTGGGGTTATGCCACGGGCGCGACGGTCTCGACGACTAAGCTCGGCAGCACGCGCTCGCGCAGGCGGGATTCGATGGCGATTTTGACGGTGGCGGTGCTGCTGGCGCAGCCGTCGCAAGCGCCTTTGAGGATGACACTGAGGCGATCGCCATCGAGGTCATAGAGTTCAACATCGCCGCCATCGGCGAGCAGGACGGGGCGGACTTCCTCGTCGAGGACTTTTTGGATCAGGCTGATTTTTTGCACTGTCGTCAGTGGGCGGGGCGGGGCGGCTTGTTCTTGGGCGATCGCCACTTCAGCGGCAACCTTGGCGGGGGCTTTCGCGGCCAGCTCCGCTTGGACAGAGGTGATCAAATCCTCGATGTCTGCCAGACAGGAGCCACAGCCGCCGCCCGCTTTCACGTAGGAGGTGATTTGCTCGACTTCCGTGAGGTCGTTTTCAGCGATCACGCGGCGAATCTTCGGTTCGCTGATGCCAAAGCATTTGCAGATCAGCTTGCCGTCGTCATCGGCGTGGGCTTCGACTTCGATGCCGCGATACTTGAAGATGGCGGCTTCTAGTGCTTCTTGCCCCATGACCGAGCAGTGCATCTTCGCTTCCGGCAGACCACCGAGGAAATCGGCGATCGCGCGGTTATCGACTTGCAGGGCTTCGTCCAGGGACTTGCCCTTGACGATCTCGGTCAGTGCAGAGGATGAGGCGATCGCGCTCGTGCAGCCAAATGTCTGGAAGCTGGCGTCCAAAACGATCTCGTCAGCCTCGCGAATCTTGAGGTGCAGTCGCAGCGCATCGCCGCAGGCAATGCTGCCGACCTCGCCATACACCACCGCGACTCCGGGCTGGTCGGCTGGTGACAGTGCGCCCTGGTTGCGAGGGTTGTAAAAGTGCTCAAGTACCTGCTCGGAGTAGTCCCACATGGTTGTTTAGGGTGCGAGGTTTTGGGGGAAATCATCAGAAGGCGGGGAGTGAATGCCAAAAGCTTTAGGCGAGCGCGACTTCACGGTCTTGCAACCAGTCGGCGCTGTCGTCTTTGAAGGGCGAGAGGTCACGCAGGCGTTGGACGATACCGGGCATCACCGCCAGGACGCGATCGACTTCGGCGATCGTCGTGTAGCGGGAGAGGCTGAAGCGGATCGAACCATGCAGGGTTGTGTAGGGCAGGCCCATCGCCCGCAGCACGTGGGAGGGTTCGAGGGAACCGGAGGTGCAGGCGGAGCCAGAGGAGGCGCAGATTTCATGCTGGTTGAGCATGAAGAGGATCGCCTCGCCCTCGATGTACTTGAAGCCGATGTTGGTGGTGTTGGGCAGGCGCTTGGCGGGGTCGCCGTTGATCTCGCAGTCGGAGATGGTGGCGAGCAGACCTTGTTCGAGGCGATCGCGCAGCACCTGTTCGTGGGCGATCGCCACACTACCGGTGAAATATTGCTGCGTGAGTTCAGCCGCCTTGCCGAGCGCCACGATCCCAGCAACATTCTCCGTCCCGGCCCGCCGACCGCGCTCCTGGTGACCGCCAATGAGATAAGGGCGGAACCGGAAACCTCGGCGAACATAGAGCGCGCCGATCCCTTTGGGGGCGTGCAGCTTGTGACCGGAGAGCGTCAGCAGATCGATCGGGCTGTCCGCCATATTCAGCGGCAGCTTGCCCACCGCCTGCACCGCATCGACATGGAAGCTTGCACCCCAGGCTTTGGCGAGACTGCCAATCTCAACGATCGGGAACACCGTCCCGGTCTCGTTGTTGGCATACATCGTCGTCACCAGCGCCGTATCGCCAGTCAGCGCCGCCTCCAGTTCGCAGAGATCGAGCTGACCGCGCCGGTCAACGGAAAGGTAGGTGACGCGATAGCCTTCCTTCTCCAACTGATTGCAGACATTCAGCACCGCTGCGTGCTCCACCTGAGTCGTGACGATGTGGCGCTTGTCCGGCTGTGCCGCCAGAGCCGCCCGAATCGCAGTGTTATTGCCTTCGCTACCGCAGCTCGTGAACACAATCTCCGAATCCAGAGCGCCCAAGAGCGACGCCACCTGCTCGCGCGCCGTCTTCACGGCGCGGCCGACCTGACCACCGAAACTGTGCATCGAGGACGGATTGCCATAGAACTCGTTCAAGTAAGGCAGCATCGCCGCGACGACTTCGGGGTCGATGCGGGTGGTGGCGTTGTTGTCAAGATAAATGACGCTCATGGCATTTAGGTGAAGTCAGAAGTCAGAATTCAAAACTCAAAAACTAGCGGGTCGCCGCAGGGGCATTGTTCATGCCTGCAACCGTCTGGGAGTAGGTGTCAAACCAACGCTGCCAGTATTCCGACTGCTTCGCTTGTTTGAGCGCGAAGGCGAGTTGGCTGTAGCGGGTGAACCAAACATCCCAGTAGTCCGGGTGGCTGGCTCCGGGAGCCACCGCCACGCGGGTCACCGGCACGCAGCCCGCGTTGGTCGGGCAGACGGCGCGGCACTGGGGGACGCTGTGGGAGCCGATGCAGTGGTTGCAGCGGCTGGCGTCGATCCAGAAGCGATCGCCCCGGCGCTGGATCGCAGCCGTCGGACAAGCGGGACGGCAGCGATCGCAGCGAATGCACTGGCTGGTGATGGTGTAGGACATGGGGGAGTCGGGAGTGAGAGTTCAGAAGTCAGAAGTCAAAACTAGGGCGCGACAGCGACCGGTTGACGGCTCACAGCGGGTTGCTCACTGAGCTTGCGGTCGTAATATTGGCGCGCCACGACATCGATAGCCTCATAGGCTTCGACCACTTCCACGCCCAGGGTGGCGAGCTTGTCCTGGGGACAAGTGCCGATCTTGGCGGTGAGGACGGCAGCGCAGTCGGCGATCGTCGCCATGATGTTGTCCAGCGTCGCCGCTTCGCCGTAACCGCCCTGGCAGTAGTGGTCAATCTTGCGGTGACTGACGAAGCGCACCTCGTTGGCATCGACTTCGTAGATTTGGAATTCTTTGGCGTGACCGAAGTGCTGGTTGATCAAGCCGCTGCCCTTGGTAGTGACAGCGACGAGGATCTTCGGGCTGTCCTCGACGACCGGGCGCGCGGCCTCAACAGCCTCCTTCGCCCGAGCCAGTTCAGCTTTGAACTCGGCGATGCTCTGGTGGACGACCTGACGCTCGGCGAGGTTGTACTCCGGCTCCATGGTCAGGAACTTGTCTTTGGTGAATTCCTGGCTGCGGTCTTCGCCGATCAAACCGACGGCATCGGCGCGGCACTGGCGGCAGTGGCGCATCATCTTCATGTTGCCGGAGCAGTTGTCTTGGACGAATTTCAGTTCTTTCTGCGTCGGCCCGCGTTGACCGGTCAGCCCGAAGTGGGTGCCGTGCTCGGGGGCAGAGATCAGCGGCATGATGTTGTGCAGGAAGGCACCGCGATCGCGGATCGCCTTATTCACCTCGACCAGGTGCTCATCATTGATGCCGGGAATCAGCACCGAGTTGACCTTGCAGAGGATGTCGGCATCCCGTAGCGCCTCGAGACCTTCCATCTGGCGCTCGTGCAGGATGCGCGCCGCTTCGATGCCGGTATAGCGGCGACGGTTGTAGCGAATCCAGGGATAAATCTTCGCCCCGATTTCGGGGTCAACCATATTAATGGTGATCGTGACGTGATCAATATTGAGCTGCTTGATACGCTCAACGTGATCCGGCAGCATCAAGCCATTGGTGGAGAGGCAGAGCTTGATGTCGGGAGCCTGCTCCGCGACGAGTTCAAAAGTGCGGAAGGTCTGTTTCGGGTTCGCCAGCGGGTCGCCAGGGCCAGCGATGCCGAGGACGGACATTTGCGGAATCTTACCGGCGATGACTAGGACTTTGTGTGCGGCTTCCTCGGGGGTCAGCAGCTCGCTGACGACACCGGGGCGGCTCTCGTTGGCGCAGTCAAACTTGCGGTTGCAATAGTTGCATTGAATATTGCAAGCCGGGGCGACGGCGACGTGCATCCGTGCAAAGTGATGATGCGCTTCTTCGCTGTAGCAAGGATGCGACTCGATACGAGCGCGGAGCTTCGCATCCATTTCGGCGGTTGCCGTGGTGGGGGCGCAACCGCAGGAGCCGGACTTAGCAGATTGGGTGGGGGCGGGTGATGTCATTGGTGGGTGCAATAGAGAGGAATTTTTTTAGAGCGGAGTCACTGCAAGGATGCAATGAACTCTCTGCCCGCGCGGCGCGATCGCCCATCAGGCTTGGGTGGTCGTGCCGTGCCCTGCATCCCACCAGTCCATACAAGCCCGACATTAGGCGGCTGGGGTGAACGAGGCGCTCGGCGTTATGGGAGTTATAGCAGTGCGTAAAAAGACGGAAATCCCGACCGGCGCTGTAAGGGTTTATTAGAGTGATCGCGCCTGTACTCAGCGCTGCAAACTGAGTCCCCGTCAGGGGTTGCCAAAAACTTTGGGGGTGGGGAGTGAGTATTTTCGTTCCCTCGGTCTAGTATTTCTTCACTGAGGGTCGAGTGTTTGGGTACTCAGCCAAAACGTAGACAGGGCAGGCATTTGTTGCGGTTTTGCCTTTTATTTGGTGCGAGAAAAATTGTACTCGCGTACCCTGAATCCAAGATGCTTTGTTCAGAGTGAACATTTATTTCTGTAGCCAATTTATCACTTTTCGATTTGTGCCGCTAGAGCGACCGCAAAAGTTAAAGTTTCTTCAAACTTAAGCCCAAAGTTTGCGGTGATTTCTGGTCTGGAATCACAGCCAAAATTCCGCTTCGCGTCGAGACTGATGCCGCTCCGCCAAGCTTGAATCTCTCCGGGACGCGCTACGCGAACAAATGCTTGGCTCACCGCTCAAGCCTGCTGAAGCGGACTGGGAAAGCAGCAGGCTGAACCCGCTGGAGCGGGTTTTCGCTCTTAGCCTGGGGTTTGAACTCCAGGTTCGGCAAGATGACGGGCTGAACAAATGCCGCCGAACTTAGCTCCTACACTTGCTTTTCAGAAATCTTTCTCAAGGTTGAAGATCGGCTGTTGAGTACAAAAAAGGCCAGTCCGAGTCCAACACAATACTCAAGCCAGTTCAAAACAATACTCGCCCCCCAGGCCCCAAGAAAAAGCCGAATCCAGGGTTCACAAGGCTTCGCACCGCTGAGTACAACAGCAATGAAGTTAATAACTCTGAGCCGCCACGAAATATTTGTTCACGCTGAACACCTGTTATAAGCAGAAGCAACCAACTGACCTGTCAGTGCTATTGCGGATGCGATCGTGGTTTTAGAGCTTCTCCGGTTAAAATTTGCCCCGCCTGGGCAGTCGAGCGATCGCCCCTCCGCTCCCCTAGTCGCCGACTTTCGCGCCATCTTTCAGCGCGACCCAGCAGCACGGCACTGGTTGGAGGTCTTGCTTTGTTATCCGGGTCTACATGCGATCGCCCTGCACCGGCTCGCCCACAGTCTGCACCAGCACCGCTGGCGACTGCTGGCGCGGCTGCTCTCCCATTTCGCCCGCACCCTGACCGGGATTGAGATTCATCCCGGCGCGCAGCTCGAGCCGGGGGTCTTTATTGACCACGGCATGGGTGTGGTGATCGGCGAGACGGCGAGCGTCGGCAGCGGCACGCTGATCTATCAAGGCGTCACGCTCGGCGGCACCGGCAAAGAGACAGGCAAACGCCACCCAACTATCGGGCGCAATGTCGTGCTCGGAGCGGGCGCAAAAGTCCTCGGTAACATCGAGGTCGGCGATTACGCCCGGATCGGGGCGGGTTCGATCGTCTTGCGACCTGTGCCCGCAAACTGTACAGCGGTTGGTATTCCCGGTCGTAATATTTGCCGCTCGAATACCCGCACCTGTCCCCTAGAACATGGTCAGCTCCCGGATACGGAAGCGGCCGCCATCCGCACCCTACTCGATCGTATTGAGCAGCTCGAAGTGCAGGTAAAAACTTTGCAAGCTGGCACGGAGACACTACCGATCTCGCTCACACCAGAGCCAACTCATCCCCACTAGACTCTCTCACCCAGATTAGGAGCCTGAACCATGCCTGCAACCCCATCGTCCCATCACAGTCCCAGCCAGACACTCACGATTCCCCTTGGCGATCGCTGGCGGATCAGGCATCGCCTGAATGAACTGGCGATCCCGGTCGCTTGTCCGTCGGACGGATCACTGCGGGTCGAAATCGACTGCCCCTTGGCGTTGATTTTAGTTCGCAGCACAGTGCAGCAATTTGCCGCTTCGCGCGGTGAGTTGGTGCAGTGGCTGGAGCGCTGTTGGCAAGTAGCAGCAGCAGAGGAGCTGGGCTATTAGGCGATCGCAGTTTTTTAAGCTGCAAAAAATCGCAATAGGCTGATTGGGAACCCCAACCAAATTAGTTGCAATTTATTTGCAAATACCGCATCCTTCGGGGTCAAATTGGTTACACTCAATTGCCTAAAATAGCAGTAGAATCAGCGTTCTAGCTAGAAAATCGTTACAATCCTTATTGGTCTTTGTTGATCCTTATCGGTCTTTTCTCACTCTTATTAGGAGTAAATTCATGACTACTGTACAAACACTCGTCCAAGAGTTTGGTCAAGTTGCAGCAAATCCGATCGGTCTCGGTGAAGACGTGACGATGCCAGTTTGTGAGGGGTTAAACCTCACCTACGCCAGCTTGCAGGCTCTATATTTGCAATACCAAAAGCATCATTTTGTGGTTGAAGGGGCCGAGTTTACACAGCTCCATGACTTCTTCCAAGAGTGCTACGACAATGTGCAAGAGCACGCCCATGATCTCGCCGAGCGCCTCAATGGTCTCGGGGGGGTGCCAGCCGGTAGCTTCGCGAAGCTTGCTGAGCTGAGCTGCTTCAGCCCTGAGCCGGACGGGATCTTTGCCTGCCGCCAGATGGTTGAGCATGACCTCGCCGCCGAGCAAGCGGTCATCGGTCTGATCCGTCGCCAAGCGGCGCAAGCCGAGAGCGTGGGCGATCGCGCCACTCGCTACCTCTACGAGTCGATCCTACTGAAGTGCGAAGACCGCGCCTTCCACCTCGACCACTTCCTCGCCACCGATAGCCTGACGCCAGCTTTCCAGCTCGCTAACGGCCGCAACTAACCCCATTGGTCTGTCACCCAGGAGTCCGAGCCATGAGTCAACGCGAACTTGAATCGATTCAATCCCTCGCCGATTGGCTCGGACTGCCCACTATCGAGGTTGCCACCGCCTACAGTCAGCGCCGCGCCGATACCGATCCGCTGCCGATGCTGCTCTGGCAATATGGCTTCATCTCCTCCCTCGACCAGCTCAACTGTGCCCTCGCCTGGGAGACCGCCAATAGCGAATCATCCGCTGCCATCAGTCATCAGCTCGCGGTCATCGGCTGAGAATGCTCGCCCGGTTCCAGTTCTGAGCTTCTGGCTCCCCTACTTACCCCACTCAGCACTCTATGAAAGTCATGCTCCGCCACCAGGCTGATGGCAAACTGTCAGTCTATGTCGCCAAAAAAGACCTGGAAGAGACCGTTGTAGAAGACATAATTACGGAGACCGGACATATCCTCACTCTCTCCAACGGCTGGCGACTGGAAACCAGCGACCATCTGGAGTCCATGAACCTGCCGACGACGATCAATGCCAAGCGGCTGGACTAAAGCTGCGTTTTTCATCGCTCCCGCGCCACCATGTTGAATCAAGATTGGCTGGTGACGGCGGATGGCAAGTGCCAGCCCCGCCCCTCGGCTCGCGACTGGGATCTCGTGCGCGATCGCTACTATCTGCACCAGTTTCTCAGCGACATCATCGCTCAGCTCGAGCAGGCTCCTCACGAAACCGAGGAATGGGACTATCTGCCCCAGATCCGCCGCTACGTGCGACAACTGATCCTCAACTCCTACTGGCTGCGGACTCAGTGCCCCATCCCTGACTCCAGAACTGGCGTCGGCATCCAGATCCTCTATGACGAGATCGGCTATCCGCTGACGGTCGAGACCACCGCTTTCGCCCCTGGCGTCCAGTCACCGATCCATAACCACGGGACTTGGGGCATCGTCGCCGTTCTCCACGGTCAGGAACAACAGACTTTCTGGCGGCGCGAGGGCCAAGGCGATCGCGTCGAACAAATCGACTCCCGCTGCTTCAACCCCGGCGAAATCATCAGCTTCACTCCTGACGCCATCCACCAGGTCACTGCCCTCGGCGGACAGCCTTCCATCACCTTCAATCTCTACGGCGACACCCAACCGCGATCGCGCTTTCGCTTCGACCCAGCGACGAGTACCGCCAAGCTTTTCTGAATCGGAACCCTTCTACAAACTAAAAATCATGTCAGACTCCGCCCGCCAACCCTTTGAACTCGACGGCGAATTTATCGGTTTCGTCGGCCACACCGAGAAGCCCAAATACATCCACCTCGGTTGCGAGGAGCGGGTCATGCAAGTGAAGCTGGCGAAGAACCTGCGATCGCTCCTCGCCACCACCCTCGAGCCGGGGACACGCCTCCGGGTCAGCGGCCGCGCCAAGCTAGAGCGGCGCAACGGTCAGTTGAGCCTCAAGGCCGAGCGGGTGGCCTTGCTCTCGGAATCGGATGGCACGTCGGTAGATGCCGAGTTGTCCACCACACCGGGGAGCGATCGGATCAAAATCTTGGTTTGCCAAAAGTCAAAATGCCGCAAGCGCGGCGGTCAACGCATCTATGAAGCCATCGAGGCAGCGGTGCGCGATCGCGGTCTCCAAGCCCAAGTCACCCTCAAGTCCAGCGGCTGCCTCAAACGCTGCTCCTCGGCCCCGAATCTCCTCGCGGGCAAACAACGCTACAAATCCGTCCGCCTCAAAGATGTCTCCGCGATCTTGGGCGAATACTGCGTGATTTAGCAGGTAATTATAGAGTCCTAAGACTTCTCATCAAGCTGAGAAGTCTTAGGACTCTTCCAAATCAGCCAAAGCAGTTTTGACACAAGCTCTAACGCCTTTCCAGTCCCGTTCAGATAATTGCCCAATCACAACCAAGTTCGCCGAGCGGGGCAGTGTCACAATAAAGCTGCGAAAAACGGATAGAACTCTCAACCCTGCTGCTTGCCAGTCTTGGAGTACATAGTCTGTGATGCCTAACCCTTACTTCTGCGAGGTTATCAGACCAATAATCACATCGGGACGGTTCGAGTGGTACGTTTTTGAGGACAGCACAACGGCTGGACGACGCTTGATACCCATAGCACCAGGAAAATCAACCGTCACAATATCACTGGGATTAAAGCTCACTCAGCGATCTCCTCACCATCAGGACAAACAGTCGCTGCGTACTGTAGAGAATAGGCAGATAAGTCGAGTTGATCCTGATCTGTCCAAGTATCACTGTCATCAACAACAGCAGCATCTTGCTGAGTTAGATTATTAAGGATTAAGGTCACCAACTGTAAGCGCTCAAAGGGCGACAAAGTAAGCAGAGCTTTTGCATAGATTTCTTGGATACTAGGCGACATGGTTCAATCCTTCTACTGAGACTTTTGTCCTAGATTTCTTTTCGAAGCGCCAAATAACCTACAGTATTTCTCGATTCAGTTTAGCTTACTCGCGATCTTGGGCGAGTACTGCGTGGTTCAGCGCACCTGGACTTTTCCTAGGCAAGCCTCGATCGTTGCAACGACCGAACGAGCCAAGGAGTCACAATCGTAGCCTCCTTCTAGCCCAAACAAAATCGGACACTGTAGCCTCAGAACTAGCTCCGTCAGCATCTCGTAATCAGCCGGTTCAAGATTCATCCCGGCGATCGGATCAGCAGAATTGGCATCATAGCCCGCGCTGACAATCAGCAGGTCAGGGCTGAAGCGCTCGAAGAATGGCAGGGCTTGAGCTGTCAGCGCTTCACGATACTCCACGATCGTACTGCCAGCCTTGAGGGGAATATTCAGAACATTCTCAAAATCCCCTGTTTCCGCTGCTCGACCGGTTCCCGGATAGCAGGGAAACTGATGCAACGAGCAAAAAGCAATCCGCCGCTGGCTGGCGACAATATCCTGGGTGCCATTGCCATGATGCACATCCCAATCGAGGATGGCGACGCGCTCGATACCCGGCCGGGTGAGGGCATAGTGAGCGGCGATCGCGGCATTCGCCAATATACAAAACCCCATACCGCGATCGCGCTCCGCATGGTGCCCCCCCGGTCGGGTCAAGGCGAAGGCCGCGCCCCGCGACTGCACGGCATAATCCACGCCATCCAGCCAAGCATTCACCGCTAGCAGCAGCACACTCCCAGCCAAGCGTTGCAGCGGCTCAGTTTTCGCGAGATACTCCGGCGAGTGGCAGCGCCGCAGCCAGGGCAAGGGGTCACGTTGAGTGATTGGCGTCGGCTCCTGCCAGTCCAACTGGTCAGCCCAAGGTGCAGCTTGCAAGGCTTCGACAATGGCAGTCAAGCGCTGCGGCCGCTCCGGATGGACAGAACGCACCGTATAGTCCAAAAAGCGCTCAGAATAGATCACTCGGAACATGAACACCATTTGGGCTATTCTTCATCACAAAATCGCATCTATTTCATGAGTATTCAAATCATCTAATCAGATCGCTATTCAAACCACTCTTTGATCTTTTCACGAGCTTTCTCTTTATGCTCTGCCTTGATACTGATCGCCACTGCTGCAAATGCCGCAGCCAGAATCCCAAGGTCATCCGTATAGCCTAAGCCTGGAATTCCATCAGGGATGGCATCTAATGGAAGAATAAAATACGCTAGTGCGCCAACAATAATCGCTTTCTGCTGAGCTGGTGTATCCGGATCTTGCCAGCAATAGTACAGAATCAAAACTTTCTCAACAATTTCCTTGCCAGCAACTTTTGCATATTTCCCAATCTTACCGAAGAGA
>JAAUTY010000071.1 GCA_012031265.1 Spirulinaceae cyanobacterium SM2_1_0 | reverse complement strand
AACGCGAATCATCGAGAGTTCTGGCTTCGAGATCCTGATGGTTACGTTGTTGTTATTGCTGGACACTACGGCGATCTCGGCGTACTTCAGTCAAAGTGATACCTGCTTCTTGTTTTTTAGCTGGAGGATAGAAGAAAGCGATCGGTGCTGACGCTGTATAACAACCCGACTGGAGCGGACTGTTGGAAGATCTTGGTGGTGTTACAAAGGTTACTTGCAGCCGCTCAGTTGGAACGTTAGGTTGCTTCATCTCTGCGTGGGGACGGTGTTTCAAAGTCAACGACCAGTCACCCAGTGCTAAGTTGGATTTGTTTAAGCAAGCACAAAGCAAGGTGCCAGGATAATGTCGCATTTGCTTCGCACTGAACATTTATGTTTGCGCTCCTGTCAGATGAGCGATCTAGATGCTGTACATCAGTTGTGGAATGAGGCTGATGTCCGGCGGTTTCTCTTCGACGACCGACAAATCTCTATCGAAGAAGCAAAATCGTTTATCGAAACAAGTGTGGTGAGCTTTGCGAGTCATGGCTATAGAATTTGGCTCTTTTTCGAGCATCAAAGCGATCAGGTCGCAGGGTTTTCAGGTCTGCTGCATTCACTGCAAGGTTCACCGAGTTTAATTTTTGGCACACGACCTCAACTCTGGGGAAAGGGGTATGCCAAGGAGGCTGCGCTTTCTATACTTCGCTACACATTTGATGTGCTTGAATTGGAGAGGGTAGAGGCAGACGTTGATGAGCCTAACAAAGCGTCGATTCGAGTGCTTGAGACGTTGGGAATGTCTCGAACTCGTAGAGCGATCGTCAATGAGCGTCCATTGCTTTACTACAAAATCCAAAATTGGAGGAGACAAGAAAGTACGAATTTACCAGCAACCTAACAATCGCGCTGCACCGGAACGTTTCAAGATGGCTGGTTGAGTTGCAAAGGTTACTTGCAGCCGCTCAGTTGGAACGTTATGTGTACATGGTAGCCTAAGCGGGGAGGAGGGGAGTTGGAAGTCTTTCTCCCGCTCTGGGAGAGGGATTTAGGATGTTGGCGGAGCCTGTTCTGTTGGAACGTAGGGCTATGAAACTGGGATGCTCCCTGAGTAGCAGAATTTACTCAAAATTCAAAACTGAGAACTTAAAACTCATCCATTCCTAACTATGCTTGGCTCACAGCGAAAGCCTGCTGAAGCAGGCTGGGAAAGCGGCAGGCTTAACTCGCTTGAGCGGGTTTTCGCTCTTAGCGTTGGGTTTGAACCCTAGGCTCGGCAAGGCAAAGCGCTAAACAGGTGCTTTTGGGGTGGCGATCGCCCTCAAACAGCCACCTATAATCGAGATTAGCAATTGCAAAGTTGTTATACCGGATCCGAATTTTTTGCCCCAAAAATGAAATCCGTGGTAGGGGAGGGTTTGAACCCCTCCCTCCCAATGGTGAAATTTTTGGGGGGTCACGATCCGGATTTAGTTTTAATCGGGTGATCGCGCCCTGTCCCATCGCTGCGACCTCATGAACCTCGTTGACTACCTCCGCATCAGCCTGATTGACCGCTGCAACTTCCGCTGTCAGTACTGTATGCCCGCCGAGGCGGCGCTGGACTATGTGCTGCCGCCAGAGCTGCTGACCGATGCCGAAATCCTGACGCTAGTGCGCGAGGTGTTTGCGCCGCTGGGTTTTCGCAAGTTTCGCCTGACTGGGGGCGAACCGCTGCTGCGACCGGGGGTCGTGGACTTGGTGCGGGAATTAGCCACCCTGCCAACGACGGAGGATTTAGCATTGACGACCAATGCTTTTTTGCTGGCGGATCTGGCACAACCGCTCTATGACGCCGGCCTGCGCCGTATCAATATCAGCCTCGACTCCCTCGATGCCGACACCTTCGACCAAATCATCGGCAATCGCGGTCGCAGCCGCTGGGCACAAACCTGGGCGGGCATCCAGGCGGCGCACCGCGTTGGCTTTGATCCGCTGAAGATCAATACGGTCGTGATCCCTGGCCTCAACGACGGTGAGGTCGAGGGCTTGGCGGCCCTGACGCTGGATCGCCATTGGCACGTCCGGTTTATCGAGTTCATGCCGATTGGCAATGCGGCGCTGTTTGGCGATCGCGCCTGGATTCCCTCAGAGGAACTGCGGCAACGGCTGCGAGCACGCTGGGGATTGGAACCAGCGAGCGTGCGTGGCAATGGACCGGCGGATGTGTTTCAGCTTCCCGGCGCGTTGGGCACGGTCGGCTTTATTTCGCAGATGTCGGAATGTTTTTGCGATCGCTGCAACCGGGTGCGACTGGCGGCGGATGGCTGGCTGCGACCCTGTTTGCTGAACGAGACCGGGCAGATTGACCTGAAGACAGCACTGCGACAAGGGCAACCGACAGCGGAGTTGCGCGATCGCGTTCGCGCGCTGCTTACCCTCAAACCTGAAATCAATTTTAAAGAGCGCGAGCGTGGCACGGGCGATCGCACCTACAGCCGCACCATGTCACAGATTGGCGGCTAACCTTCAGCCATCAAAGACCATAATGCTGCCGGAGTAGCAAGCCACCCAGACCCGCTTAGTTTCGGGATCATAGGTGACGCCGATCGGATTGGCATTCACATTCACCGTCTGCACCACGCGCATCGTGCCCGCGCGCACCTTGCTCAGGGTGTTGGAATGGTAGTTAACCACATAGAGCCACTGCCCGTCATCCGAGAGCACCATGCTACGGGGAGCATCGCCAGTCGCCGCCTTGCTAACAATGCGATTTTCCTGAAGGTCGATTTTCGCCACGCGATCATCGCCATTGAGGCTAGCGTAGAGGAAGCGACCATTAGGATCGATGTTGAGGTGACGCGGTGACTGACCGACATTCCGCAGCCAACCGACCGAGAAGTCTTTGAGATCCACCCGTGCAATGTCGTAGGAACCCATGACAGCGATGTAGGCCGTTTGTCCAGTCGGATCGATGGCGATGCCACGCGGGTAGCGACCAAGCTTGACGCGGCGAATTTCTTTGTTCTGAGCCGTGTCAACAATGCTGACATCATCGCTGCACCAGTTGCTGGCGAGGACGAGACGGCTATCGGACGTAGCAGCCACATATTTCGGCACCGCCCCAACCTCAATCACATTGCTGATCGCTAATGTGGTGGTGTCGATGCGATAGAGGAAGCTGTTGTCCGGGCGCTGCGAAGGCGTGCAGTCATCATCACCAGGATTGCCGAAGCCAGAGCCAGACATTTTATAATTCGAGACCCAGGCCTGGCGACCACCGTGGGAAAAGGCGGCCTCGACGGGTGCGCCGCGATGCAAGCCGCTGTATTGGTCATGACCGTACTTGCTCAGTTCGATCGTGTCATCAATGGTTTTGACCAATTCATAATCGCGGTTGTACACCGAAACCGTATGGGTGTACATCATGTTCTGAGCAAAGAAGAGGCCATCGCCTGAATGCACGATCGACTTCGGTGACAGATCGCCGGTAATCGTTTTCACCAAGCGCATCTGGCTGGGCTGTGCCAGGGTCTGACCGTCTGTTTCCAGCCAAGCGTCATTGCTGAAGGTATAAATGCTGTTGGAACCATTGGCGGGTTGGCTGTTGTTGCTGCCACTGATACTGCTATCACGGGTTGCGGTGGACGGGGCTTGTCCCGTGAGTGCCGCCCGACTCTGGGGGCCAAAGATGCCATCGGGCGTGAGGTTGTTAGCCCGTTGGAAACTGATCACGGCGGATCGGGTCAGCGGCCCGTAGTAGCCCGTGGTCGGCCCATCGAAGTGTCCCTGCGCCTTGAGTTCGACTTGCAACGCCTTCACCGCCGCGCTGCGTTGACCAACTTTCAGGAGTCCGGTGCCGGTGTCGCCGCTGCGGGTGGATGTGGTGCTTGGAGTCACGCTGGGGTCATCGCGATCGCCCGTCGCCGGTTCTGCGGTCGGTTCTGTCAGTGCCGCCCGCGTGTTGCGACCGACGATGCCATCGGGTTGCAAGCCGTTTGAGCGCTGGAATTGGATCACGGCGCCCTGGGTGATCGGCCCGTAGTAGCCGGTGACCGGCCCCTTGAAGTAGCCCTCGGCGGCGAGCTGCTGCTGGAGGCGGGTCACTTCGGAGCCGCGATCGCCCTGTTTGAGCGCCAGCGCCGAATTGGTGAGCGTGAACGACAGCACCGCCACCGCAATAAAGATCCAGGGGAGTGAGATGAGGCGTACCCCGGCCCGACGACCGAGATCGCGGTGTGATAAGTCGCACAACAACAGCACTTCGGAATCACTGCTAGCCGCCTCGAAATAAACAGCTAGCTCGAAATAAGATAGGGACTCCATGACCAACTATTAATTCACCTTTCGGCTATGCTACATCGAGTCTTCCAATTAACGCCACTTTCGGGTTAAATTTCGCAGCAATTTTTTACTCAATGGGGCTGAATGCGAGACACTTCAGGGGTTTTGCCCCGCATTCAGTGACAAAAAAGCGGACGCGATCGCCCGTTTTCCTAAGCTGCCAGTTGTGCGGTGCCATCAACAGTTGACAATGTACGACCGACAGCCGCTGCAATCGGTTGCAAGTCACCTGCCAATTGCGCCATGGCGTCAACTGATAGCGCTTGACGGGCATCGGAGACCGATTGGTCAGGCTGGGGGTGACATTCAACAATCAGACCATCCGCCCCAGCAGCGATCGCCGCCTTCGCCAGCGGCGCAACCAGTTCCCACTTACCCGCCGCATGTGAGGGATCAACGATCACCGGCAAATGCGTCAACTGCTTCAGCACCACGACCGCGCCCAAGTCGAGGACATTGCGCGTGAAGGTATCGAAGCTGCGAATGCCGCGCTCACAGAGAACGACATGCGGATTGCCGCGACTCAGCACGTACTCCGCCGCACCGACAAACTCTTCTAATGTCGCCGCCAAGCCGCGCTTCAGCAGCACCGGTTTGTCCGTCTCGCCGACGGCTTTGAGCAGGTCAAAGTTCTGCATATTGCGGCTACCGATTTGCAGCATATCGGCATGAGCGACCACGTCCGGGATCTGGCTCACGGCCATCACCTCAGTCACGATCGGCATCTGGTAGCGCCGACCGACTTGCTGGAGAATTTGCAGCCCCTCGACCCCCAGACCCTGGAATGAGTAGGGCGAGGTGCGCGGCTTGAATGCCCCACCACGCAAGGCTTGAACGGGTGATGCTCGTAGACCGGCGGCGACCGCCTCCATCTGCTCCAAGTTCTCGACCGCGCAGGGGCCGCCAATGAGCACTAGTTCCTCAGCACCAAAGGCGAGACCCGGCGCGAGCTGCACCGGAGTCGTCGCCGCTTCGGGAGTGGTTTTGAGTGCGAGTTTGGCATTCTTCATCGGTTGGGTTCCTCTCAAGTGGGGATGTTGGCTGGATGCGAGCGGGGGAAAATGCGAACAGCCCGGTAACCTAATGGCTCCGGGCTGTTCGCTGCCTCTGGTTTGCGGCGCAAAAATTTACCCGGGCGGTTGATGCCAAGTAAAAAAGTAAAAGCCGTAAAACCAGGATTGAGTGGGGATCATCGTGGGCTTCGGGGGAAATCTGCTCATAAAAAAACCGCAGTGCTCTTTGCCTGCGGTTCGCTTCACTGTGCCAGGTTGAAACCCCAGCTCACCAGCGGCGAACCTTGCTAAACCAGAGGTAAAAGAAGCAGTTGCTCAATTTCATGTTTCAGAATTTGACTCTCAGTCATGAGGGAAAATTGCCTCACTGCTTTCTAGGGTACTGCGAGGCATCGAAACCGGTCAACCCCCAACATAGCGAGCTACATATTCTGATCGGCGCGATCGCCCGCCACCGTCGCATACGGCTCCATGATCACCGCCCGGTAAGGTACGACGCCGGCTTCCTTGCTGTTTAGGCAGCGGGCGACGCCGCGTGACAAATCTAGCGTGCGCGGCGGGATATAGGGACCACGGTCATTGATTCGCACGATCGCTGACTCATCGGTCTCGAGATTGGTCACCTTGAGATAGGTATTGAAGGGGAGTGAAGGGTGAGCGGCAGTAAAGGCTTCTTGGTCGTAGGTTTCGCCATTCGCCGTGAGGCGGCCGTGGAAGTAGGGGCCATACCAGGATGCGAGGCCGTGAAATTCGTCACTCGTTTCAAGAATGCCGTACATTTCTTGCTGAGCTGCCACCAAGTCGAGCGGTTCTAGCGCAAAGGCGAGCCGCAGGTTGTTCACCCATTTGATCGCCATCAACTCATGGTTTTGATCAAGACTGGGCGAGACTGATTCATCCAGCACGAAGAGAATGTGATCACCCGCTTGTCCTGCTGGTTGTCCTCCGACGAGTGAGGGTTGCAGAGACTGGGGATCAAAGTCGCGATCGCCGAGCAGACGCTCTAAACGAGCGGCGATCGCCGTGGCTTGGCGCTCATCCATCAAGCGACCCACAATGCGATCATTGACCGCGATATAAAACTCCGTAGGCTCGGCGGCTGGCGTTGGTTGAAAAACGAGCTGCGGCTGTCGCAACACCGTCCAGAAATTGAGCGCGGCGGTCGTGGTCGAGTGCGTGGTCAACAGTGGTGTCGTAGTGACAGTCACTTCGAGCCGTCGGCGCTCCTGAGTCGTCGCAATCTCTGACCAATGAAATAAGCTTTCAACTGCCTGCGCCAAACGTTGCGTCAAATTCTGCTTCGCGAACGGCGGTGGGTCTGCGAGATTGGGGACAGCGGGCGCTTCAGCCCAATCGACAAGGAAGGGCGGCGTAGAACGACAGAATGTATTGCCCAGCGAGTGCTGCCAAGCTGCTGCCTGAACAGAAAGCGATGTCAAGCTGGAGCCAGCCAGGGTCTCCTCCTGGAGATCACGGGTCACGAAGCCGAGCTGTAGGGGCGGACGCAAAGTTGTGGGGCGATCACCCGTTGCAGCCGCCAACCTGGTGGACGCAAAGACGAAGGGCTGCTGACGATCGCCAAGCGCCAAGACTCCCGATGGGAGAGGGGCTTGCGCCGCGAGTGCCCGCGATGTCTCAACCAGTTGGTGACCGAGCGTCAACAAAAAGCCGAGGCAAGAGGTGACCCAAGCAAGCTTGACAAATGACATAGTTTAACCGCCCGAAGGCTGGTACGAGCCGTGCAGTACTTCTCAATGCCATCAGCCTGCTAGAAAACAGTCGATATGGCGATCCAAAGCCGATCCCCGCACAGATTTAGTGAGCGAACTCTCGAGTTCAAACTGACCGGGGGATCGCTACCGCTGAGCTATAGTAACAGAGTCGTGCCGAGAACCGACGCGCCCCAATGGTGAAATTAGATTTTCATATTGTTGATGTTTTTGCGACCCGTCAATACAGCGGCAACCAACTCGCCGTTTTCTGGAATACAGGTGCATTAAGCACAGATGAAATGCAGGCGATCGCGCGAGAAGTCAACTACTCAGAAACAACTTTTGTACTGTCAGATCAACCTCGAAATGGCGGATACGACACGCGAATTTTTACCCCTCGCTGCGAGCTACCCTTTGCCGGGCATCCGGTTCTCGGCACAGCATTTGTCTTGCAAATGCAGCAGCCTCAGCTTGCCGAGGTTCCGATACTGCTCAACCTGCCAGTCGGGGTGATCCCAGTCCGCAAAAAGCATGATCCCGAATTTGGTGACCTGTTCTGGATGCAGCAAAACCCCGCTATTTTTCAGGCTGAACTGCCCGCAACGACGCTGGCGAGCGTTTTGAGCCTAACCCTTGATGACCTCGACCTGCGCGTGCCGATCCAGGAAGTTTCGACCGGTCTTCCCTTCATCATCGTACCTCTCAAAACCCGCGCGGCACTGCAAGCGGCACGCCTCAATCGCGACGCGTATTCCGCCTTGATTGCCCAGACTGAAGCCCAGTCGATCTTGATCTTTGCGCCTGAAGCTTACACGACCGTCAGCGATCTCAGTGTACGCGTCTTTGCGGAAGCTGTAGGAATCGCAGAAGATCCAGCAACCGGGAGTGCAAATGGCTGCCTCGCCGCCTATTTAGCGCGGCATCGTTATTTTGGAACCACATCAGTCGATGTACGCGTTGAGCAGGGATATGAAATCGAACGGCCGTCACAGCTCTGGCTAAAAGCCCGGGAGCAAGCGGCAGAGAGACAAGTTGCTGTCGGTGGCCGGGTGCTACCTGTCGCTCGGGGCGAGTTTTTTTGAAGCTGGTTAAACCAAACGCCGAGTTCCCGTCCCTTAACGTTTTGTCATAATCTCCGCTTATCAATTCTGCGTGTAATTACGGAGACTGGTCGGGTCCGCCAGCTTCCCGTGCCTGAATCGCCGCGACGATTTGCACATTGGCTTGCGGAAAGGGGAATTGATCGAGTTCTTCCACACTCACCCAGCGCACCTCCTGCGATTCGAGGGGCTGGGCTTCACCGCTGCGGTGGCGACACTCGTGAACATAGAGCGTCAGGCGAAAGTGGCTGTAGGCGTGCTCAACGGTGATCAAATGCGCCCCCACTTCGATCTCGATCGCCAGTTCCTCACGGATCTCGCGTCGAATGCAGTCCGCAATCGTCTCGCCCGCTTCGATCTTGCCGCCGGGAAATTCCCACAGTCCACCGAGGAGGCCCTCCTCGCGGCGGCGATCGATCAGTACTTGCCCGGCCGTGTTGCGAATCACCGCAACGCCGATGCGTTTGTGAGGCAGAGGGGCAGTCGCTTCGCGCATGGGGATTTGGGCTTGGAGATTATGGTGGTGAGCTTGGCAGGCGATCGCCCAGGGGCAAGCGGAACATTGCGGTTGTCGCGGCGTGCAGACCGTCGCCCCCAAATCCATCAGCGCTTGATTGAAGTCCCGGGGTTGCGCCGACGATAGTAGCCGCTCCGACCACTGCCAGAGCAGCTTGGTCGCTTTTGCCGGGGGCACGGGTAGGGCGAGTAGGCGCGACAGCACCCGCTTGACATTGCCATCCAGGATAGCAACTGGCTGGTCGAACGCTGCGCTCAAAATGCCCCCGGCTGTGGTGCGGCCGATGCCGGGTAACGCCATGACTGCCGCCAATTCCGTGGGGAAGTGCCCGCCGTGTTGCTCCACAAGCTGCTGCGCCGCCTTGTGCAGATGGCGTGCCCGCGCGTAATAACCCAGGCCTTGCCAGACTTTGAGCACTTGCTGCAAGTCAGCGCTCGCTAGCGTTGCGATATTGGGAAAATGGGCGAGGAAGCGCTCGTAATAAGGGAGCGCCGTTTTCACCTGTGTCTGTTGCAGGATGACCTCGGAGATCCAGATGCGATAGGGATCGCGATCGCCCCGCCAAGGTAACTCGCGACCCTGCTGACCGTACCAAGCCAGCAGGCGGGATTGCAATGTGGGGATCGCTGCTGCGAGTTGCTGCGTTTGCGCGGTCGGGAGCATGGCGGAGCAGCGCTGCCGCTTACCAAGTTTGCCGATCGGGGGCGGCGGTACGGATGGCGATGCCATTGGTATTGACGGCGATCGCATCGGCGCGACCATCACCGGTCACGTCGGCGAAAAAGGTACCGCGATCCCCATAGTAGGCGGTGTCGCTCCAGGTTTCGGTGGCGGCAAAACCGCGATTCGTTGCGCGGCGCACAGCGATGCCATTCTCATTCACGGCGATCGCATCGGCACGACCATCACCAGTCACGTCGGCGAAAAAGGTGCCGCGATCCCCATAGTAGCCGCTGTCAATCCAAGTTTCGTTGGGTCCAAAACGGTTCCCGTTGGAACGCCGCACGGTGACGCCGCTACTGTTGACGGCGATCGCATCGGTGCGGCCGTCACCATCGACATCGGCGAAAAAGGTGCCGCGATCCCCATAGTAGCCAATGTCACTCCAGGTCTCAGTGCGTCCGAAACCGCGTTGTCCGGCGCGGCGTACGGCAATGCCATTCTCATTCACGGCGATCGCATCGGCACGACCATCACCAGTCACGTCGGCGAAAAAGGTGCTGCGATCGCCGTAGTAAGCCGTGTCGCTCCAGGTTTCGCTGTTTGCAAAGGCCGTCCAATCCGCCCGTCGCACGGCAATGCCATTACTATTCACGACAATGACATCGGCACGACCGTCACCGGTCACGTCGGCGAAGAAGGTGCCCCGGTCGCCATAGTAGCCGCCATAAGTCCAGACTTCGCTGCCGCTGAAGCCAGCACCCAAAGAACGCCGCACGACGATGCCGCTACTATTGACCGCGATCGCATCGGCGCGACCGTCGCTCGTCACATCAACGAAAAAGGTACCGCGATCGCCCCCATAGGGCGTATTGCTCCAAGTCTGCGTGCCGGTAAAACCAGCGCCAAGGATGCTCAGGCTGAGTAGAGCGAGCGCGGTGGTAGAGAGCTTGTGCATGAAAAAAGTTTACGATCTCTTGAATTGACCCCAGAGTAACGACGCTATTTTAGGCGGCTCGGCTCCCAAACGTGCCAATCCAAAGCTTTTTGCAAGCTTTTTCTGCCCTAGGTCAACGTAGGGTGATCGCGTTCCACCGCTGCCATCCAGCAGCGGGTTCAGGATCGAATGATCCGAGAGACTGATGCGGATGCTCGTTCAATTGTCAATTGGGGAACAATCTGGCGAGCACTCGGCGCGGCGATCGCACCTCGATTCCGTAGCTAATTTGTCAGCAAGGGCGATCGCCCTTCCCCTTAACTCCAAGAGGCGTGCCTGAGCAGTGGCCGCCTACGCTAGGCTCGCCTGCATCTCGCCGCCGCTCCTAAAATCTGAACCCCGATGAATAGCGAATACATCCGTGAAGCTGAAGCCACCCGCGTCCGCGTCCTCAGCGAAGCCCTGCCGCACATCCAACAATTCGCCGGACGGACACTCGTGATCAAATATGGCGGGGCAGCGATGAAAGATAGCAGCCTCAAGGCGCAAGTGATCCGCGACATCGTTTTCATGTCCTGTGTCGGCATTCGGCCGGTCGTCGTTCACGGGGGCGGGCCTGAGATCAATAGCTGGTTGACCAAGTTCGGCATCGAGCCGCAATTCAAAGATGGGCTGCGCGTGACCGATGCCGACACGATGGACGTAGTGGAAATGGTGCTGGTCGGTCGGGTGAATAAAGAATTGGTCTCGCTCCTGTCACAAGCGGGCGGGGCGGCGGTTGGTCTCTGCGGCAAGGACGGTAATCTAATCCGCGCCCGTCACGTCGGCCAGGAAGGGGTTGGCTTCGTCGGTGAGGTGACCAGCATCGATACTAAAGTCGTCAAAACCTTGGTATCGAGCGGTTATGTGCCGATTATTTCCAGTGTGGCGGCGGATGATAGCGGTCAGGCTCACAATATCAATGCCGATACGGTCGCGGGAGAAATCGCGGCGGCGTTGGATGCCGAAAAGCTGATCCTGATGACGGATACGCCGGGTATTTTGCGCGATCGCCATGATCCCAGCTCTCTCCTCACACACCTCAACATCCAGCAAGCCCGTGAGCTGATCGAAGCCGGGGTAGTGGCGGGCGGCATGATCCCGAAGGTCAATTGCTGCGTGCGATCCCTCGCTCAAGGGGTGAATGCGACCCACATCATTGACGGCCGCATTCCGCACGCTCTCCTGCTCGAAATCTTCACTGACAAGGGGATCGGCTCGATGATCGTCGCCTCCGAGCGCCAACTCGACTAAGCCACCACGACTCGCCAAGCAGCTTCAAAAAAGCTGTGCTCGCAGGTCAAGGCGTAGCGATAGGTGGCGTGAACCGTAGGCGTGTCGCTGGCGTAGCGATCCACGAGATCCTCAAGCGTCTGCGCGAGTTGCTCAAACTCGCCACTGCTGTAGGTGGCGATCCAGTCGGTGTAGCTATGCTTAGGCAGACCATTGGCGGCGAGTTGCTGACCGAGGAAGGCATAAAGGCGCAGGCAGGGGCACATCGCCACCACCGTCAAACCGGGGTCTTGACCCCAGGCGGTCGCCAGCAAGAAGTCGGTGTAGCAGCGGGTAGCGGGGGCGGGGGCGATCGCGCTCAAATCGACTTCCCATTGCGCCGCATAGTGCTGGTGCAATTTGAGTTCTGCCAGGACACCAGCCGCCAGTTCGTGCAATTGCACAAATCCTTGCCAGTCCGCGACTTTAGCCGCCGCAATGCTGTAGGCGCGCGCAAAAGCTTGCAAGAAGAAGGCATCTTGACCGACGTAGAATGCAAACTTGGCGCGGCTCAGCTCGCCGCTCGCCAATCCTTGGACAAATGGATGTACCAAACAAGCCTGCGCCAAATCCTGATGTGTTTGCCAGAGTTGTTGGCGAATCGTCATGGCGTCGAGTTTTTGAGCGCGTCTTCGAGATCGGAGCTGAGCAATAGTGATGGCTCTGGCGCGCTTGAATTGCTGAGGCGGCTTGGACTGTACCAGTCAACTTCGACCCGTGCAACCAACGTCAGTAGCGTGACGCTGATCGCTAGCAGTAATCTCTCCCACATACAAACCCCCACCCCAGTCAGAGTCTTCCTCTATTACTAGTGTAATCAACCGGACAGTTTCTGACAGATGAACACCATGGCTGTGCTTTCCTTGGGCGGCGAGGCTAGTGATGGGCTGGCATAATAGGCACAGTAAGCGCGTAAGTGGCGAGGCTGAGACTGGTGGCTCAAGACAACCTTTTTTTCAACAAATCTCAACATTTGTTGCCCAGGCGATCGCCGATCTCGATGGTGAGACGCTGGCAGCACTACCAGCATTGCCCGCAACAAAAGCGGCACTCTTTGACTCCATTCAGAGTTACTTTGAGCGCAATGGTTGGCAGTGCCAGCGCCTCACCGGCAAGACAGCCCTGCGATTCACGTATCAGGGTCAACATGGCAAGTGGGTCTGCTTTGTCAGTACGCGCGAGCAGGCTCGGCAAGTGATTATCTATTCGATCTATCCTCAGAACGTCCCTGAGACACAGCGGTTGGTGATCGCCGAATTTTTCACCCGCGCCAACTACCACCTGACCCTCGGCAGTTTTGAGATGGATTTTGAAAGCGGCCAAGTTCGCCTGCGCGCTAGCTTAGCGATCGCGAGTGAGGCGATCGATGCCGCCAGCTTCCAGCAACTTTTGCTTCACAACCTCCAGACCGCAGATCGCCACCTGCCCGGTTTCCTAGCCGTGCTGTCGGGCAAAAAGCGGCCGCGCGAGGCGATCGCCGAGATCTGAACTCGAGCAAATTTTCAGTTAGCAAGCAACAATTATGACGAACGCCAAACTGTTGGCGCTGCGAGCACCTCAGATCCCTTATCCATGAGCCTCAGCTCGCCACTCATACAGCGTTGTCCGCTCACGAGCCGGCCGACCCAGTGAGGCGATCGCCCCGCGCAGCTCCGCCACCGTCAGACAAGTGCCGCCTTGCGCGCCCGCCATCGTCGTGATGTGTTCCTCCATGAGCGTGCCGCCAATGTCATTGCAGCCCCAGCGCAGCGCCTCGGTCGCGCCCGCCAGACCCAGCTTCACCCAACTGGGTTGGTGATTGACGATCCAGCGACCGAGATAGAGCCGCGCCACCGCCATCAGCTTCAGAGCATCAGCCAGATCGGGTTGGTCGCGACCGACACGGCGGCGCAGGGCGGGCGGTGCTGTTTGACCCACAAAGGGCAGCACAATGAATTCAGTAATCTTGGCTGGGTAGTCGTGGACGACAGCGGCTTGTTGCAAACGGCGCAAATGCTCCAGGTGAGCGATGCGCTGCGCCGACGTTTCAATATGTCCCGAGAGCAGCGTGCTGGTCGTAGGCAGACCCAAGCGGTGCGCGGTGCCAACAATTTCGAGCCAAGTGGCGGTATCCAGTTTCTCCGGACAGATGATGCGGCGCACGCGATCATCAAGCACTTCCGCCGCCGTCCCTGGCAGTGAACTGACCCCCGCATCACGGAGCGCTGTGATCACCTCGGCGTAGCTCAGGTCGTCTTCGCGAGCAATAAATTGCACTTCCTGCGGCGAAAAGGCGTGTAGATGCAGGCAAGGAAACTCGTCTTTGATCGTCGCGACTAACTGTTGATAATAAGCAAGCATTGATCCCTGCTGCTTCGCCTCTGGGTTCAGACCGCCCTGCATACAGATTTCCGTCGCTCCCTGTTGCACGGCCGCCGCCGTTTTTGCGCGGATCTGCTCCCAGTCCAGCCAATAGGCTCCGGCTTGACCCGCATCGCGCCGAAAGGCACAGAAGTTGCAGTGCTGTTCGCAGATATTGGTGAAGTTGATGTTGCGGTTCACCACGTAGGTCACCGGGTCGCCGACCTGGTGCTGGCGTAGGCGATCAGCCGCCGCTTGGATGGCGGCGATCGCCCCGACCTCAGTTTGCTCCAGGAGGGCAATCCCCTGCTCAGGGGTCAGGTCAGCACCCGCCAGCACGGTATCCAAAATCGGCTCTATATGAGTCACCAGCATCCGCAATCGCGTCAATCGTTGATCACAACCCAACCATCGTCTAGGAGATGGCACTAAGGTTATGGTAGGCGATCAGCATCGGGGTGAGCACCCGCAGACGGCACCGGGATGCGGCATTGACTGCACCCACTCGTCTGCCTCTGCCCCTCTTTGCCACTACTCGGCGGCACAGTGACACTCGGCACGGCTGAGTGACTACGGGTTAATCGTTGCCACTGAGCCACCGTCAACCCGGTAGTTGGAGCCGACTACAAAGCTCGACAGTTGCGAGCACAGGAAGGCGATGACAGCGGCGACTTCATGCGCTTTACCGCGTCGCTGCAATTCCAGATGCGGTCGTTTCTCTTTGAGGAAACTGGCGATCGCCTCATCGAAGCTCGTGCCCAGTTTCTCGGCCCGCTTCTCCATCATCGCGTCAGTCATCGGTGTAGCGATAAAGGCTGGCGAGACGGAATTCACCAGAACACCATCTTGGGCATAGGCTTTGGACAAATTCTTGGCGAGATTGAGAACGCCAGCCTTCGCCGCACAGTAGGGCATTTCATCCGTGTAGGGCTGCACAGCATCTTCAGAAGTGACTAGCACAATGCGACCCCAACCGGATTGCTGCATCAGCGGGATGAAGGCGCGACAGATCCGCACGGCAGCCATCAGGTCAACTTCTAAGGTTTCCTGCCAATCGTGATCACTGAGTTCCAGAAAATCACCCGTCGCCCCCGTGATGCCCGCACAGTTCACCAGGATATCAACGGTTCCAAAACGCTCAACGATCTGCTCTCTGGCTGCTTCAACTTCCTCATAATGGCGGAGGTCAGCCTGTACTGCACAAGCTTCACCTAGAGACTTGATTTCGTTGAGGGTAGCTTGTAGATCGTCTGTTGTTTTGTCTAGCAACACAATTCTGGCCCCCTCCCGCGCCAAAATCTTAGCGGTTTCGCGTCCGATGCCTGAGTCGCCACCGGTAATTAGTGCCACCCGGTTCTTAACATTCAGTTCCATAATGAATCTCTTCGCAGCGTACCTAATGGATCCTAAGCACTCGACTCGGCATAATAATCTCCCACGCGGAGGAGACGCATCTCTATCCTGAGTACAACCTGGTGTCAAGATGGATTATCCCAGATGGTGATGCCAGTGGAATCAATGAACAGATCTACAATCATGAACTACAGCCACAGTTGGGAGCATCCCACTTTGGTATCTCCGTTGTTCTCTAGTCCATGAAGGCAGAAACAAAACACTGATTCAAATTGTCCGAAAGCCCTGATAACCAAAGCTTTCAGACTTCTGTTCACGAAGCGTCCTGGAGGGATTCATTCTACCTTCTGACTTCCGCGTGGCGGTACTAGGAGGATAATGGGCTGAAGCCCTCGAGCGAGACGCTAACCTGCCAATGTCCTATGGACAACCGTTTTTTCTCTGGATAACTGATATGCTGGGACGTATTTTGTGTTGAGAGAGCGTTGATCATGTTGTCCTTGCGCCGCCTGATTGCCCCATTGATTATCGTGGTTACTTTGCTTGGGTTCTCCTCAGCGATCGCGACCACTCCTACTGTCCAAATCACGCCTTTGGGCAGTCACGATGGCGAGTTCTGTGCCCGGGATCGCGCCTTGATCTTGGAAGATCCTAACGGTCTGCGGATTCTCTATGATGCGGGTAGAACCGTTGCCGGAGCCGCTGATCCTCGTTTGGGCAATATTGATGTGGTGCTGCTGAGTCATGTCCATGGTGATCATTTGGGCGATCGCCGCATTGCCGCCGTGAATGAAGGCACCTGCGCTCAACCTCAAACCAATATCACTACGATCCCCCAATCAAATAGCGTTGATATTGCGGTGGGCAAGGGTGCTCGCATGGTTGTGGGTAGCGAAATGGCTAGCTTTCTATCCAGCAAAGTTGCCAGTCTCGGCGGTGATCCAGAGTCCGTGCAGTTGGTTCGCTTTGGGGCGTCGCGGGTGATTGATGACGTCAGCATCACGACCGTACCGGCGGTGCATTCCAATGGTCTGAGTGGTGATTTTATTGCCGGGGAGTTGGGTGAAAGCCTCAATGCCGCTGGACTGACTGCCTATGTCGGGCCGCCCACGGGGTATGTCATCACCTTTTCTAATGGGTTGGTGGTCTACCTGTCGGGGGATACAGGCGTGACTGCTGAGCAGGAGACAGTGGTGCGCAACCAATACGGCGCTGAGCTGGTCGTTATGAATATTGGTGATACCTTTACCACCGGCCCCCAGGAAGCTGCCTATGTGATTAATGAACTGATTCGCCCCAATGCTGTGATTGCCTCCCATGCCAATGAAGCGGCAACGGCTGACGGAGTGCTATTGCCAGGTACCAAGACCGCGATGTTCATTGACGCGACCGCCGTCCCAGTTTATCTGCCCCTCAGTGGCAGGACGTTATCGTTTGATGCCGATGGCACTTGCACCGCAGGATGTCTGGGGGAATCGCTGTAGTCTCGGCTCAAGCTGACTGGGTTCTCGGTGCTGCGTCCCAATCGCTGAATCTGTTGCAACGGGTTTTCGCGCTGAGCCTGGGATTTGAATCTCAGGCTCAGCAGGGGTTGCCGCCACTTCTGTGCCATATGTAGCTTAGAACGGGGGGTGTTTGGAGTGCCAGGGTTGTTCGGCTTCCAGTTGTGCGGCGATCGCCAACAATGTTGCCTCAGCCGCCGGTTTTCCGACCAACTGCACACTCAGCGGCAAACCGGCGGCATCAAAACCAGCGGGGAGGGCGATCGCCGGTAAACCACTGGCATTAGCGGGGGGGCCTGGTGCGATCCAGCCGATGATTTGTGCCAACGTTGCGGTTGGTGCCAGCTCCGCCCAAGCACCGATCAGTGGCGGTGCGTGCAAGAGGCTCGGCCAGAGCAGCAGATCATATGTGTCGAAAAAGCCAACAATTTGCCGCGCCACGATCTGCATTTGTGCCAGCGCCCGCAGATAATCGCCCACCGAACCGGCTTGCTCGCCCAGCCAGCGTGCCAGCGGACTCAAGGCTGCTGGCGGCAGTCCTGTCCCCTGAGCACTTGCTTGCCAGATGCGCGTGAAGGGAGCAGTCAAGCCAGTGCAGTTGGGGGTGGCCGGTTCGAGGATGTGCCCAAGCTTTTCCAGGCGCTGGGCGATCGCCCGCACGGCAGCAGCCTGCGGCTCAGCCGCTGCGCCGAGCGGGGGCAGCTCAGTACTGACCGCAATGCGGAGTGGCCCAGGCGGCGGCTGAAGCGCGGCCAAAAACGGCACCTCAGGCGGCTCCAGCCAGTAGGGATCGCCAGTCACATAACCTGACAGTACATCCAGCAAGGCAGCAACATCGGCTACCGTGCGACCCAGCGGACCGTCGGTCGCGATCCCGCCTAGCACATCCCCGACGGGCGCGTGCGAGACCCTGCCCCGCGAGGGTTTCAGCCCGACCAAACCGCAGCAGGCGGCTGGCGTGCGGATCGAGCCGCCACCATCTGACCCCTGAGCAATCGGCAGCAGTCCCGCTGCTACTGCTGCTGCTGCACCGCCGCTAGAACCACCAGAGGTATGCGCCAAATTCCAGGGGTTGCGCGTCGGCGGCCAACCCAAAGGCTCGGTGTAGGGGGTCAGGCCTAGCTCCGGTGTAGCGGTTTTGCCCAGCAGCACGAAACCGGCGGCGCGCATTCGCGCTACGACGCCATCATCGTGCTGGGCGAGATTTTCCTTCAGAGCGGCAACGCCGTAGCTCTGCGGCCAACCGGCGACAGCATTCAAATCCTTGATCGCGGTGGGAACACCGAAGAAAGGGGGCAACTCGTCTGGAGCGCAACCCGCCAGTTGTTCGGTCTTGGTGCGAGCGTCGGCGATCGCCTGCTCCGCTGCGACGGTAAAAAAGCTGCCCAACTGCGGGTCAAGTCGCTCAATGCGCCGCAAGTACAACTCGGTCAGCGCCAGCGGCGACACTTGCCCCTGGCGAATCAGCTGGGCTTGGGTGAGGGCAGACGCAAAGACTAAATCAGTTGCAGACATCGTTTCAGTAGCACCAAAGGGCGAATCAGCCGACTGAGCAGCTTCAGGGCTACTCTACCCTGGCGCGGGACAGACTCACGCTCCAGGGCTAGCCCCTAGCGACCACTGCCGACCTCGGCGATCATCGCCTGTCCAGCCGCATGAGTCGTGCCATCGGGCAGGATCGTGCCGCTGAGGTTGGCACTCGCCAGCAAGGCATCATCCAGATTGGCACCGCTGAGATTGGCACCGCTGAGATTGGCACCGCTGAGATTGGCACCGCTGAGATTGGCACCGCTGAGATTCGCCCAGGTCAGCAGTGAGTTGCGGAAGTCGGCACTGGATAGATTCGCGCCACTGAGATCCACGCTCGAAAGCTGGAGGCCGCTGAGGATACGACCGGCCAAATCGACGCCAGGGGCGATCAGATATGCACCCGCAGCGACCGGATCGAACCCAGCCGGAAAAATCGTCTGTGGGTTGAAGAGGGCACCATTGAAATTTGCCGCCGCCACATAGGCCTCGCTCAAGTCCGCTTCGTAGAGATAGCTACGGCTGAGATTGGTTTCGGTCAGGTTCGCCTCAATGAACTGCACACCCATCAATTGTGCGCCTAGCAAATTCGCCCGGTGAAAATTCGCGCCGCTGAGATCACTGCCAGTCAAGTTTGCGATCATCAGGCAGGCACTGGCAAATTCGGCGCGTGTGCAGGCGGCTAAGCGCAACTCGGCACCGCTGAGATTCACGTCATTGAGCGCGGCAGTGGTGAGGTCAGCGCGGCGCAGGTTGGCACCTTCCAGATCGCTGCTGGCTAAATTTGCCCCGGTCAGCGTGCAATTACTGAGATTGGCGCGCACTAAGTTCATCGCCACCAGTTCGGCGTAGCTAAAATCGGCACCGCTGAGATCGCATTGGCTCAGATCCAGTGCTGTCAGATCGCCGTCACCGAAGTTGCGATCGCCCGCCGCATACTGTGCGAGAATCTCTGCCCGATCCATTGCCTCTGCCGCCTAGTCACTTCTTGCCATGATCAATTATGCCGGGTCATCTCCCAACTGCACCTCAGTATGAATCAGGATTCTGGTCAATCGCTGTTTCCTGCCGAGAACTGCGGCATCAACGGCACAAATTGCGATCAATCTTTACAATTTCAGTAGCTTCTGAATCTTCGCTGTGCACAGGCCGTCGCTCGCAAACTGTTGCCTTCTCAAAACTCAATTATGTCCGAACGCCGCATTACTGTTGCCACTACTACCCTCGCCGCGATCACCGCTGGCGGTCTCCTGCTCGCGATTCTCTGGCAACTGCGGGGCTTGCTCGTGGTCTTGGCGATCGCCATTGTGATTGCCGCGACGCTCGCGCCGACGGTGCAACAGGTCGAGCGCTGGGGATTGCCGCGCTGGCTGGCAGTGGTTCTGGTCTATCTCGGTTTCATCGCTACGCTGACCGGCCTCGGTTTGCTCATCGGCCCGACCGTCTTTGAGCAAATCCAGCGCCTTGCCCGCAAGCTGCCAGGATTTCTGGAAGTACTCAGCGGCTTGGCTCAGGATGGGGTGGTGCGCTTTGGTCTTCGCGATCCGCAGGTGCTGGAACAGGTCAATCAGTTTTTCAATGTCCAAGCCCTGACAGCCTGGGCGTTTCGTACCTCTCAGGAGCTAATCGTGCGCTCCTACGGCCTCTCGCGCGGCATCATCATCGGAGCGCTGAGCTTGATCTTGGCGCTCCTGCTTTCGGGGTATATGCTGGCTGGCTCCGAGAAGCTAGTGCGCGGTCTCGTCAGCCTCTTTCCGACCGGCTGGGAAGCTCGGCTAGAGCAACAAGTGCAGCCGATGGCGCGACGCATGGGCGGTTATATTCAGGGGCGGATCCTGGTTTCTACGCTGCTAGCGGTCGGTACGAGCATCGGCTTGCGGCTGCTGGGACTGAAAGAGTACGCGCTTGGCTTGGGGGCGATCGCCGGGGTGACCAATCTCATTCCCTTCTTCGGTCCTGTCCTCGGCGCGATCCCGGCGCTGCTGGTGGCGATCGCCCAGGGCGGCTGGCTCTTCCTCTGGGTGTTTCTCCTCTTCCTCATCGTCCAGAACCTGGAAACCTACGTGCTCGATCCGCTCCTCGTTGGCAGCAGCGTGCAGGTGCCGCCGCTGTATCAGCTCCTAGCAGTGCTGGGCGGCGCACAACTCCTGGGCATCCTCGGCGCGCTGATCGTGCCGCCCTGGATCGCAGGCGGCTCGGTGTTGCTCGAAAACCTCTACCTGCAACCCAAAGCCGAGCGCGCACGTCAAGCAGAGCAACTGACGGTGGTCTCGCCGCCGCTGCCTGCCGAGTCGCTCAAGAGTTAGCTTGTGAAATTCGTCCGCTGCTTGCCCTGCCGACCCGGGCGCGCCCTCCGCGCCACACTGATCGCCCTGGCCTTCGCCATTGGTCTGTCGCTGATGCCAGCGATCGCTGAGAACGAGAGCACGAGCGCGCCCGTCCAGCTTGATGGCATCACGCTATTCAGCGTTAGTGACTCCGGTCGCTTCACGGCTCGCGAGCGTGCTGAGGATGCGAACCAGATCCTGCAACAGGCGATCGCCAGCGCCGACGAGAGCGAGGTCAAGGTGGATTACACCCGTACCGTGCCGGTGATTCGTGTCAACAACCACCACTTGCTCTCGGTGACGGCGGAAGATGTGCCCGACGGCCGCGACCTAACGGATCAGGCGCGACGCTGGGAGGATGCCGTCGAACGGGCACTGCAACGGGCGCAATATCAGCGCAGTCCTGCCTACCTACGGCGGGCGGGACTACGCGCGGCGGGTGCGATCGCCATCGCCCTGTTCGCCGCCGGGTTACTGGGTTGGCTATACCACCGCCTGCTGGCTGTCGTCATGGCACGTGGGTCGGATACAGCCCTCGCCACGCTCAGCAAACGCTACTTTCAAGGCGCACGCCTCAGTGCCCGTGCCCTGTTGGCCATCCTGCGCGGCGCGATCGCCATGAGCGCCCTGCTCTACATCAGCACGCTACTACCCCAGACCCGCCAACTGGGTCAGACCATTACCAGCAATGTCCTCAACGCGTTGTCATTCAGTCTGACCTCGAAATTGATCACCCTCGGCGAGAGCCACTACTCGCTGCTGGATGTCCTGACGCTGCTAGCGCTGTTTGCCGGGATGGTGCTGCTGGTCAGAACCCTGCGCCGCCTGTTGCGATCGCGCTTGCTCGCGCTCACCGGCCTGAACCGCTCCGCCCAGGCGACCGTCGCCCTGATTGTCAATTACATCCTCCTATTCATCGGCACGATCGTCGTGCTCCAGCTTTGGGGCCTGAATCTCAGCTCCCTGACCGTCTTCGCCAGTGTCCTCGGCGTCGGCATCAGCTTGGGGTTGCAGGGCGTGGCGAAAGAATTCATCAGCGGCGTTGTCCTCATCTTTGAGCGACCGATCCAGGTTGGCGATTTTGTCGATGTTGGCGGCCTAGTGGGAACGGTGGAGCGGATCAGCGTCCGCAGCACCGAGATTCGCACTCTCGATCAGATTTCGATCATTCTCCCCAATTCGCGCTTCCTAGAATCGGAAGTGATCAACTGGAGCCACGGCAATCCGACCTCGCGCCTGCAACTGCCCGTCGGCGTTTCCTACAACTCTTCACCTGAGCTTGTCCGGCAGGCGCTACTCGACGCCGCCCGCACCCACCCCGATGTTCTCGGCCATCCGGAGCCGACCGTCTTTTTCAAGGGCTTTGGGGAGAGCGCCCTCAACTTCGATCTCTTGGTCTGGATCGCTGAGCCACCGAAGCAATTTCGGATCAAGAGCGATTTGTACTTTGCGCTTGAACGCTGTCTGCGCGATCGCCAACTCGAGATCCCCTTTCCGCAACGCGACCTCCATCTGCGCTCCGGAGCACTGCCGCTGGCGGCTTCCCCAGAACTATCGCAGTCCCTCGAACGCCTGTCCGAACAGTTTGCCGCTTGGCTCGGGCAGCAAAATTTGCCGTCAACCGCAACGAATGGACGCGATCGCCCGTCGTCGCCACCCGAATCTTAGGGCATCCCATCAGCCCGTTCATCACCCCGGCCGCCGCACCGCTGATGCACGGCGCTATCCGACTGGTATTAGATCGAGCAACCAAAAATCCAGATGACTACAGACAGCCAAACTGAGTACATGATGGCTTTGATTGATTTACACCGTGGACTCGACCGTAAAGGCCCCGGGGACTCTGACTACTCACGCAACATTTTGAGTAATCTTTCCAAGGTTCCTCCCAAGCCACGCATTGCTGATTTGGGATGTGGAAGTGGTGCGGGGGCATTGCTGCTGGCACAACACTACAACAGCACTGTTATAGCAGTAGATTCCTCATCTGTTTTTATCAACGAACTCAAAGCTCGCGCCAAGTTGCTTGGCATTGAGCATCTAGTTATTCCGATTTGTGGTGATATGGCCAAGCTCGATTGGTCAGTGGGTTCGGTTGACCTGCTTTGGTCAGAGGGGGCTGCTTATAATCTTGGGTTTGAGCAGGCGCTTAAAATCTGGCGACCGTTGCTTGCTAACAACAGCATTGCCGTCATATCGGAGCTGAGCTGGTTGACTGATCATAGGCCAGAGCCTGCGATCGCCTATTGGCAAAATGCTTATCCAACGATGGGTACCAAAGCAGAGAACACCACGCGGGCGAATCGATCTGGCTTTAGCGTACTGTCTACCCATCGGCTACCAAGTCAAGCTTGGTGGGCCAATTATTATGACCCGCTTCGTGAACGGATACGACAGATCGACATCACCTCCAGTCTGCAATCAGTGATTCGTGAAACTGAAGAAGAGATGAGAATGTTTGAAAAATTCAGCGACTTCTATGGCTACATATTCTATGTGCTGCAAGCTACCGAGGAAAAAAGCCTCTGAGCACCTTGCTCAATCACCAAAATAAGGAGGGCTGGAGGGGATCTCAAAGGGAGCATCCCAGTTTGGAAACCCTCACCCTAAATCCCTCTCCCAAGCTGGGAGAGGGACTTCTAGCTCCCCTTCTCCCAGCTTGGGAGAAGGGGTTGGGGGATGTAGACGCGCA
>JAAUTY010000070.1 GCA_012031265.1 Spirulinaceae cyanobacterium SM2_1_0 | reverse complement strand
GCTGCCTGCGAGACTCCCCACGCCGCCCTCCACTTCTGCGGTCACGCCGCCTACGATGCGGCTAGGCCGCTCCAGTCCTGCCTCTTTCTGGCAGGTGAGAGCCGCCTGACCGCCCGCGACCTACTCGACCGCGATCTCAGTGCTTACAGCCTCGTCAGCCTCGCCGCCTGCGAGACCGGGATCGCCGGTGAAGTCGCCCTCACCGCCGACTATGTGGGCTTGGTCAGTGCCTTTCTCCGAGCTGGCGTTGCGGCGGTACTCAGCACCCTCTGGACTGTGGAATCCTTTACGACTAGCCTGCTGATCGTCGAGTTCTACCACCACCTGCAAACTGGTCAACCGCCCGCCGCTGCCCTGCACGCCGCCCAAACCTGGCTCCGCGAAGCGAAGGCGGCCGACCTCCACACCTGGGCTGTCACCGCCCAGAACCATCTCCAGGCCGCCGGTCGCCCAGAAGCCAACCTTTTCGCCAGCCGTGCCCGCGTTTTCGCCAACCAACTGCCCGACTCCTGCCCCTATGCCCATCCCTACTACTGGGCCGCCTTTACCCTCTCGGGTCACACCTTTAGGACTGACGCACTGAATCAAACTTCAGCGGGTTGAAAGATCCCCCCGGCTTCGCCACCCCCCTTGACAAGGGGGGCGAGGGGGGATTCTGCCACCCCCGGCTTCAAGGTTCAAAACCCTAGGGATAGGGCAGTAGCACCAGCGTCTCAATAAAGCGGAAATCGCGTTGGTTTTTGCTCAAATGATGTTGCGGTTGTCGCTGCTTTAGCGGGTTAACCAAATCGAATACCTGCTGGCGCTCCGCGGCTGAGAGTGCAACGAGATCGCTTTTGAGACTTTCAAAATCAGACATTCGGTGTTTTGCCAGCCTCTAGGTAGGGCACGGAAACTGGGCACTCTCATTGTACAAACCGACCCTCTATAATGGCAGAAAATCTTCTGCTCGCCATGAATGACATCGAAGCCCTGACCCTGCGTGCCTTTCTCGCAGCCCTCAGTCAAGCGGCTGAGTTGCCTAGCGAGGTCGTTGCCCAGCTCCGCGCGATCGCCCGCGACCTCGAGCCTCGCATCCCCGAACTGGACAGACTCGCCGACCAACACCTACAACCCGCCTACCGACTCGCCTACGATGCCCTCGCTAATTCTGCCGCCGAGCGGGGGATGGGGCTTGACTACATCACGACCAGTCCCGACCCTGACGAGCGCTCCACCGCAACTGACAACGAAATCCCTAGCGCCAACGCCGCCCCCAAGATGATCGAGGTGCTCGCCAAGCTGCGCGACTGGGACAAGGCACAGCTTGAGGAGGCAGCCCCCCAGGTGTTCAATGCGATTGAACCGCGCCCGGAATTGTTCTCCCTGCTTGGCTACTAAACCCAGTCCCCGTGCTATCTCAGCGAGCCTGCATCTTGAATCTCGAACTACTCTATCCTACAGTTGACCTGTTTGTTTACGACCTGCGCGACGGTCTTGGCGACGACCCGACACAGATCGACGGCAATCGCCGCCAATTTTGCCAGCGCTTCGGCGGTGAGCCAGGGGCGATCGCCCGACGCGAAACCCAGAACGCGCCGATTGTGCAATTGCTCGGCACAGGCAGTCAGCGTTACCAAGCGATTCCCGGCGAAAACGGCTACGTTTACCCCGTGCTGCTCAACGACACCTACGCACTGCAAATCGATCTGTCGCCCTATCCGCTGGGGAAAGGCGCGCAGGAGCGGGTGGCGATCGCCCAACTTGGGCCCACTCGCACCCACATTGAGAAGCAGCGCGGCCCCCGGCAAAACAACACGCTCGGCGAATCCTGGTTGGTCTGGGGCCAACTCGCCGCCCCCGACCAGGACGCGGCCCAAACCGCCCAAGAATGCGCCCGCCCATTTTCCAAGACCCGCTGCCGGAAGCCCGACGCGGTCGCTTCGGAATCGCGGAGCTATGGGAGTTTGAGCGATCACCCGACCAGACCGGCTCCCTCGACCGCAGCCAGCATCTCCTCGTCCTCCTCTTCCCGGCCAACTGCCCGCCCGAAGCCCTGAAAATAGTCGAGCGCCTCTACCGTGAACTGCTGCAACTTTGGCACTACCGCCACAAGCTCCAGTGGGTTGCCTGGCAAGCGCGCCAGCAGAAACAGGATCTCAAGCAGGCCGCAAGCGCGATTCAGCAACGGGTGCGGCAGTTGCCCGATCGTGTTTTGGGCACCATCGATTTGAACCAGTTGCAGCGCGACTTGACCGCTACTCTGACTGGGTTCGCCGCCTATGCCGCCAATTTGAGCACCCTGGAAGCCTACAAGTATGCGATCGCCACCAACCTCGACAACTACGAAAAACGCCTCGCCACCCTCACAGAATTTGCCCAAACGATCGAGCCTGATCGCACCTGGTTCCAGCACTTTCAGCGCTCGCCGGAGGGCAGCGGCCTCGAACTGCTCGCCGACTTCGGCCAGTATGCCCGCGAAAAGTATCAGCCCCAGGTGACCGCCGACCACAACAGTGCCAGCGCTTCTCTGCGGCTGTTGGAAAATACGATTAAAACCATTGAGGGGATTATCCAGCTCGAACAGGCAAAGCGCGATCGCCAGCTCGAGCAGCGGATTGCCTCAGTCGGTTCCGGAGTGGGGGCCGCTTCCGTCTTCGCGACCACTGGCGTCGGCAAATTTTCTGACAACAAATGGCACGACTTCTGGACTGTCTCTGTGCTCAGCATTCTGGTCGGCTTCGCCTGCGCTTGGCTGATCCACTGGCTGATCGAGCGGTTGCAGCGGCGTTGAGGGCGATCGCGCGGCAGCGAACAATCGCGTCAGTCCAGCTTGCCTCACCAACCTGCGGCACGATCCCGCCGACTGATGAAATGCGATCGCTAGTACAGGACGGCGGAAATGAGATGCCCATTCAAAATCCCCAGGCTTCCCGGATTGCAGGCACTCAGAACTCAAAATTCCGCGTAGCGGTACTAGTGGCGACGGGATTGCCGAGTGAATCGCCCAACTGTGTTACCGTCATGGCTAGCCTGCACCCCAAAGCCATTGCCGCGCTTGGGCGAGGAGGCTGGTAGCTGTTTTTGAGACCTATGGGAAAAACTTACGACGTTTATGGCATCGGCAACGCCTTGGTCGATCTCGAGTTCGAGGTCTCGGTGGCGGACTTGCAAACGCTGAAAGTGGAAAAAGGCGTGATGACGCTGGTGGACGAGTTGCGCCACGGCGAGCTGCTGACTGATCTGCGCGTGCCGCCCGCAAAACAGGCGAGTGGTGGTTCTGCCGCTAATTCCGTGGTCGCCGTGAGTCAGTTGGGTGGCAAGGGATTTTACTCCTGCAAGGTCGCGGCTGACGAATTTGGTGCATTCTACCTGTCCGATCTGCTCGAATGCGGCGTCGATAATAACTTGCAGCACCAGAGCCGCGAGTACGGCATCACCGGCAAGTGCATCGTCTTTGTGACCCCGGATGCCGATCGCACGATGAACACCTTTCTGGGCATTGCGGCCAACTTTTCGACGGCAGAATTAGTGCCGGAGAGACTGCAAGACTCGCAATACCTCTATATTGAGGGCTATCTGGTCTCGTCGCCGACCGGCAAGGAAGCGGCGATCGCCGCCCGCAAGTTGGCCGAAGCCGCTGGCACCAAAGTCGCTCTTTCGCTCTCTGACCCCAACATGGTGCGCTTTTTTCGCGACGGCCTGGTGGAGATGATCGGCGCTGGTGTTGATTTCCTCTTTGCTAATGAGACCGAAGCCTGTGAGCTGGCGGGAGGGAGTGATTTGGCGGGGGCGATCGCCGACCTGAAAACTCGCAGTCATGCCTTTGCGATCACACGCGGTCCCGCTGGTTCGATCATTTTCGATGGCGAACAAGTGCTGGAAATTGCCCCCGTGCCGGTCAAGGCCGTTGATACGGTCGGGGCGGGCGATATGTATGCGGGGGCGCTGCTCTATGGCTTGAGCCAAGGCTGGAGCTATCCGCAAGCCGGGCGGCTGGCCTCGCGCGCCGCCGCGCAGGTGGTGAGCCAGTTCGGCCCGCGCCTGCCCAATGAAGCGGTGCGCGCCTTGCAGGCCGCTTAAACTCCGACCAGTGGCGTGCACGGGAATTGTGTCAAAATGTAAAGCGTGCAAGTCATTTCGACCACGGCTGCTGCTCTGAAACCGACCGCGATCGCCCTCGGCAACTTTGATGGCGTCCATCGCGGTCACCAAGCCGTCATCCAGCCAGTTCTGCAACGCGAACTGGCGCTGGCGGGGGTCGCAGAATCCAGTCATCACCCGGCTGAGCGTGTTTATTCCACCGTCGTCACGTTTACGCCACACCCGCGCGAGTTTTTCACGGGCGATCGCCGTCCGCTGCTCACCCCCTTGGCGGAGAAGGTGCAGCAATTTGCTCATCTTGGCCTGGAGCAACTGGTCTTACTGCCCTTTGACCACGACCTAGCGCGCCTCAGCCCCGCCGTGTTTGTTGAAGAAATTTTGCTCCGGCAGTTGCAAGCGCAGCGGATTAGCATTGGTGCGGATTTTCACTTTGGGCGCGATCGCGCCGGTACCGCGACGGACTTGCAAATGATCGCCGCCCGTCACGGCTGTGAAGTGGCGATCGCGCCGCTGCAAACCCTGAGCGCCGAACGGATCAGCAGCTCCCGCATCCGCACGGCTCTCGCGGCGGGCGAAGTGGCGACAGCCAATCATCTGCTCGGTCGCGCCTATGCACTGATCGGCACCGTAGTTCGCGGCCAACAACTCGGCCGCCAACTCGGCTTCCCGACCGCAAATCTGCAACTTCCGACGGACAAAGTGCTGCCACGTTACGGTGTCTACGCCGCCCAGGTCACCCTCGGCAATGACCCGCAAACCGCACCCCGCCACGCTGCGGTGATCAATCTCGGCTGTCGCCCGACGGTGAATGCTGGTGATGCGCCAACGGTCGAAGTGCATCTCCTCGACTGGCAAGGCGACCTCTACGGCCAAGAACTGGCGGTCAGCCTCCAACGCTTTCTCCGTCCCGAGCAACGCTTCGACTCTCTGGACGCGCTCAAGGCGCAGATTCAACAGGATTGCACAGTCGCGCGACAACAATTGGCGGCCCTGGATTTGCCGTCAGCCGCGTCGCCGCAACCGTGAGCGCTCCGGCGCGGCCGGTGGTACTTCGCCGCAATTTGCTAGCCCATTCGCGGCCGGGGAGGGTTTCGGCTATCTTAGGCGAGTGGCACTGCGATCTTAGGGGTGACTGCCCACACCGCTTGCATGGTTCCCCGCGACTGGGCGCTACTTATTTACTGCTAATGGTTCACTGACATGAGCGAGCGCATCTTCCGACTGACCGAAAATCTCGCCCGCACGATCGTGGGCAAAGAGGAGGCGATTCAACTGGTGCTGGTGGCATTGCTCAGCGGCGGACACGCGCTGCTCGAGGACGTGCCCGGGGTGGGAAAAACCCTGTTGGCAAAAGCGCTAGCCCGCTCGATTGATGGCAAGTTTCAGCGCATCCAATGCACGCCGGACTTGTTGCCCACCGATATCACCGGGACTAATATTTGGAATCCCAGTTCGCGCGAGTTTGAGTTCCTCGCCGGCCCGGCCTTTAGCAATGTGCTGCTGGCGGACGAGATCAACCGCGCCACACCGCGCACGCAGTCGGCCTTGCTGGAAGTGATGGAGGAGCAACAGGTGACGGTGGATGGCGTCTCGCGCCCGGTTGAGAAACCATTTTTTGCGATCGCCACCCAAAACCCAATCGAGTACCAGGGCACCTTTCCGCTGCCCGAAGCACAGATGGACCGCTTCACACTCTCGCTCTCGCTGGGCTATCCTACCGAAGCCGAAGAGTTGCAGATGCTCCAGCGCCAGCAGCAACGGCTCGCTCCGGAAGAGTTGACCGCCTGCATCTCGCCCGCGGAAGTGTTAGAACTGCAAAACCTCGCCCGACAGGTCAAGGTCACCGAAGCGCTACAGCGCTATATGCTCAGCTTGGTGCGTGCCTCGCGCGACGACGAGGAGATTACGCTCGGTGTCAGTCCGCGTGGCACCGTCGCTCTCCAGCGTGCCACGCAATCCTATGCCTTCCTGCAACAGCGCGACTATGCGATCCCTGACGATGTGAAGTTCCTCGCGCCCTATGTGCTCGCCCACCGCATCATTCCCGCAGGCGGCAAGCAGGCGAAGGCGATCGTGGCGCGCTTGCTGAACACGGTGCCGGTCGAGTCATGAGACTCTGGGGTCAACTGCCGTTGGCTAACCGCTGGGGCAAGCAGATGAAATTTTCATCCTCGATCGAGATCAGCTTGCTCTGGCGCAGCTTGCCCATGAGCCGGGTGACGGTGACTCGGGTCGAGCCGATGGCGCTGCCGATCTGGGCATGGGTCAGCGGAAAGGGCAGGCAATAACCCTGAGCGTGGGGCTGACCGTATTCCTCGACGAGAAGACTGAGGAAGCCCAGCAGCCGGTCAATCGTGCGCCGCTGTCCGAGGGTACTCAGCCACAGCAGCTTGCGTTGGTGTTGGTAACGAAAGGCGTCGAGGACTTCCGTCCGGAGTTGCGGCCAAGCATCGAGGTCTTGCCAGTAGAGCCAGATGACGACGGTATGATCGACGTGGGCATAGGCTTGCAGCTCAAAGGGCGATCGCGTCACAATTTCAAAAGGTTGGCCCGAACCGACGAAGCCCAGGAAGGCTTCTTCTGGTTCGCTATTGACAGTTGCTGGCGGCTCCGTGAGCGCCCCCCGTGTTGCCCCAACTAGGCGCACGGCTCCCTGCTCAACGAGATAGAGCAGACCCGGCCGCGAGGGTACACGCTCGTCTTTGCTGAAGGTGCGATCGCGATAGTGGCTCTGTGCCCAGTCCTGGAGCAGTTGCCAGGTGGGGGTCGGGAGCGAGACATTGAACGGGGGAGATGACATGAAACCTGGTAACGTGCGGTCGAGACCGTCAGGTTAATCCTCTCAACGTATCAAAAAAAGGCGCGGGCTGGCAGTGGGTCAAATAACTCAGTGGAATTGTGTAATTCCTCGGCAGGCTTGGCAGCAAACATTGCAAGCGGCGCTGAAACAATGCGGTCTGCCGCTAGTCGCCGATGATCGCGATCGCCGTGTCGTCCGTCCGGCGGCCCTTGGCTACCAGAGTGCGATCGCCCGTCGTCTGGCCGGGCCGACACCGAGCCAAGCCGCGATGATCGCCGCACAGATTGCCGCCGCCGTCTCAGGGTCTGACTTTCAGGTCACGGTGGGCGATCGCGACGCGGCCGATCTGCTCGCCACCTGGAACCCGACGGCGATCGCGGCTTGGTTGCGAGAATTGACCGTCACCTTAACCGGCAACACATCACTTCCCTCGGTTGCCTCCGCTAGCGACCCATTTGTCCCGGTGCAATATGCCAGTGCCCGCTGCACGATGCTGTTGCAGTTAGCCGCCCAGCAGCGTTGGCTAGCGGGCGCGGTTGACCCCACGACGGGACTCTGGCAAAGTGCCGACCCGCCACTAGACTTGACCTCGGCGACCCAGGGTTGGCAGCCAGTTGATTGGGCACTCTGCGGACAGTTGCTAGCGATCGCCGATGCCCAACTGCGCCCCGCCGCCGATTGGCGACGTCTAGGGTTAGCGCTGGGCGAGGCCTTGTTGACCTGGCAACAGCAACAGCCATTGGCATCGGCAAGGCGATCGCAACTCGGGCTGCTCGTGGCGACGCAGCGCGTTTTTGTCTGGCTGCTCACGGTTCCTGGTGGCTTGTCACCACACTTCGAGCTGTGATGCTCGACGGCGATCGCCCTACTGCCCACGCTTGTTTCGTTTGGAACGACACGCTCAGAGTTTGTAGTCAGAAACATCCGCATCGACTGATCGCCCTTGACTTGCGAAAGCCAGTCACTAGAGCTAGTCTATTTTATGAAAAGCTTGATCTAGGAGGGGACGATGAAGTTATTCGACAATGTCTTCGTGCAATCACTGGGTGTCGGTGCAGCTGTATATCTGATTTTGAAAGCTCTGGGCTGGGGCATTGAAGCGATCCTTAGAATTCTTGAGGGGTTTTCCAGATGGTACAGATTTTCTGCCATCGGCTGGGCCGAAGAAGCGGCGATCGCGATCGGGGTTGTTTATTTGCTGGTGGCAGCGATCGCCAGCAGTCGCTCCAGCCAATAGTCCAATGCCAACACACAAGGCGCAGCACTCAAAATGTCTAGACCCGATCTATTCAAAACCACGGCAAAGCGGATGGCTCCCCGCAACGATCTTTTCAAAAAATTCGCGCGCGAACTGATCGAGCCGTTGTTCAAACCGCCCACGACAGCCCCACCAACCAGAAATACCCCGCCTTCTAGCCCGCCCAAAGCCACAAAGACCGCTTCCCACTCATCCAGCCCCCGCCAAGGTCGCTCAGCGCCAAGCCCAGCGCCTGCCCAACGCCGACCGCAGAACCGGATTTCACAGGAACCTCAGCCGGAGAGCTACTACCGAGACCGGCTCGCTGAGCAACTCGGGGGCGAGAAGGAGGTGGGGTTTGAAGGGGGCAGGATTGATATTGTGACCAGCAAGCAGCTTATTGAGGTGAAGCACTTCAAAAAATGGCGGCAGGCGTTGAGGCAAGTTCTAGACTATGGATACGAGTATCCAAGTCTACAGAAAAGAATACATTTGTTCGAGGTTGATGATCCATCCAAGCTAGCGGAAATTCAGAAAACTTGCGCTGTAAGAGACGTAGTTGTCACTTGGGAGTGAATAGCACACCTTATGCGCGTTGAAGCCGTAGTCCGCTCTACTCGCCGCCGAACCAAGTGATCGGTAGCGGCGGTGAGGGCGATCGCCCGGCGTTGAAATGGTAATGCGGGATGTGTGCGACAGTTTCGGCATCCAAAACTTGTTCGACCTGCGCGAACAAAGCTTCCGCCTCTTCGAGCGAGTTGCCGATACTGGTCAAACCCAGCTTGCCGAACTCCGAGAGCGCACCGATGAGGTGAAACACCGTGCCCGTGCGCGTGCTGCTGTCGAAATGCAGGCGGTGGCGAGTGATGATGTCCATGAGGTCGCTGGGCAGCAAACCGCGATAGTGTGGCTGCTGCAAATTATCGGATGCGATGTAGTACTTTTCCTGGCACTGCTGGCTGTAGAAGAGACCATTGGCGGTGTCGTAATAGCCATTGGTGAGCAGCTTGAGCGCCATGAAGGGGTGAGTCGTGCCGCCCTTGCGGAGGTTGATCTCGATGGCTTCCAGCCGCCAAGCCGTCTGCCCCGGCGGCTGCACCGCAATGAAATCGACGCTGTAGCGCTCGATCGCCCCCTTCGCCGCCAATACCTCGCCCACCCGCAAACTGTACTCTTGCAAAGCGAGGCGATAGGCGACATCAGCCGGAAAACGGCAGCCTAGGTAAATCTGACCATCGGGGCCGCCGAGGATCTGGTCGTGGGTAGAGAGGATTTCGACGTGGCCGTCCGGGGCGATGTAGCCCTGACAACTGGGCGATCGCTTCACCTCGCCTTCGATAAAAGCCTCGGCGATCGCCCCTAGCTCCGGCAGCCGTCGCGAAAAATTCGCCCAGGTTTCATTTTTGGCCTGGAAGCTCAGCTTGGGCAGGCGATCGCGCAGCGCCGCCAACCGTTCGCTATGGCTGACCGCGCTCCGGCCGGGAGCGACGCTGGCGAGGGGCCGCAGATCGAGCAGCGCATTGCCCTCGCCTGAGAAGCCCTCATTGAGCTTGATCACCAAGCGCTGCAAGTCCGGCTGACGCTCCCAGACCTCAGCCGCTGCCTGCAATAACTCGGTTTCTGTCCACATCAGGCGGCTGCCGTCCGGGTGAGGAATCTCGGCGCTGGCGAAGATCTCACGGCTGCCGCTCTTGGTGCCCCAGTAGAGCAGATCCGGCGGACAAGCCAGCAGCGGCACACCCAAACGCAACGACAGCTCCCGCTCAAAGGGCGAGGAATTGAAGCAAACCATATAGGATTTGCCCGTTCGCAGCGCCTTGCGGATGCGCTCAACCAGGCGGGGGCGTTCGAGGATTTTTTGTGAGAGCGGCTTCAACGAAAGGTCGTAGGTGGAGAGCAGCATCAGGCGATCGCGCGCGTGCGAGAAGGGAATGCCCGGCAGCAATTGCAGATAATAATCGACGATCGACGGACAGAGGGGCTGCGAGGTGACATAGATCAGCCGCGTGAAGGGACTGCGGAGGCGGATCAGCGAGAACAGTAGCCGCTCTTCGTAGTGGAGATAACCGGGGACTTTTTCGAGCTGGTGTTGGTCGAGGCTAAAGGAAGGGATCACGAGAATGTCGCGATCATCGAGATCGGACAGATCGACGCCTGCCGCTTCCCGGCGCAGTTGTGCCTGCAACTCCCGAAAACGGCTATCCAAATCAGCAATTGGCTGTTCTTCAATCGCGACCCAATTATCCACAGTGTCGGCCCTGCCTCAACCCACAAAACCACGCATCCACCACAGCCGACACCCACCCTGGGCATCGGCTGCGATAATAGCTATCTTAATCGCCTGAATCGCGGCGGGGTGAGCATCGCCAACTTCCGTTTGTAAATCGCAACGTTTTGCCGTGGCAACTCAGCGACGCAGCCACCAGAGCACCCCCGCGCCCACGAAGCCACCAGCCGGAATCACAACTAGCGCCAGCCAGCTTAGCAAAATACTCTGCTGAGTGGTGAGTTCGATGCGGCGATTCGCGAGTTCGCGCGGCCGGATTGCCAGTATCGCATCCTCTTCCTTGGCGAGCCAGCGCATAGAGTTGAGAAACAGGTCACCATTCAGTTGCTGCTCGAACCAGCCGTTGGTCGCGAAGCCCGCATTGCCAAAGACGACCAAGCGCGGCAGCGGTTCGTCGGCGACTTCATCGTCAGTATCCAGGGTTTCGGCGGTATCCGCCGTGTCATCCGGTGATAAACGCTCCACCGCTATACCCAAATTGAGCGGGCCAGCGAGATCGCGTTCGGGGTCAAACTCTAGGCTCGCCTCTTCATCCACATCGCGCTCGGCCCACATCTCCGGCGGCGTCATCGCCAGGGGCACGGCTAGCAAATCGTCGGCTTCGTCGGTCTCGATCACCACCGGTTGCGCCAAGGGAAATACCGAAACGCCTTCCCCAAAATCGGCCACGATCGGATGTGAGCCGTAGTCGGTGATCAGGGGAGTCGCCGGACTCAGGTTGAGGAACCGGCCGCGCCCAGACATATCGACGATCAGCCGCTCGTCGATTTCGATCCCCCAGTCGTTGAGGAGGGGATAGAGGCTGCGATCGCTATCTGGATCAAGCAGCACCATCAGACCACCGCCGGTCTCGAGAAAGTCTTCCAGGGCATTAATTTCAGCCGGAAACAAGGCGCGATCGGGGCTAGCGATCACAATGACATTAGCATCTTCTGGGATTTCCCCCACTTCGGGCAAGTTTAATGGCGCAGCCCCAAAACCACTCGCCTCTAGGCCGGAAACAGCGGCGAACAAGCCGCCCTCCACGAGATCCAGCGGCAGTTCCCCATGGCCTTGGAGAAAGTAGACCTGCAACTGGCGATCGCGCCGCAAGCGCTCAATGCCATTGGTCAACTGCGACTCCGACAGCGATTGCTCATTACGGAGCGTCTGCACCAGTTGCTGGCGGCCGTCATATTCGAGGTGAACCTCCCCCCGAAACTGGACAGCAAATCGCTCCGCCAGACCAATCTCGATTTGCGGGTCAACAAACTCGTAGTCAAACTGGTTGCTGTAGCGGCGATAGCTTGCTAGAAGCTCGCGATCTCCAGGCAGAGGGTCGGGTTCAAAGACCCAGACTTTGAGCGGCTGCTCGAGACTTTCTAGGAGCTGCTGTGTTTGTGGCGCTAGGGTAAAGACTTTGGTTTCCGTGAGGTCGAGTCGCCACGGATAGCGAACCGCGAGAAAGTTGATCAGCCCGAGGATGGCGATGAAAGCGAGCGTTGCGACCAGCGCATCCGTACCAGCACGCGCTGAGCGTTGCTGAAACCAATGCCAGGACAGAGCCTCGAAGCCTGTGATTCCCCAGGCCACAAGGGCGATGCTAGTGAGTAGCAACAAGCCGGGGAGTGGCCACCAGACCCCGGCGAGTGTCCCCGCCACCAAGCCCGCCACAAAGAGACCCAGCCCGAAGAACAGCAGGAGTTTACGGTAGCGGGGCGCGAACAGAGAAATGCGTTTCATGGTTCAGCTTCAGGAGCGCTGGAAACGGAGCGCTTCAATCGATTGTGCGGTGAGAAACAGCCCCAGGATAATGTAACTCGCAAAGAGGATCAGGCCGCTGGTATCAAAGATGCCCTGCACAAAATTGTTGTAATGGCGGATCAGCGAGATATGCGCCAGGATGTCGCCAAAGGGTTGACCGAGCCGTCCCGCCAGCAGGTCGCTCACCCAGATCATCACCACCAAAACGAAGGTCATCAGCGCCGCCAGCAGTGAGCTGTCCGTCAGGGATGAGATGAACATTCCCAGGGACAAGATCGCCGCTGCCATCAGGATCAGACCCAGGTGACCCAAGATGGGAACCGCCAGGGGCACAGGGGGATTGGCAGCACCGAAGGCGATCAGTTCGCACACCAGTAATGGCAGCACCATCGTGGTGAAAAAGGTGACGACTCCCAAAAGTTTACCCAGGGCGACCACCCAGTTGGTCATTGGCGAGGTAGCGAGGAGTTCGAGGGTGCGGTGTTTGCGTTCTTCGGCGTACAGCCCCATCGAGAGTACCGGCAGCACAAACAGCGAGACAAGGCCCATGACACTAAGGAATTCCAGCAAAAAGAGGTAGGCGACATCTAGCGGCTGGGGCGGTAGGCCGCTGTTGTCAAACTGAAAGGCCTGATCAATGTTGCTGTTGAGGACGATGACGAAAAAGAATCCTGACAGCAGCCAGAAGACGCCCGCGATCAGGTAGGCCAGGGGCGAGGCAAAGTAGAAGTGTAATTCCTTGCGGAAGATCGCAATGATATTGGCCAGCGTGATCACGATTGACTGGTGGGGGTTTGGGGATAGGGGTCAGACTGAAGCGGGGGCGAGGGGGGTACAGCCATCGGGCGCTCGGAGCCGGTGGCGATCGCCGCGATCGCGGCTTCTTCGGTGGTCAGCTCAATGAAGACATCTTCCAGGGTCGGGCGGGTGCGCCGCATCTCGTGCAAGCCGAGGCCGGTATTGACGATGACCGCCGCAATCTGGCGGCCGGGTTCAGTGCCTGGGGCGGCGATCACCCGGATTAACCAGCGACCACTCGGCAGGGTTGTCGTTGCCACTGCCCGCACCCCAGGCGTCACGCTCAGTAGCGGTTCCACGAGCGGCGCATTGCCTTCGACTTCCAGCTCGTAGCCTGCGCCACCGGCTAATTGTTGCATGAGATTGTCCGGCGTATCGGTGGCGACGACGCGACCGCGATTGACGATGGTGACGCGATCGCAGGTCATGCTCACTTCTGGCAGGATATGGGTCGAGAGGACGATCGTACAGTGACCAGCCAGACTTTTAATCAAATTCCGCACCTCAATCACCTGGCGAGGATCGAGTCCGGCGGTCGGCTCGTCCAGAACGATCACGGGCGGATTGTGGATGATCGCTTGGGCAATACCGACGCGCTGGCGGAAGCCTTTGGAGAGTTTGTGAATCGGGACTTGGCGTTTTTCGGTGAGGTTACAACGGGCGATCGCCGAGTTGACTCGCTTGCGGCGATCACCGGCCGGAACCCCTTTGATCCGAGCCACAAAGAACAGAAACCCCTCGACACTCATGCCCGGATACAACGGCGGCACTTCCGGTAAGTAGCCGATGCGCTGGCGAACCGCCAGGGATTGCTCATGAACGTCGTAGCCGTCGATGCGCGCTGTGCCGGTTGTAGCGGGGAGGTAGCCGGCCAAAATCCGCATCGTCGTCGTTTTGCCCGCGCCATTGGGCCCTAGAAAGCCCAAAATCTCCCCAGCCGCCACTGAAAAGGCGATGTCTTGGATCGCGGGGGTCGTTCCGTAAACTTTGCTCAGGTGTTCAACTTCAATCATGAATTACAGGTCGCCCTGTTCAGTTCTCTAGCCGCCACAAGCCGCATTCGACCTGAGCCGGTCTGCTCACGTCGTTTGCCGCACGTCCCAGCGGGAATCGCCCGACACAAAATTGCTGCTTCGTTATTATAGGCAAGTCTCGCTCGTTTGCTGCTAGCGTGGCCGACGATTGCTAGCCGCTCGTCGGGAATCGTGGCAAAATCTGGGGAATCTTTGCCACGACTCTGAACTGATGACTGTATTACCGCTGCCGCCGTATGCCTCGAATACCTACCGTGTCTGTGTGATCGGCGCGGGGAAGGTGGGCAGCACGCTGGCGCAGCGACTGGTGGAGCGTAATGTCGCGGATGTGGTGTTGTTGGATGTGGTGCCTGGGCTGCCCCAGGCGATCGCGCTCGACTTGCTCCAGGCGCGCGGCTTGGAGGGACACGACCGTCGATTGATCGGCACCAATGACTATGCCGACACCGCCGACTGTGACTTGATCGTGATCACGGCTGGAAAACCGCGCCAACCGGGCATGAGCCGCGAAGATCTGTTGCCGATCAATGCGCGGATTGTAGCGGTGGCGGCGCGTCAGGCGATCGCCCGCTCGCCAGCGGCCCTGGTGATGTTGGTGACCAATCCGCTGGATGCGATGGTCTACGTGGCTTGGCAGGCGACGCAGTTAGCACCGCAACGGGTGTTTGGGATGGCCGGGGTGTTGGATTCGGCGCGTTTGCAAGCCTTCATTGCCCATGAGTTGCAGGTGGCGATCGCCGATGTCAGCACTTTCGTCCTCGGCAGCCACGGTGACCTGATGCTGCCGCTGCCCCGCTACTGCACAGTGCGCGGCGTGCCGCTGGCCGAATTCCTTGACACCGCCAGCCTCGACCGCCTCACGGAGCGCACCCGCCACGCCGGTGCCGAGTTGGTTCACCTCTATCAGCGGGGCGGTGCCTATTTTGCCCCAGCCTCCTCGGCCTGTGCGATGGTAGCGGCGATCGCCCAAAATCAGTCGCGCCTCCTACCCGCCGCCGCCTATCTCGATGGCGAGTACGGCTTGCACGACATTTTCATTGGCGTGCCTTGTCGCTTGGGACGGGCGGGCATTGAGCAGATTGTCACCCTGCAACTGACTGACACCGAGCGCGAAGCATTGCACCACTCAGCCGCGATCGTGCAGGCGAATGTCCAGCAGGCGCTGAGCGGCTTGGTCGAGTAGCACGAACCAGCCCTGGGTCGTAGCCACTGCGATATTGGAGTCATGATGCTAGGGTCATGATGACAATAGAATTCCACAGCCCTAGAACTCGGTGTTGGGATCAGACGACTCAACCGACGGCTCCCAGTCGGCGGCTTCGTCCTCAGCCAGCGGCAAGTCAGTTGACGCCGCCGCGAAGCTCGCGGTCGTTTCAGTTTCACGTCGGTAGATGCGGATTTGCTGCAAGCGCGGTCCCTCGGCGGCGACTACAGTGAGATCAAGATTCTCGTAGGCGAGGGTTTCGCCTTGGACGGGGATTTTTTGGAACTGCCAAAGTAGAAAACCGCTCAGGGTCTGGTACTCGTCCGTCATCGGCAGGTCGAGGTCGAGGAGTTCATTCACCTCTTCGATGTCCATCTGTGCTTGCACCAGAAAGGTCTGGTCGTCCAGCATTTGAAAAGCGACTTCTTCGGGATTTTCGGGTTCTGAGGTGTCACCGATGATTTCGGCGACGAGATCTTTGAGTGTGACTAAGCCCGCCGTGCCGCCAAACTCGTCCACAACGATCGCCATCTCTTGTTGCGATCGCTGCATCAGTGGCAGCAACTCACTCAGCGGCGTCACCTCTGTCACAAAGCGGGCGGCCTTCACCCAGGGCCGGATCGGATCCTCGGGTTGCAGGCGACCTTCGGCGAGGGGCAGCGCCAAGTTCTTGAAATCGATAATGCCCACGATGTCGTCGAGCGAATCGCCGGTCACGGGATAGCGGGAGTGATCGGTCGCGACGACCGCCGCCAAGATGTCACAAAACCGGGCATCACTGGCGAGCGCGTGCAAACTGGTGCGCGGCACCATGACTTCTTCAGCTAGCACCTCACCAAACTCGAAGACGTTTTTCAACAGCTCCCGCTCTTCGGCTTCGAGACCGGTGGACTCGCCTTCGGTGGCAACGATCAGTTGTAGCTCCTCCGGCGTGACGCGGTTGTACCAGCCACTGCCCGCGTACTGCACACCTGCCAGCCGCAGCAACCAGCGCGTTGATTGGTTGAGAATCCAGATGAAGGGATGAAAGCTGCGGGCGATCGCCAAGCTCGGCGGCCCCAACAAGCGTGCCAACTGCTCCGAGTACAGCAGTGCCAGGGATTTGGGACAGAGTTCACCGAGGACAATCTGAAGATAGGCGATCGCCAAAAACGCCAGCGGCACTGCCAAAGAATGGGCAGCCATCGCCTCCAGGTGCCGTGGCAACCCCAGTTGCGCCAGACCGGCACGCAGGGGCACCGCCATCGCCCGCTCCCCAATCCAGCCCAGGGCAAGACTCGAGAGGGTGATACCGATCTGGGTGGTTGAGAGTAGGCGGTCGATGCGGCGCTGGAGCACTTGCACCGTTCTGGCCGGCCGGTCACCCGCTTCCACCAACTGGCTGATGCGCGATCGCCGCACCGACACCATCGCAAACTCAGCCGTCACAAAGAAGGCATTGATCGCGATCAGCAGCAGCACCGCCAGCAGCCGCAAGGCAATTGAGCGCAGGGTCAACGACGACGCCACCTCAGCTACACCAACAATATTTGCAGCTCCCATAGGCGATTGGCTGGTAGCCGACCCCCTCCTGACCTCTACTGCACGACTGGAATATTGGTAAGGCTCAGTTGCAAGCGGCGCTCAGGGTAGTCGGAGAGCATCAGCGAGATCGTTTGCGAATCTTCGATCAGCGCCAGGGGAATCTTGATCGTGCCGTCAAAGGCCTGACCATTAGGAGGCAACTCGCTCGGTAGGCCGTCAGTGATCGCACTCAGCGCCCGTCCCTGTTCATCACTCACGGCGAGAAAGCTGTAGAGGAAGCGTACCGGTTCTTCGCCTTCATTCCTAAGATTCACGGCGAGCAAGAGTGAACCTTCTACTTGGCTCGCCTCGGTCACCTCGAGAGTGACATCACCATCGCGACCCTGCATCGGCAGCGCGGCGTTAATCTCAGCCACAGGTAAATCAGCGACTTCAGGCGTCGGTGATGCTGCCGCCGCTGCCGCCTCAGCATCAGCCGTTTCGGTCTCCGCGGGGACTTTGCCATTGATGATGTCATTGACCTGCTGCAAAATCTCGGTTTCGTCCAGCAGCAGCGTCAATTCCTCACTATCGCCCGCCGCCGCCGGTTGACTCACGGGTCGTTGCTGGGTCGGCCGCATATCCGGCTGGGTGACACTCTTCAATGCCTCGCGGCCAAGTGCATAGCTCCAGACACCACTGGCGGCTCCGGCACCGCCCATCATGATCAGCAAAAGCAAAGACAGGGCTACCGTTGGATGGAGTTTCATGGTCGAGTGGCTGAGGGATCTAGGCAAGGAAGGGTAAGCAGCAAGACCAAAAGTAGCAGCTGAGTGCTACCAACCAACTTGCCTCGGAATTGTATCGCTCGCAAGCGAACACCGACAACTGTAGCAGGTTCAGCCGACGATCGAGTTCAGACCACCCGCCTACAATGAGTGAATGGTTTGGTCAGGTAGTGAGAGTTCACAGCTCGCTATAATAACTGGCGATTACCAGGGTTGGCCGAGCGGTTGAGGCAGCGAACTCATAATTCGCCCTAGGCAGGTTCAACTCCTGCACCCTGGATTTTTCTTCCCGGCGAGCCGCAACTGCGGTCGCAGCAAGCTAGAACGGTTCGGTTTCAAACAAAAACTCACCACTGGGGAGTGATTGTCCCGAGCGCAGGAGACCTGGGTTGGTCAGGATCGAAGAGTTGAAGGGGTTCGGTAGGTCGGGGGTTCGCAGGAACGGGCCGTTGTTGAACTGCTGAACCATAAAGTCCTGATAAATCTCGTGAATGAAGGACGCATCCCGCGACGCCTCCATCTCTGGGAAACCGCCAATCCCGAAGAGAAAATCAATTTGGCGGCCGAGGGTGAAGACGGTAGACAGGGCATCTTGAGACGTGGCTGTCGCGGCTCGTTCCATCGCTTCGGGCAAGGTTTGTAACTCAATCGGTGTGCCATTGACCAGAGGTGGGGGAACCTGGGCGATCGCCGCCGACGCTCCTAAGCTCAGAATCGTGACTGCCAAGGCGGGAACCGCCGCGAACCGAGAACTAACCTGCAACACCATCACACTTCCAGGGACTGAAGATCGCTTTCACTCTAGCACGATTTTTTTGCAACCCAGAACCGCGCCCCGCGACTGCTACACTGCTGGCTAGAGAAAATGCTGCTGACCCTGCGATCGCTATGTCCGACCCGACCTCATCTCCCCCGGCTCTCCGCCAGCAACTCCTCGATCTGCTGGTGCGCGAGGCCTACCGCGAGGGGGACTTTGTGCTCTCCTCCGGTCAGCGCAGCAGTTACTACATCAACGGCAAACTGGTGACCCTGCGTGCGGATGGGGCCTTGGCGATTGGTCGCTTGTTGCTCCCCATGCTGCCTAGCGATACCGAAGCCGTTGCGGGTTTGACTCTGGGTGCTGACCCGATCGTCACCGCTGTCAGTGTTGTCTCGGCTCTGGGCGATCGCCCCATCCCGGCTCTGATCGTCCGCAAACAAGCGAAAGGTCACGGCACTCGCGCCTACATCGAAGGTCCAACCTTACCGGCGGGAGCCAGCATTGTCGTGCTCGAAGATGTCGTCACGACGGGTCAGTCCGCCCTGCAAGCCGTCGAGCGCCTGCAAGCCGCCGACTACCGCGTCAGTCGCATCATCGCCCTCGTTGATCGCCAGCAGGGCGGCCGCGAACTCTATGCCAAGCAGGGCTTAGGCTTCGAGGCCCTGTTCAACATTGGTGAAATCCAAGCCCGTGCTCAGCAACTGACGCGGGGGTCAGCTTAATGCTTGGGCGTGATGGATGAGCGCACCACCCGCTTGGCGAAGATCCTCCGTCTAGCCGCGACAGCACCGGGGAATCGTACCCGCTTCCAGGCGGCGGGTTTGCTCGCGGCTGACGGTCAAGCCTTAGTGACCGACTGGCAGCCCGCATTCCAGCGCCTCACGCCGCTGAGCAAAGCGACAGTGCGATCCCAACCCGGCCAGTTTCTCGTCAGTGCCGCAGCGATCACCTATCACAGCGCCACGAGCGGCAGTCAGGGCGAGCATTTTCACTGCTTTGCCGGTCGCGACTGGCAGCAGGCTCGTGCCGCCGCACGACAGCGATCGCTCGCTCGCTGGGGTTTGTCCGCGACCACGCCGGTCATCAACGTCGCCAGCCGTCTGCTGCCTGCTGGTGAGCAGGACCGCACGCTCATCGGCCCGATTGATTCACCGCTCGGTGATCGCTTGCGACAAGAATTAACCGCTCAGCCAGCAATTTTGCGGGGCTACCCCAGCCGTCTCTGCGAAGTTGCCATGCTGCTTGGGTCAGGCGATCGCCCCTGGCCGACACCGCTCGCGGTCATCTGCACGGGCGAACTGCTCTACGAACAACAGCACGCCTTGCTCGCCCGCTGTTTTCAGGCCCCGATTGTGAATGAATATGGTTGTCAGGAAGCAGGCGTGTCGGGCCTGACCTGTCCCGAAGCCCACCGCCTGCACCTAGATGCTGATCGCTGTTGGCTGGAAGTCGTCGCTGGTGAGCTGCTGGCGACTGACCTGCACAACGAACATTTGCCCCTAGTGCGCTACTTAGTTGGCGATCGCCTCCGCCTCGACCCGACACCCTGCCTCTGCGGCCGCCCCGGCCCGACCGCACGCCTGTTGGGACGGAGCGAAGAGCGGCTGCGGACGCGGGCCGACTGGCGATCGCCCGGCGAAGTTCCCATGCCGCCTCTACCCGGCCTCAGCCACTACCGCGCCGTGCGTGTGAATGCGGAACGACTGGCGATCCAGATTTGGCCGTCGGAGTTGTCGCCAGATGCCGCACATCCTCCCAAGCTAGATTTGACCCCGTTGCAGACCTGGGCGCGAGCACATTTTGGCGCGATCGCCTTGACCATTCAGAGCAGCGAGCCGCCCCCAGAGCCGCCCGTGGCAGAACCAACACCGCTCACCGCCAGCGAATGGGCACAGCGGCTGACTCACGAGACTTGGACGACGGCAATGAACGACTTACCGCCGGGAATTGCGCGCTCAGCGGCGTTGTTGTGGCGCGAACTGGTGCAGCCGACGGTGATCGCCAATCGCGGTCTGTCGGTCGCGGCCCGCACCCACTTCGACCGCTTGCTCACGGCGGCTCGCCATCCCGATCCAGCAGTCGAGGCAGCGATCGCCCGCATCCTGCTCTTAGCCCTCAGCTTTTGCGCCGACGAGCGCGAGACAACTGTTCACTATCAAACTGTCGCCCGCCGTTTGCAAGCGGTAGCCCCTCAAGCGCTGGCGCGGCTGATCCCGACCCTCTGGCTTGACCGCGAGACGGCGATCGCGGCTTGGTCAGACTGCGATTTACCCTCCGGGCGGCTCGATCGCTTCAGCCTCCATCACCTGCTCGCCGCCTTTGAGGCCGCCGTCCCCCGCGCTCGCCACGGACGGCGATTGGCAGACGGCCGCGAGTCACCGCTACCCCTAGCCTGGACACCGCTGCCGGCGCTGCTGATTGGCGATTTGACAACCTTTGCGGCGCGCTTTCACCCGGCGATTTTGGCGATGTGGGTGCAGTTTGTGCAGGGCGTAGCTCCGGCCAAGGTCGAGTTGCCACGCCAGCCATTTCTGCGGGCTTGGTTGGACTGGCGGGCGACCCTGTTGGCCGACAGAGCTGATTTAAACCGCCTCGCTGACTTGCAAGCTGCCGCCACCTCGCCTGCGGAGCAGAGCCGCGCCCAACTCGAACGAGCCTATTATTTACTCGCCAGCGATCAGGCGCTTGCTCCTGACGAGTGGTTGGCCTGCTTTGAGCAATACGGTTCCCCATTCACCAATGGCCAACGCGATCCGGTCGCTTGGGCACCGGTATTGCGGGCGCTGGCGGAGCCGTTGCGGGCGCGCGGCGAGGGCGATCGCGCCTACCAGTGCTTAGTTGCCTCGGCTGTCCCCAGCTCGCGTCGCTCGGCTTTTGAGCGCCTGACGCGATCATTTAATCGTAAGCAAGCCATGCTGGTGGATTTGGGTACGATCTGAGCGATCAGTTTTCAAGGCGAATCCGCAACCGCAATGATGAGCGCAAAGCAACCAGAAAGCGTGGAGCCAGGGCCGGTGATCGCTGGAGGATCAGCGATCGCCGTCCTCGCTGACCCGGTTTGGCCAAATTTGCCCCTCCCAGCCTTGCCACCGCCACCCTTTCTCGCGTTCTGGTTCCCATCACTCGCGTTGCCGTCAGATACCGCGCAGGCGCAAACCGTCACGGCTGGAGGATGGTTGGCGTCGCCGGAGCTGCGATCGCCTTTAGCCGCCGCCCGGGCGCAGGATCATTGCTCCATCGCGGCGATCGCCCAGTCCTGGGAGCAGCAGCAAATCCCTTTTCGCTGGTATGGCTTAACCCAACGAGCAACTGAGCTGGAGCCAGTGAGCAGCCAATTAGTCGCGAAAAGTGCTGCTAAATCGCCAATTTTGCACCCATCCAGTCGCGTGCTCGCCCTGGTGCCCCACTATCGCTGCGAGCGGTGGTTGCGGCGGTGTCTGCAATCCTTGGTGAGCCAGACGCGCCCCCCGGAGGCGATCGCCGTGCTTGACGATGCCTCACCCCAGCCGCCGTTGGCAATCGTGCAGGCGTTTCCCACCGTCACGCTGTTGACAACTGGCACGAATGTCGGACCCTACCGGCTCGTGCAGCAAGCGATTGACGACACTGACTATGACGCCTACCTGTTCCAAGACGCCGATGACTGGTCGAGTGGCGATCGCCTCGCCCGTTTGCTCCAGACTGCCGCCCAGACCGGTGCCGAATTGCTGGGCACGCAGATCTTGCAACTCCGTGCTGATGTTGCAAACTTGACCCCGATCGGCTTCCCGCTCGCGGTCAATCAAGCCGTAGCCAGCAAACCCGGTCACCCGCTGTCGCACCCGACCAGTCTCGTCAGCCGCGCGCTGGTGCAACGCCTGGGTGGCTTCGCGACCGGGCTGCGGTTTGGGGGCGATACTGAATTTTTGCTCCGAGCGGTATGGCAAGCCCGAGTGGTGAATGTGCCAATTTTTGGCTATTTTCGCCGCCAGCGGCCGGATTCGCTGACGACCGCTGCCGCGACAGGACTTGGCTCCCCGGCTCGCAACGCTTTGACACAGCAACTGAAAGCATTAGCCCGGCAGCGGCAACGAGCGGGGCAGCAGGGCAATCAACCCAACTTGCGACCGCTGACGGTGACGGAACCGATCGCCTTGCAGCACCTGACCGGCCCACGCTTGGCGGGTTGGCGGTCGTGAACTTGACGGCGATCATGCCCGTGAAGGATCGCGCTGAGGTTGCGGCTAGCGCGCGATCACTCCTCGCGGCTTGCCCAGGACTCAGCGCCCTGCTGATCTGCGACGGCGGTTCGACCCAACCTCAGTGTTGCGCGGCGTTGCGGATGTTGGCCCAGGAGCCAGGGGTGCAAGTGTTGCGACGACCCCAAACCGGATTCAACAAAGCCGAGTTGCTCAATGACGGCTTGCAGGCGGCGCGGAGTGAGTGGGTGTTGCTGACCGATGCGGATATTCTCTGGTCGGCGGCGGCGATCGCGGCGCTTTGGCCAGTAGCGCGATCGCCCCGCACCGTCGCCACCATCGCAACGGTGCAAGAAACGTTGCCGACGACAGCAACTTGCCCCCGTCGCCGCTACACCTATCAGTTGGCGTGGGACAACGGCGTGCAAGTCATTGCGATCGTGACGGAGCCAGAAATGGCAACGGCGGCGCGTCCTGGTTGTGGCTTGCTCTGTGCGCGCCGGGCGACCCTCCTGGCGCTTGGCGGTTACAAACATATTTTGACCGGCTGGGGCTGGGAGGATCGCGACTTGCTGCTGCGGGCGGAGCTGTGCGGCGAGCGCTGGCTGACGGCTGGGACGGTGCAGCATTGCTCGCATTCAGATGTTTGGCGCAACCAATTTACAGCCGATTCACCAACGGCGACGCGCGACCAAAATATCGTCCGTAGCTTGCGATCGCTGGAGCAGGGACAATTCTGGGGCGATTTAATCCCCACCGACACCCAGCTAGCGACGCCGCTCGCGCCAGTTCGCATCACCTGGCCGCCGGAGCTGGGGCAGATCTAGTGCTCAGTCAGGCTTAATTAGGGGGACATTGAAGGCGAGGCGATCAGGTTCTGAGGTTTGAGGTTTGAGTTTTGAGGTTTGAGTTTCGACGGCTCTCCTGGATCTGCGGTGATAAGCACAAGTTTTCAGTGCTGAAAGGGAGCATCCCAGTTTGGAAACCCTCACCCTAAATCCCTCTCCCAAGCTGGGCTACCGTGTACACATAACTTGAGATCCTTCCTGACCGAACTGCGGTCTACCTAACTCAGTAAAAGTCAGACTGGACGAGGCCTTCGGACTCCTGAAGCCTGCTGTAAAAGTAG
>JAAUTY010000133.1 GCA_012031265.1 Spirulinaceae cyanobacterium SM2_1_0 | reverse complement strand
TCCAGTACTTCGCTAGTCGTTCTAGTCGGACGTCACGCCGGGTTTGCAGCAGCGTCAGCAGGATCTCCACCATCACATACTGCTTCGGGGTCAATACGCCTTGCAGGCACTTCTGGTAAGATTGGGGTAGCATTCTTCTGTGGGGTTGTCTTCAGGGTAACCCTACTTCTTTTGTGCCCACTTTTGACTCTCTTTCCCTCTCGCTCTGCTTTTCAGCTCCTTGTCACCCTCTGAAGGGAGACCCAACTCCTGCGGAAATGCGACAATACGGGCAGATAGACGGTGAAAAAAGCTATGCAGATTTCGCTCAAACCCGAACAGGCTGCTTTTGTGCAGACTCAGTTGGCGTCTGGTCATTACCAAACGGCGGCAGAGTTGGTCAGTCGAGCCTTAGAACTGCTACAGCGGCAGTCTGAGTACGAGCAATGGCTGGCCGCGACGCGCCAGCAGGTGGATGAAGGCGTGGCGGCGCTGGAGCGCGGCGAGGGGGTGGCGGGTGATGTGGTTATCGCTCAGTTGCGCGATCGCTTGCAGGGTCACTAACGACAGTCGGCGATGCGCGATTACATCATTTCGCCACTGGCGATCCAGGACTTGCAGGCGATTGTTGATTACTTTGCCACTTTCAGCGTGCCAGCAGGTGAAGCATTCTTGGCAAAGTTTGCGGTTTGGTGTCAGAAGCTACGCGGTTTTCCGGCGATTGGCAAGCGCTACGACGGTCTTCGTCTGGGTTTGCGGGGCGTTTTGATTGACGACTACATCGTTTTTTACCGAGTGACTGATGAGGCGATCGAAATCGTCCGCGTTGTTAGCGGTCGCCGCGACTTGGCGGCGTTGTTCGACGCGGGTGATGCGTAACTATCTGGAGAGTTTAATCAATCCCGGTCGCGGCAGCGCTGGGTGGCACAGATGACGAGCAGCCCTCGGTAGCGGGTGGCTACTGTGTACACATAAGTTGAGATTCTTACTGACCGAACTGTGGTCTACCTAACCAAGTGAGAATCAGGCTGGATAAGGTTTTTGGACTCCCGAAACCTGCTGTAGAAGTAGGAACGAAGCCAAAAAGGCAAAACCCAATAATTGCAAGGGTTTCAGGACTTGTGTATACACAGTAGGTAGCGGGTGGCCCAGGAGCGGGTTTCGTAGTGCTTGCAGCGGAGCTGGATCAGAGCGGCGTAGGGTTGCCAGAGGGCGAGGGCTTCCATGGATGGGCGATCGCGGGGTTGGGGCGTCGGCTTGGCGGTAGAGCTTCCGGGAAGCATGACAGGGCAGAGTCCCTTGAGTGGCGCGATCCTACCGTGTACACATAACTTGAGATCCTTCCTGACCGAACTGCGGTCTACCTAACTCAGTAAAAGTCAGACTGGACGAGGCCTTCGGACTCCTGAAGCCTGCTGTAAAAGTAGGGGCGAAACCAAAAAAGTAAAACCCGCTAACGGCAAGGGTTTCAGGACTTGTGTATACACAGTAGCCCTTCTGGGATGAGGTGATCTGGAGTGCTCTCGATCCCCGCACTTGGCCGGGCATTGTGCAGGCGGGGCCGGAGACGTTGCGGGGGGCGATCGCCCGGTCGGTGCCCTCGATGCTCCGCCTCCGAGTCCAGCAGCCGAGCCGCCCGTCACCTAAACTTGAAAAAGCCGCTTTCGCCGCTTCGATGAGGCCGCCATGACACTGTCCGAAGTTCTCCCCACCGTCCGCCAACTCTCCACCAGCGAGAAACTGAAGCTGATTCAGATCCTGGCCGCAGATCTCGAGACCGCCGCCGACATTGCCCCCCTACGAACCCGGCAAAACCTACGACCTGCCGACCCCTTATGACAGCTTCGGAGCCGGGGCCGTCTTGATGCAAGCGCTAGAGGCAGCGGATTAAGCCCAGTCATTACCCTGCGCGCCCGCGCGGACTGGCGGCGATACTCCCTCCGGGACGCTACGCGATCGCGCTCTGCTGTCCCAGCTAGAGCTGCGCCTGGGCTTTGTAGGAGATTTGGAGAGGGCGGCAATGCAAAATCCTGGACTCCCCACACAGTATGAGTTTGACCAAATTTCGTTGAAGGGGTAGGCAATCCACCACATTTTGTGTATAAGATCAAAGAAGTCACACCAACCAATAATGCCATGAGCAAGTTTAAGTTGCACCAAGCGCGAGCAAAGGCTCGTCAAGCTAGTCGGAAACTTGACCGTACAATTCAAGAACTTAAACGGATTGAGCGCAAATCAAAACAAGATCAGATGAAGCTTAAACGGCTGTTTTAACGGCGGCTTCAGTCTTTAGACTTTATCTTAGCTCCTGGGGTATTTAACACCCTAATTCTGTTTGGTAATGGCTGGGGTGCATCTCCATCTACCATCTAAAATAATTCTAAGGTTCGCATAATGGCTAAGACACAAGACGGCAAAAAATTTGTAGTTGTACAGGCACACACGCGCCAGTTATCTAGCGGTAAAACGGTTCGCGTGGAGAAGCACATCCGCTCAACCCCCAACTGAATTTCACGCCGCCCAATCCCGGCACAGCGTCTCCGCCTGCGAGATCACCGTCTCCGTTGCCTGCTGCTGCTTGTCCGGCGGATAGCCATGCTTGCGGAGCAAACGCTTAATAATGCTTCGCATCTTCGCCTTCACTGAGTCCCGCTCCGTCCAGTCGATCGTCACATTGCGGCGCACCGCATCCACCAGGTCGCGGGCGATCGCCTTCAGCACCTCATCCCCCAGCACCCGCACCGCACTATCATTCACCTCCAGCGCGTCATAGAACGCCACCTCATCCTCCGTTAGCCCCAGATTCTCGCCGCGTCGGGTGGCCTCGCGCATCTCGCGCGCCAGCTCGATCATCTCCTGGATCACCTGTACCGACTCAATCGAGCGGTTCTGGTAGCGGCGGATTGTTGCGACGAGCATTTCTGAGAAGTGGCGGGACTGGACGACATTGCGGCGCGATCGCGCCTTGATCTCGTCATTGAGCAGCTTCCGCAGCACCTCCAGCGCCAGATTCTTTTGCGGCAGTTGGCTCACCTCCGCGAGAAATTCCTCGGAGAAGATCGAGATTTCCGGCTTTGCCAAGCCAGCGGCGCTGAAAATATCGATGATCGTATCTGAGGCCACGGCACGAGTAACGATCTGGCGCACGGCAGCGTCTAGCTCGGCTTTGCTCTTGCTGCCCGCGACCGTGTGCTTGGCGAGGCTAGCCTTGACCGCCTGGAAGAAACCGATGTCCTCCCGCAAGGCGATCGCGCCGGTTCGGTCGCGCAGAGGGCGAAGGCCTTGGAGAGTTCAGTCACGACCTGGATGTAGCGCTGGACGCCGTTTTGCGCCTGGGACTCCGGCCGCAGCAACCAGTCCAGGGCTTCGCAGAGCACCGTCAGGCGCTCCGGGGGGCTGCCGGTGGCAAAGCGGCCGTAGTCGAAGCCGTGGAACATCGCCGCGACGATCTCGTACTTCTCCTGCATGACGGCGACTGCTTCGGCGATCGGGATGCCGGCCTCGCGGCGATCGCCCTCGGTGTAGTCTTGCAGCGCCCGCTTGAGGTCTTCAGCAATGCCGAGGTAGTCCACCACCAAGCCGCCCGGCTTCTCGCCAAAGACGCGGTTGACGCGGGCGATCGCCTGCATCAAGTTGTGACCGCGCATCGGCTTGTCGATGTACATCGTGTGCAGGCAGGGCGCATCGAAGCCGGTCAGCCACATATCGCGGACGATCGCCAGCTTGAGGGGGTCGGCGGGGTCGCGGAGGCGTTTGGCGATCGCCTCGCGAGCGCGCTTGCTGCGGATGTGGTCGCTCAGGGGGCGGGCGATCGCTGGCGCTGCCAGTGACGATGACTTTCACTGCGCCGGCCTCGTCGCGGCGTCGTGCCAGTCGGGGCGCAGCTTGACGATCTGCTGGTAGAGTTCAGCGCAGATGCGGCGGCTCATGCAGACGATCATCCCTTTGCCCTCAAGGGCGGTGAGGCGGTTCTCGAAGTGCGTCACGATGTCGCGGGCGACGGCGGCCAGCCGCTTGTCGGTGCCGACCATCGCCTCCAGTTGCGCCCATTTGGACTTGAGCTTGTCCTTGGTGGTCTGTTCTTCGCCTTCGGTGACTTCCTCAAAGTCGGGGTCGATGCGCGGCCGCTCGGCTTCGTCGAGGGCGAGTTTGGCGAGGCGGGCTTCGTAGAAGATTTTGACTGTCGCCCGATCTTCGACGGCGCGCTGGATGTCGTAGATGTCGATGTAGTCGCCAAAGATTTGTTGGGTGTTCTTGTCGGTGGCTTCGATCGGGGTGCCGGTGAAGCCGATAAAGGAGGCATTGGGCAGGGCATCGCGCAGGTACTTGGCGAAGCCGTAGGCGAGGTAGGCTCCTGCTTCGCCGGTCTGCGGGTCGGTGGTTTTGACGACGCGGGCTTTGAGTCCGTATTGGGAGCGGTGGGCTTCGTCGGCGATGAAGACGATGTTGCGGCGATCGCTCAGCTTCTCATATTCGCCGCCGCGCTCCTCGGGAGAGAATTTCTGAATCGTGGTGAAGATGACGCCCCCGGCCGCGACTTGCAGTTTCTCTTTCAGGTCGCGGCGATCGCTGGCTTGCACGGGCGCTTGGCGCAGCAGGGCTTGGCACTGCCCAAAGGTGCCGAGGAGCTGCTGGTCGAGGTCGTTGCGGTCGGTGAGGATCACGAGGGTCGGGTTGGCGAGCTCGGGCTGCTGGATCAGTTTGCCGGCG
>JAAUTY010000021.1 GCA_012031265.1 Spirulinaceae cyanobacterium SM2_1_0 | reverse complement strand
ACGGTTGTCAAGTAGGCGCAGGGGAAAAGTGGTCGCGACTTTCTGCAAACCTGGCATGACTTGACAGCGCGCGGCTGGCGGCTTCGACGACGCTGATCGGTCAGGCGGCGCTGGGGGGAAATTGGGATCTGGATGCGGGCGATCGCCACGCGGCTGCACAGCTCGCCTTCACCCCAGCGCTGCAACGCACCTATCCCGGCCTCTTCGTCGGCACGGTAGCGGATCTGGTCGCCGCGATCAATGCCGCCAACGCCGATCCGGTCAGTCCTGATGTCATCACTCTCAACCCCGGCGTCACCTTCAACTTCACCAGCGCCGCTGAGACCAATGCTTTCTTCGGCCCCCTCGGTCTACCCGCGATCATCGGCAACACCACGATCGTCGGCAGCGGCTCCACATTCCAACGCGATGCCAGTGCTTCTGCCTTCCGTTTTCTCCTGACGGGTGGCTTGACAGCAGCGGAGAGCACCAACGCCAATGTCACGATCAGCGATCTGACCCTCACAGGTGGCTTTGCGGGCGGTGTCGGTGGCTCGGCCGACGATGGCGGTGCAATCTTCAACTCCGGTGGCACCCTCACCCTCAACAACCTCACGATTACTGCCAACACTGCCAATGATGACGGTGGCGGCATCGCCAGCGTCGGCACGGCGGATCGCGCCGCCGCGCTGACGATTACCGGCACGACGATCAGCAATAACATTGCCATCGGTGCCAGCCTGAATGATGGTGGCGGCGGTATTGATGTCGATGCCAACACCGATGAAGGCGGCCTTGGCTCAACGCTGACGATCGATGGCACCAGCAGCATTATCGGCAACAGCACGACCAATGGCTCTGGCGGCGGCATCCGCGTGCGTGATGGCGCGACACTGAATCTCACGGATACCAGCATTACCGGCAATAGCGCTCAATTTGGCGGTGGCATTGCTGAGGTCTCTAATGGTGCGATCGCCAACACCCTCAACCTCAACCTGGGCGCACCGACGATTCTCAACAACGACGCCGGTGGGGGCTTGGATGTTGAGTCGGCGAGTGTCCCCACGGTCAATCCGCTCCCACCCAACAATGGTCTCGCTCCCAATGTGACGGGGAGTGCGCTGGGAACAGGGAATAGCGGCTTCACAAATATCGCCAGCCTGCAACCGCCGACCCCGAGGGTGCGGGTCGTGCGGCTGGATGCAGCGGGCGGATCATTTCTCAATGTTGTCGATGACGACACGACGACGCTGCCCATCGACCTCGGAGTGGTCAGCCTCAGCAGCAGTTTCCAGACCTTCTTCCGTATTGAAAACTGGGGTCAGGCAGCCCTGAACCTGGGAGCAGTGACGACCTCAGCCCCCTTCACGGTAGCAACGGCACCCACTTCGCCGGTCGCCAGTAGCACCAGTACAGAATTTAGCCTCAACCTTGACACGACCACTGAAGGCACGTTTCTGAGCACGATCGCCTTCACCACCGACGATCCCGCGATCACGCCCCCCTTTGATTTCGCGGTGCAAGCGACGGTCTCGGCGACGATCGTGGCACCGCCGACGATCACCAACAACATTTTTGTCGTTGGGCAGAGCGGTAATTTGCAGCTTCAGGTCGTGAGTGCCTCCACTGAGCAAGTGGTCGATGTCCGCACCTCCAGGCTCGACAGTAGCGACCAGGTGGTCGAGGTGATCAATCTTTTGTCAGTACTGCCGAATAGCTTCCGACCGAATGGTTTTGTCGCCGCCCAGCAGCAGGATATTTTTGGCAGTTTCGCGGCGGGCGATCGCCTCGGCTTTGAACTGGTCACCCTCGACGGACGCGCGATCACCTTCACCAGCGACCAGCTCCAGATCACCGACCAAGGCGGCGGTGTTTTTTCCTTCGGGTTCGAGATTGATGGCGATGGCTTATTCGATGATGTCGTCTTGACGATTCAACAGACCACAGCAGCCGTGCCCTTGGGTAGCGACCTTCAGACCCAAGGACTGGAAGTGATTAATTTGCTCGGCTCCGGCGTCACTAATGCCAGCTTCACCGTCTATCGCGAGGCCGTCTTCAGCAACTTTGCCGGGTTCTATCGCATCGATGATGTCAGCGGCTCCATCGGTGGCATCGCGCCCGGTCAAGCGGGCTATGCCCAGGCCGCGATCCAGCAGCGAGTCGGCAGCATTGAACTCTTCGTGAACAATCAGAGCATCTCCAGTTTCAGTGCCAGCCTCGCGGGCAATGCCCTCTATGCCCCATTCCTGATTGTCAACGGCGATCCGTTTGCATTCATCAATAACAATCCCGACAATACCCCCGGTCTGGAGTTGCAAGCCTACTTTGCCTTCACCGCTGCTAACCCGGATGGTGTTGATCACGTCCGGCTGCTCGGTGACAATATTTTTGGCTTCGAGGATCTCCCGGGCGGCGGCGACTTGGACTTCAACGACATCATCGTCCAGGTCAATCTCGGCTAGTACCGCTACGCGGAGTTTTGAGTTCTAAATTTTGAGTTCTGAGTGCCTGCAATCCGGGAATCCTGGGGATTTTGAATAGGCATCTCATTGCCGCCCTCTTGTACTAGTTGTTGCCCGTAAAGTCAGATGCGCCGCTGGCTTGCCGGAGTCGGCAGCCAGCGAACCCGATCATTGTGAGCGTGCCATTTATTGGCGGCGGCGACTGACCAAGAACAAGGCGATCGCCCCCATGCCTAGTACCATTCCCGGTTCCGGCACCGAAGCCGCTCCCCCGGCTTGTAGCGGGCTGAAGGGTTTGACCAGTTGCTCCTGACCAGCTTCAACCTCACGCGCGAAGCGATCCGCTGCGGCCTCCGCTGCGGCAAGGGCGCGGCGCTGCTCATCGTTGACTAGCACCACCATTGAGGAGTAGGGCGTGACAATCGCTGTGGACTTGGCGATCGCATGGATCGTGTCCAGTTGCGCCAGTGTATCCGCCGCCGCCCGGCTCAAGCCCTGCACCAACTGTCGCGCCGCCAGCGGCACAAACTCGTCTGTTGCCACTGCTTCTATTGCCGCTGCTTCCGAGTCATTCGCCAACGGGGTCAATGTCCAAATATAGCCATCGGCAACATTGGCCAACTCGACCGGCGTTCCGGCGAGCTGCGCCTGTTGCGTGGCTGCCACCGCCAAGCGCTCGAAGACGGTTGGCAAGCTTGTTGCCACACCGCCTTGTGTGTCCTGCATCCGCTCCAGAATCTCGTCTTGGTAACCGGCAGGAAACTCGCCGCCGAGATGAACCAGCCACAACGGTTCCGCGAGTGCGGGGACCTCTGCCTCGTCCTCAGCTAACTCGTAGCTGCCCGCATCGGTGAGGATGAGCACGGCATCGTAGCGCGCGTCGTCTCGCAACGTGGTGAATTGCGTCAGCAACTCAGTGAGCGACAACGAACCATAAGTCGGTTGATGCGACCAGTCAAAGCTTTCCGGGTTGTTGAACCGTTGCGGGGGCAAGCCATCTGCCTGTGCGACATATAAGTCCGCTTCGCCATTGGTGGCGTCACCATCCGTCCAACCCTGCGCCTGCAACCAAGCCAAGGATTGCTGCACCGCCTGCCGTTGCGCCGCCATGCTGTAGGAGGTGTCGAGGATGATCGCCAAATTGCTTGCTGGCAGGGCTACCGTTGCCGTTTTTGGGTCGAGCGGCTGGGCCGTGACGCGGTAGCCGGCCACGGTTGCCGTGTGCGGACGCGGGGGGGCTGAGCTTGCGGGTAAGCTGGCTTCTAACCAGCGATCGCCCCAGCCTGCCACGGATTCACCATTACGACGGCGTTGCGTCGCCTCTGTCCAGAAGATGTTGCGGCGCTCGCCCAGTTGCGGCAGCGGCCAACCTTCAGACTGACGCATCACTTTATACGTCAGCCAGAGGTGCATCTCGGTCGGTCGCGCCAGCGGCTCGATTTCCCAGGAGCGCCGCTGGGGCGGGATTGGGAAGGCGCGCAGCCGGTAGTGACGCGGGCCCACTTGCTCCAGCAGCGCTGGATCGATCGGACGCACGCGATTGACCTGCTCATTGTAGACCTGCTGCGCGGCACCGCGCGGCGAGACCTGGAAGGGGAAGCGGCGATCGCGATCGCCCGTATCACCCAGCCATACCCCCGTCACCACCGCCGTCTCCGGCAGCGAGAAGGCGTAGAAAATTTCCTCTTCGTCAAATGTCTGATTGTGATACACCTCGTACAATTCCACCTCCGCCCAGTCGCCCTGCTCCGTCACCGTCACCTGCTGCTCCGCGAGCAACACCTTACGCTGATCAATGTTGAGCGTCCCAGCATTGGCATCGTCGAGGATCGCGGTGGATTGCAGCGCCCGCAAAACGGCATCCTGCTCGCCTTTCTGGATTGGTTGGTCAAAGAAATCAGCGTAGAGCTTCGCCGCTTTGTTTTCATCGCTGAAACTGCCCTGGTAGAGAAACGGCGAGAGCAGGGTATCATGCAGCACTTGCATCGTATTGGCGAGCGGGTCAGGGAGCGCGAAGGCATTGCGATAGAGCTGGGCGATCACCTCACCCTCGTGACGACTGCCCAGGTAGCGATAGGAGGCGAGATAAGCGTTGGTTAGACCAGCGCGCAGACTCTCCGTTTCAGCAAGCAGGGCGTGGCGGGCCTGGAAACTATCGGCGCTATTGCCTTCGAGGCGGGCAAAGGCGGCGACCTGCGGCTGTTGATTGAGGGCGATGAAGAGCACTAGCCAAGCCGTGAGGGTTCCGAGCGTAACTTGGGTCAGGCGACGACGACCGCGATCGCGCGCAAAAGCTCGCCAGATCCGCTGCCCCGAGTGCAGATAGAGCGCACCAAACGCCGACGGCATGGCGAGGAACAAGGTCGAACTGAGAGCAAAGAACAGTGAGAAGAGGACAAAGCTATTAACTGTAGAACCCGGATCATTCGTGATCGCCCACCAGAGGCCTCGCAACCAGTGGAAGCTGAAGAAGGCGTCAAGCACAAATTTCGCGGCCGGGGTGGCATAGATCAGCAGCAACGCACTCGCCCAAGCCCCAACCAACAGCATCATCGTGGTGGCGCTGGTTTGTAAATAAGCCGGTAGGGGTGAACGGCGATCGCCCTCAGCCTGAGAACGTTGCGGCTCGCGACCGCGATAACCCGCCAGCAACTCCAGACCGAAGGCGGCGATCGCCAGCAACACCGTAACCACAACCAGCGTGCTGCCAGGCGTGAGATCGCGGAGCAAAAAGAGTCGCACCAGGCAGAGCGTAAAGGCTGGAGCTTCGACACCATAGAACAGACGCATCAACTCCAGTGGTCGCCGCCGGAAGCGCTGCCAGCCCAGCCAAGTGCAAGCAACCGGAATCGCGACTAAACCGAATAGCGGCAGCAAAAACACTGGCTCGACTTCGCCGGCCCAAATAGCGCGCGCGAGCGGGACGCCAACATGTGGCAAGATGCCCGCCCCCACAACGAGCAGAAAAACAAAATTCCATGACCAGAAGATGGCGTGATAGAGCGCGTGAAGCAGAAGTTTCATGGCACAAACCTTGAGGATTGTCGCAATCGCTATCTGTCCTTCGGACAGACCGGCGTGATTTTGAGCAGCGTCGCCGACCCGACGGGGGAATGATGTCCCAGCTTTGCGACAATTGGCGGAGCCAACCCGTGTGGCTCTGGGAGCTGGCAGCCGGAGCCAAGTCCGTCCTTTCCTTCTACCTGAGGAGGGTTGAAATCGCGGCTTGCCGGTAAGGGCGATCGCCGTGCCACCGAAAAAAATCAGTAAAATGGCGGTGGGCTAAGGGGTTGCGACGAACTGACTAGCGCCAATACTCTCGCTCACCCGGCAACTCAACCCTGTCAGCCCCCCCCGTCACAACACGATACTAGGGGTTGCCTCCAGCCAGCAAGAATCACGACTCTCTCGATGTATGCAATAGTGATTGATCCAACGAAGTAGAGTGCCCAAGGGGGATGACATGCCCAAACCTGTCTTTGGGCGGCAGTACAGGCATCGGAAAACACTTAAGCTCGCGATATGCGAAATGGTTGCTAAGCAGCCTGTATAACTTTATGAGAACGTTCATCAGTAATCCCACGGGCTAGGCGAACGACGTTAGATTCACACCTCTGTCTGCAAGTAAGGAGATCATCCATGGGTAGCATTGTCGAGATTGTCCGCCACGCCATGCATTCAAACCACTTGAGCGCTGAGGCTGAGCATCAGCTTCGCAACTTGCTACGCAGTGGCTGCACCCTAGACGATACCCGATCGTTTACGCAGCTCCAGGCGGCGATCGTTGATGGCTGGGTCACGCAAGAATCCCGCGAACGCTGGCTCCAGCAAACCCAACGCGAGCTGGCGGTGCTCCGGTGAGCGTGGCGTTTGGCACTCCAAGTATCTCGGCCGGCTGCTGCTGCCATGCTGGCAGTCTCTGCACAACCAGACTGACAACCAGGAACTAACCGCGAATGGCCGTGATTTGACGCCCCAGCCGAGTCCAAGACCGGCGAGATAGGCATCAATCTGCTCCAAGCCAGCCGCGAGTGGGTCAGGTCGTCCGTCTCGCCAGACCCTTAGCTCAATCCCCATGAGACCATGACGACGGTGTATTCGCCACCCGCCGCCCGTTCCTGAGCCAGTGCCAGCCTCGCTATTTCCGGCAAGCGCTCCGTGGGGGAGAGCATATAGTGGCTGTCGGCTTTGCAAGGGTCGGCGGTGTTGAACCATTTGGGCATGGGGGCGGGGCCAGCGAAGTGATCTGCGATTGTAGCGACCGGCTGACCAGTGAAGACCGCCCCGCTGGATAAGCCTCTGGCTGCTCTGCTCAACATTGCTCCTTTTGAACCAGCAATGGGTGTTACTGGCGATCGCGCACCCGCTGACCAGACTCGATGGCTTCCGATGGATGCAGCACCACTGACTCGCCAAGGCTCAATCCCTGCTCAACAACCGCTTCCCAATCGTTGCGCTCGCCGATCACCACCGGGCGAGATTGTACCCGACCCTGCTCAACGACGAAGGTACACCAGGTCTGTTCGTCGCAGCGGAAGAGGGCGCTCTGGGGAACTTTAACCACCGCGTCGCCTGCCCAGACGACAATCTCGGCCTCGACACGATAGCCATCGCCGAGCGACGTGGGCGGATCAACAAAGTCGGCAATCACATTTACCCGCTGCTCTTCGACTCCCAAGGCGGAAATTTCAGTAAAAGCGGCTGGCTCCACATAGCGCACCCGCGCCTGAAGCTGGCTCTCCCCCCCCCAATGGTCAATTTCGATCAAATCACCGGGTTCCACCTGCACGGCATCGGTGGAGAGGATGTCAATCACCAGCTCCAGTTGATTTGCATTGCCAATTTCTAGTAATGGTTCGCCAGCCTGGACAAAGCGGGCACTTTCTTGCAACACCCGGAGGACGCGGCCGGCGGCGGGCGCTTCGACCGTGGTGCGCCGGGCTTCATCAGCCAGGTTGAGCAATTCGGCTCTGACGCCGGCAATTTGCGCGTCATAGACATCGACGAGATAGTCGGGGTCGTCCTGCTCCCGCTGCAAGACGGTCAATGCATTGCGCGCGGCGGCCACATTCGCCGCCTCCGCCTCAACCCGCTGCCGCGCGGCTTGGACGGCTTGCTCCTGTTGGGTGACGGCTAGTGCCGCCGCTTCTAGTGCTTGACGTGACTGCGCACCCGCTGCGGCCAAAGTGCGGGCGCGATCGCGGTCGCGTCGGGCTTGGGCTAGATTTGCTGTCGCTTCCTCGACATCAGCGGCGGCTTGCCGTTGACGAGCGATCGCCGCGTCAATATTTGCCTGCGCTTGGGCGAGGGCGGCCGCTTTCGGGCGCTGGGTTTCCACACCGGCGCGTTGTGCCTCCAGCTCCCGCAGCCGCGCCTGCGCGGCTCTGACTTCACTGTCCAGCGGCAGGGAGTCGATCTGTGCCACCACTTCTCCCGACGCAACTGTATCCCCCGGCTCCAGATCAATGCGGGCGAGGCGACCGGCGACCGGCGCGGCGACCACAAAGCGATCGCGCACCCGCGTCTGACCCTCGGCCGCCACCGTGACCCAGAGGGTGCCGCGTTCGACCTCACCCAGATCGACCGGGACGGCAGACGGTCGCAGCGCTAGGGCGACTAACCCAGCCAGTCCCAGACCGGCGAGCCAGTAGGGCCAGCCGCGCGGCAGGCGGGGGCGGCGGGTTGGCGGACGATCACCATTCTTCGTCGCCCAATCGGGAGAACTCGGCGTCGCGATCGCCTGGGAATGCTTCGGTTGAGACTGGGGCATGGTTTTTTGCTCACTCACGAGTTTTCAAGACGGCGATTAAATCGAGGTGGTTGAGCTGGCGACGAATCAACCCGCCAGAGCCGAGCGCGGCAAGGGTAATGACGAAGGCTGCGGTGGCATAGTTGGCGGTGGACACAACGAGCGGGAAACGGAACAACTCGCTGCTCGCAAAGGCCTGACTGGTGAGCGCGGCGAGACCGAAGCCCATTGCCCAACCGAGGGGGATCGCCAGGATCGTTACTAGCGCCTGCTCACCCAGCAAGATCACGGCAATTTCGCCCTTGGTGAAGCCGATGATGCGGAGCGTCGCCAGTTCGCGGCTGCGCTCCGAGAGGGCGATGCGGGCGACGTTGTAGACGACGCCAAAGGCAATGATGCTGGCAAAAATAATCAACACTGTGGTGAAGACGACCAGACTGCTGCCGACCGTGTCCTCAAATCCCTGGATCAGGCGATCGCGCAATGCCACACTCGCCACGGCCGGCGTTTCCTTGAGCTGCGCGTACAGGGCGTCCAGTTGGGCGGCATCCACAGCGAGGTAAGCGCCAGAAATTGTGCGGCCTTCGCGCAAGAGTTCATTGAGTGCCCCGATTTCCATGTAGGCCCCTTGACCCACCAATTCATCCACGAGGCCCGCGACGGGAACCATGCGGATGGGACGATCGCCCTCCAGCACCTCAACCGTGAGTGAGTCCCCCTGCGTAATCCCCATTTTTTTGGCGAGGCTGGTGGTCAGGATCACGCCCGCGTCGGGTAAGCTGACCGGCTCTAAATCACGGGTCAGGAGCTGGCGCAGCTCGCGATTCGCTTCCAGCCCCGTGATGCTGCCCAACTCCGCGTGGTGTTGAAAGCGCAGGCGCACGGGCACGGCACGAAATGGCTCGCTCCGCAGCACCCCCGGCAACTGGGTCAGCTCGTGGCGGGCGCGACTCGGCAGAGGTTCATTGAATACCAGCGTGACATCCTCGCGCTGCACCTGGCGAAACTGCATATCGACGATGGTGTTAGTGGCGTCTTCAAAGTAGCGACCGATGACTAAGATGGCGATCGCCGCCGCAATGCCAAGGATGGCAAAACCGGCTTGCCAAGGTCGGCGCTCGAGGTTGCGAAGAATGATCTGCGCGACGGGCGACAATCGGCGCTGCAAACCCAGGCTTTCCAAAAGTGTCGGGCGATACTGGGCAGGCGGTTCCGGGCGCATCGCTTCCGCAGGCGGCAGCGAGACGGCCCGCCGGACGGCGGTTAAGGTTCCCAGCAGCGTGGCCCCACCGCTGACGGCGATCGCGGTCAACCACAGCGACGGCTCGACACGATATTGCAACAACGGGAAGTGGTAGAACTGGGTATAGAACTGCGTAATCGCTCGCCCCAGCCACATTCCCAGCACCATCCCCACCCCAGTGCCGCCGAGCATGATCACCAGCACTAGTTGCAGGTAATGCTGCCCCACGGCCAGGTTGCTGTAGCCGAAGGCTTTGAGCACGGCGATTTGCTCCCGCTGCGTGCTGACCAAACGGTTCAAGGTCAGATTGAGCAGGAAGGCGGCAATGCCCAAAAAGATCGTCGGCATGGTCACAGCCGTGACCGCTAAGCCCTGAATTTCATTGTCGAGAAATTGATGGGAGACCTGACTCTCGCGGCCGTAAGCGCCGAGGCCGCCATAGGGTTCCAAGAGCTGATCGAGCTGAAAAATCACGGCGTCGGGATTGGCATCCGGCGTCAGCGATAGCGACACATCGTTAAAGGCACCCTTGAGATCAAAGGCGGTACTGAGCGCTTCGCGATCGAGCCAGAGAATGCCAAAGCGCTGATTGTCAGGGAACAGCTCGGTGCCCTGGATCTCATACACATATTCCGGCGACAGGGCAATGCCAACGATGCGGAGTGGCTGCCACCGCTCATTGATCACCGCGCCGATCGTATCGCCAATGGCTAACTCGTTGGCGAGGGCAAAGGCCTCGCTCACCAGCACCTGATCCCGCTGTCCCGGCTCGATGGTGTGCCCCTGGCGGATAAAGAGATCGTTGAGCACGGGCGCAGGCGACGACGGCAGTGAGATCAAGCGTCCGATCGCCGGTTCGACAAGACTGGGGACATCCAAGTTGACATCGACGACGACACGGGTTCGCACCTGCTGCACGCCGGGAATTTCGGCAATGCGCGCGGCGAGGGCATCGGGGGCACGTTTGAGCTGCACGAAGATGTCGGCGAAGCGATAGCGATCATAGTAGGTTTGCTGCGAAAGTTGCAGCGAATCATAGGCACTCAGCATTGTCACGAGACAGGCAATGCCGCAGACGACAATCAGCATGATCGCCGCCACCTGACCCTTTAGGTGCAGCAGGTCGCGGCGAAGTTTCTGGTTTAGGGTGGGCATGGGGAAGGTTTTGAGTTTTGAGTTGGGGAGTGGGGTTTTGGGTTATGGCTGAGAGTTTGATTCAGAGGAAGAGTTTTCAGTTTGCGTTATCTGTAATTCGTTTGTACCAAAAGCTACAGGAGCGTCGGGAGTATGTTTTGTCTAAACAATTGCTGCGGAGTGGGACGAGTATCGGGGCTAATGTGGAGGAGGCAAGCGCAGGTCAAAGCCGAAAGGATTTTTTGGCAAAAATGTCAGTTGCTTCCAAAGAGGCAAGGGAAACTAAATACTGGCTTCGTCTACTCAGAGAATCTCAGCTAGTTGAGATAGATGTAACTAGCGAAATTGCCCGGGCTGATGAATTGATTCGCATTCTGACCTCTATCGTTAAAACTACAAAAGAAACTCTTTAGAAATAGTTTTGAGTTTTTAATATTGAGTTTTGGGTAAGAAGAAGATTTTAAATGGGCAGAGATTGTCCAACCAAAAACTCAAAACCAAAATCCCTTAACTCAAAACCAAAAGCTGAAACCTCCCAACCCAAAACTAAGAACTCATAACTCAAAACCAAATTCCCCTACCACTCCAACTCGGCAGGCGATACCTTGTACTCATTCCGTTTGTCGGTCGTGATCGCCCCGCTCCGCATCGTGAGCACGCGATCCGCCATGGCGGCAATCCCGGCGTTGTGGGTGATCACGGCGGTGGTCGTGCCCAGTTCGTGATTGACCTCGGCGAGGGTTTCGAGCACCAGCTTGCCGGTTTGGAAATCCAGCGCGCCGGTGGGTTCGTCGCAGAGCAGGACTTGCGGTCGTTTGGCGATCGCCCGGGCGATCGCCACCCGCTGCTGCTCACCTCCGGAAAGTTGCGCGGGAAAGTGGTCGAGGCGATGACCCAGATGCACTCGCTCCAATGCTTCCCGGGGATGCATCGGCTGCGGGGCGATGTCGGTCACCAGCGCCACATTTTCGCGGGCGGTCAGGCTGGGAATGAGGTTGTAAAATTGGAAAACGAAGCCAACGCTCTGACGCCGGAAGCGGGTCAGGACGCGATCGCCTGCCGCCGTCAGGTCTTGACCTTGGAAGATCACTTGCCCGCTCGTCGGCACATCCAGACCGCCCAAAATATTCAGCAGCGTCGATTTGCCACTCCCGGAGGGGCCGAGCAAGACGACGAATTCGCCTGCTGTTAGCTCCAGATCAACCGCCTTCAGTGCCTGAACGGTCACCTCCCCCATCACATAGGTCTTGGTCACGCCACGCATCTGGAAGAGCGTTGATACTGAAGAAAGCACAACCGAATTGCCAGATTCTCTGTGCCGCTCTGAGGGATAGGTCATGGGTAAGACGAGCGCAATGAATAAGTCGCCAGAGCCTTCTCGGTTGCGGTCGGGTTAGACGCAGCGAAACCCAATAGCAGCCAGAGTTGACACAGGGTTTTCAGTCATCAACCCAATCCACGACTGCCTCAGTATTGCCAGGGATTTATAGGTGTTGCGTTTGGTGACTGGGACGACGATGAAAGGTTGCGGCAGCATGATTATATTTTATCGACCGGTTACTATGTTGGGGGTTAAGTTTGGTTGCATGACGAGTGACCGAGGCGACGGCAAAATGAAGCCACTCCCGCTTTGAATGTCACCTTTCCTGCTACACTGCTTGTCGCCATCCCGTGAAACTGCTGGTGTGGCGATTGTAATGATTGACTGGCAATGACCACAGCTTCACGCGTCTTGATTTTGGGGGGGACGGGCGAGGCGCGGCACCTGGCGGCGCGCCTCGCTGAGCGGCCAGAGATTGAAGCGATCGCCTCGCTCGCCGGTCGCACGCAGCAGCCCAACCCCCTAGCCATACCGATGCGCGTTGGCGGCTTTGGCGGTGTGGCCGGGTTAGTGGCATATCTGCAAACGCAGCAGATTGCTGCCCTCATCGATGCGACCCATCCCTTTGCGGCTCAAATCTCGCACCATGCCGCGACGGCGGCGGCTAAAACGGGAATTCCGCACTTACAACTGGTGCGTCCAGCCTGGCAGCCGGTGACGGGCGATCGCTGGCTCGCGGCCGATAGCCACGCTACTGCCGCCGCCCTGTTGCCGGGATTAGCGACGCGGATTTTTCTGAGCATCGGTCGGCAAGAACTCGCCGCCTTTGCTCACCTCCGCCAGCTCTGGTTTCTGATGCGCGCCATCGAGCCGCCGCCGCCAGAGCAACCGCAACCGCCGGGTCAGCTCCTGCTCCAGCGCGGGCCGTTCACCCTCGCAGCCGAGCGATCGCTCTTGCAAAGTCATCGCATTGAAGCGATCGTCAGCAAAAATAGTGGTGGTGAAGCAACCGTTGCCAAGTTAATCGCCGCGCGCGAGCTGGGCCTGCCGGTGGTGATGGTGCAGCGTCCGCCGTTGCCGCCGGGTGAGCGGGTTGCTGAAGTTGAGGGCGCGATCGCTTGGTTGCAAGCGACGCTCGGTTGCGGTTAGGACTTACGCACTGAATAAAACGTCAGCGGGTTGAAAGCTCCCCCCGGCTTCGCCACCCCCCTTGATAAGGGGGACAGGGGGATTCTGCCGCTACCAACAGTGTCTTCTGTCTTGAACTGCGTAAGTCCTGGAGCAGTTCTTCTCGGTTTTCGAGATTAGTGATTTGGCCGGCTTCATCAAGCAGGGATTCGTCAAGATTGAGCGGGATTTGTATCGCGATGACTCTGCTACCTGGTGGGCTGTGAACAGACCTTTGCTCAGCAAAGCGAATTTCAGCCTGCTGATGGCAAGAGCCTGGGAGGGAATTCAATCTGCCAGAATCGCCCGCAGTCCGCTGAGGAGACGCTGGTTTTCGGTCTCGGTGCGGACAGCAACGCGGAAGTAGCGATCGCCCAACTCCGGAAAACTCAAGCAATCGCGAATCAGAATTTGATGCTTCTTGAGTAGAATCGCTTGCAAGGCCGAGCTAGAATATTCCGTCGCCACGAGGAGAAAATTGGCGGCGCCAGCCAGCGGGGTTAAACCGGGCAAGGCTTGTAGACCGGCCATGAGCTGTTGTCGAGCAGTCGGTAACCAGTGCCAGGTTTGCGCTTGGAAATCAGTATCACGAAGGGCGGCGATCCCAGCGGCAGTCGCCAGACTATTCACCGACCAGGGATCACGCCAGCCCTGCCAGCGTTTCAAGCGGTCGGGGTGGGCGATCGCATAACCCAACCGCAGCCCCGGCAGGCTGTAAAACTTGGTCAAGGAACGCAGGATGACCAGATTTTGCCGCGTCGTGATCTGTGCAATCAAACTTTCCTGCTGCTCAGGCGGTAGGAAATCCATAAAGGCTTCATCCACGACCACCAAGGCAAATTGCGCCAGCAACGGTTGCAACTGTGCGGCCGACCAGAGCCGGCCGGTGGGGTTGTGGGGATTATTGAGCAGCAGCCCGCACTGTTGCGGGGGGCGATCACCCCGGGTGAAATCTGGGAGCAGGCAGTCAGGGAGTTTCAGCGAGTCGGGCTGACTTGCCGCTCCAAAGGCAGACAAGGCGCGTTGATAGTCTGCGAAGCCGGGAACTAGGTAGCGGGTCTGAGCGCAGGCGGCGAGATCGCGGCTTGCCCAAGTGAGTAGCTCTGCCGCGCCGTTGCCCGGCAAGATCCATGCGGGGGCGAGCTGGTGGGTGCGGGCGATCGCCAGGCGGAGTGCCGTGCAATCGGGGTCAGGGTAAGCCGTGATGCTAGGGAGGCTCGCCTGGAGCGCCGTCAGAGCACTCGCAGGCGGGCCAAGCGGATTAATGCTTGCCGAAAAATCCAAAATAGCATCAGAGGCACAGCCTGCCTGTCGCGCAGCCCAGGTGAGGTTGCCGCCGTGCGTGGGTCGAGAGCGATTCAAGGCAATCAGAGCCAGAGTGGCTCGGCGAACTAGGTCGCGACTTTATCTTTGAACAGCTTACCGGCTGAGAAAGCAGGAACGCGCGTCGCCTTGATTTCCATCTTCTCGCCTGTCTTGGGGTTGCGGCCCTCGCGCGCCCTGCGATCGCGCCGCTCGAAAGAGCCGAAGCCGACTAGCGTCACTTTTTCACCATCGGAGACTGCCTCCATGATGGCTTCGACGGTCGCGGTGATGACTGCATCGACCTGTTTTTTGGTCACTTCCGTCTTATCGGCGACTTTATCGACTAATTCACCTTTATTCATGCGAAAAGCTCCTGATATCTCTTGATTTTTGGGTACAACAGGGTTATCCATCCTGCTGTGCTTGGACGGGACGAATGGCTTGAACCGAGATTAACCCAGCAGAATCCCCGGCGTCAAACTTCTGAAAAGCTGATAGACTCAGCGTTTCACGAGTTTACCGTCAGTTTCACTGAATCATTCTAAGTGCTGTCTGCCGCATCCGAACCGCTGAAAGCACGAAATTTCAGACTTTTTCGCAATTTTGCGGGTCGGCAACCCCGATTATTCCGTGTACCGGCCGTACCCGTGGTGGCGATCGCCCCTCAGCCCGCTGGCGTCCAATGCTAAATTGAAGGCATGACGCGACCGGAGCCGATGGATTGTGGTCTCGCTCAATGTCCCGCCCACCCTACATCTCAACCATGAGCAGTTCGCACAGTTGGCAGCGGCGAATCGCGACTGTCGCCTGGAGTTAACGGCCACAGGAGTCGTGATCGCGATGCCACCCACTGGAGGAGACACGGGCGAGCGTGATTTAGATATTGAGGGTCAACTTTGGTGGTGGAATCGGCAGCGCCAATTGGGCAAAGCGTACAACTCCTCAACCGGCTTTCGGCTTCCCAACGGAGCGGTGCGATCGCCCGATGCGAGCTGGGTCAGCCTGGCACGCTGGCAAACCTTGAGCCAGACAGAGCGTCAGGGCTTTCTGCCACTCTGTCCCGACTTTGCCATCGAACTGGTCTCGAAAAGCGATTCGCTCCCGACAGTGCGCCAGAAAATGCAGGAGTATCTGGAAAATGGTCTGGCGTTGGGGTGGCTGATCGATCCTCAGACCCGGACTGTGGAGGTCTAAGTGAGCGATCGCCCGCCCGTCATGTTGTCAGCACCCGCAACCCTGTCAGGGGAACCGCTGCTAGCGGGGTTTTGCCTCGAACTGCAAACCGTCTGGTCAGCGTGAGTCAACGCCGCAAAATGACGTAGTTTGAACCGCTCAACCCTCTCCAGCACAGTTCGGCTCATGCGCGATCACAGGAAATTGCCCATTCCCGGCTGATCACGACTTGTCAGGGAATTATGAAGATTGTTAAAGTGGCAGCGGCGGACTATAGGCACCCCCATGCTGCGACTCGAACGGATTAGCAAGATTTACCCGACCGGCGAAGTACTCAAGGACGTCACCTGGGAGGTCAAGCCGGGCGATCGCATCGGCCTCGTCGGTGTCAATGGCGCGGGCAAATCGACTCAGCTCAAGATCGTCAACGGCGACATCGAGCCAACAGCGGGAGAAGTAATCCGCCCTGCCGACCTTCACATCGCCTACCTGAGCCAAGAATTTGATGTCGAGCCGGGGCGCACCGTGCGCGAAGAGTTGTGGCGCGCTTTTGCTGACGCCGCCGCGCTGCACGACGAGATCGTCCGCATCACGCACGCGATGGAGTCTGCCGATCCCGAGCAACTAGACGACCTGATCCACGAACTCGACCGCTATCAGCGCCGGTTTGAAGCCCTGGGCGGCTATAGCCTTGAAGCCGAAATTGAGAAGATTTTGCCGGAGCTAGGATTTGCAGCCGATGATGGCGATCGCCTCGTCAGTTCCTTCAGCGGCGGCTGGCAGATGCGCATGGGCCTGGGGAAAATTCTGCTCCAAAGCCCCGATTTACTCCTGCTCGACGAGCCGACCAACCACCTCGACCTACAGACAATCGAATGGCTCGAAGAATATCTAAAAGGCCTAACCGCGCCGATGGTCGTCGTCTCGCACGACCGCGAATTTCTCGACCGCCTCTGCACTCAGATTGTGGAGACTGAACGAGGTGTTTCCTCGACCTATCTAGGCAACTACTCCGCCTACCTGACCCAAAAGCTGGAAAGCCAAGTCGCACAACAGAGCACCTACGAGCGTCAGCAGAAGGAAATTGCCAAGCAACAGCAATTCGTTGAACGCTTCCGCGCCAGTGCCACCCGCAGCACCCAAGCCAAGAGCCGCGAGAAGCAGTTGCAAAAAATGGACGTGATCGAAGCACCAACCGCCAATTTACGGGCGCTGCACTTCCGCTTTCCACCCGCACCCCGCAGCGGTCGCGAAGTGGTTGAAATTAGCAATCTGACCCATACTTACGGCGAAAAGATCCTATTTCTCGGTGCGGAGTTGTTGATTGAACGAGGCGATCGCATCGCCTTCCTCGGCCCCAATGGTGCGGGCAAATCGACGCTGCTACGCTTCATCATGGGCATGGAAAAACCGGAAGAGGGCGTTGTAGCACTGGGCAAACATGGCGTCATCCCCGGCTACTTTGAGCAAAATCAAGCCGAGGCACTGGATCTCACCAAGACGGTCATGGAAACGATCCACGACGAAGTACCGGACTGGAAAAATGAGGAAGTGCGGACGCTTTTAGGACGCTTCCTCTTCAGCGGCGAGACCGTGTTCAAACCCGTCGAAGCATTGAGCGGCGGCGAGAAGGCGCGATTGGCGCTGGCGAAGATGTTGCTGCAACCTGCCAATTTGCTCATCCTCGATGAGCCGACCAATCACCTCGACATTCCCGCCAAGGAAATGTTGGAATCGGCGCTGCAACACTACGACGGCACCGCGATCTTGGTCTCCCACGATCGCTACTTCATCTCGCAGGTCGCTAACAAGATTGTTGAAATTCGCGATGGCGAGTTCCGGGTCTATCGCGGCGACTACCACTACTACCTCGACAAACTGGAAGCGGAGCGCGAGCAAGCCTACCAGCAGCAGGCGGATGCCGAGCAAGCCGCAAAGCAGGCGGCAAAGCGCACCAAGCAACGCGAGAAAGAACAGACCCGCAAAAAGAAGAAGCAGGCAACAGTCTCTTGAGCCAAGCTGAGGCAAGATCGCAGCGACAGGCGATCGCACAGTTGCTGCGGTTGAATATTGAGCAGGTTGTAGAGGATGATTTGCCCAAGATTGATGACCTGCACCGGCGTTACGGCGACCATGTTAAGTTTAGTGAAGAGGCTCAACCCTGTCCTTGTGCAATCTTGGAGAGACAACTGCTATGGCTATCCCGGAACCGATCGCGGTCTATTCACAATTTTTTCACCCCATCCTGATGTGGGCACTGCTCGCCCTCTCCGTCTATGCGCTCTATCTCGGCATCCAGATTCGTCGCACCCGCAATGCGGACAAAGAGACGCGCAAAGAACTGATCGGCAAAAACTTCAACACCCGCCACTATAAGGTTGGCTCGATCTTGCTCGCCCTCCTCGTCCTCGGCTCGCTCGGCGGCATGGCGGCGACTTATATCAACAACGGCAAACTCTTCGTCGGCCCACATTTGATCGCTGGCTTGGCGATGACCGGCCTCGTCGCGGTCTCAGCCTCGCTCTCGCCGCTGATGCAGAAAGGCAACGCTGTGGCGCGCTATACCCACATCACCCTCAACATCACTATTCTGGGGCTGTTCGGCTGGCAGGCAGTTTCAGGCGTCAATATTGTTCAGAAGATCCTCAGCAATCTCTAGCGTCTAGCGAACCACCGACCAGTCGATCACCATTTCGATGCTGAGGCGGACTGTTGGGGCGTAGGGGTGCCATTCTGTGGTGTCCATGACTCCGATCGCCTCGCCTGCCACTTGACCGAGCTGTTCTGGCGTCGCGTCCGGCGATATCAGCTCGTGATCGCCCGCTGTCCGTGTGACGGCGGGTGTTTTAGTAGGTGAACTAGCTTCAGAATCAACCGGCGTTTCAGCCTGGGCGATCGCGGTGAGCGGCAGGGCGATCACGCCCAGCAAAATGAACAGCAGGCGTCGTCGCATCAGGTCACTCCATCGGTAGCAGGTCACCTCCCCATGCTAACGGTCACGTCCTGCTTCATGCGGCCGACTCGATAACAATAAGTCGGGCATTTGACGTTTACTCATAAAAATTCTGGTTTGTCAACCGCGATCGCGAGAACTTTTTACAGTGCTGCACTGGAATGATCGGCAGCCAAGCCAAAAAGTCGCTGGCGACCGCGATCACAACACTGTGGTCTAGCGATCACACCCACCGCGCGGCTGCATGTCCCGTATTTCTCCCCCTGACGAACCTCAGTCATTTCGCTTATACTCGAGCGAAATGAGTTTTTCTTGGGTGCTCGCCGCTTCGCTCCACTGCTCAGCCGTTTAGAAGCGCGGTTGCTAACTCTATCCTCATGCTCGAACGTCCGTTTTCATCGTCCACCACCTCCCTGCCATCTCCAAATGACCTGGTTGCAGTGCTGGATGCCCTGGATACCGCCTTGGTCTGGACAGACGCGACCACCACCATTCGCGGTTGCAATGAGGCCTTCGCCGAATTGCTCGACAAACCAAGCCCTGACGCCGTGATTGGTCTTAGTCTGCCGCAGCTCCTGCCGTTGCGGGGCGTACCGGCAGCGTCGCACCCGATTCGCGCCGCACTTTTGGGGAATTTTCCCGCTGCCACCTACCAGCGCGACACCTTGAGCGGCAGCCATCTGAGCATTGCTGGGTATCATGCTGCCGCCGCTGGGGCTGTGCAAGCCGTGTTGAATATCACGCCGGTCGCTGCCCCGCCATGCCGCGAAACCCCGGCTCGTCTCGCTGGTTTGCAGCGCCAACTAGCGCTACAGCAGGCCAAGCGGCAGGTAGATCGCCAACAACGCCGTCAGGCCGAAGCGATCCTCAAGCGTCAGATGGCCCGCGATCGCCTGCTGAGCCAAGTCGCCCGCGCCCTGCTCAACCGCGATCTGGATGCTGCCATCGACTTCGCCCTCCATGCCATCGGCCGCTTCACACGCTGCGATCGCAGCTATCTGTTTCGCTACAGTGCCAACGGTCGCGAAGCCACCTGTACTCATGAGTGGTGTGCGCCCGGGATTCAAGCCTTTATCGACGAGTCTCAGCAAGTCTCGATTGCAAACTTCCCCTGGACGCACAGTGAGTGCCAGCAGGGCCGCGCCGTACCGGTTGCAGATGTCGCCGACCTGCCCCCAGCCGCGGCTGTGGAACAGCGCGAATGGCAGCGCCAATCGATCCAGTCGCTGCTGCTCGTGCCCACGATTCACCTCAATCAGACCGTAGGCTTCATCGGCCTCGATGCCGTGCGCACCCGTCGTGATTGGCTCCAGGAAGACATCGAACTCCTGCGCTTCATCGGCGAGCTGATGGCGATCGCCTGGACACGCCACGAAGCCGATGCCGCCCTCGAACAAGCCAAAGAAGCCGCCGAAGCCGCCAACTACGCCAAGAGCCAGTTTCTCGCCAATATGAGCCACGAGCTGCGCACACCCCTCAATGCTATCCTCGGCTTCGCGCAACTCCTCAGCCGCGACGCCAGCGTCAGCGACGACCAACGCCAGAACCTCAACATCATCAACCAGAGCGGCGAACATCTGTTGACACTGATCAACGATGTCCTCTCGATGGCCAAGATCGAGGCCGGTCGCACCGAGCTAGTCATCAATGACTTCGATCTGCACGCCTTGCTCGACTCGCTGATGGCGATGCTGCGCCTGCGGGCGAACGAAAAGCAACTGGAACTACACTGCGATCGCGCCACCGAGGTGCCCCGCTTCATCGCCGCCGACGAAGTGAAGCTGCGTCAGGTACTGGTCAACCTGCTCGGCAACGCTATCAAATTCACCGCCATCGGCCGGGTGACACTCCGGGTCGAGATGGCCACCGCAGCAGATTTACCCGCGACGGCCAAAGGCAATCACACCACCGCCGACACCTATCTGCGCTTCAGCGTCGCCGACACCGGAGCAGGTATTGCCCCAGAGGAGCTACCGAAGCTGTTTGCGGCTTTTGAACAGACCGAGACCGGCCGCACTAGCGGCGAGGGCACCGGCCTCGGCTTACCGATTAGCCGCCAGTTCGTGCAACTCATGGGTGGCGAAATTGCAGTCGAGAGCCAAGTCGGCGCGGGCACCTGCTTCACTTTTGTCCTGCCTTGTACAGCCGCCATGCTGCCTACTGAGGTGGACATGGACACCGCATCCTGCCCGCAGGTGCAAGCCCTCGCCCCCAGCCAAGTCCCCTATCGCCTGCTCGTCGCCGATGACCGCTGGGAAAATCGCCGACTGATGGTCCAACTCCTCACCTCAGTCGGCTTCGAGGTACGGGAGGCAGCTGACGGGCGCGAGGCGATCGCCATCTGGGAAGACTGGCAACCGCACCTCATCTGGATGGATATGCGAATGCCAGTCATGGATGGCTATGCAGCGGCGCGTGCAATCAAGACCAGAGACACTGCCGGACAGACGCGGATTGTCGCCCTCACCGCCAGTGCCTTCGAGGAAGAGCGGGCATCGATCCTGGCAGCGGGCTGCGATGATTGCGTCCGCAAGCCTTGCCATGCCGCGCTGATTTTCCGCAAACTCAGCGAGCACCTGGGCGTCGAATTTACCTATGCCGCCAGCAGCCCCGCTGCCCCGGTGAACAGTGACATTGCCTTGCCAGCCCAAAACCTAGCACGGCTCCAACAACAGGCGGCACAAATGCCCGCCAACTGGCTGAATGCTCTGAACCAGGCCGCCCTCGAAGCCAACGCCAAAACCATTGAGCGCTTGCGTGATCAGCTACCCGCTGCTAGTCATAGCCTAGCGACGACCCTCGACCATTGGCTGACCAATTTCCGCTTTGATGCCGTGGTCGAATTTGCCGTGACTGTCCAGAGTGGTGAAATTAACCCTGAAGATTAAACTATGTTCTCTTGACTCGCCCGATGATGCCCAGAGCGGTCGGCGCAAGTCAGCACCGATTCACCTGGCCGATTCCGCGTCGCTTTCGTCATCACTATGCAGTATTGGCAAACCTGGCGTCAGCGTCTCCACACCCTCCGCATTGCCCAGAAAATCGCCCTCGGCTACGGCGCGGCGATCGGTTTTGGCTTCGTTGGTACGCTCGCCGGGATGCTCATCGCCGACTATTACCAAGGACAGGGCATCCAGCAACTGACGGATGCCAGCATCCAGGCGCAATTGCTCGCCGATTTCAAAGGGGAAGTCAAACGCGCCCAGCTTGCCGGGGCATTGCTGCCCTCCCTCCTCGACGAACCCGATCAACTGCGCGACAGCGAAGACCGCTTACGTAAAAGCCTTGCCAATACTCGCGCCTTGCAGCGCCGCCTGGATGAGTTTGTGGCTAGCGACCCCGCTTGGCTGGCGACTGATCCTGACCAATTCACCGAGTTTATCGACGGCTATGTCAGCAAACTGGGGGTCTATGCCCAGCGCAGCCAAGCCTTCATCCCCCCCCAACTGCCACCAGACTGGGACAATACGCTCGTCCGTCGCCAACTGCAAGCGCTGAATCGCTCCAACTTCCGCACCGACTTCGACGCTCTCGCCCTGGAGCTAGAGGAACTGCTCGGCAGCGCCCAGCGCCAAGCCCGTGAAGCCGCGCTCGAGCTCGAGCGGGCACAGGGCATTGAGAAAGGGTTGATCGTGGCGAGTAGCTTGCTGGCAGTGGCGATCGCCGGTTTTGTGGCGATCCGCGTCACCCGCACCGTCAGCCGCCCGCTCAGCTACATTACCCACGTCGCCCGCCGCACCGCTCGTCATGGCGACTTCAATCAGCGCGTTTCCCTAGAGGCGGTCAACCCCGCTGACGAAATTGGCTCACTCGCCATCTCGCTGAACTATTTAATCGAGCGCGTCCAAGAACGCAGCGCTGAACTCCAGCAAGCCAAGGAAAATGCCGAGGCAGCCAGCCGCGCCAAAGGCTCTTTTCTCGCCAAAATGAGTCACGAACTGCGAACACCGCTCAACGCCATCCTCGGCTTCGCGCAACTGATGGAGCGGGATCTCGCGCTGCACCAGACCCACACTCTGGCCAGCCATAGCGAACATATCCGCATCATCAACCGCAGCGGCGAACACTTGTTGCAGTTGATCAACGATGTCCTCGATGTCTCCAAGATCGAAGCGGGCAAAATCAGCTTGCAAGAGCGCGATTTTGACTGTTTTGAGCTGCTCGATACGCTCAAGGGAATGCTGTATTACAAAGCGCAAGCCAAGGGACTGGCTCTCTATTTCGATGCCGAGCCGAACTTGCCCCGCTACCTCCGCACCGACCCCAAAAAACTGCGCCAGGTTTTGATCAACCTGCTCAACAACGCGATCAAATTCACCGAGAGCGGGGAAGTGGCATTACAGGTCGCGGCCGATGTTGACCAATCGTCTCAGGATCGCTCCTATCTGCGTTTCGCGGTGCGGGACACCGGGCCAGGCATCGCCCCTGACGACCTGACCCGCATCTTCAACGCCTTTGACCAAACTGAAACCGGGGAGCAGGCGACCGAAGGGACGGGCCTCGGTCTGACGATCAGCCGCCAGTTTGTCAATGTGCTTGGAGGCGAGCTGCACGTTGAGAGCAGGGTCGGCGAGGGGACTTGTTTTCAATTCACGATCCCGGTCTATGCGGCTCAGGGTGATGCGCTACAAGCCGTCGAACGACCGCGTGCGATCGGCCTCGTGCCGGGTCAGCCGACCTATCGCATTCTGATCGTCGAAGATCGCTGGGAAAATCGCCAACTGTTGATCGAACTCCTCGAACCGCTCGGCTTTGCGGTCAAAGCCGTGGCGGATGGACAAGCGGGGGTAGAAGCCTGGGAAAGCTGGCAGCCGCATTTTATCTGGATGGATATGCAGATGCCGATTTTGGATGGCTTCGGGGCGACCCGCGCCATCCGCGCCCAGGAAGCCGAGCAGCCGGAGCGCCCCCGCACGCCGATTGTCGCGTTGACGGCGAGTGTGTTCGAGCGCGATCGCGATGCGGTGATTGCGGCCGGCTGCGACGATTTTGTCACCAAGCCATTCCAGGAACAGATGATTTTCGAGCGCCTCAACCATTTCATCGGGGTGGAGTATCTCTACCAGGAACCGGCAGCGGTGGCTGAGCCAGAGACCGAACCAACAGCCGTGACAGCGACGGTAGATATTGCGACGCTGCTTGCTGCACAACCCGACGCTTGGCGTAGTCAGCTTGAGGAAGCCAGCTTTGCTGCCAGCGCCAAAGACATCCACACCCTGCTAGCTGAATTACCTGCCGAGGCGACGGCTGCGGTAACGGAGATCGCCAGTTGGGCGGATAACTTTCGCTACGACAGGATTATTGATGCCTTAGCGGGTTCGGCGGCGATCGCTCCGGAAGACCCATAATTTCCGGTTAGGCGAGTTTGAGCGCGTATGATATTGACACGATGAGTTTTGCAGTCCCACCGACATGAACAGCGCTGCTCCATCAGAGGTCGCTATTGGTAGCGTCTTGGTCGTGGATGACACGCCCAACAATCTGCGTTTGCTCTCGGAACTACTCAGCGATCGCGGCTACGAAGTGCGGGCTGTCATTGATGGCAATATGGCGATCAAGGCCGCACAGATGCGACCACCCGACATTATTCTCCTCGACATCAAGATGCCGGGGATGGACGGCTACCAGGTTTGTGAGCGCTTAAAAAGTGATCCGCGTACTGCCGCTACACCGGTCATCTTTCTCAGCGCTTTCAATGAAAGCATCGATCGGGCGCGCGCCTTTCAGGCCGGTGGCATCGACTACCTGAACAAGCCCATCCAGATCGAGGAAGTCTTGGTTCGTCTCGATATCCACCTCGGTCGCCAGCGTTGGCAACGCCGAGCACAGCAGGCCACTGCTGCCTTGGCGGCCATCCACCGCCTGCATGTACAACCGGCGGCGAGCTTCGCGGATCGCTGCGCGGCCAGTTTGCAGATCGGCTGTGAACTCTTGGGTAGCGAGACGGGCTGGGTGAGTCAGATCGGCGGCGATCGCTGCACAATCCAAGCGGTACAAGCAAGTCATGAGTTCTGGCGCGATCGCCGTGAACTCTTCCTCAGCGAAACACCCGAAACGCTCGTCTGGGACACTCAACAGACGCAAATCGCCGCACCACTCGCCAACAATCCCGACTTGAGCACGCTGCCGCTGGTGCAAACGTTGCAACCGCAAGCTTATCTAGGCACGCCACTGGGGGCGATCGCCAGCGCTACGGCACTCTCAGCTTCTTCAGTCAGCGATCCAGTCTGCCCGCTCAGGCCCGCGAGATTTTAGAACTCATCGCCGCCAGCCTCAATGCCAGCCTCACAACCGCCCCGGTTCACTGATGCCTGCGTTTGCCCAGGGTGTCGGACCATCAGCCGTGTTGCTTCAAGCAAGGCACCAAATGCATCATAAAATCGCGCTTGCCAATCGGTGCCCCAGCCATCCGCATGATGTCGTAGGCGGTGGTTAGGTGGAAGTAAAAATTGGGCAGCAAAAAATCATCGACATAGGCAAGTCCCGACAATTCTAGATATGTCCCTTCCCCCAGCTCGATGCGCTTAATCTCCCTAAGCTGAGCATCGGTAGCCTGGATGCTGGCGAGGAGTTCTTGCGTCATTGCAATACAGTCCCGAGCCTCGGTCAAAGAGGCAATGTCAGGATTTAAATGATCGTCTGCTTGACCTAAGCACCACAAGGAAAAGTTGCGAGGCTGATTACAGGTGAATGCGATTTGAGTGCCGAAGGGAAGCATATCGGACGCAATCCGACTCTGTAAGAGCGACTCGACATCTTCTGTAAAATGATCCTCTGCAACCCCCAAGAGATGGCTCAGGGTGTCGAGTCTTGAACTGAAGATAGTTTGCAATGCCGTAATTCGCTGCTTTTCCATATTGTCCTTTGTGAAACAAAACTTGTTATGCCTAGCAACCAACTTAGAGAATAAGCATGATTATATAGCGGATTTCAGAATCCCAAGGTACAGCAGCAGCAATGGGTGAACCCACCTCTAATGTCAGCTTCAGAGATTTCTTGAAAGGCTGTAGTGATCGCATCCACGAGGACTGGATACGTCCACGCTCCCAGGGTTCTGAGAATTGACTTCAGCTTTGACCAAAAGTTCTCAATTGACGTTTAACCGCTTCAGGCTCCGACACATTTGGGTGTATCACACTTTTACTCAATCTGCTTATTGCCAGCCAGCTAACAACACGTTGGAGCGGACGGGCGAGAGATCTCAGTGAGGATACAAAGGATACTAGTACAAGACGGCGGAAATGAGATGCCCATTCAGGAGCCGTAGGATGCCTGTATTGTCTGCACTCATCACTCAAAACTCAGAACTCAAAATTCCGCGTAGCGGTACTAGCCGCCGCACAACTTCACCGTTATGCGAGCTAAGCAAAAGGCAGGCAAGGAAATCTTGCCTGCCTGCTTTGTTCAGATGGAGCGGTTTAGCAGCATTACCTATCCATTTTGCTAAACTGGGCTTATCTAGTTGGGGCTGAATGGCCATGGCAATTGCAACTGATCGACCGATACAGCAGAGCTTTGACGGGTTTCTAGCTCTCTATGGTGACGATAATCGTTATGAATTAATCGACGGAGAGGTGTTTGACTTGGAACCAACCGGCAAACACGAGGAGGTTGCTGCCTTTATTACCGCGAAAGCCTGCATTCAAATCGACAAGGCAAGTTTGCCTTGGTTTGTTCTCCAACGGGGATTACTTCGTCCTTCCAATATTGGTGCAACTGCGTTTCGGCCTGATGTTGCAGTTATTGACCGCACTGAGCTTGTCAACGAACTGCTCTGGTCGGAGCAATCAATTATAACTAGGGGGGATTCAATCAAGTTTGTGGCGGAAGTCGTCAGTAGTAATTGGCAGAACGATTATGCCCGCAAAGTTGAAGACTATGCAGCCCTGGGAATTCCTGAGTATTGGATTGCAGACTATGCTGGATTAGGGGGTATTCGGCATATTGGAAAGCCAAAACAACCTACCCTTTCCATTTGCACATTAGTGGATGGAGAGTATGAAATTCAATTATTCCAGGGAAGCCAAACTGTTGTCTCAGCTACTTTCCCTGAATTCAGCTTGACAGCAAAACAAATTTTAAGAATTGAAAATTGTTCATGATCGCACTCATCTCTGCCAGACTCAGAGTACTGCACGCGGGTAGGCGTTGCCTAACCATTCAGCGCAGCGGACGCGGTAGTTAATGCACAGGCTTTGTTACTGTATTTTTGGCCGCGCCGCCTTGTGAGATAAAGGGTTCTGGTGATTGCCATGAAATACATCAAAACCCTTGATGTGTCAGGGATTCAGCACGATTGTCACCTTCTAAGCGTCCAGTGCCCAATTGGGTGCGACCCCATTGGGGGTTACCCAGCAAGACGACACCCGCGATGGCGATGGGTTACTGTTCTCGTCCAGTCTCAATGCTCGAAATCCTCACCACACGCGGGTTGAGCACCATTACTTGTTAGGAGACCAGTGCGATCGCCGTCGCTTCCACATTGGTCTGACCGCGCAACAGATCCATGATTTCAGCAACATAGCTTTGGAATTGGCTCTGGCGCTTGAGGCGATAGTCGCGATCGCCCGGCAATTCAATCTGATACTCACACTCGATCTCGCCCGGCCGCGCACTCAGGGCGTAGATGCGTTGCGCCAGAAAAACTGCTTCCTCGACATCGTGGGTGATCTGCAAAATCGTGCAGTGGGTACGCTGCCAGAGTTCCAGCAAAAACTGCTGCATTGTCTCCTTGGTCTGCACGTCCAGCGCCCCAAATGGCTCGTCCATGAGCAAAATCTTCGGTTGGCAGGCCAGGGCACGGGCGATCGCCACCCGTTGTTTCATGCCGCCGGACAGTTCCTTGGGGAGCGTGGTGGCAAACTCAGTCAGGCCGACGACTTCGAGAAAATAGGAAGCTTGCTCTCGGCGAGCGGCGGCCGCGACGCCTTGTAGTTTCAATCCAAACTCAACATTTTTTTGCACCGTCAGCCAGGGGTAGAGCGTGTAGCGCTGGAAAACCATGCCACGATCAGCTCCCGGCCCGGTCACTGTCGCCCCGTCTACGGCAATTGAGCCGGAGCTGGGTAAGTCAAGACCGGCAACCAGCCGCAGCAGGGTCGATTTGCCCGATCCCGAAGCCCCTACAACGCAGACGAACTCGCCGGACTCGACGTGCAGATTGATATTTTTCAAGACCAATAATGGGCCTTGTGGAGTTGGGAAATGTTTGAATAAATTGCGGATTTCGAGGTGCATCGTTTTGTATTCAGAGCGCAGGATAGCGAGGGGAGGTGATACCCAGTCTGGTATCTATGCCCCAAAAATCAAAACCCTCTCCCGACCTTCTCCTAAGCGGCGATAAGGCTTCTGGCTCCCGGCTTGGGAGCCGGGCTGGGGATGAGAGATATAATTCTTGGGTTTCACAGACAGGATCTGGTGTTATGCCGTGATCGCGATCGCCAGTAGCCTTCACAAGTTTTTCACAACTTAAATTTATCCTAAATATTGTTGATGCGAATGTTAGTAGTGCATCACTTCAGCACCCTGGGCAGACAGCCATACGCCCAAGTCAAAGCCGATATTGCCAGTCAATGCCCAACAGTGTCCCGCCGTCAATGAGCAACTCGTGATCGCGCGCGTCACCTCCTCCATGTACGGCGTCCGTATCCGATACCAAAAGCCAAATCCCATGCCAACCTCCAACCGCCCGCTACCCGGCTACCGCTTTGTCGAACAGCTCTACTCCGGCACCACAACCGCTGTTTACCGAGCGGTTCCGGCCACTGACCCTGAGCATGACAGTCAGGCAACAACCCAGGGTCGCGATGCACCCGTCATCGTTAAATTGCTAGCCAATGAGCACCCCCGCTTCAACGAGTTGCTGCGGTTTCATAATCAGTATGCGATCGCCAAAAACCTCAGCCTTCCTGGCATTCCGTGCTACTACAGCCTCGAACCCTATGGTAACAGCTATGCCCTGGTCATGGAGGACTGCGGCGGCATCTCACTGCGCGACTACGCACAGAGGCAGGCACTCCCTTGGCTAGAAGTCCTCGAATTTGCCAGCCAAATCGTGACCACGCTGCACAGCCTGCACCAAAACCGCATTATTCACAAAGACATCAAACCCGCCAACATCTTGATCCAGCCGGAGAGTCGGCAAATCAAGCTGATCGATTTCAGCATCGCCTCGCTGCTCCCGAAAGAAACCCTAGCGCTGAAACCGCTCAGCGATCTCGAAGGCACCCTCGCCTACCTCGCTCCGGAACAGACTGGCCGCATGAATCGGGGCCTCGACTACCGGGCTGACTTCTACGCCCTCGGCGTCACCCTATTTGAGCTGCTCACCGGTCAACTCCCGTTTCCCACAGAGGAGCCGCTGGCTCTGGTACATTGCCACCTCGCCCAACAGCCGCCCCGCGTTGATCACTTGCAGCCTGGAGTTCCGGCGGTTGTTGCCGACCTCGTGGACAAGCTGATGGCGAAAAACCCTGAAGATCGCTACCAAAGTGCCCTCGGTTTGCAGCATGACCTGGAACGCTGCTGGCAGCAATGGCAGACCAGTCGTCGTATCGAACCCTTTGAGTTGGCCACGCAAGACCGGAGCGATCGCTTCCTGATCCCCGAAAAACTCTACGGCCGCCAAGCTGAAGTCGAAGCCCTCCTCGCCGCCTTTGATCGCGTTGCGGCGGGTGCCAGCGAGCTATTGTTAGTAGCTGGCTCGTCTGGCATTGGCAAAACGGCGGTGATCAACGAAGTCCACAAACCGATCACCCGACAACGCGGCTGCTTCATCAAGGGCAAGTTTGACCAGTTCAACCGTAGTACGCCTTTTTCGGCTTTCATGCAGGCCTTCCGCCGTCTGGTCCAGCAACTACTCGGCGAAACCGACGACAAGCTGGCGGCTTGGCGGGCGAAAATTGCGGCGGCTCTGGGTGAAAGCGGGCAAGTGATCATCGAGATGATCCCAGAACTGGAGCAGATCATTGGCACACAGCCTGCGGTAACCGAGCTAGAAGGCAGTGCTGCACAGAACCGCTTCAATTTGCTCTTTGGCAAGTTTGTGCAGGTCTTTGCCACTCCGGAGCAGCCGCTGGTCATTTTTCTGGATGATTTGCAGTGGGCGGATGCTGCCTCACTCAACTTGTTGCAGCGGCTGCTAGATGAGTCAGCCGGAGGCTACTTGCTCGTGCTGGGTGCTTACCGGGATAACGAAGTATTTCCAGCGCATCCCTTGATGTTGACACTGGCGGCAATCGAACAGCAGGGTGTGTGCCTCGAGCGGCTGACGCTGGCTCCGTTGAGCGAGGCCGATGTCATGCAGCTCGTAGCCGATACCTTGCGATGTCCAACGGCAGCGGCGCAGCCACTGGCGCAGTTGATGGGGCAAAAGACGAAAGGCAATCCCTTCTTCAGTACCCAATTCCTACAGGGGCTGCATGAGGATGGGCACATCCGCTTCGATGTGGCGGTTGGCTACTGGCAATGCGACCTATCGGCCGTCCGGCAGGCGGCCCTGACGGACGATGTGGTTGAGTTTATGGTGACGCGGCTGCGACGGCTGCCCACTGAGACTCAGGCAATTTTGCAACTGGCGGCTTGTCTGGGCAACCGATTCGAGCTGGAGACGCTGACGGTGGTCTGCGATCGCCCCGCCAATGCGATCGCCGCTGACCTCTGGCCCGCCCTCCAAGAAGGTCTAGTGGTGCCGGAAAGCGAGACGTACAAGTTCTTCCAGGACAGTGGGCTGCCTGAGCATGAGCACATCACCGTGACCTACCGCTTCCTGCACGACCGCGTGCAGCAGGCGGCCTATGCGCTCATTCCCGACGACGAGAAAACCGCCACTCACTACCACATCGGGCAACTGCTGCGGCAACAGGCCGCGTCATCAGCTCAGGACGAACACATTTTTGAACTGGTCGGTCACTTGAACCACGGCATTGCTCTGATCACGAACGCGGCCGAACACCAGGAACTCGCCCAACTGAATCTGACCGCTGCCCGCAAAGCCAAAGCCGCGACGGCCTATCAAGCGGCGCGGAATTACATCGCCGTCGGCCTATCACTGCTCGCGAGCGATGCTTGGCAACAACAGTATGATTTAGCGCTCAGGCTGCACGAGCTAGCGGCAGAAATGGCATCCTACTGTGGCGATGGCGAGGCGCTGGAGCAGTTCGTCACTACGGTGATCCAACAAGCCCGCTCTCTCCTTGATCAGGTTCAGGTCTATCGGTTGCGGATTCTCTTCACGATCTCGCATAACCAACCGACTGAAGGCATCGCGATCGCCCTAGAAATTCTGGAACAACTGGGGCTGACCTTGCCGACCGCACCGACTGCGGCTGATATCCAGGCGGCGATACAAGAAGTCAAAGCACTCGTCGCTGATCGCCCCATCGCTGATTTAGTCAATCTCCCGGTCATGACCGATCGGGAGAAAATCGCCATCCTCCAGATTACGACGAGTATTTTTGCCGCCGCCTTCATCTCGCGATCGCCTTTATTGCCGCTCCTAGGTGCGATCCCGGTCAAACTCTCCATCGAATACGGGAATGCACCGACCTCGGCCGCGGCTTATGTTTGCTATGGCTTTATTTTATGCAACGTCTTGCAAGATGTTGAGACGGCGATTCAGTTTGGTCAGGTGGCGGTCAAGGTCGCCGAAAAACTTGAGGTCAAAGTCATCCAGCCTGAAGTCTTGGCGGTGATGGGATTATCCATCTTACATCGCCAATTTCATACTCAGGAGACACTGCCATTATTGCAAGCCGGGTATACGACTGCTCTAGAGTCGGGCAACCTGGAGTATGCTGGCTACACAGCCCATATCTTCTGTTTCAATGCCTTTTGGTGTAGCCAGCCTCTGGCAGCCTTAGAAGAGAGCACTGACAGGCATTACCAGGGAATCGTGAAACTCAACCAGTTGGTGATTGCAAACTGGATGCAAATCTACTGGCAATCGGCGCTGAATTTACTCGGTTTGGCTGCCGATCGCCGTCTGCTCTCTGACGAGTCCATGCAAGAGGGGGAGGTTTTGCGGCGACTCCAATCGATGGGTGATTTTTACGGATTATTCGTTTTCCATCTCTACAAACTCATGCTGGGCTACTGGTTTGGGGACATCGAACAGGCCCAAAGCCATGCGGCTGAAGCCCAGCAATATTGCGCGGCGGGTGCTAGCACGGTTGGCGAACCAGCGTTTTATTTCTATGACTCACTGGCGGCTTTAGCGTCGTTGCCGTCGTCACCGGAGGAGCGTGCCGTCGCTCTGCAACGGGTTGAGGAAAACCAAACGAAATTGCAGCAGCACTGGGTACGTCATGCCCCGATGAACCACGCGCACAAATGGCAATTGGTCGCAGCCGAGCGCTACCGAGTCCTCGGTAACAAAGCGGAGGCAATAGATTTGTATGACCAAGCGATCGCAGCGGCACAAGCTAATGAATACCTCCAGGAAGCAGGCTTAGCGAATGAGTTAGCGGCAAAATTCTATCTCGACTGGGGCAAAGAGAAAGTCGCGGCTAGCTACCTCCAAGCCGCCTACTATTGCTACGCTCGCTGGGGTGCTAAGGCAAAAACCGATCAGCTCGAACGCAACTACCCCGGCCTGCTACAGCCGATTTTGCAGCCCACTGTGCCCGCGCTCAATCCTTGGGAGACTTTGGCTGCCGCTACTGTTCCGACTCTGAACTTTCACGCGGCTTCAACTGAGGCGTCTGATTCCAACAGCAGCAGCACCAACTTGGCTCTGGATTTCGCGGCGGTGCTTCAGGCTTCGCAGGTGCTCGTCAGCGCTATCGAACTCGATGAGCTATTGAATCAACTGACGCGGATTATTTTGCAGAATTCGGGGGGCGATCGCGGCGCATTGCTCCTGCTCGACGAGACGGGCGAATTGCAGTTGCGGGCGATCGCCACCCTAGAGAGCACGGAACTGCTGTCCATCCCCCTCGCTGACCGGACGGATCTGCCCGTCCGCTTGCTCCAGTATGTCAAACGCAGCGAGACCGTCTGGATCGCGGCTCCCGACACCGACCTCCCCGTCATCGACCGCTATGTGATTGAACAGATGCCGCAGAGCGCCCTCTGTCTGCCGCTGGTCGAGCGGGGTCACTTGCGGGGGATCGTTTATCTGGAAAACCGGGTGGCACGCGATGTTTTTGATCAGGAGCGGCTGGCTGTGCTGAATTTCCTCAGCACTCAGGCGGCGATTTCACTGGAAAATGCGCAGCTCTACCAAAAAGCCCGTGATTATGCCCAGCAGCTCGAGCGCTCCCAACTGCAAGTCGTTCAAAGTGAGAAGATGGCATCTCTGGGCAATCTGGTTGCCGGTGTGGCGCATGAGATCAATAATCCACTCGGCTTCATCACCAGCAATCTAATAGAGGTTGACAATTCTATCAAAGATATTTTGACCTGTTTACAGCTTTACCAAGAGCAGTTTCCGTCTCCGGGTGCAGTGATTGAGGAAACGCTTGAGGAGCTTGAGGTTGATTTTCTGCTCGAAGATCTGCCCAAGCAGTTGGATTCGATGCAGTTGGGTTGCGATCGCATCAAAGGGATCAGCACCAGCCTCCGCATCTTCTCGCGCGCTGACGCTGATTGCCAAGTCGCCAGCGATCTGCACGCCGGGCTGGACAGCACGCTGCTGATTCTGAAATATCGCCTGAAGGCCAACGAACAGCGTCCGGCGATTGAAATCAACCGCGATTATGACAATCTGCCAGAAGTCCTCTGTTTTCCCGGTCAGCTCAATCAGGTGTTTATGAACATCCTGGCGAATGCGGTCGATATGTTTGATGAAGCGGCGCAGAAGCGTTCGTTCGCCGACCTCAAAGACAATCCTCAGCGGATTACGGTGCGAACAGGGGTTGTCAGCGACCAGGTGCAGATCGAGATCGCAGACAATGGCGCGGGTATTGATGCCGAGACACAGGCACGCATTTTTGAGGCGTCGTTTACCACCAAAGCGGTGGGTAAAGGGACGGGACTGGGGTTGGCGATCGCCCGCCAGATTGTCGCAGAAAAACACGGCGGCAAGCTGATGGTGCATTCCACCCTCGGTATAGGAACCACCTTCATCATTCAACTTCCTTTGGCTGGCGTGATGGGTTGAGACGGTAGGAAAGGGTTTGAAACCCTCCCGATGGGGCAATTTTTGGGGTTCACGATATGGATTGGTGTCATACTAAATCCAGTATCTATGCCCCGAAAATCAAAACCCTCACCCAACCCGCTCCCAAGCGAGGAGAGGGCTTCTGGCTCCCTGCTTCCGGCTTGGGAGCAGGGCTGAGGATGAGGGATACAATTCTTGGGTTCCACAGGCAGGATCTGGTATGAGATGTCAATTCACCAGCAGCGGCTAATCAAAAGTCCAGCGGCAGCTCCAGTACAAGAGGGCGCGGAAGCCGAGATCGAGCGCAAAACCGATGAGACCAAGAATCAGCAGACAGGCGAAAATATCATCGGTGCGGAGAAACTTTTGGGCGATGATGATGCGTTTGCCGAGTCCAACTTCGGCGGCGACGAGTTCCGCGACCACGACCAGATTCCAACCGGCGGCGATGTTGATGCGGAAGGCGTCAATGATGCTGGGAATCGCGTGAGGCACGATCACCTGAGTCAGCACTTGGCGGCGATCGCCCCCCAAGGTATAGGTTGTCTCGATCAAATCCTTGGGGACAAACTTGACTGCATCCATAATCATCAGCGTGTTGAAAAACAGCGTGCCGATGAAAATGAGCGTAATCTTTGGCGCTTCATCAATGCCGAGATAGAGGATCAGCAGCGGGATGAAGGCTGGGGCGGGCATATAGCGCAGAATGCCGATCGCCGGTTCGGCCAGGGCGCGGATGCTCGCAAAGGCTCCCATGCCAATGCCCAAGGGCACGGCGAGGAGCGCACCGAGCAAAAACCCAGCCGTCACCCGCAGAAAGCTAGCGGTGGCATCTTGGAGCAGCAGGCCATCTTGCCAGAGACCGATGATCGCTGTGAGCACAGCGGGCGGGGCGGGTAAGAAACGGGAGTTGAGGGCGATCGCCGCCAGCCACCAGAGGCAAAAGGGCACAAGGATCGAGAGCGTCAGCAGCGTCCAGGACAGCGGTCGGGGAATGTCCTCCGCTAACCGCCAGAAGACTGTCGGGGGCAAGCTCTTTGTTTTTGGCATTGACTCCATTCCTCGCGAGGTGAATCTGGGGCGATCGCCCGGGGTTGTCGTCCAAGACGGCAGCCATAAGAATCCCGTTCAAAATCCCCAGGATTCTCGGATTACAGGCACTCAGAACTCAAAACTTAGAACTCAGAACTCCGCATAGCGGGACTAGCTCTCCTGACTTTCGGCATAGGCTTGGACGAAGCGGTCATCCAAGATCCCTTCCAGCTCTGGTTCTGCCTCGATCAAGCCCACCTCCAGCATGAACTCCGTCATCCGCTCGGCGGCGTAGGGCATATGCTGCATCCCCTCACCCTCGCTGAAGGCTTCGAGGTTGTCCTCGATCGTAAAGAAGCGGGTTCCTTCCTTGAACTGCTGAAACTCCTCGACCGAAACATCCGCCCGATCGGCCATGATCTCGTCGGCCCGCTCCGGATTGTCAGCCATGAACTGGCGGACATCGAACCAGGTATTGACCAGCGCCTGCACTTGGTCGGGGCGCTCCTCGATCACCGACTGACTGACGACCAAGAGATCTGGAATCGCGCCGGGGTATTCTGCCGAGCTGAGCAATTCCTTGCTGCCTTCTCGTTCCAGGGCGGTGAGCCAGAAGGGCGGGAAGGCCCCGACCGCATCCACCTGCTCCGAGGCGAAGGCGGCGGCGGCGGCACCGGTTTCCAGGTTGACGATTTCAACGTCTTCACGGGACATGCCATTATCTTCAAGCGCCAGAGTGAGCAAGAAGTCATCGACCAGCCCTTCCTCCAGCGCCACTTGCTTGCCGCGCAAATCCTCGATGGTATTGATTTCTTCCGAAACGATGATCTTATCGTTTCCGGCCGAGTTGTCATTGACGAGGACGACGACTTGCGGCTCCACCGAGTCGATGGTGAAGGCGATCGTATCGTTGAGGGTTTGGGAGTTGGCGTCGATCTGACCGGCGGCGAGGGCTTGCAGGGATTCCAGATAACCATCGAACCAGCGCAGTTCGACATTGGCATCATTCGCTTCAAATAGCCCCTCCTCTTCGGCGATCGCCCAAGGCCACCAGCCCGCCCAGTTGCTGTAGCCCAGCACCAGCGGCGGCGCATCGCTGTCGGCACTGGCTGTAGTGTCGGTCGTTCCTGCCGTATCTGGCGCTTGGTTGCAACTGGCGATCAGCCACAAGCTGGCGACAAAAAGGGCGCAAAAGGAAATCAAGCGGCGAAATTTCATTGTCATCAACGGTATGTAAACGGCAATCGGGTGAACAGGGAAAAATCAAGGGTGCGGTTGCTAGGGATGGCGTAGGGTGTAGGAGGCATCCCGCTCTAGCGTCGCCATTACCCTCATCCCCCGACCCCTTCTCCCAAGCCGGGAGAAGGGGAGTTAGAAGTCCCTCTCCCGCTCTGGGAGAGGGATTTAGGGTGAGGGCTGTAACACGGAGATGCGCCCGCAGAGTTGGCCTGAACTTGCGATCGCACCCAGTCATACCAAGCGTCCATCCCCACCCCCGTTTTGCCAGACAGGGGCAGGATCGTGGCCTGGGCATTCACCTGGCGGACGTTGGCGATGACCTGGTTGAGGTCGAGATCCAGGTGTGGCGCGAGATCGAGCTTCGTCAGCAACACACAGTCGGCCTCGCGAAACATAATCGGATACTTCAGCGGCTTGTCCTCGCCTTCGGTCAGGCTCAGCAGCGCCACCTTGGCGTGCTCGCCGACTTCAAATTCTGCCGGACAGACCAGGTTGCCGACATTTTCCACGAGCACGAGGTCAAAGCTTTGGGGTTGATACTGCGTCGCCAGGACGTGCAGGCTCCCCGCGACCATCTGGGCGTCTAGATGACAGGCGCGGCCGGTATTGATCGCCAGCACCGGACTGCCAGAGCGGCGCAGGCGTTCGGCATCTAGCTCGGTGGTCATGTCGCCCTCGATGACGGCGATCGCCAGCTCCGGTTGCAGCGCCGTCAGTGTGCGTTCTAGCAACACCGTCTTGCCCGCGCCAGGGCTGCTCATGATGTTCAAACAGGTGATGCCCCATTGATCAAAATGGGCGCGATTGTGGTCGGCTCCGGTTTGATTCGCGTGGAGCAGATTCATCTCGAGCGCAGCGCTAAAGGTTTGGTGCATGGTTCTGAAACTTCCTCTCAACTGGGTGATACAGGCCTGGACGATTCGCGAGCCACAGACGCGGGTTGGCGGTATTCGATGTGGTCGATCTTGAGTTCGCGACCGGAGCGAATGTCGTCCAGGGGCGCATGACAGGTCGGGCAGGCGTACTGTTGCCCAATCGCGGGACGATATTCCTGCTGGCAAGAGTGGCAGTAGGCGATCAGCGACGTCTCATGAATCCGCAAGGCGACCCCCGCCAACTCCGTGTCCTGAGTCTGAGCCGCAAACGCGAATTGCAAGCTGGCGGGTTCGACACAGGTAAACTGCCCGATCGTGAGGTGAACGGCGCGAATTTCGGGCATGTCCGGTTGCGCTTGCCACCAGTCTTGGAGGGTTTGAATCAAAGCCTTGGTCATGTCAACTTCGTGCATGAGAAAAACGGGAGCAGTTCTCGCTTCTAATGACTGATTATCAACAGCAAATTCTCTAAGTCCAAGCCACCGTTTCCGGTTCGGCTTCGGGGTGAATATAGCCGGGTTTTTCAGCGCGTGGCAGTTGGTTGGAGAGCACCAGATGCGCCAGTGTGTCGCAGATGACGCGGGTCGCCATCAGTGCTGTGATGTCGCTGACGTCGTAGGGCGGCGAGACCTCGACGACTTCCAGACCGCAGACGGGGACTTTTTGGACAATGCGGGCGAGCAGGCCCAGGGCTTCGCGGGGGAGCAGGCCGCCGGGTTCAGGCCAGCCGGTACCGGGGACAAAACCGGCATCGATGCAGTCAATGTCGAAACTGAGCCATACGCAGTCGGTGCCGTCGGTGGCGCGCTCGATTGCGAACTCGGCGGCGGCATCGAGGCCCATCTCGGTGATGTCGGTGACGGTGAGAATGTTGCTGGCGCGATCGCGGCAGACTTTCACACCTTGGCGCGGCACCTGCCAACCGCCGATGCCGAGTTGCACGAGATTGCGTGCCGGGGCATTTTTGAGATTCGTCGCGTGGAACCAGGGGCAAGTGTGCATCCGCTCGTCAAGGTCAGTTTCCTGGGTATCGACATGGCGGTCGAAGTGGATAATACCGATGCGGCGATCGCCCAGATGCCGACAGACGCCACGCACAGTCGGGAAGCCGATCGAATGGTCCCCGCCGAGGACGATGGGCAAGGCCCCAGACTCAAAAATGTGAGCGATGCCCTTGGAAATTTGGTCAAAGGACTTCTCGTTATTGGCGGGAATCGTGAAAATATCGCCGACATCGCAGAGCGTGATTTGCTCGCGCAGATCGACGCCCAGCTCGAAGTTGTAGGGCGTGTAGAGGGCCGAGATGCGGCGGATGCCCTGGGGGCCGAAGCGCGTGCCGGGGCGATAAGTCGTGCCGGAGTCGTGGGGCACGCCGACGATCGCCACATCATAGTTGCCGACCTGCCGCACATCTTCCAGGTAAGGCGCTTTCATGAAGGTGTTGATGCCGGCGTAGTGAGGGAGTTCGCCGCGCGAAAAGGTGGGAATCGTGCGATCGCGAATGCTCGTCGCTGCTTCCAATCCTAGTTCCAACCCCCGCTCGGTCTCCTGTTGCCAGCCGGTCAGAGGCAATTGGCGCTCGCGTTCGAGGGCGCGCTGGGCCTCGCTGAAGTGACCATTGGCGTCGGGGATCGGCGGCTGAAAGGGCAGTGAATCGGTCATGGCGCTTTCCTGGATGAAATAATTAGCGGTCAAACGTTTTAAGCCCGGAAGTGCGGCAAACAGTTCTGCAACCATTGCTTCCTCCCGGGCTTTTGTCCCGCCGTGTAACCTGCACCTCAGCGACTATTTCACCTTCAGGGCTGGCTCGCCTCTCTCGGACCAGGCGCTCGCAGACTGCCAGCCGGAACCCTAGAGGCACAAATTTTAATCTGGACTGTGCCTCGCCAACCTGACGCGACTGACATGCCATTCGCACTGCCGAAACTTTGTAGCGCTTGGCGTCAGTTATAGCAATGCTCGCTAACGGGGACAGTGTTGAATGCTACAGTCTTGCCGCCAAAGCGCGCAAGCTGGGGCTGGGGGTCTCGCCTATACTTGGAGAGGCAAGGGAAGGGCAGAGCGCGCGTGCAGCAATCCCCGCTTTTACAGAGATTTGCGACCTTGAGTCAGCACTGGCCCCGTCACATTCGACAGTCCCAGTTCTGGCGACGCCGAGGACGCGACAGTTTCACCCTCCTGTCGCTGGCGATCGCCTATGCCTTGATCACGCACCTAGTTCTAGCGATCCCGATCCAGAACAATACGGTGAGCATCTGGCCGCTCTGGTTTCCGGCGGGTTTCGCCCAAGCAGCGCTGTTGCTGCTGGGGCGGCGGTTTTGGCCGGCGATCGCTCTGGGGACATTCGCCCTCACCTTCGCCAGCGATGTCAGCTGGCAGTACAACGCGATCGCCGCCGCCAACAACAGCCTGCAAATCTGGCTGGGAACCGTCTGGCTGGAACAGAGCGGCTGCCGCAAGCACCTGCCGCGCCTGCGGGACGTGTGGCTGCTGATCGTCTTGGCTGGTGCGTTCGGCTCAGCCGTCAGCGCCACCGTCGGCCTGCTGAATCTGCACTATGCCTTCGGCGTCCCCTGGCTGGGCAGCGAGCGCCTCTGGTTGGAGTGGTGGATCGGCAATGCGACCGGCATCCTCACGCTGACCCCCCTGTTGTTGATGCTCCAACCACGCTGGCCGCATTGGCCGCTGCGACAGTGGCTGGAAGGGTTACTGTGGTTGGGTTTGCTCCTGGTGGTGAGCTGGCTGGTCTTTATCTCGCCGACGCCGTTGCTCCTCGCCTATCTACCCTTTCCGCTGGCGATCTGGGCGGCCTTCCGCTTTGGGCGGGCAAGTGTGGCGCTGACGGTGCTCGTGATCACCAGCGCCGCCACCTGGGGCTTGCTCAATGGGCGCGGGCCGTTTGCCAATGGGCTAGGGGGGGATGCCAGCTTCATTTCGCTGCAAGCCTACATTTGCACTTTTGCCCTGACCTCGCTGACGCTGGCGGCGGTGGTCGCCGAGCGCGAGGCGATCGCCGAGTCCCTGAGTCAGGAAAAAGAAAAGTCAGAACGCCTGCTGCTCAATGTCCTGCCCGCGCCAGTCGCCGAACGCCTCAAGCAAGGGCCAGCGACGATCGCCGACAACTTCAGCGAAACGACGGTGCTGTTTGCCGACATCGTGGACTTCACACGGCTCTCAGAGCGACTCTCACCGACGGAGTTGGTGATCTTGCTCAACGATATTTTTTCTGAATTCGACTCCCTCGCCGACTGCCACGGGCTAGAGAAGATCAAAACGATTGGCGATGCCTACATGGTCGTCGGCGGTCTGCCCGAACCCCGACCTGACCACGCCCGCGCGGTAGCGGAGATGGCCCTGGATATGCAGGCCGTGATCGCCCAGTTCACTGACTCTGAGCAACAACCGCTGCGCCTGCGACTGGGCATGCACAGCGGCCCAGCGATCGCCGGGGTCATCGGTCGTCGCAAGTTCATCTACGACCTCTGGGGTGACACGGTGAATACCGCGAGCCGCATGGAGTCGCACGGTCTAGTCGGCGCGATCCAAGCCACCCACGCCAGCTACAAGCACCTCTACCGCGACTACGACTGGCAGCGGCGCGGACTGGTGCGAATCAAGGGTAAGGGCTATATGCAGACCTATTTGCTGCTGGGGCGCAAATCCTTGTCCCCGCCCCCACGTCTGCCGAAAACCTCCTCGCTATCGGTCGCGCCTTGATACGATGAAGCGCGAGAGACTCGTCCTTCCCCCTTGAGGCTGCTATGAATGCGTTGCGCTGCCCCCACTGTGATCATTCGCTGGCGTCGGTCGTGTTTGAAGAAATTGAGGTGAATCGTTGCGAGGCTTGCGGGGGGCTGTGGTTTGATGCGTCGGAAGCCGAACAACTCAAGGCGATCGAAGGCTCCGAAGTCCTAGATCGCGGCGGGCGTGACCCGGCTGCCGCCGCTGTGGCTGCCTCGCCAGCGGGCGATCGCCACTGCCCGCGCTGCTACCTGAAGATGACCCACATCCTCGATCTCGACGAACACAGCCTCTGGTATGAGCAATGTCCCCGCTGTGGGGGGCTATGGCTGGATGCCGGGGAGTTTCGGCAGTTTAAGGAAAATTTTCGCGATCGCAGCTTCCTCGGTCGCGCTCGCCAGCGCCTCGGCTTCAAATCTTAGCCGCCGTCAACGCCGCCGCCCCGGCCTAACAGCAACTCTTGCACTGCCAATCTTCTCCCTGTGGCCGGTTCGGCTGACAAGCCTGCCCGTTGTAGCGCCGCAACAACCCGGTGGCACCGGCCGCACCCAGCGGCCGGGCAAAGTGATAACCCTGACAGCGATAGCAACCGATGTTGCGAGCGCGTTCCAGCTCTTCCGGCGTCTCGATGCCTTCGACCACCACACCCAGGCCCAGTCCAGCCGCGAGGTAGAGGATGCCACAGACGAGCGACCATTGTTGCTGGGCAATGAAGGCGCGATCGATCTTAAGCACATCCACGGACAACTCGTGCAGGCGTGACAGTGAGGAATACCCGGTACCGAAGTCGTCGAGGTAGAGTTGCACGCCCAGGGCCTTGAGCTGATGCAGCATGGCGATCGCCGCCTCCGAATCCGAGATCAGCGCGCTTTCGGTAATCTCCAGATGCAGGCACTTCGGCGCGATGCCCGTGCGCTGCAAAATCTGCTGCACCCGCTCCACCAGATCAGGGTGGCTCAACTGGCGGGGTGAGAGATTGACATTGACCGCTAACGGCTCCGGTGTTGAAAACTGCTCCTGCCAAAGACGCAATTGCCGACAAGCCTGCTCCAGCACCCACTCGCCCAAGGGCACAATCAGACCCGATTCTTCGGCGACGGGTATGAAGAGCGCAGGCGAAATCAGGCCGCGCTGGGGATGCTGCCAGCGGACGAGGGCTTCAAAGCTGACAATGCGATTGGTGCGGGTGCAAACAATGGGCTGATAAAAGACCTCAAATTCCTGGTACTCCCAGGCCGCATCCAGTTCGCTCTCGAGGCGCAAGCGGGCGAGATTAGCCGCTGGCATCCCCGACCCTAACAGGGAGGCATCGGCCTCGAGCGCCGTCGTAAAGCGCATCAGGCGCTGGGCATTATTGACCGCAATATCTAACAATCGCTGCCCGCGATCGCTCTCTGGATGAACCTTGCCGCTCTGTAGTAAACCCAGTGACGCTTGAATCGAGGTGAGTGAGGTTCGCAGTTGATGGCTAACTGCCGCATTCACCAATTCACAGCTCATGGCGTCAGTGGCAAGGCTGAGAGGGTCTGAATCTAGAAGAGAACTGGTTAGGTGGCTATTAGCGCTTGACATTGCAAATTCTAAAGCTCAAAACAACTTGACCGGCTGTCAGACTGGTTCACCGTCCCGGTATCGCCGGTGAATAGGTGGCTATGCCTATGTCTTGTGCTCAGTTTAAGCTGGCAATTGTGAAAATCCTGGGAAGGTCTATGGTCAGCACACAAAGATTTGACAGTGATACGTAACTGAATGTACGGAGAGATCTGATTCAGTATCGTTGCCCAAGGAATTTGTAGAATGAGTTGAAGCACGCCAGCCGCCCAGGCTCATCGCAGTCCGACGCGCTTCAGTTGGCTCCTGACCGGCTGCTCCGTTCCCCACCATGCGACTAGCCGGTGCTGCGGCTTTTTCGCCCTCACAGCGCGGTGGTGCCAGAGTCGAGAGAGCTTGCGCAGTACGACTCTGCTCAGTCTGAATGGCAGACGACGCCCTTAGCCCCACGATTAGATAGCTCCTAGCGTTTTGTGATCACCGTTGCTACCCTAACTGACTACCAGCCTCAATCCGCTCGACTCACTGCCCATGCCCCCAGCCTCTAACCGCAATCTCGCTTCCACAGAGCCTGTCCCGACCCATACACCCCCCCCGGGTGACATTTTGGTTGTTGACGATACACCGGCTAACTTACGTCTGTTGGTCGGCCTGCTCAACCAGCACGGCTATCGTGCTCGTCCGGCGATCAGTGGCCGTCTGGCGATTTCGGGGGCGCGCGCTGTGCCCCCGGATCTGATTCTGCTCGACATCTTGATGCCGGAGCTAGATGGCTATGAGGTTTGCGCGCAACTCAAGGCTGATGAGCGGACACGGGACATTCCGGTCATTTTTGTCAGCGCGCTGGATGAAGGCGTCGATAAGGCGCGGGCTTTTGCCGTCGGAGGGGTGGACTATATTCCCAAACCCTTTCACCCGCTCGAGGCGATCGCCCGAGTCGATAACCAACTGCGCTTGCGAGCCGCCGAACGTCACCTGCGCGATCGCAACCAGCAATTGCGCCAGTTCAGCAACAACCTCAAGGAACTCCACCGCCTTAGTACCAGCACCTACGCCAGGAAGCAACAACTCTTCGCGGACTATCTCGAGTCGGGCTGCGCGATGTTGGGTTTCAAGAATGGCGTCATCAGTCGCATCACCGACGGGCAATACTGCATCGCCGCTGCACATACTGATCGCGACGACCTGCCCGTTGGCATGACCGCACCGCTCAGCAATACTTACTGTAGTGTTGTTGTGGCGCAGCAAAAGACCTTGGCGTGCAGCCAAGCGAGTCGTGATCCAACCCTGCTTCAGCTTGCCGCCTACACAGTGTTTGGCTTTGAGTCCTATCTCAGTACCCCGATTTGGCTGGGCGGCGCGATCTACGGCACCCTGAGCTTCATGTCCGTCGAGGCTCGCGAGCAAGACTTCAATGCTAGCGAGCGCGAAATCGTTGAACTCATGGCTGAGAGCCTCGGCAGCTTTCTCGCGGCTGAGCAGGCCGAGCAGCAGCGCCAGCGCGCCCAACGGGAAACGGAGCTGTTGCTGAATGTGACGCAGGCGATCGCCGCCGCTCCCGACTTCGAGCAGGCCCTGCAAGTCGCCGTGAGTCGTGTTTGTGAGGCTAGCGGCTGGGGCTACGGTGAGGTCTGGCTACCGACGGCTGACCAACAACGGCTGCAAGTGAATCCGGCCTGGTACGGCCGCGACCAAGCCCTACCGGCGATACGCCAAAAGATGGCCGACTTCCATGCGGCTGGAAGGGAGCAACAATTTGCGGCGGGTGAGGGCTTGCCCGGTCGGGTTTGGCAGCGGGGCGAGCCGGAATACTGTGCGGATGTAGCGGCGGAGCGCGATATTTTGCAGCGCCCTCTCGACTCGAATTTCACACCCCGCGCTAGTTTGGCGGTGCCAATTGTCGCACCGCCGATCAACCGGGACACTGTGGTGCAACCGGGACAGGTGCTGGCGATCTTGCTCTTTTGCCAGTTTGAAGCGGCTGACCAGACGGGAATCGATGAGGATGATGAGCGCGTGGTGGAGCTGATCGCGGCGATCGCCACCCAACTCGGCACGGTGCTGCAACATAAGCGCGTCGAAGCCGAGTTGCAAGCGCTATTTGCGGCGATGGATGACCTCGTAATTGTTTACGACCGCCACGGCCGCTGCCTCAAGTTCGCCACCCACAACCCTGACTTATTGGTTCGTTCAGCTGGGGACAAGATCAACCAGTCCCTCCACGACAGTCTGCCGGCCGACCTAGCTGACCGCCATCTGACGGCGATTAATCGTGCGCTCGAAACCCAGACAACTTACAGCTTTGACTACCAGCTTGAACTGGATGGTCGGATGCGCTGGTTTTCGGGCAAAATGTCGCCACTTTCCCCAGAAACAGTCCTTTTTGTCACTCGTGACATCAGCCAGATCCAACAAGCGCAGGCGGCCTTGCGCGAGAGTGAAGCCCGCTTCCGGGCCATTTTCGAGAGTACCGCGATTGGCATCGGCTTGGTCAATACTCAGGGTGACCTGCTGCAAGCCAACCCAGCTTTGGCGGCTTTTCTCAACTACGAGCCGGAGATGCTCTGCTGCCTTGCCTTCGACGACTACACCCATCCGGAGGACATCGCGGCGGATCGCCAGTTGTTCGAGCGCGTCGTCAGCGGCCAACTCCCGTCCTACCAGTTGGAAAAGCGCTATCTGAGTACCGATGGGCAGGTGCTCTGGGGGCGGCTAACCCTCTGCCCGGTCTGGCAAGATGGGCAGCTCGCCTTTTTGGTCGGCATGGTCGAGGATATCAACGAACGCAAGCGGGCCGAGCAGGCGTTGCGTGACTCCGAGGCCGAGATGCGGGCGATCTTTGCCGCGATGACGGATTTGGTATTGATTCGCGATCGCCAGGGCCGCTGCCTGAAAATTGCTCCCACAGCCACAAATTCGCTCGTCCGGCCGCCCGAAGAAATGGTCGGTCGCACCCTCCACGATGTGCTGCCGCTGCCGCTCGCGGATCGCTTGCTGCGCTATCTCCAAACCGTCATCGACACCCAACAGTCGGCACAAGTGGAGTACAGTGTGCCGCTGGCGGCATCCGAATGCTGGCTGGATGCTTGTATTTCGCCTTTCGGGAAAGACATGGCGATTTTGGTGGCGCGGGACATCAGCGAACGCAAGCTGATGGAACAGAAGCTGCGCGCCAACGAAGCGGAACTCCGCAGTGTTTTTGAGGCGATGGATGACATCGTGCTCGCGATCGAACCGCGACAGCAGCATATCCAGGTCATGCCAACCCGACGCGCTCGTGCTGATGTGACGGGGACGGCGGCTGTGGACGCGACCTGTGCGCAGTTTTTCCAGGCGACGACGCGCGAGGCCTTCTGGCAGGCGGTGATGACGGCGATCGACAGCCGCGAGACCGCGACCTTGGAATACCAGCTCCTGATCGCGGGTGAGCCGACTTGGTTCAATGCCAGCATTTCGCCGTTGCCCAATGAGACGGCGCTCTGGGTAGCACGAGACATCAGCGGTCGCGTCCGCGCCGAGCAGCAACTCCAGTTGCTCGCTAGCGAACTCGAACAGCGGGTGATTGAACGCACCTCACAAGTCCGCGCCGCCAACGAGACGCTGCGGGCGGAGATTAGCGATCGCATTCGCATCCAAACCGAACTTGCCACCTCGACGGAACAATTGCAAGCGGTTCTCGACGCGGTTCCCGGCTTTGTCTCTTGGCTAAGCTTTGACCCGGAGGGCGATCGCACCCCCCGCTACCTCGGCGTCAATCGCCTGCTAGCAGAGTCCTTCCAGCGCCTACCCGACGACTTCATTGACCGTCCCTTGGGCTTCATGAGTCGCGGTTCGGAGTTTACTGACTTTATCACCGAGTTCTTCCATAGCCCCGTCCAGGCAGCTTCGACCTCCACGCAGTTGTGGATCACAGACAGCACGCGCCACTACCTGGTCGTCGCTCAGAAGTATGATGCTCAGCGCGCTGCCGTGTCGGTGGGCATCGACATCACCGCTCGCGTCGAAGTCGAGCAGCGCCTGCAACGCGCCTATCAGCGCCTACAACTGTTGTCAGAGCTGACCCTCAAGATCCGCCAGTCGCTTGACCTCGAAGAAGTCCTCCAGACCGCAACCCAGGAAGTCCGTCACCTGCTCGCTGCCGATCGGGTGCTGATTGTTGTGCAGACGAGCGCTAGTGAAGGCAAGATTGTTCAAGAATCAGTGTTGCCCGAGTGGCCCTCGCTGCACGCTCAAAATGTGGTTTTGAGGAGGATGGCGGCTGAGTGGCAGGCTTGCCAGCAGGGGCAGCCCCTTGCGATCGCTGATGTCACTGATACAGAGCTGGATGCTGACCAACGCCATTTCCTTGACACCTGGCAAGTCCAAGCGGAGCTGATCGTGCCGATCTTCGTCCAGGCGGCACTCTGGGGCAAGCTGACCATCCACCAGTGCAGCGCACCGCGCCAATGGCAGAGTGAGGAGATCGAGCTACTGCAACAATTTGCTGACCAAATCGGTATTGCTCTCTCGCAGGCACAACTGTTGGGCAATCTGGAAGAACTGGTGGCAGCACGGACGACGGAACTGCAAGTCGCGAACCAGCACCTCCAGCAAGAAATCACTGAGCGCGAGCGCGTGGAAGCGGCGCTGCGCCACAGCGAAGAGCAACTGCGACGCGCTGTTGACAGCAATACCTACGGCATGGTCGTCTATACCCCCAGCGGGGAGGTGCGCTTCATCAATCGCGCCGCCGCCAGCATCCTGGGTGGGGCGACGGATTTGGTTCGCACCCACTTGCTGGATTTGCCCTTGCAAGCGGCTGAGGCGGCTGAAGTAGCGATCGCCCGTCCCAGTGGCAACCCTGGCATTGTGGAAGTGCGGACGGTGGCGATCAGTTGGGAAGGCGAGGCGGCAATCTTGGCCTCGCTCATGGACATTACCGAACGGAAGGCGGTTGAGCAGATGAAGGATGAATTTCTTTCCGTTGCCAGCCATGAACTGCGCACGCCGCTGACCTCGATTCGCGGTTCGCTTGGTCTGTTGGCCACGGGTCACCTTGGCAAACTCTCGGGCAAGGGCAGCCGGATGCTCGATATTGCTGTGAATAATGCTGACCGCCTCAGTCGCCTGATCGATGACATCCTCGATCTTGAGCGGATGAAGTCGGGGCGTGTGCAGATCGTGAAACAAGACTGTCAGGCTGTCACCCTGTTGACGCAGGCGATCGAAACGATGCAGGCGATGGCCGACCCAGCTTCAGTGCGCTTGCAACTCGTCGCACCGACGACTCCAGATCTGTCGCTGTGGGTCGATCCGGATCAGATTTTGCAGACACTGACCAATCTGATCAGCAATAGCATCAAGTTTTCGCCCCCCGATAGTTGCATCCGGCTGGCCGCGACTGGGGGCGATCGCCAGGTTCAGCTCTGTGTCAGCGATGAGGGGCGCGGCATCCCGGCTGACAAGCTCGAAAGTATCTTCGGACGCTTCCAGCAGGTGGATGCCTCGGACTCGCGGGAGAAAGGCGGCACCGGCCTGGGGCTGGCAATCTGTCGCGAAATCGTCAAACGTCATGGCGGTCGCATCTGGGCCGAAAGCGAGTTGGGTCGGGGGAGCCAGTTCTATATCATCCTGCCGCACCGCCAGCCCGGTGAAGCGGAGTAGTCAGTGTGAATGGATCAGGCGTGGCCCCAAACGGTTAGCGTCGTGGTTCAGGCCAGATGGGGCGGCTAAAAAATGAACTGAATTTGCACCTGCCAGTGGCCGTCGGGCGAGCGCACGATGAGCACTTGCTGGACAAACTCGCGCAGGTAGAAGCGGCGTTCGGGTTCCGAGAGATCGAGCCAAAACTGCGGCAACGAGATGGTGGTGGCGATCGCCGCCAAATTGGCTGGGGGCAGTTGGTCAACTTTTGCCTGCAAGTCGGCCAACTCCGTTTGCAACTTGTAGCGGCGGAGGGCCGCCGTTTCTGGATCTAAAATGCCTTGCGCTTCCAAAATGGGCAACTGGGCAAGAATCACTTGCTGGCGCTCGCTCTGGATGGCGATCGCGGCTTGCATCGCGCTGGGGTCAGGCGCAGCGATCGCGGCCACCGCAGCAGGCACCTCGGCACAGATGCCCGCAATCGTCGCTTGCAAAACCGCCTCGTAGGGCAAGGCAGGGCAGTGGGGTTGTTGCGGGCAGGTGGCGGGACGCAGATAGAGATATTCAGCCTTTTTGCTTGAGGCCGGGGTGACCCGCGCTACGTGCAGCGGGCTGTGGCAGGCGGCGCACCGCACGAGACCAGCGAGCGATCGCGGCGCGCTCGCCGTCCGGGGGGGCAGGCGCTGGTTGCGACGCCGCAAGCGATCAAGCTGCGCGGCTTCTTCGCGACTGAGAATTGCGGCGTGGGTATCAGGGATGGTTTCACCCGTGCCGTAGGCGGTGTCGCCGCGATACACCGGATTGCTCAGCCAGCGGCGGCCGGTAGTTGGCGAGATTTTCTTGCCAAATTTTTGCTCCAGGTAGCGCACGGCCCCGCGTAGCGAGCCATAGAGCAGGTAGCGCTCAAAAAAGGCTTTGACAACCGGCGCGGTGCTGCGATCGAGGATGTAGCGATCGCGCCCGCGCCGATAACCGTAGGCGGCCTTGCCCGGCGGCGGCAGTGCTCGCACCCGGTTGCGGGCGTGCCCGAGGCGTAGGGCGCGGCGGCGTTGTTCGGCTTGCACCTCGCTGAGCAGGGCGATGAAGTCTGGGCTGGCGACGGACTGATCGTTGAGTGGCGCGGCTGATCCCGGCGCGTCGGTGGCAATGAGCAGCTCAATTTCTAGGGCCTGCAATGCGGCGAGGCGATCGCGCACTTCGGCGAGGTCAGCTCCGAGCGCCGCCAGTGTCTGCACCCAGACGTAATCGAGCGGCTGCTGGTGCGCTTCGGCGAGCAACTGCTGCCACTGGTGGCGATCGCCCCAATCGCGGTATTCACAAGCGATCGCCAGGTTGGGCACTGGCACGGGTGTCGCGGTGTCCAAGAGCGGTTCACGGTAAGCATAGAGCGCAATCCGCATGGTTTCTCACCATAATCTCTGCTGATGACCGTAACGACGCCGAGCCGCAAACACTCAGAGCGCGGTCACTGCCGCTGCATTACTAACATTGAGACGTTGGAGTTGCGGACAGCCGCGCTTGCACAAGCCGGTCAATACCTGACCGGGGCCGATCTCTAGCACCTGCTCCAGACCGGCACTGGCAAACTGGGCCATAGTTTCGCGCCAGCGTACCGAACCAGTCATCTGGCGGCTCAAGCGCGTTTTTAGGGCGGCTCCCGATTGCTCTGGTATGGGGTCGGTGTTGGAGAGCACAGGCCAGCGCGCCTCCCTGAAGGGCACGGCATCCAGGGCAGTTTGGAACTCGCCCGCTGCCGCTGCCATCAGCGGTGAGTGGAACGCGCCAGAGACCGCCAACGGGACAGCCCGCTTGGCTTGGACTTGGGCGAGCACGGCATCAACCCCCGCCGGCGTTCCGGAGATGACGACTTGGGCATCGCTGTTGTCGTTGGCGAGGACGACCTCGGCTGTGGCGGTGAGGGCGGCTTGCAGTTGCTCGCGATCGCAGCCGATCAGCGCCGCCATCTTGCCTCCGGCCGCTCCGGCCATCAGTTCCGCTCGTTGCTTGACCAGTTGTAAGCCGGTCACGAAGTCGAAGACCCCGGCGGCGTAGAGGGCGCTGTATTCCCCGAGGCTGTGTCCAGCCACGAGCTCGGGCTGGTGATCGCGGGCTAGCAGCGCGTCTGCCAAAATTGCTTCGACCACGTACAGACAGGGTTGTGTGTAGCGAGTCTGAGCCAGATCACCAGCCTCGCCCTGACAAACCGCTAGCACTGACCAGCCGAGCAGTGCTGCGGCCTCGGAAAATTTCTCCCCAGCAGTCGGTAAGTTGGTTAAATCTACAGCCATGCCAACTTTTTGTGAGCCTTGACCGGGAAATATCCAAGCCGTTCGCATCATGCCGTTCCTCCTCCGTAAGCCAATCGGTGGCTTGCTCCCATGCTCAAATTATCAGTGAGCGACGATCGTTTACTTTACCATTCAGCGTTGAGTCGCGGCGAAAAAAGGGAGTGTGCCGATGGCTGAGCCAGGTGGCGATGATTTTAGAGGGTAATGGGGTGATGACCGGGCGGCGACAAATGGCGATCGCCCCTGACCGGCGACACGAGGGATTGCGATGCAGTCCGGTATCTTTGTACGATGGCGAGACAGCGGGGGCAATCATGCCGAATCTCTTTCAGAGCTTGAAACTTGAGATATTCTTGACAGAGAGAGGCGAATGTCAGCATTGCTTGCTGAGTTTGTCCGTGTAATTGGTGGTAGAGGAGAGCGCTCATGGCCGATCGAACCCAAACGCATTTGCTGTCAGCGGGCAATGGAACCGCGACCGTGGCGACACCGCCGCTGACCGCCCAGCGCGTTGAGGCGGACGCGGAGGCGTTGATGGACGATTTGTTTGGCGACATTGATCGCATTCTGGCGGGAGGAAGTAAACTGCCGACGGCGACCGCTCCGTTTGCATCGTCGCCCCAACCCGCAACCGGGCTAGCCGCTGGGTTGACAGCGGCACCGCTGAAAATGCCAACCTCGGTCAAGAGTCGTTCTAACCGCACCCCTCCCGGCAAACGCCAACCGTCGCGATCGCCCCGTGTGACCCTCAGCCTTGCCTACTGGCAGTTGCTCTGGCGGCAGCACATGGACAAAATTTTGTTTGGGCTAGCTTGTCTGGCGCTGGCCGGAGTGACCGCTGGTCTAGCACTCCAAAACCGTTTGCCCTGGCAGCGGACACTGCCAGGTCTGCCGTCCGAGACCGGAACCATGCTGCCGCGCTCCGGCGACGACGGCCGCTTCATCGGCTATATGCTGCGCTCGCTGAAAACGATTGAGCGTGATCGCAGCGTGGCGCAGGATTCCGACGGTTCCAGCGGTCAGCCGCTGGCGAGTCAACTGCCGGCCCTGCCCAATCAAGCGCCCCGTACAATTGAGCGGGTCTATATCCCGGTCTACCCACCGAACACCAATCGGGCAGCTACGGTGGTACCGACGCCGACAGGCGAGCGATCGCCCAACGGGAACCGCACCACCGCCAACTCAGCTCCAGCCAGCCCTAGTCCTACCGGCTCTGTGCCGAATGAGGCACCGACGACGGCGGCAGCACCCACGATTGGGAATCTCCAAGCGGCGCTGCCTCGGTTTGAGCCATTGCCAGAGCTGCCGTCTCTCTCGCAGTTGGAGTCGCCTGCCGAGGATTGGGCGGTGGCGAGCGACGGCGAAATGGGCAATTACAAACTTGTTGGTCTGTTGGAGTCGGGCAATCGTTCGGCGGCCCTGTTTGAAGTCGAGGGCACGACACAGCGTGTGAGCATTGATGAAACCATTGGCGACACGGGCTGGCGTTTGGTCTCGGCTGCGAATCAGGTGGCAATCGTTGAACGGCGCGGTGAAACGCGATCACTCTACGTAGGTCAAAGTTTCTAGCACCGCCTAGGACAACACGCCGTCAATAACGTCATCATTGTCGGTAGGGGCGAAGCCAGACTCAATGGAGCGCAGGGCTACGAAACTGGGATGTTCCCTTCATGTTTGCTGACTGGCGTTTATTTGCCGCCCACACTCAGCATTCAAAAGCTTGGCTCAAAGCTGAAGTCGGCCCCAGCCGACTCGGTTCTAGCCCCAAGACTCCCGGTTCCCGGCACTCCGCACCGAACGCCGAACCTGTTTCAACGAGTTTCCGCTCTGAGCCTGGGATTTAAATCCCAGGCTCAGCAATGGCTTCGGCTACTTCTGGCGAATGGATGGTTTCAGAGGGTTGGGGAGGATCGCGAATTCAAAAGGCCTGAAGCTTGCCAAAGTGGGATGCCCTCTCGGAAAATGTCATCCGCCTCCGAAATTATTGCTCCGCAGCCTGTAGTTTGAGAGCGAATCACCCTGCTCTCAAGACCAATTTTGTGGCGGGCTAGTACCGCTACGCGGAATTTTGAGTTCTGGGTTTTGAGTTTTGAGTGCCTGCAATACGGGAAGCCTGGGGATTTTGAATAGGCATCTCATTTCCGCCCTCTTGTACTAGCGCCGACCACGACACCGAGGGCGGCGTTGATTGACTCCTTACCGAACTGCATAATAATCATGCCTGCTCCTCCGTTTGACGCCCGCCGTCAAGCCCTATTGGCGGATGCCCTAGCCCTCACCAGCGGCTTGCAGTGCCTGACGCCGGACACCGCTCGACACGAACGCTGGCAAGCCCGCTTGCAAAAAATCTGGCAAGAGCTACAGGGCTTTGGTCACCCTGTTCAGCGCGATCGCCTCGCTGCCCCCGCAATTCCCCCCTCGCATTCGCCGCTGTCTCGCGCAAGCGGCTGACAACTTCCGCCACTATCACGCCCTCGGCAACCAAAAAATCGCGGGAACCCTGGATTCGCCGACGCTCAGCAGCTATCGCCCGGATGCGCTGCCGCCAAGTTGGCAGGTGACTGATTTCAGTCAGCAACTCTGCCAGCGCTTGGCCTTGCCAGCTTCCTTTGCGGCGGAGTTGCAACAGCAGCGTGCTCGGGCTGAGGCAGCGATCGCTCAGCAGCGCCGCCTCATTGCCGCTGTCCTCGCAACGACCGACCAGTTGGCCACCCCCACCGCCGCCTGTAACCTATTAACCCACTGTTGCGGCGCGCTCCCGTTGCCGGTCGCGGCTGTCAGTGCCCTGGCGACGGCGATGGTGATCGTGGTGGCGGTCGATTTTGAGGGCGAGCAACTGCGCGATCGCACCCTCTGGCAAGCGCTCACGGCCGTCGAGCAGGCACAGCTAGCAGCCTGGCTGCGGCAACTCCAGCGCTTCCACTTCGCACGCTTCGGTCGCTTTCCCGGCTTCGGACAGATTACGCCCGGGCAAATTGACCGCAACTGGTTGGAGCATTTGGCGGCACAAACTGGCGAGACTCCGGCGGTCATGGCGGCGGCGATCGCCCGCTCTCTGGTCATCGTCCCGACGCAAAAGGCCGAAGCCTTCATCATCCATGACATCTGGGGACACTTCTGGCAACTGCCGCTCACACAGTTGTCCAGCGACTACACCATTTTACAGACTTGCCACGAGCCACTGCGCGCGGGCGAAACCGCCTATACGCCGGATGGGCCGCTCAGTCTGCGAGAGGTGTTGCGCTGGCAGTCGGGGCACGCTGTCCTGGATGCGGCCGCCGCCGAGCAATTTTTTCACGCCGAGGTGCAGCAGCGTCTGGGACTGATCTTTTCGCACCTACTGGGGGAGATGTTGGCTGACGCGCACGAGTTCAAATGGCTCTGGCAACATCGCGATCGCCCCGAAACCATGCCCTCCTCATCGCTGTTCAAATCATCACCGACCAAGCTAGATTTAAGCCTCTTGGATGCCGATTTTCTCTTCTTGCAGGTGTTGTCACCGCTGCTGACCGCGAACATTTCCGCACTGAGCGAGTCGCCGCTGGAGTGTGAGCTGCTCCAGGAATGGGGCGATACTTCGCTAGCCGCTCGGGCGAGTTTGAAGCAGGCGATCGCCCAGCTCTACCAAATCTTTTTTGCCGCCTATGCCGACCATTACCAACCGAGTTTGGTGAACGGACGCGGTGTTTTCGGGCAATTCGTCGCCAATCTGCTCTACTTCCAGAATGCCCTCAATCAGCTCTATACCAACCCGCCAGCGGGTGAGCTACCGTTCCAGGACTTGCTGCTGCTATTTGTCGGTTGCTATTGTGCTGGCGACAGCTACGCCGATTTCTGGGATATTGACGATGTCATTGCTAACTACTTCCTGCCCGCCTGGTATTTGCTGACCGACGAGTCAACTTGAGCGCTGCCCTGTGCTGACTCGCTCACCGTCATCATCGAAAAATAATTGCCTCGCTCGCCTTCTCCCCCCCCCATTTTTGGCTCCGGTTGCTACGCTGGTAGGCGCAGCATTCCCCACGGGCAACTGGGTATGAGAAGCCTCCGCTGGCAGCCTTTCCTCACCTGGCGATCACTTCAGGAACGGCTCACGCTCGAGCCAGCCGCCGTCCCCGAAGAATCCCTGAGCTTGCGCCTGCTGACCCAGCTGGTGGTGAGCATTGGCATCATTGCGGTCGATGTGACCGCTAGCACGCGCCTGAGTGTTTGGGCGCTGCCGCTCAGCGCCATCGGCGGTGTCTGGAGTTGGTTGCGCCGCCGCCAGCATAATGTCGCGGCTAAGTTTCTGATCGCCATCGGGATGCTTGGCGCTCTGGTGCTCTTCCTCGGCGACCTCATAGCCAATCTCAACGATACGCGCTTGGTTTTAGCCGAATTGTTGATTCGCCTGCAAGTGCTGCATAGCTTTGACCAGCCCCGTCGTAAGGATCTCGGCTACTCGCTCGTGATTGGGCTGATCCTCGTCGGGGCGGCGGCGACGCTCAGTGAGACGCTGACCTTTGCGCCGATGCTGCTGTTGTTTTTCGCGATCGCCTCCCCGCCCTCATCTTCGACTACCGCGCCCGTCTCGGCTTCGATCAGCAGCCGCGTCGTACCCGCCAGGGCGATCATGCTGCTGGCGAGCGGCGATCCCCACGCCGATCTAGGGCTGTGAGCTGGAGCCACTTGGGACTACTGATGGCGCTGATCCTGGCCTTGGGCTTGGCCATTTTTGCACTGATGCCGCGTTTTCCGGGCTATCAGTTGCAGACGCTCCCCGTCAGCGGCGCGGCTGAGCTGGAGACCCAGCGTTTTACCGAGCAAACTCGGGGCATCTTCAACCCTGGCGTGCGCGGTGGCGACCAGACAGATGTTGAAGGCACGAATCAGGCTGGTGGCACCGGCGATGGCGAAGAGAGCGGCGCGGGCGAGCTTTACTACGGCTTTCGCAGCCGTGTGAATCAGCTCGAGGCTGACTCCGGTGCGCCATTGCAGCCGCAAATCGTGATGCGGGTGCGATCGCAGGCTCCGGGTTTCTGGCGGGCGATCGCCTTTGATCGCTACACCGGCAGCGGCTGGGAGATTTCTGACCCCGACGAATTGATTCCTGTCGAGCGCCCTGCCTGGACGTACCGCTTCTTTCTCGGGCTGCCTGGTTCCGAGAGCGAAACGCGCCCGGTGATTCAAACCGTGACGGTCGTGCGCGATCTACCGAACCTGATCCCGGCGCTCTCGCAACCGCGTACTCTCTATTTCCCCACCCCCGAAGTCGGCATCGATAGCCAGGGCATCATCCGCGCTCCCGGCATTCTCTCGGTTGACCTGACTTACACCGTCATCTCCGATGTCCCGATTCGCGATCGCACGGTGCTCGGCAATGCTGGCACAGACTACCAAGAACCGATCCGTCGCCGCTACCTCCAAGTCCCCGATGACGTAGCAGCCCAGGCGCGGGCCGAAGCAGAGGCGCTGCTCGCCACAGCCGATCAGCCCCTCACCAACCCCTACGAAAAAGCCCTGTTTTTGGCGCAGGCCCTGAAGCAACAGTATGATGTGCTGCCATTTCTCCAAGCCGAACCTGAGGAGGATCTGGTGGCGGCTTTTCTTCGCAATGGCGGCGGCTTCCCCGATCACTTCGCCACGGTGCTGGCGGTGATGTTGCGATCGCTCGACATTCCCGCTCGCCTCAGCGCGGGCTACATTCCGGGTCAGTTCAACCCCTTCACGGGCTTTTACCTAATTCGCAATACCGATGCTTTTGCGCTCACTGAAGTCTACTTTCCCAACCACGGCTGGTTTACCTTTGACCCGGTGCCGGGTCGCGAGCTGATCCCGCCCTCGGTGGAGGACACCGAAACCTTCAGCGTCTTGCAGCAGTTTTGGCGCTGGGTGGCGGGCTGGTTGCCCTCACCGATCACCGCCTTTCTCAGTTGGCTGTGGTTGGGAACCATGCAAGCCTTAGTGCGCCTCCTGGCGGGACTTTGGCGCTTCTTTTCGGGGAGTGCGATTGGCTTATTGACAGGGGCGATCGCCGCCCTCGCCAGTGGCTTCGGTCTCTGGTTGGTCTGGCAGCGATGGCGCGACTGGCTAGACTTCCAGCGTCTACGCCGCCTGCCACCGATGGAACGGCTTTACCAGCAACTCGTGCGCGAACTGGCAACGCGCGGGGTTGCCCGTGATCCGGCCCAGACACCCTTGGAATATGCCCGCCGGGTCGGCGAGCAGCAACAAGCGCCCATCTCGGAACCGGCACACCAGATCGTCCAAGCCTATGTCCGCTGGCGCTATGGCGATGCTGACCCGGATTTGCCCCAGCTCCAAGCCCAATTTCGCCGCCTGCGTCGCTTGCGTCGCCCGGGTCGCGCTTGAATCGCGATTGGTGAGACCCAGCGTCTGTCGCTAGTTTAAGAAGACATTAAATATAGTTGCAGAACGGCGTCACCCCGCATCTCAGCCTGACTTCGGCAGTAAGATGAGGCAGTAGGGGTTGTTCGAGAGGTGCCAGCCATGCTGACGATGCCACATCTGACTGAAGAGGATTTGGCGGCGATTGATGCCGACGAAGTTGCTCAATTGGCCGGTCGTCTGGAGCGTGACGACTATGCCAATCCGTTTGAAGCGCTCAAAGACTGGCACGTATTGCGGGCGGTCGCGTTCCACAATACGGAGCTGGTTGAACCGTATCTGTATCTGCTTGACATTGAGGAATTTGACGAAGCTTAACCTTCCTCTTCCAGATGCAAGCGGGTGTCTGAACGGTCACATGTTCTAATCGGCGTCGGCGGCGGCATCGCCGCCTACAAAGTTTGTGAGGTGATCTCGCAGCTCGCGCAAGCGGACTGCGAGATTCGCTGCATCTATACCATGGCGGCTGAGCAGTTCATCGCGCCACTGACTCTCGCCACCCTCAGCCGCCATCCAGCTTATGGCGATCGCCAATTCTGGTCACCCAGCCAGGGCCGCCCCCTCCACATCGAACTCGGCGAATGGGCTGACGTTTTCCTGCTTGCGCCCCTGACTGCCAACACCCTTGCGAAGTTGGCACAAGGCGCAGCCGATAATTTGCTGACCAACACGGTGCTCGCCTCCCGTTGCCCCGTTTTGCTCGCTCCGGCGATGAACACGGAGATGTGGGAGCAGGTCGCCGTGCAGCGCAACTGGCAGCAGGTGCAACAGGATCGCCGCTACCAGGCGATCGCGCCCGGTGCGGGTCGGCTCGCCTGTGATCGCGTGGGTGCGGGTCGGCTCGCTGAGCCACGGGAACTGATCGCGGCGGTGCAGTCGCTGCTGCATACGGGGGGCGATCGCGATCTCGCGGGCAAGACTGTACTGATCACGGCTGGCAGCACCCGCGAACACCTCGATCCCGTCCGCTTTCTCGGCAATCCGTCCAGTGGCAAGATGGGCGTGGCACTGACGCAGGCAGCTCTACACCGAGGCGCTGATGTGATCCTGATTCACGGGCCGCTGGTGATTCCTCTGCCGGTCAGCCCGCAGTTGCACACTCAGGCGGTGACGAGCGCCGCCGCGATGCGGGCGGCAGTGTTGGATGTCTGCGATCGCGCCGATTGGTGGGTGCTGGCGGCGGCGGTCGCCGATGTGCGCCCGGTGCAGATGGCGGCGGTCAAGCTGCCGAAGCAAGAATTACCGGCAGCACTGCCCTTGGAGCCAACGCCGGACATTGCCACGGAACTCGGTCAACGCCAGCGACAACCGGCTGTTTTCCTCGGTTTTGCGGCTCAGACGGGTGAGATCGTCGCACCGGCTTGGGAAAAGTTGCGGCGCAAGGGCTTCACGGCGATCGCCGCCAATCCCATCGACCAACCGGGCGCGGGGTTTGGCAGCGAGACCAATCGCATGGTGCTTTTAGCGGCCGATGGTCGCCAGCGGTCACTGGCTACTCGCTCGAAGTTGGCGATCGCCCATCAGATCTACGATTTTGTCCAAGGTTGCGCGGGCGGCTAACCGGAGCTAAGCGAGGAAGCCACGGCTCGTTCAGCCATTTTTAACCGGCTAGCGACTCGTGTGCTGCGGGCTGATCTGCACCCTGGCGCGCCTCGGTCGTTGATAACAAAAGGTTAACTTGCCGAGACGACATTCTCGACCTCACCGTGCGCTTCCAGCAGGCGCTGGGGTTGCCAAGCTGGGCCGAGATTTAGCCGGATAAGCCGTCGGAACATTAGCCCTGAATCGCTGCTGAGTTGGCGCGTCCGAGCAGCAGATAGGTGATCATTTTGCCCTTGCCTTTGATCTCCAGCGGGCCGCGCGGTTGAAATTGATAGTGATCTTGGAGGCGCTCGTAGGTCGAGGCCGTGACCTGGATCGAGTTGGGCAGACCGTGGGACTCCATGCGACTGGCGATGTTGACAGTATCGCCCCAGAGGTCGTAGATAAACTTTTTGGTGCCGATGACGCCTGCCACCACGGAGCCGGTGTTGATGCCGATGCGGATCACGAAGTTTTGCTGCGTCTCGCGGTTGACTTGGGCGATCGCCTCCAGCATATCCAGCGCCATGTTGGCGATCGCGTCGGCATGATCGGGGCGCGGTTTTGGCAGTCCGCCCACCACCATGTAGGCATCACCGATGGTTTTGATCTTTTCCAGCCCGTACTGCTCGGTCAAGAGGTCGAAGATCGAAAAGATCAGATTCAGCTTCTCAACCAGCTCGATCGGCGGATAATGCGCCGCCATTTCCGTAAAGCCCACCAGATCGGCGAACAACACCGTTGCCTCATCAAAGCTGTCGGCAATCGTCGTGACTTCTTGCTTGAGGCGCTCGGCAATCGGTTGCGGCAGGATATTGAGCAGCAGTTTTTCTGTCCGTTGCTGTTGCTCGCGGAGTGCTGACTCGGCCTGTTTGCGTTTGATGAATTGACCGAGCTGGTTCCCCGTCGCTGCCATCATTTGCAGCAAGTTTTCGTCGGGCGGCAACTGCTCACTGCCGAAAAAGGTCATCACGCCCAACATCTCCGTACCGCTGCGAATCGGGAAGGCGAGCGCTGAATGCAGACCGGCTTTGGCGGCAAAGGAGTCGGGGCCAAAATCCTTGTCGCGCACCACATCGACAATCCAGTCCGGGAAGCCGCTCTGCCAAATCCGACCTGCCAGGCCTTCACCGGTTGCCAGCACGACCCGGTTGCTGACATCGATAAACTCGTCGGCCTTGGCATCGGGCGTAAACCAGAGATCAACGCGCCAGAGCTGTGGGGCAGCAGCGGGTCGGGAGGGGAGTGCCTGCCAGTAGGTGCGGCTCGTGGGCACAAAATCGGCACCGACGAGGCGCAAGCCATCTTCCCCCGACGGAATCCAAAGTTCGCCGATGTACCATTGCAGACGCTCGCCGATCGCGGCGAGGATATTGTGCGTCGCTTCTTCGAGGGTGGCGGAGGCCGAGAGGATATTGGCGATCGCATATTGCACCGCCAGTCGCTGCTGGGTGCGCTTGCGCTCGGTGATGTCGCGGCCGATGTACACCAAGTCCTGGCTGAGGGCGAGACGGCGATCGCTATCCTCCGTCTCGGTCTGGATCAGCGAGCAGGAGAAGGCCACCGTCAGCTTCGAGCCGCTCTGGGTGCGACAAGTCACTTCGAGATTGCGCGCCACTTCCCCACTGCCACTATCTTCGAGGATCGCCGCCAACTCAGCAAAGACCGGTTCGGCGTCTTGGATCAGCAGCGACAGCGACTGGTCGATTAGCTCGGTGCGGCTATAGCCGAATAGCTTCTCGGTGGCTTGATTGACGGTCTTGATGATTTGCGAGGTTGTCGTGACGATCAGCGCGTCGGCGATCGAGGTGACGATGCGATTGATGTAGTCCTTGGACGCGGTCAGGGCATTGAGCAGTAGGCTGGTCTCGTTGGTACTCTGCACCAGCGTCTGTTCGAGGGTCATCTTATCGGTGACATTCTCGATGAACAGCAGCAACCCCGGCGCGCCGCCAGGGGTCGGGTAGTACTGGCGGAAGTAGAGATCGACGTAGAACAAGTCCTGTCGCGGCGAGGTGCGGATGATGCCCTTGATATTGAAAGGCAGCGGTTCGCCGGCGAGAATCTCGGTCAGCACGTCCTCGCAGCCGAAGAGTTCCGGGAAGCCCTCACGAATGTCGATGCCGGTTTGCAGGCATTCAAGATCTTCTACGAACTGTTCGACCCCGGCGGAGATCCCCTGAATTCGTAGCTCAGCGTCCAGTACCAAGTAGTGGATGTGAGGCGGAACGATAATTGGTGGGGCGAGAGAATCACTCATACTGCGGACTCGCCATTGCTCGTCAATGGCTACCGGTGGCGCTACACATTAATCCTGCACGCAGAGCCTGGCGCTCGAGTTCCCGCCAGTGGCGATCGCCGAGCCACCCATCCCATTTCTCAACATCAACCGCTTCCAGTCGCCACCTCGCGGTGACGCAATTGACGAGTGACCCAGGCGATCGCCGCGCGGAGTCAGCCGACGGCGTGGCATGGCTACCTGGGTGAGAACCGCTAAACCCTGCCTTCAGCCTACTACATTGCTCAGCGCGTGACGTGTACACGACCGCTCCCAAATTCACATCACCGAGCTAGGAATGAGTGGTATTGTGAGCCATCGTCATCAGGAGTTGCTGCGCGCTCCGCACCGGTTCGTCCGGGGCCGGTCGCCGCTGAATATAGTTACCTTCTGATTGAAGCTCCCAGGCTTGGCGATTGTCAGCCAGCATAATGCCCAAGATTTCCTGGATATCCTGACGAATCTGCGGGTTTTCCACAGGGGTGACGGCTTCGACCCGGCGATCGAGGTTGCGGGGCATCCAGTCGGCACTGCCGATGAAGACCTCATCTTCGCCATTGTTTTGGAAGTAGAAGATGCGCGAGTGCTCGAGCAACTGACCGACGATGCTGATGACCTGGATATTGCTACTCAGATCAGCGATACCGGGTCGCAGACAGCAGATGCCCCGCACGATCAGGTCAATTTTGACGCCGACTTGTGAGGCGGTGTAGAGGGTATCGATCAAGTAGGGATCGACCAGCGAATTCATTTTGGCGACGATGCGGCCACTGCGGCCCTGGCGGCAGTGGTCAATTTCGCGCTCGATCAAGGCGACGAGGCGATCGCGCATATTCACCGGCGACACCAGCAGCTTGCGGTAAGAGCGCTGTCGCGAGTAGCCGGTCAGGTAGTTGAACAGATCAGTGAGGTCAGCCCCCAGCTCCGACTGGCAGCTAAACAGACCAAGGTCGGTGTAGAGGCGCGCCGTCTTCGGGTTGTAGTTGCCGGTGCCGATGTGGACATAGCGGCGAATGCTGCGCGCTTCGTGCCGCACCACAAGCACGATCTTGGTGTGGGTTTTCAAGCCCACCAGGCCGTAGACGACATGAACACCGGCTTGCTCCAGGGTGCGCGCCCACTGGATATTGTTTTCTTCATCGAAGCGCGCCTTCAGTTCCACTAGGGCGACAACTTGCTTGCCATTCTCAGCGGCGGCGATCAGCGCTTTGACGATCGGCGAGTCGCCGGAGGTGCGATAGAGGGTCATTTTGATCGCCAAGACACCGGGATCGCGGGCTGCCTGGGTGATGAACTGCTGAACGGACGCCGAAAAGGATTGGTAGGGGTGGTGGACGAGGAGATCGCCCTGGGAAATCACGTCAAAAAAATCTTCGCCCTCATCCAGATCGAGAACGCGCGAACTTTCCTCCGTTTCCACAAAGCGCTGCAAGCGCTGCGGTACAGCCGGTGTGTAGCTAGGTTCTTTCAGCTCTGGCAACGGCAGTTTCATAAAACTCATCAGGTCGCCGAGGCCCAAGATGCCTTCAACCGCATAAACATCGGTATCTTCGAGGTTCAGGCCGCGCATGAGTGTCTGGCGCACAGCGTCGGGCATGGTTTTCTGGATTTCCATCCGCACTGCCGAGCCGCCGATGCGCCGCTTGCGGAGTTCCTGCTCGATGGCGAGGAGCAGATCATCGGCTTCATCTTCTTCGACAGTAATGTCAGCGTTGCGAGTCACCCGGAAAGGATAGCACTCCTGGACATGGAGACCGGGGAAGAGGGAGTCGAGGTTATGGGCAATCACTTGTTCCAGTGGCACCCCCATCCAGACGGGTGGGCGATCGCCGGTCGTCGGTTGGCGTAGGTGTTCGGGCAGTTCGATGAAGCGCGGCAGCACACGCGGCACTTTGATGCGGGCAAAAAATTCCTCTTCGGTCTCGGAGTCTTTGACCAAGACGGCGAGGTTGAGACTGAGGTTAGAAATGTAGGGAAAGGGATGGCTGGGATCGACGGCCAGCGGCGTCAGGACAGGAAAGATTTGGTCTTCGTAGAAATCGTGCAGATACTTGCGCTGTTCGAGCGCAAGATCGACGTAGTTGGTGACGTGAGCACCCGCTGCGGCGAGTTGCGGGCGGAGCTGTCGCTCGAAGCATTCGGCTTGCTGCTGCACCATCGGCAGCAACCGCTCGCGAATTTCAGCCAACTGTTGGGCAGGAGTCCTGCCGTCGGGGGTCAGCTTGCTGACATCGGCAGCGACCTGCTTTTGCAGGCCCGCGACGCGCACCATAAAGAATTCGTCCAAGTTGGAGCTGAAGATGGCTAGGAATTTGCAGCGTTCGAGCAGTAATGTCCGCTCATCAAGTCCTTCGTGCAGGACGCGATCATTGAATTCGAGCCAGCTCAATTCGCGGTTGAAATAATATTCAGGTTTGGCTAGATCGGACAACTTCTCGTCAACGGTCTGTGTATTCGACATAACAATAAAACTTGGGCGCGGACTCTGCCCCCAATCGTATCCCGAGCTGGGAATATTCCCGGGCAGTGATCGCCGCAAATTTTCAGCCTCGTGGCCTGCCTCCCCTACAATTCAAAAGGCAGCATGACTTTCCTTGCCACTGGCTGACGATGACCGAATTTGCCGCCTTTCGCCCCCAATTGGCGGAAGCTTATGACGAACTCCGCGCCCTCCTCGACCGCTTCGCCGACACCGAGGTGCTCGTCATCGGTGATTTAACCCTGGATGAGTTTCTCACCGGTCAGGTCGAGCGGCTCTCGCGCGAAGCGCCCGTGCTGATCCTGCGCCACGAGTCTACCCGCCAGATCCCTGGCGGGGGTGCCAATGCCGTTTACAATCTCGCCAAGCTCGGTGCTCGCGTTAGAGTTGTGGGTCTGATTGGTCAAGACAGCCAGGGCGAGGCGCTGCGCAGCATTTTTGCAGCGGCGGGAATCGATACGACCGGGATGCTCGTTGATCCCGACCGCCCGACCGTGACCAAAACCCGCATCGCTGGTCATGCCCGCCAGTCGGTGACCCAACAGATCGTCCGGGTCGATCGCAAGTCGGATCGCCTGCCCGACCCCGAATTGCAGCAGCAGCTCGCGGCAGCGATCGCCGCCCGCGTCCCCCAAGTCCAAGCCGTCGTCTGCTCGGACTATGGCGATGGCGTGCTGACCGCGCCTGTGATCGCGGCGAGCCTGAAGGGCGATCGCGTCATCGTCGATGCTCAGAAAGATTTGGCGCGCTATCAGCAGGCGACCCTCTTCACCCCCAACCTCCCAGAAGCCGAACTCGCTGTCGGCTACCCGATCGACAGTCCGGCGCGCGTCCAGCAAGCCAGCCATGACCTGTTGGCCCTGACCCAGGCGGAGCAGATGCTGATCACGCGCGGCGAAGCGGGGATGACCTTGGGCGATCGCCAGGGTCACTTACAACATATCCCCGCTTTCAATCGCACCGATGTCTTCGATGTCACCGGGGCTGGCGATACCGTCGTGGCAGCGCTGACCCTGGCACTCTGCGCTGGTGGCTCCTATTGGCAAGCGGCGGTGCTGGGTAATCTCGCCGCGAGCATCGTCGTGCGCCAGTTTGGCACCGCCACCACCAGCGTCCCGGAGATGCAAGCTGCGTTGCAGGTTTTGCTCGAAGAAAGCAGTTGAAACCCACCGGTTAGCCTGTTGCCATCCCTCATCCCTACTCTGCTAAGCTGCAAAACCCATGACCGCCGAACAAATCCGCCAATTCTACGACGCCTCGAGCGCGCTCTGGGAGGAAACCTGGGGCGAGCACATGCACCACGGCTACTACGGCCCAACGGGTCAATATCGGGTTGAGCGCCGTCAGGCCCAGATTGATTTGATCGAAGCGCTGCTGGCTTGGGCGGACATCGCCGCTCCTACCAGCATTCTCGATGCCGGTTGTGGCATTGGCGGCAGCAGCCTCTACCTGGCGGAGAAATACAGCGCGTCGGTCACGGGCATCACCCTCAGTCCTGTACAAGCGGTGCGTGCCCAACAACGAGCGATGACGACTGGGTTGGGCGATCGCGTCAGTTTCCAGGTCGCTGATGCCCTAGCGACACCGTTTCCAACGGCCAACTTCGATCTGGTCTGGTCGCTGGAGAGCGGCGAGCATATGCCGGACAAGGCCGCCTTTTTGCAGGAGTGCTACCGGGTGCTCAAGCCGGGTGGGCAACTGCTGCTAGCCACCTGGTGCCACCGACCCACCGCTTCGCTGGCTGGCCCGCTGACGGCGGCTGAGCAGCGCCATCTGCAAGCGATCTACGAGGTCTATTATCTGCCCTACGTCATCTCGCTGCCCGAGTATGAGGCGATCGCCAGTGACAGCGGCTTCGTGCAACTCCGGGCTGACGACTGGTCAACGGCGGTCGCCCCCTTCTGGGATGAGGTGATCCGCAGCGCCCTTGACCCCCGCACTTGGCCTGGCATCTTGCAAGCCGGCCCGGACACACTGCGGGGCGCGATCGCCCTGTGGTTGATGCGGCAAGGCTATGCCAGCGGTCTGGTGCGTTTCGGCCTACTTACTGCCCGCAAACCCGGCGAGTAGCGACTGGTTTTTCTCAACGGGCTGGAAGCGATGGTGCAAGCGGCGGCAGCAAAGATAGAGTAGAGTTCAGAGTCCTGAATAGCGCTGGCGAGGCGGCGCTGGGGCGATCATGATTGAGGCTGGAGCGAGAGTATGCCCGTGACTGAGTTTAGGGTTGAGATACCGCTTGATCTGTCGGCGGCTGAGGTGAAGGTGCTGCTGGCGGTCAAGCTCTATGAGGTGGGGAAGGTCTCGCTCGGACAAGCGGCTCAGATCGCGGGCTACTCGAAGCGGGCGTTTATGGAAATTCTCGGCCGGGAGGGGGTGCCGGTTTTTGCCTATTCACCGGCTGAGTTGAGGGCTGATCTGGGGCTGTGAGTCCGGACGTTGTCGTGACGGATAGCGGTTGCTTGATTAGCCTGGAGCGGATCGAACGCCTGGAGATCCTACCCGCTGTGTTTTCGCAGGTTTTGTTGCCTCCGGCGGTGCAGGCGGAGTTTGGTGTTGCGTTGTCCTGGCTGGAGGTTGTCGTACCGACCGATCGCGGGATGGTGGCAGCTCTCAAGTTGTTGGTTGATGACGGCGAGGCGGAGGCGATCGCCCTAGCTTACGAACGGCAACACCGTTTGATCATTGACGATCGGCGCGCTCGGAAGGTCGCCCGCAATTTGGGGTTGGCGCTGACGGGAACGTTGGGTGTATTGGTCGTGGCGAAGCAGCGGGGGATTATCCCAGAGTTGCGACCGGTCATTGAGGCTTTGGAGGGGGCAAGCTTTTATCTGAGCGATGCTCTCAAGGCGGAGGCGTTGCGGCTGGTTGGAGAATAACCTTCTCTCACCTTTTCGTGTCATGACTCTGCGATGAGGCGGGCGGTGATGGCTTTGGGTGTGCAAACCCAGTATCGGTTGAGCGCGTCGCCTGGCTGATGAATTTTCACGAAATAATGACCCAATTCGGTAGGGGCGCGGTTGCCGCGCCCTCAACCCAGTCAATCGCTCTCCCGATAACAGGTTGAGGATTGGGAGACCCTTCAAAGGGTGACAAGAGGCTGAAAGCGAGACTGTAGAAGGGATTGAGCACGAAGACCGCGCTCATAAAAGTGACGCTTATGAGGATTAAGAGCACGCAGTTGGGCATTCAAAGCCCGACAATCTGGTAAATCCAATTGCCAGAGATGAGCATTGAAAGCGAGCT
>JAAUTY010000020.1 GCA_012031265.1 Spirulinaceae cyanobacterium SM2_1_0 | reverse complement strand
GCTTTCTAGTTTGGCAGGAGGGCGGCGTGACCCCCGACTGTGTTATTGAAATCACTTCGGAATCAACGCGCCAAACCGACAGCGTTGAAAAGCGCCGCCTCTATGCTGACCTGGGGGTGACGGAATACTTTCAGTACGACCCCAGCGGCGACTACCTTGACCCGTCACTGATCGGCTTCCGCCTGGTTGATGGCACATATGAGCCGATGACCGCCGACAGAAAGGGTGACGGGATGCTCACGATTGGCTCGGACGTGCTCGGTCTCGAGCTGAGGCTTGACAACGGACAATTGCGCTTCTATGTGCCAGAGACAGGGCAGAAGCTTCTCAGTTACAGCGAGTCAGAAGTCGAGCGCTTGCAGGCAGTCAAGAGTCTTGCTGAGGCTGAAGCTAGACGAGAGCGTGCTGAGGCTGGCGTGTACAGCCTGGCTGAACAGCTACTAAGAACGGGGATGTCAGTTGAGCAGGTCGCGGCGATCGCCAATCTCGACGCCGCCGATTTGCGCCAGCGGTTTGGCGGCTAAGCCAGTCCAAAACCAGTCCAACCCACAAAATGCCCCCAGTCGCAGAGACCGGGGGCATTGTCGCTTTTGGGCGGCTAGCGAGCCGATTGACCCTGCTCCCGCTCGCGCAAGGTCTTCACGACCCAGTGCTCGCAGAGCGCCGCCGCGCTGCGAAATCCTTCGTACTGGGCAACTTCTTCAAGTTTTTCGCGAATCTCTTTGTCCAGATAGAGGCTAATGCGATCGCGGGCGGTTGCCAACCAGTTGAGCCGGTTGACCCGACCCAGCCGCTCACGACTGAGGCGCGCGGGCGACTGGTTGTTTTGCTGCGCGACGGGGCCAGCAAGAATAAAATCGTCTCGGAATTTTTCCGGGTCGCCAAGGGGACGCGCGCCTATGACGCGGCGGTTCAGTTGATTAAAAATGTCCGCCGCGACCTGGGGTTGTAGCAGCCCGCGATCGCTGTCGCAGTTCAACCCCAAGTCATAACGCGCAAAAAAAAACACCCAAAATCTCACGGAAAAGATTTTGAGTGTTTTGCTGTGTAAGGCTTGAAAGCCGCACTGTGTATGGATTTGGTGCTGTGCATTTTTGCTGTGCAGCGTGATCTGATTGCGGTAAGGCTTTTGATACCAAGCTTCGCGGTGACGTTAAGGGTGACGTTAAATCGCAAACGTCACCCTTAACGTCACTGCCTGAACCCCAGGCAGTGCAAGCCTTTCAGCCCGCGAGTGACATCAGTGACATCAGCGACATCAAATCTGACCCTCAATCTGGTTGGCGGGCTTGGTGGACAGGAATGGATCGGCGGGGCTGTCTACACCTGTCTACACTTCCTCATCAGAGGTGTAGACACCCTCAAGCCCAGGCAAGGAGCGCAATTCAGCGTCCTGTCTACACCTGTCTACACCTTTTTGATAGAAAGCAATATATTTTTTGCGCTTCGGCATTGGGTTCAGCCATCATGCCAGAGGCTGAATAACAACAGCAAAGTCGGATTTTGCCCATGGCTTTTGTCTGTTTTCAGCGAGCAGACATCACCAGGTCAATCGGGGAATTATATGACAGAGACGGCAGAGACGCGCCTGTCCCTTGGTCGGGCGATCGCCACACTTAGCTCTCGTTGGTCACGAAAAAAAGCGCGATAGGGGCCATATCTGGCTCATAAGAAAATGGTGGCGGCTGAAAAGCTTACGGCGCAAGGCTTGCGTACTACCTTCAGGAAGGTGGCAAACTGCTCAATGAGTTCGTCGATGCGGTTGGCTTGTCTCAGCCGTTGCTCCAACCCGTCTAGGGTCGTCGCATCCGGAATCTCTGCTTCTCCAGACAACCCCAGGAATCGGCGGCAGGAGGCTCGGTCGTGCGCTTGGTACTCGACTTCCTCGTTGCTCAGGTTGTGGAGATGCTTCAAAATCAACAGTTTGAACAGGAGCATCACGTCGATGGCTTGGCGGCCCGCTTTGCTTTTGCGTTCTTGGCGCGGCAGTATTGAGATTGATGCTTAAAAGTAGTGAGGGCGATTTTCTGTGAGATAGTAAAGCCGAACGCGGCGGCATAACAAAACAAATCGATGGAGCTGACCGCCGAGCTGTTACCTGTGGGTGCCAGCCGTGGTTTGCGTCTGCTCATCTCAACCATTAGCCTGAGTAGAACTTAGCATAACTATAATCCCCACCAGCCCGCCGCTTGCCCTGCTGCCACTAGACAATGGCGATCGCCTCACCCATGATGAATTCGAGCGCCGCTATATGACGCAGCCAAAAATTTACAAGGCAGAACTGATTGCCGGTCGTGTCCACAGGGCTTCTCCCCTACACGCTCGCGCCCACGCTAAGCCCCATGCGCGTAATCATGGAATGGTTAATTGCCGATGAAGTTGTGATCTCTAGTATTGAAGCCTTGGGCAATACTACGGTTTGTCTCGATGCCGATGCAGAAATATCTGGATTGACGGGGGTCTATGACCAAGAATTGGACTGATTTTACCAGCGTGAAGGTCATTACAAGCCAGTAACACTTTAGATGCGAGGGCGAGGCTATGCAACTTTTTGATCGCGTCCGCCTCGGCTTGGCGGTCAGCGTTGCCAAGGTAGCGACGGCGGTAGTCAGGCGACTGAAACGGGGGGCGGGGAGTGTGTTGCCCGGGGCGATCGCCAGCAAATGTACGATGCAAGCGAAATGACTGAACTGAGGAGTAACGCACCGTGGATCTTTTGAAGCTTGATATTTGGGAAGTTGCTGAGGTATGTAATGTCTGTAGTGCGACGACCTATACCAAACTATTCTCCGTCAGCCAAAAGCGCTACGTTCGATGTAAAAAATGCCAAGTTGTTCGGCTGTACGATCGGCTCCAGGAAAATCAATTAGGTCATCTCTACAATGATTACTATTCTGATGGCAATCTGCCAGAGCCAGAATTAAACAAACAGTTGGCAAATCCGACCTTCGCCTTTCGGCAGCAACGACTGGAGAGATTTGTTCCCATTGCCGACCGCAGTATTTTTGAAATTGGCTGTGGTGATGGCAACTTTTTGGCGACACTAAAGGCACGCGGTTGGCAGGTCGATGGTCTAGAATATCACGCCAACACGGTTGATTTTGTCAAAGCAAGACACAATATCACCGTTTTAGCTGGCGACTTACTTCAAATTCCGCTGGCACCTGCTTCACTCCAGGTTGTTGGCTCTTATCACGTGTTTGAGCATCTTTATCATCCAACCCAGTGGCTACAGAAAGTTAGATTGTTGCTGCCGCCAGGCGGGATTCTACATTTGCAACTACCCAACTTTGGCGGTATTGATGCCCGTCTCACACAAAGTGTTTGGGAAGGGCTGGTCTTCCCACAGCATGTCTATTTCTACAGCCCAAAAACTCTGGAAAAGCTGCTGATACGCGAGGGATTTAAACCTCTCAGCACGGTTACTTACGATCCTTGGCACAGCCCAACCTTTACCTTCATCAGTTATCTCAATTTACTCAAGTCAGCCCTGAAGCGGAAATCACATTTCAGCCTAGAGAGCAAGATTTGTTGCGCTCCCAACTCTGCTTTTGACCATGGTTCGGCCGCTGCCATTCAGGAGCGTACCCAGCCAATGCGAGAACTGGCTATCAGTAGTGCTATGGCCTTCTCGGCCTGGGTTGCCAAAATTGAAAGTTGGCTGGGTTTCGGCAATGTGATTGATGTTGTTGCGACTGCTGTGTAGCTTGAGAACTCTCCTCCGTCGGTTACTTCGGGAACTTTCCACAAATTCCCCCCATCACAGTCAACGAAAAATCAACGTTTCACCCCAAATCTGACATAAAAGGGGGATCTCGCCGAATTAAACTGATAGAGCCGGTTGTGCTTCCATTAGCAGAGTGTCTGTCAGTAGCGACTCCGGCCGCTATTGGTGAGGCTCAGCAAAAGTATGGCGGCAAGCAGTTCTTGGCAAGCTTCCAGTTTTCGGGTTGACTGGGTTGGCTGTGGGCCTGCGTTTTGAGGGCGGTTCAAGCTGTGTCGGGCAGTCCGGTTTCCGAGACTGCGGTTGGATAAAGCTGCCCGACTCGCAGGCAATCTGGCACAAGTTTTGGTTGCATTACAGCGGGAATTGGCTGGGATTGGCGGCGATGAAAACGGATGAGCCAGCGTGGTCGCAACCCTTCTGAATCACAGTGAGCCAGCGGGAATCATCCGCCCATCCCGGAATCGGCTATGATGCTCAACTTAGATGCGAGGGCGAGGCTATGCAACTTTTTGATCGCGTCCGCCTCGGCTTGGCGGTCAGCGTTGCCAAGGTAGCGACGGCGGTAGTCAGGCGACTGAAACGGGGGGCGGGGAGTGTGTTGCCTGGGCGATCGCCCGTCGTTTGCAGCCCCGCATCTTGCCGTTGCTATTTGCCCAAGTCCGGCAAGGCGCAATCCTGGTCGCGGGCACGAATGGTAAGACGACAACCGCGCTACTGCTGCGAACGATCCTGGCGGAACAGGGCTGGCGGGTCACCCACAATGCCACGGGCGCGAATCTGATCAATGGCTTGATCACCGCGCTGCTGGCGGATGCCAACGGGCTGGGAAATCTGCGGACGGACTACGCCATCCTAGAAGTGGATGAAAATGTCTTGCCGCTGGTATTGCGTGACTGCCAGCCGCGCTACATCCTGGCGCTCAACCTCTTTCGTGACCAGCTTGACCGCTACGGCGAAGTGGATACGATTGGCTATCGCTGGCGCGAGGCGATCGCTCGCCTCCCCGATGCCACTACTGTTGTCTTGAATGCTGACGATCCGACGCTCTCGTTTTTGGGGCAAAATCTTCGCCAACGGGTGCTCTATTTTGGACTCAATGAACCTGATTTGTATCTCGAGGCGATCCCCCATGCGGTCGATTCCATCTACTGTCCGAGTTGCGGTCAACGGTTGAATTACCAGGGCGTCTATCTCTCGCATTTAGGCGATTACTCCTGTCCTCAGTGCGATTTTCAAAAAAGTCCCCTCTCGCTCAATAGTGCCGAATGGGGGCAAATTCTCATCGGCGTTTACAACAAATACAACACCCTTGCTGCCGGTCTCATCGCCCACGATCTGGGCATTGAGCGCTCTCGCATCGATACGGTTGTTGCTAACTTTCGCGCCGCTTTTGGTCGCGCCGAAGAATTGACCGTTCAGGGTAAAAAAATCCGCATCCTACTGTCTAAAAATCCTGTCGGCATGAATGAAACTATCCGCGCCGTTCAGGAACTGAAACAACAGGGCAAAACCTCGGTGGTTCTGATGGCGCTGAATGATCGCATTCCTGACGGCACGGATGTGTCCTGGATCTGGGATGTCGATACGGAACCGTTGGTGGCGCTGGGCGGAACCTTTGTGGTGACGGGCGATCGCACCTATGACCTCGCTCTCCGCCTCAACTACAGCCTGGAGCAGTTTGCCGGGGCGAACTTGCCCAACCCACCAACCCTGATCGTCGAACCTGACCTAACCGAGGCGTTACAAATCGCGCTGAATAAAACGCCCGTCGATGAAACCCTCCACATTCTGCCCACCTACTCGGCGATGCTCGACCTCCGCCACTTGCTCACTGGCCGGAAGATTCTTTGACTGGATTGAACGCATTGCACGCCTGTCTTGACGCCTACACATTCTTGGCGATTCTGCCCGAATTTTCCTCAGAGGGAACTCAACGCAATGGATCTTAAAATTGGCTGGCTCTATCCGACCCTGATGAGCACCTATGGCGATCGCGGCAATGTCATCTGTCTGCAACGGCGCTGTCAGTGGCGAGGCATTGGTGTTGAAATTGTGCCCTTGGATCGGGAGGCTGACGTCAGCCAAGTTGCGACGGTTGATGTGATCGTCGGTGGCGGCGCGCAAGACCGGCAACAAGAGATTGTTATGCGGGATTTGCAGGGGGCGAAGGCGGCTGCGATGCGTGAACAATTGGCCGGCGGCACACCAGGCGCGTTTACCTGTGGCTCACCGCAACTGCTGGGGCACTACTACGAGCCAGCCTTGGGCCAACGCATTGATGGTCTCGGCCTGCTTGACCTGACGACACGACATCCCGGGATCGCCGCGCCACGCTGCATCGGCAATGTTGCTTTTGAGATCGTTGCCGAGCCGCTGGCGACGGAGTTACGGCAACTTTGGAATGAGCCGCCAATTGCGATCGGGTTTGAGAATCACGGTGGACGAACCTATCTGGGTAAAGTTGCGCCGCTGGGCAAGGTCTTGGCCGGTTATGGCAACAATGGTGAGGATGGCTGGGAAGGCGCGTTTTACAGCAATGCGATCGCTACCTATGCCCACGGCCCGTTGTTGCCGAAGAATCCTTTCATTGCCGACTGGCTGATTCAAACCGCCTTGCAGCGCAAATATCAGCAGCCCATCACCTTGACAAAACTTGATGATTCTCTGGCTCAGCAAGCACGGAAAGCGATGTTGCAACGACTAAACTTAGCCAGTTTGCCGGGAAACGCTTAAACTTTGAAGTAAGGGCAACGGCTTGCCTAAGTGTTGCCTGAGTTTGCCACTTCTTTTTGCGTTATGACTGGACAAGTGCTGGAAAGAAGCGCCGCGAGCATTTTGGTGCTGCTGATTCCGCTCGCTTTTGTGTTGGTGCTTTTATACTCAGTTTGGCCGCTGTTGCTGCTGATCGTTGCTGCTGGGATTGGTCTTAATGTCTGGCAGAAGTACCGCTGGCAACAGTGGAGCCAACAAGTCACTCCTTACTTCAACCAATTGATTTCCGATAATCAGGGTTGCCTGACGCCCTTCGACTTGGCGATGAAGGCTAACTTGACGGCAGCGGCGGCGCAGCGCTTCCTCGACCGCAAGGCTGCTGATTATGGCGCGCAGTGCAAGGACTACAAGGAAGGCGGTCGTGTCTACTATTTCCTGACTGCCAGCGCGCTCGGTAGCATGTTTCAGGAGAGCGAGCCGGTGGGCGATCGCGATCACGAAGCCCTGAGCGTCGAAGAAGTTGCCGAGCTGATCCCGGCTCCCGCTGCGGCCCCGCCCGCGCCGCCGCCGCCCGAAGCAGCTGACGAGTCGGCTGCCCCTATTCCCATGACGGTGGCGATCGCCCCACCCGTGACACCAACGGCCTCAGAGCAAGCGCCAACTCAGCCGGTCTCGGTCAAGCAACCGCGCGCCCTGATCCAGGCTGAATTGTCTAAGCGGCTCGCCGTACATTCTGGCACCCTCACCAAGCGCAAGAGCGATCCGGATTTTCCGCAATGGACGCAGAGCCGCGATCCGGAGGGAATTGCTTGGCAGTATTCGGTCAGCGAGAAAGTGTTTACCCCCGTCGAGAACTGCCCGTAGTTGACCGCTTTTGTCAGTCGTGGCGCTTGCCCGCGTCTGTGGCAGCGAGCCGCATGGTTTTTTTAGCAGTCGTGATCATGCTCTTACATCGGCAGCCTCACCAACCCCTTGTCCGGCTTGCGGGAGTCGCGATCGCCAGCCTGATTAGCCTGAGCATGGTTCAGCCCAGTTCTGCTCAGCCGCTGTGCGATACCGGCGAGGCTTACGAACCAGCGGCGACGACCCAACGCACAGTTGATTTGCCTCAGTTTGGGCTGACTATCCAGATCCCCAGCAACTACCGCACCTGGCAGCGGCAAGACGGGACGGTAGAAATCCTGCATCCTCAAACCTACGATTTTGTGCGCTGTGTTGCCGCGGGGGGACTGGGCGGACGCGGCTACTATGCCGAAAGTATTCGTGAAGTGGCGCGCGATCGCCAGCGCAGCTTGTATCAGTCGGCGCTAGATCTCGGTGGCGCGGGCAGCACTGTTGAACCTTACACCTCAGAGTGGTTCTCGGGCTATCTCGTCCAGTCAGATATTGGTTATCATGTTGCCTTCGTTTTTGCTCGTCCTGAGCGACCCAATGATTTCTTGGTGGTGGCGGCGACCTGTGATTGCCAGATCGAGGTCGAAGCCGTGACCGATTTGATCGCACAGATGGCCTGGCGATCGCAACCACGCTTCTAAACAGTCGCAATCTTGGCGAGGAATCGGAAGTGACTGAGAAGTTACTGACGGCTGCATCCTACCTTCCAGAACCCAATGAGTTTCACCGCTATACGCCGAGCACCCGCAGACCCATGCGAATTTTAGTTGTAGAAGATGACAAGCGTTTCGCCAATATGCTCGTTGAAATGTTGCAGGAGCGCAATTATGTCGTCGAGTGGGCGGCCGACGGACAAGCCGCTCGCCAACTCCTCGCCTACCAAGACTACGATTTGCTGATCTTGGACGTTAACCTACCTGACATCAACGGGACAGAGCTTTGCCATCAATTACGGCAGCAGGGGACAGAGACACCGATTTTGTTTCTCAGTGCTTGGGATAGCAGTGATGATCGAGTGCGCGGACTGGACGCTGGCGGGGACAAATATTTAGCGAAGTCCGTGGATTTGCGCCAGTTATTTGCCGATATTCGTGCGATGTTGCGGCGGGTTGAGCACGATTTAATCGTATTTTTACCCGAGTTGTGCTGCGGTGACCTCCGGCTCGATCTGCAATCACGCGAAACGTACTACGGCGATCGCCCCCTCAAGCTCTCGCCGACCCAAACCCGGCTGCTGGAGTGCTTTCTGCGTCAACCCCGCAAAGTTTTAGACTGGCAGGCGATCGCCGATTATGTCTACGACCTCAGCAGTGAACTGAAAACACGCGATACCGTGCGATCGCACCTCCGCGGCCTGCGTCGTAAGCTCGCCACCGTTGGTCTAGAAGATTTAATTGCCACTATCTATGGCTTAGGCTACCAGTTGCAAGCCAGCGTCGCCGCGTCAGCATCGCCGACTCCTTCACCGGACGGGCGAAATGAAAAGTTGCGCGCGATGCTCGACCGCTCCTGGGAGCAATACCATGCCAGCATTTGCGACGATATTGCCGCCTTGGCCTCGTTCAATCAGCAATTGCTGAGGTGCCGCACCCAGTTGCCAGCCATGCAACAACGCGCCCATAACTTGCACGGGTTGCTGGGAACGCTGGCGCACCAACCCGCTGCGGCGCTAGCGGCTGACATTGGACGTGCCTTGAACAAAGCCGACCTGCTTTCGCAACTCGATGAACTCGACGCCCAGGTGACGCAACTCCGCGAGGCGATCGCCGTCCGTCCTGATCTTCTGGTAGTTAGTGATGATCACTTTTTCAATATCGATCTGCGCCAAGCCGCCTCACAGCGACAGTTGACCCTCCGGTTTGCCAGCGAGGGTGAGAGTGCGCTCCCAACGCAGTTGACCACCCTGCAACCGCAAACCGTGCTACTCAAGGGCAACTCCTCGCAACAGTGGCAGTGGTTCTTCCAGCTTGCTTGCAGCTGCCAGCCCCGCCCGACCTTTCTCTTGGCCAATGAACTGACACCTGACCTGCCCCCTGCGCTCGCGCACGCGATCCAGTTGCCGTTATCCCTGAACTGCACACAGATTCTCGACCGCATCCAGCAGGCGATCGCCACCGGTTAGCCCAGTGCTTACCAGTCGATAAAGATGGGAAACTAATTCCAGTCAGGCTGCCAGTATCCTAAATCTGAACTGGAGCCAGGCATCACCAGAATAGATTACAATTCCGCCCGCCCAAACCTTGCCAAAACCACCCCTCATTCGCTAGGATAGTAGACCGTTGACCGAAAACGCCGGGATAGCTCAGTTGGTAGAGCAGAGGACTGAAAATCCTCGTGTCCGCAGTTCAAATCTGCGTCCTGGCATTCAAAGATTGAATATTGCTGCTCGCTAATCAGGTTCGGGCGTTGATGATTTTTTCCGCCCACGGCTCAGTCAAAGCGCTCAGAATCAGAGGCTGCTTCAGTGCTGACGCTACGCGAACAAATGCTTGGCTCAAAGCTGAAGTCGGCTCAAGCCGGCTCGGATCTGACCCCAAGACTCCCGATTCCCAACAATCTAGACCCGCCGCTGAACCTGTTTCAACGGGTTTTCGCTCTGAGCCTGGGATTTGAATCCCAGGCTCAGCGAGGGTTTCAGCGATTTCTGGGTAATGTATAGTCCAGGCTGGGAGCGGGATTTAGGGTGTTGGTGGAGCCTGTTCCGTAGGAACGTAGAGCTACGGAACAGAGATGCTCCCAACTTTGATCGGCATTGGGGCAAGCATCTTCGCTTCAGGATCGTCGAGACGCGATCGCTTGTGTCTCTACGATTCAGTCTGAGGATTATGCTCATCAAGTCACATGCAACCCATCAATCAGCAATGCCGACTTGAGAGGAGGCTTGCGGCGATCGCTCGCGCTTGAGCATCAGACTCGCGACGACGATGCCAATGATTGCCAGAAGTGCCATGGGATAAAACGCATAGGTATAGGTTCCAAACCAATCACGAATGCGCCCAGTGACTAAGGTTCCAGTCAGAGCGCCGACCCCATAAGCCGTAAACACAATCCCATAGTTTTGGGCGTAATGGTCGGGATCGAAAAAGCGTAGGGTGGTCGTGGGCGCGATCGCCAGCCAACCGCCTAAGCAAAACCAAAAGAGGCAAAAGGCAACCAAATACTTCGCTACCTGTCCGTCTTGGGCACTGGTCATGAGCAGACAAGCGAGGAGAAACAAACTGTAGGAGAGGATGGCAATGTAATGGGGTTTGAAGCGATCACTCAACCAGCCGAATAACGGCCGACTCGCGCCATTGAAGAGCGCAAACAGCGAAACACTACTGGCAGCGACCCGGGAATCGATCTGAATGATTTCTTCACCAACGGGGCTGGAAATCCCAATCGCGCTCAAGCCGATCAGCGTGCCAATTGCATAGCAGAACCACAGTCCGTAAAATGATTGGCTTCTGAGCAAATTTTGGGGATAGTTTGGGCGACAGCAGCCGTTGGAGCTGCCAGATACTGGCGGGGTTGCCAATCCTTGGGGGGAGCTTCAGAGTGATCGCGATCGCCAGCACGATCAGCATGAAGGCGAAACCCATGATTCGCAGTGTCGGCCGCACCGTGTAGGTTTCGACTAAATAATTCTCTAAGGGGGCGGTGATCAGCGGTGACAGACCAAAGCCAATGATCGTCAGCCCAACTGCCAAGCCTTTTTTATCGGGAAACCAACGAGCCGCGACGACGACGGGAACCCCGTAAGCGATGCCCACTCCAGTACCGGCGATCACTCCGTAGGCGCATGTAATCAGCCAGATATTGGTGGCAAAGCTCGCCAGGATGTAACCTAACCCCACCACTACGCCACCAATGGCGGTCATCGTACGCGTGCCGACGCGTGGAATGCAGAAGCCTGCAATCGGCATAGAGGCGGCGTAGCACACGAGGGCGATAGTGTAGGGCAGTAGGCTTGCCGTCGCTCCAATGTTTAGCTCGGCTTCTAGCGGCGTTCTAAAAACGCTCCAGGCATAGACACTGCCGAGGCAAAGTAAAACACTCGTGCCCAAAGGAATGAGGAGCCACCGACCTCGCTCGGCGGGTAGCCCTAATACAGTCAATCCAGAGTGATAGCTTGTTGTATCCATAAGCGGTTAGTGCTGCAATTGTCTCGCAATCAAGTCTGTTCAAGTTTCAGACCCTGAGATTAGCAGCAGACTCTTGGCAAGACTGATCGCTAGGACACAGCAGCACAGGGTGCTAATGAGGCCGACAAATTGGCAACACCATTGCTCAACGAGGCGACGATGGTACACCAACGGATGCCTGCGACCAGTCCGTGGACATCCTCGGTACTGATCGTAGGCATGGCATTGGTGGCGATAGGGGAGAAGCAGGGCGATCACCCGAGTCCCCTAATGATGGTGGTGGTGGCCCTCACCGTGATGGTGGTGGTCGTGGTCGTGGGCGGGTTGGGCTTGTGCAGCCGCCAACTGCGGATTGACTACCAGAGCAGTCTCATTCAGCAACGCCTCAATCTGTGGCGTCGCCCAGCCCGCTGCCATCTGCAAGAAGTCGGGGCGGTCGTTGACGCAGGGCATCCGCACGTAGGTCACTTCCGGATGGCGACGCTTGAGGTCGCCGATGATGTGATCGACATCCAGGATCGTCTCATGATTCTCGGTCGCAAAGCCGATCGGCATCATCACGATGGCTGTGGCACCGAGATCGATCAGATTCTGCGCCGCCAGCTTGGTGTTCGGCTGTGTCCACTCGATCAACGGCGTATCGTGGTTCAACCAGCCGACGGAAACCAGCGGATACTTGTGGATCAACTTCAGACGCACGGCTTCGTAGAGGGCTTCGCTCTCGACGATGCCGGAGGTGAATCCCTTCGCCTTGTGGGGGCAGCCGTGATTCATCAGGACAATGCCAGTTTGTGAAGGCAGGTGGGCGACAGCGAGGTCGTGCTGGATTTTTTCCTCCACCATTTGCGCTAGCAGGTCGATGTAGGCGGGTTCGTTGTAGAAGGAGGGAATATAGCGCGTGCCGTGCAGCCAATGTTCGCGGCGGCCGCTCGTTTGGCTCAGCGCGGCGTTGACTTGCTCAACGGCGATGCCACTGGTGAAGATCGAATCCACGACCAGCAGCGGGTAGATCAACAACTTGTCAAATCCCTCGGCTTCGATCTGGGCGAGCACTTGTTCCGGCAGATGCGGCGCACAGAAGTTGAAGGCTTTGAACACCTTGACGCGATCGCCCCAAGCTGCCTGTAGCGCGGTCTCAATCCCCGCCCGCTGCCGCTCGAAGATGGCATTGTGGGGAGAGATGAAGTTACCGTGCTGGTGGCTCCACTCGTGAAGGTCAAAGACGGCCAAGAGCTTAGCGAGCGGCGGGTAGAGCCAGGTGGGAACGGGGGCGAACTTGGCCGTCAGCAGGTTGAGGGCTTGCTCGTTGTAGTTGGCGAAGTCTTCGTAGCTCTCCACCTCGCCGTAACCCATTAGGAGCACAGCCACGCGGTCGGTGCCAGAGGCTTCAGTTGGGGGGGATTGGACTCGTTCGGGGGTAGCAACCACAGGGCAAAAATTCCTCATTAATGCGATGTCAACGGGCGATCGCGGTCAGCGATCCGCTTCAGACCCAAATAACAGGCTGAGGCATCTACCGTTTACCCTCTTAGCTTAACATCCCCCCTGGGGGCATCGGCAGCTTCTGTAAAAACAGCCACCGTGTTGGCAAGCTACCCTCTCGACTCCGGTGTCTGGAACCCCACAGCCATCGCGGCACAATCCGCCTACGCTGGCAAGGCTCAAGCGCTACACCAGCCGCGCGACAACTCGGCTGGTGTGCTTTGACTCGCAACACGCTCTTAGGCTTTTCTTAATGTCCGATCCCGACGTAACGGAAGCCGGCTTGCTCAGCGGCAGCCCGATCTAGGAAGTTGCGGCCGTCGATAATGACTGGATTGTTCACCAGACCCGCGAGCTTTTCGTAGTCGAGGGTGAGGAACTGCTGCCAATCGGTGACGAGCACTAGGGCATCGCAGCTATCCGCCAGCCGCTCCGGATCCGTCTCGACAATCACACCGGACATCCCGTGGCTCAAGCCGGACTGGGAGACGATCGGGTCGTAGGCTTTGACCTTGGCACCGAGACGGTTGAGTTGTTCGATCAAGTCCAGGGCGGGCGCGTCGCGCATATCATCGGTGTCGGGCTTGAAGGTCAGACCCAGTAGACCGATCACTTTGCCCTTGAGGATTTTGAGTTCCTGCTGCAACTTCTCCAGGACGATCAGTCGCTGACGCTTGTTGACCATGACCGCTGCTTTGAGCAGTTCGGCGTCGTAGCCGTAGTCGTCCGAGGTGTGGATCAGTGCCGAGACATCCTTCGGGAAGCAGGAGCCACCCCATCCCAGACCAGCTTGTAGAAATTTGGTGCCAATACGGGTGTCGAGGCCGATGCCTTTGGCGACCTGCACTACATCAGCACCGACGCGATCGCAAATATTGGCGACTTCATTGATAAAGCTAATCTTCGTTGCTAGGAAGGAGTTGGCGGCGTACTTGATCATTTCCGCCGAGCTGAGATCGGTCAGCACGATCGGCACCGGCGGCAATTCCTTATCGTCGGCAAAGGTGCGCTCGACCAAGGGGGTGTAAAGTTTTTGCATTTGGGCCAAGGCTTTTTCGCTGTTGCTGCCCAGGACGATGCGGTCAGGATTGAAAGTGTCGTACACGGCCGAGCCTTCGCGCAAGAATTCCGGGTTGCTGACGACATCGAACTGAGCCGTGATCTCCATCGTTTCATCGCCGCCGCCAGCATTGACCACTGCCTTCTGACGCTCAGCGACACCATCAAGTACGATCATTCGCACCCAGTCACCCGAACCGATGGGGACGGTGGACTTGTTGACGATGACTTTGTAGCCGTCCTTGAGATGGGTGCCGATGCCCCGTGCCACCGCTTCGACATAGCGGGTGTCGCTCTCGCCCGTGGGCAGGGCGGGCGTCCCGACAGCGATGAAGAGGATGTCGCCATTGTCAACGCCATAGCCGAGGTCGGTGGTGAATTCGAGCGTTTCAGCCGCCATGCACTCTTGCATCAGCTCCGATAAGCCCGGTTCGTAAATGGGCGTCTGGCCCGACTGCATGAGCTTGACTTTCTGTTCATTGTTATCGACGCAAATGACTTTGTGGCCGATCTTGGCGAGGCAGACGCCCGTGACTAAGCCGACATATCCAGTACCGATGACACAAACGCGCATAACTTTTTAGTCCTTGTCGCAGTTAACGTTGGTTGTGCTAGCAGATGGGGCTATTGGCGGGCCCGCCGCCGCTCCCTGTTCACTCACCTTGTAGGCGATCGCGGAAATAGTCGATGGTTAATTTTAGCCCCTCCTTCAGCGGCACGGTTGGCTCCCAGCCAAGCCAGTTGCGTGCCCGGGTGATGTCCGGTTGACGTTGTTTGGGATCGTCCTGGGGCAGGGGTTTGAAAATGAGTTCTGCATCTGGGTTTACCATGTCTTGAATCGTCTGCGCCAGCTCGAGAATCGTATACTCGCCCGGATTGCCGATGTTGACCGGTTCAGTCTGCTCACTATTCATCAAGCGCATGAAGCCATCCACGAGATCAGAGACATAGCAGAAGCTGCGCGTCTGGGAGCCGTCACCGTAGACGGTCAGCGCCTTCCCCTGCAAGGCCTGGACGATGAAGTTGCTCACGACCCGCCCATCATTGGGTAGCATCCGAGGACCATAGGTATTGAAAATCCGCACGACGCGCACGTCAACGCCGTTTTGCCGGTGGTAGTCATAAGTCAAGGTCTCCGCGACGCGCTTGCCTTCGTCGTAGCAGGCGCGAATGCCGGTACAACTGACATTGCCGCGATAGGTTTCTGGCTGCGGGTGTACGGTTGGATCGCCGTAGACCTCAGACGTCGAGGCCAGAAAAAAACGCGCCTTGACGCGCTTCGCGAGACCTAGCATATTCAACGTCCCCAGGACGTTGGTTTTGACCGTTTTGACCGGATTGTATTGATAGTGAACCGGCGATGCCGGACAAGCCAGGTGATAAATCTGCTCGACTTCGAGGCGAATTGGCTCGGTGATGTCGTGACGAATCAGCTCAAAGGCCGGATTCTGCAACCAACGCAATAAGTTACGCTTATTGCCAGTGTAGAAATTGTCCAAACAAATCACGTCATGGCCTTGCTCCATCAGCCGGTCGATGAGGTGGGAGCCTAGAAACCCAGCGCCGCCGGTAACCAAAATTCTCATGCCATCTCGCCACACGCGACCTTGAGGTTAATCCTAGACTAACCGCTGTCAGGGCTAAAGTCGAGTGCTCACGTTCAGGCTGGATACCCTGGCTACGCCGACTGGGCGGTGGCTTGGCGATCGCCCCGTTCAAACCTTGCCGAAGCGACGCTGGCGCTGTTGGTAGTTCAGCAATGCCTGGTGGAAATCGGGGCGGCTGAAATCGGGCCAGGCCGTTTCTGTGACGTAGATTTCGGCATAGGCCATCTGCCAGAGCAAAAGTTGCTAATCCGCATTTCGCCGCTGGTGCGGATCAGCAAGTCGGGGTGAGCGAGACCGGCGGTGTAGAGGTGGCGCTCAAAAATCTGCTCGTCGATCTCCTCAACCGTCAATTCACCCTGTTGTACCTTCTGGGCGATCGCCCGGCAAGCGTGCAAAATCTCCTGACGGCCGCCGTAGTTGGTCGCCACGGTAAATTGCACAGCGGTATTATCGGCGGTGTCGCTCATGGCACGTCCAATCTCTGCCTGCAAGGTCTCCGGCAACGCCGCCAAGTTGCCGACAAAGCGAATGCGAACATTTTCTGCCATCATCTCGTCTAGCTCGCGCCGCAGCACGCGCTCAAACAGCGTCATCAGAAAATCGACTTCGTTCAGCGGTCGCCCCCAGTTCTCTGTGGAAAACGCATAGGCGGTCAGGGCCGGGACGCCCCAATCCTTGCAACAGCGGAGTAAATCTTTCAGCGTATCGACGCCGCGCTGATGACCCACCATGCGGGGGAAGCCGCGCTGCTGTGCCCAGCGACCGTTGCCATCCATGATCACGGCAACGTGTTCGGGCAGACGGTGGCTGTCGAGATCGGCGGGCAATCGCTCCAGTAGAGCGCTCGGCTTGGCAATCATGATGACCTCAACCTAAGACTAAAGATCTGCCGGAAGTGGCTAGCGTAGCTTACATGCTGATCTCAGACCGAAGCCGGCGATTTTTGGTTGCTGGCGGCTGCAAAGTAAGCCAATCAAAAATATTAGCAATGATTGCTGTGTTTGCAAACCCTGTTGTCGAAGCGTCGCGGCGAACACAGACTCAGTTTTGACTTTTGGCAAGCGGATGGATGGCTTTCCTTTGCGAGCAGTAGCCGTTAAGCCAGGAGTGTCGGTGAGTGCTAGACCTTAGATCTCGATCCGCTCAACGATTCTGATCCACTGTTCAGACGTAAATCAGGGAATTGATGAGGTGATCAAAACACTCCCTTGGAAACGTTGCCCCCCATACCGACTCTCGACCAACTGAAAAACTGTGACAGTTGGCTTTTTTTTGTGTACCGACTCGGGGCGATCGCCGCGTCATCAACCATCCAATACTCCGGGATGTCGCTCTGCTCATATTCCTCCAATGTTGAATTCCATATTAGGGGAAGTGATGCGGGGAGTTGGCGATCATCCCAGTCATTACCGCCCTAGCGAATCGTCAACTGACCCACACGGCGTAGATTCAATCGCGCCAGCGTTTTTCCTTGGCGGTTGCAGCGCTGTTGTTGCTGCTGGGCAGCCAGCGTCCGAGGCGGCGCAGCAGCGACCAGCCCTGTGAGCCAAGGCGGCGACTCCAGCGCCCCAACTGGGGTGCTACAGCATCGCGCTCTGCTGAAGGCGAGAAGCGTTCGTCGAGGAGTTCCTTGAGCTTGCTGCTCGTCAGGGGCCGGTTGAGGGTGCGATGTTCGGCCAAAGAAATCGAGCCCGTTTCCTCAGAGACCACGATGCATAGACAATTGTCCACCCGCTCCGTAATGCCCATCGCCGCCCGGTGGCGAGTGCCGAGCTGACGTGAAGCCGTGCGCTCGGACAGGGGCAAGATCACGCCTGCTGCCACCACGCGCGCCCCACGAATCTGTACCGCGCCGTCGTGCAACAGGGTCGTGGTTTGAAAAATGGTTTGCAGGAGTTCCTTGGAAACCTCGGCATTGAGCGTGACGCCGGGAACTGAGAAGTCGCGTTCGTCGATCGGGCCGCTGGTTTCGACGACAATCAATGCGCCGGTGCGGTTCTGCGACAACTCCTTCACCGCATCGACAATTTCATCGACGACGCTGTCTGGCTTCGGTACGGCGCGCCGCGATGGAGCGAGGAGTTGCCACACTTCACCCCGTCCGAGTTGCTCGAGAAACTGGCGAAACTCGGCTTGGAAGATGACTGCCATCGCCACCGCTGAGCCAAGGACAAGGCGTTCGAGGACAAAGCTCAAATGCGGCAGACCAAGCTTGCTAGCCACCACTGCTGCTAGCATAAGCACGATCAAGCCGCGTACCATCCACAAAGTACGCCGCTCGCCGACGATCAGGAGCACGACGTAGGTCAGCGCTAGCACCAAGCCGATGTCGAGCAGCTCGAGCAGCCAAGCCTGTAGCGTACTGAGATTTGGGATCGCACCCAACAATGGCATTGCACATCCAGTGGCAGTGGGGGCAGAGAGAGGTGACGGTGTGGGCTGGCGATCACCCAGAGCATCTGAAGCTTTGCCAAAGTCTCGATTCTGTCAGCAGCCAACCCGTGGGAGGTCAGAATCTCGGCGATCGCCAAGCTAGCACGTAGCGAGGCATCCTGGCTTGATTCTAACGGTTTGTCGTCGCGTCCAACTGCAAGCGTGAGGGCAGACGATCGTACTGGAGCAGGTCAGTATAAGTCTCGCGGGCGAGAATCAGCTCGGCATCGCCACCACCGACCAGCACCGCTGCTGGTCGCGGCAAGCGGTTGTAGTTGGACGCCATACTATAGTTGTAGGCTCCCGTCGCAAAGACCGCCAGAATGTCGCCCGGCTCGCTGCTCGGCAACTCGGCCGTCGGCAACACGATGTCGCCGGACTCACAGTGCTTGCCCGCGACGGTCACCGTTTCCGTCAGGGGTGCTGAGAAGCGATTGGCGATCGCCGCGCGATACACCGATTGGTAAGTGATCGGACGCGGATTATCGGACATTCCCCCATCCACCGCCACATAAGTCCGCACCCCCGGGACTTGCTTGCGACTGCCGAGGGTGTAGGCCGTGAGGCCGGCTGTGCCGATTAATGATCGTCCCGGCTCACAGATCAACTTCGGCAGGGGTAATTGGCGGGTCTCGCAGGCGGTGGCGATCGCCTGACTCGCCGTCTTCACCCACTCCTCAATGCTCGGCGGATCATCCGCCTCGGTATAGCAGATGCCGAGGCCGCCACCGATGTTCAATTCTGTAATTGGTAACCCGGCCGCGCGCGCCTGCTGGTACCAACCCACTAGTACATCCCCCAGATCGTGATGGGGCTGTCGCTCGAAGATCTGCGAGCCGATGTGGGCGTGCAGGCCCACACAGCGGAGCTGGGGCTGCTGCTGGAGACGGGCAAAGACCTGGGGCAACTGCTGCGGATCGAAGCCGAACTTGCTGTCGAGGTGACCGGTGCGGATGTATTCGTGGGTGTGGCATTCGATGCCCGGGGTGAGCCGCAGGGCAATGCGGGCGGGCTGGTCGGGGCTGGCGATCGCCGTCAGCAAGTCCAACTCCAGCCAGTTATCGACCATGATTGTGCCGCCCTGGTCATAGGCGAGGCGCAGCTCGTCACTCGATTTATTATTGCCGTGCAAGTAAAGCTGCTCCGGGTTGACTCCGGCTTGCAGCGCTGTATAGAACTCTCCTCCCGAAACGACATCAATGCCCAGACCTTCGCTGGCGACGAGCGCGCAGACAGCGAGGCAATTCCAGGCTTTGGAGGCATAAATTGGCTGGCTCTCGCCCGGATAGTAGCGGGTGAGGGCGTCGCGGTATTGGCGGCAGGCGGTGCGAACTGTATGTTCGTCGAGAATGTAGAGAGGCGAGCCAAATTCTGCCACCAGTTCGACCAGATCACAGCCCCCGATCACCAGCGATCGCGAGCGTTCACCGTTGCCGTCAGGGGCAGCAGGTTCTGATTGGGCGATCGCAGTGCAGAGGCGTCGGACAGGTAGCGGCGGGCAGAGGCTTGGGCAGTCAGCTCGGTCAACGTCATGATAAAACTTTTGAAAACTGAATTTCGAGCGCGGTATCCGGTCGCGGGGCGAACCTCGCCAGCCCCCAGTCGAGTTGGCAGACGAGTGCGTAGCCGTGCTCAACCAGTGTACAATCAGAACTTGTGACCTTTTCAGAACTTCACCTCCAACCTTTGACGGCAGCGCAGCTTGCCGCTGCCACCGAGCTAGATCGGGTTTGCCTCGGTGGTCTTTGGAGTCTTGACGGTTACCAGCGCGAACTCGACAGTCCCAACAGCGAGTTGCTGGGTCTGCGCTTAGCCACCCTGGCGAGTCCTCCCCTGATTGGCCTCGGCTGTTTTTGGGCGATTCTTGAAGAGGCACACCTGACGCTGCTAGCGATCCATCCTGACTATCAACGCCACGGTCTCGGTCAATTACTTTTACTGACCCTCCTACAGCGCGCCGCCCAGCGCGGTCTCGAACGCGCCACCTTAGAGGTTCGGGAGCACAATGTCGCGGCTTTGGCGCTTTACACGAAATTCGGCTTTCAAGTTGCTGGTCGGCGACCCGGCTACTACGCCACTACGCAGGAAGATGCGCTAATCCTCTGGCGCAGTGGCTTGCAGCCGCCTCAGTTTGCTGAAGAATTGGCGGCTTGGCAAGCCATTGTTGACCAGCGCTTGCGCGATCGCGGTTGGAGTTGGCCAGCTGAAGCCGTCGCCAGCGCACCCGCCTGAGTGGCGGATAACCGTCCTGAAAACGCCGCGATTCCTATACCGCCTGCGATCCCCAGCCCAACCGCATCCCCAAAAGCCCTGTGTTAGAATGAGCGGACAATGGGCCAGCAACAGGTGATGGAAACAGGTCATGTTTGAACGCTTCACAGAAAAAGCCATTAAGGTGATCATGCTCGCCCAGGAAGAGGCGCGCCGTCTCGGTCACAATTTTGTGGGGACGGAGCAAATCTTACTGGGTCTGATCGGCGAAGGCACTGGGGTCGCCGCCAAAGTCCTGAAATCAATGGGCGTCAACCTGAAAGACGCCCGGATTGAAGTTGAAAAAATTATCGGGCGCGGTTCTGGCTTCGTTGCCGTCGAGATCCCCTTCACCCCCCGCGCGAAGCGCGTGCTTGAGCTTTCGCTCGAGGAGGCACGCCAACTCGGACACAACTACATCGGCACCGAGCACCTGTTGCTGGGTCTGATCCGCGAGGGTGAGGGCGTCGCCGCCCGCGTTTTGGAAAATCTGGGCGTGGATCTCTCAAAAGTCCGCACGCAAGTCATTCGGATGCTCGGTGAGACGGCAGAAGTCTCGACAGTCGGTGGTGGTCAGGGCCGCACCAAAACACCCACCCTGGATGAGTTTGGGGCGAACCTGACGCAGATGGCGGGCGATGGCAAGCTGGATCCCGTCGTGGGTCGCCAGAAGGAAATTGAGCGCGTCATCCAGATTCTCGGTCGTCGTACCAAGAACAATCCGGTGTTGATCGGTGAGCCGGGCGTCGGTAAAACGGCGATCGCTGAAGGTCTGGCGCAACGCATCGCCAACAACGATATCCCCGATATTCTCGAAGAAAAGCGCGTCGTCACCCTTGACATCGGCTTACTGGTTGCGGGCACGAAGTATCGCGGCGAATTTGAAGAACGCCTCAAGAAAATCATGGATGAGATCCGCTCGGCGGGCAATGTCATCCTGGTCATCGACGAGGTTCATACGCTGATTGGTGCCGGTGCGGCTGAGGGCGCAATTGACGCGGCGAATATTCTCAAGCCGGCGCTGGCTCGCGGTGAGTTGCAGTGCATCGGGGCGACGACGCTGGACGAGTACCGTAAGCACATCGAACGCGATGCTGCCCTGGAACGCCGCTTCCAGCCGGTGATGGTGGGTGAGCCGTCGGTGGAGGAGACGATCGAAATCCTCTACGGCTTGCGCGAGCGCTATGAGCAGCACCACAAGTTGAAAATTCTCGACGAGGCGCTGGATGCGGCGGCGAAGCTCTCGGATCGCTACATCAGCGATCGCTACCTACCGGACAAAGCTATCGACCTGATCGACGAAGCGGGTTCGCGGGTTCGCCTGCTCAATTCGCAATTGCCCCCAGCCGCAAAGGAACTGGACAAGGAATTGCGCCAAGTCTTGAAGCAGAAGGATGACGCCGTGCGCGCCCAAGATTTCGACAAGGCGGGCGAGCTGCGTGATCGTGAGATGGAAATCAAAGCCGAGATTCGGGCGATCGCGGCGGCAAAGAAAGGCGAGCAACAGGGCGACGAAGACACCAGCGGCCCCCACGTCGATGCAGAGGAAATCGCCCACATTGTCGCCTCTTGGACGGGCGTGCCGGTCAATAAGCTGACCGAAACCGAGTCTGAGAAGCTGCTGCACATGGAAGACACGCTCCACCAGCGCCTGATCGGTCAGGAAGAAGCCGTGCGCGCGGTCTCCCGCGCCATCCGTCGCGCCCGTGTCGGTCTGAAGAATCCCAACCGACCAATCGCTAGCTTTGTCTTCTCCGGCCCGACCGGTGTGGGTAAGACGGAATTGGCGAAGTCGCTGGCGGCTTACTTCTTTGGCTCAGAAGATGCGATGATCCGCCTCGATATGTCGGAGTTCATGGAGCGCCACACGGTCTCGAAGCTGATCGGTTCTCCCCCCGGCTACGTCGGCTACAACGAAGGCGGTCAATTGACGGAAGCAGTGCGCCGTCGCCCTTACACCGTCGTGCTCTTCGACGAAATTGAGAAGGCGCACCCGGATGTCTTCAATATGCTGCTGCAAATCCTGGAAGACGGTCGCCTGACCGATGCTAAGGGCCGCACTGTGGACTTCAAGAACACGCTGCTGATCATGACCTCCAACATTGGCTCAAAAGTCATTGAAAAAGGTGGTGGTGGTCTGGGCTTCGAGTTCAGCGAAGACAAGGCGGAATCGCAGTACAATCGCATCCGCTCTCTAGTCAACGAAGAACTCAAGCAGTACTTCCGCCCAGAATTCCTCAATCGTTTGGACGAGATCATTGTCTTCCGTCAGCTCAGCAAGGTCGAGGTCAAGGAAATTGCCGATATTCTGCTTAAGGATGTCTTCCGCCGCCTGACCGAGCAGCACATCACGCTGACGGTGACCGAGAAGTTCAAGGATCTCCTTGTCGAAGAGGGCTATAACCCCAGTTACGGGGCTCGCCCGCTGCGTCGCGCCATCATGCGCCTGTTGGAAGATGTCCTAGCTGAGGAGATCCTCTCGGGTCGTCTGAGCGAGGGGTCGGAAGCACAGGTGGATATTGACGACGATAATAAGGTCGTGGTCATCCCGGTTGACAAAGCGCCGGAACTCTTGCTCGAGGGAGCCAATCAATAGACCTGGCGCTAAATTGCCCTAGCGTTAGCCGAAGACCGATGGCGGGGATCTATCCTCGCCTCGGTTTTTATGCGTTAGGGCAAATATTTCTGCACGACTGTCCAGCCGGTAAAGGTGACCGCGATAAATCCCAGGAACAGCAAGCCATTGGCCGCGAGGTGGAGCGATCGCGCCCAAGGCCGCCGACCAATCTGCGTCGCGCTCGTCGCCGAGATCAGTACCAGAGTGACGACAAGCAAACCGACGATCAAATGCGGCGAGTGACCGAGGCTGCCATAGTACCCCAGCGTTCCCACCAGCCCGATCGCTAGCAAGACCAGGACAAATGTGACCAAAACAATGCCTATGCTATAGTGCAGCGGTCGCAGCCAGCGCGGGCGGGATCGCTTCAGTGTCCGACGATTAAACAGCCAGCCGCCGGTCACTGCGAGCATAACGTAGGCCAGTAGCGAGCAGCCCATTGACCAAGCGGCGATCTGCCAAAGCCAGATAAAAGAAGGTAAATTCATCGGCGTCTCCACGCGACAGCTAGGGGCGCTGTATCGCCAGGTAGCGCTCAATCAACAGAATAGCAACGATATCGTCCACCGGACGCGGCGGCAGACGCATTCCTGGCGGCAGCAGCCGCGTCAAACCACGCGGAGGGTAGAGCTGCCAGTAGCGATCGCGCGCTTCCAAACTACTATTGCGCTCGTCTACCAGGGTAATCGGCAAATCGGGAAATTCCTGTGCGAGTCGCGTCTGCCACTGCTGCGCGGTCGTCTGATTGCCCATCACCAAGCGAGTGATGGCGTAGCGCGATCGCCACGCCGCCACCGTCGTCATCGCCGCCGCTGCCGCGACCACTTGATGCTCGGCAAGCATCCCAGCAGCATCGGCGACGGCAATCCCGCATTTGTCACGCCCTGGATCAAAGCCGAGTAACATTGCAGCCCCTAACGATTGCTCATCCGTTCAGGCTCAGACAAAGCTGTTGCTGTCCGAACCCATGCGTTACAGCTCATTATTATTCTCATTGTTCTCACTATTGAAAATGATATTTCCCTGCCGATCGAGCGCGACCAAACGGAGGCGTAGCGGTCCAGATGCGAACGCGGTTTCGGCGCGATCGCCTTGAGTTGGTCAAAGCTTTCCTCCGAATCACTGAGCTGGTCGATAAAGCTAGTTAACGTCGTGACGCTGCCATCGCCAATCACAATATCGCCGAGAATGCCCGAGCGCCGGGCGCGAAACTGTGATGCCGCCAGCAAAATATCGAGCCGTTCCTTGCGCTCTTCGGGCGTCATCTGATCAGGTTCGATCGAGACGGTCGCAATGACCTCATCTTCGGTGAAGATGTCTTCGTTGGGGGTGACATCGGCAAAGACCTGCACGTAGCGATCGCCCTCAACATAGTTACCCGCCGACAAGATGCGAACCACATAGTCGCGCCCGTCGCGAATCCCATCCACAATCTGATCCACTTGCGCCTGGGTAATCAGCACCACCCGCTCATCCGCCGGTTCACCCACCTCCAGCGGACGCCGGATCGCCTCAACCGCCTGACGGTTGGCTTGACGCAGCAGCGTGTCCAGCGCGTCCCGAGCCGCCCCTGGCTCCACAATCCGCACGACCCCGAAGCTGAGCACATCACCGCGTCCAATGGCAACCCGCCCGAGCCGCAGCTTGCTGCGCTCTTCCTCGAGCGCTGTCACCTCCTGCTGCAACACAAACAGTTGTGAGCCGAGATTTTCCAGATTATCTTGTCCCTCCCTGAGCTTGCGATCGCGCTGCGCAATATCCGTATCCAACACCTGGATGCGGCTGTCGCGGCGGCTGATTTCGGTCTGGAGATTGCGGAGGCCGCGTTCGCGCGCACTGAGAACCCGACCTTGGCGACTGATCTCGGCATTGCGCTGGCGGATCGTGCGATCGCGGGTGCGCACCTGCGACTGCAATTCAGGAATTTGCTGTACCAACCGCTGCCGCTGCTGCCGCAAACGCTGCACCTCAGCACCTAACTCGCGAGCTTGGCGACTGGTTTCAGCAAAGCGGCGCTGCACACCTTTCAGCCCCTGCTCCACCAACTCCCGCTCTGCATTCGCGTCTTGCAACTCAACCTCAACGCGGACTTTCTCGCGGCTAATCTCCTCCAACTCAGCTTCCACCGCGTTCCGCTCGTCGAGGATATTGTCAAGGTTGAAAATCCCCTGACGCAACGATTCACTGAGTGCAAAGAGGATGCCCAAAGTAGACGCGGCGATCGTTGTGCCCGTCAGGATTGTCACCAGTATCGCCGTCTTGCGGGGCCGCAGGTTGAACAGGCGCAGGCGCGCCTTGCCGACCTTGGTGCCCAGGCGATCACCCAGCACGGCGATCGCGCCACCAAGAAGCAATATTGCGGCAATTAGAACATAGGCACTAGTCATGGGCGGGCAATCAGCGTGCGGCAGTTCTTTGCTGAGCTAACTTACCATTGCTAACCTTAACGGTAGCGCGCGCCACGCGCCTAGGTGAACTGCTGGCTCAAAGCGACCGGGTTGTGAACCGTAATCTTTTTTTTATGAATGGAGATCATCGTTTCCTGCCGCAGATCGCCGAGCAAGCGGGTGACAGTGACGCGAGTGGAGCCAATCGCTTCGGCGATCGCTTGGTGCGAGAGTTTCAGATCGATGCGAATCCCATCTGGAGTCGGCACACCAAAATCACGGCAGAGAATCAGCAAGAAGCTGACCAGCCGTGACCCCATATCGCGGTGCGCCAGGGTTTCGATCATCATCTCCGTTTGCAAAATCCGGGAAGACAGCCCGCGCAGCATCAGCATCGCCAAATTGGGATTTTCCTTGAGTGCCTTCTCGACCTGCTCGATCGGTGCCGACAGTAGCTCGACCGGCGTGAAAGCAACCGCGTGATAGAAGCGGTCGGAGCGCTGACCAGTAATCAGCGACAGCACCCCAAAAACGCTATTTTCGCGCAGGAGTGCCACCGTAATCTCCTCGCCAGCCTCATAGACCCGCGAGAGCTTCACAGCTCCCTTGATGAGAAAATAGACGCGCTCCGCTGGGTCGCCGGGGAAGAAGATCGTCTTGCCGCGCTCACAAAACTCCACAACTGGCGGAAAGGCACCGCTGCCAACCTGCCGAAATACAGCGGCTAACGTTTGTTCTTGGGATACCGAAAAATCCATTGCAGGGGTTCGTCTCGACAGATTGCTGGCACCGAGCGCTCAGGTGTGAATCACAATGTTAAAGCAAATACCCCGGATCTGCGCAGCTCTGGGGAGTTTTCACCGCAACCGGCCTGCGGGTGACAATTATTTTAGGTCAATGGCAACGTGAATTGGAGCGCGATCGCCCCAGGGCATCTGGTAGTGTAGGGTATCTAAGCCAACAAACCCGCTAAATTTGTAACCGATTGTGCTCGATCTAACTGGCAAGAACGCCCTCGTAACCGGCATCGCCAATAACCGCTCGATCGCTTGGGGCATCGCCCAGCAACTCCACAAGGCGGGCGCAAACCTCGGCGTCACCTTTTTGCCCGACGACAAAGGCCGCTTTGAAAAAAAAGTCGGCGATCTCGTCGAGCCGCTTCAGCCCAGCATTTTTGTGCCCTGTAATGTCCAGGACGACGACCAGATTGCCGGCACTTTCCAGGCGATCGCTGACCAATGGGGCAAGCTGGACATCCTGATTCATTGCCTCGCCTTTGCCCACAAGGAAGACCTGACCGGTGACTTCTCAGCCACAGGCCGCGACAGCTTCAAAACCGCTCTGGAGATCAGTAGCTACTCACTCCCCCGTCTGGCTCAGGCCGCGAAACCCCTGATGAGCGAGGGCGGTGCAATTCTCACACTCACCTACCTGGGAAGTGTCAAGGTCACGCCGAACTACAACGTCATGGGCGTCGCCAAAGCCGCTTTGGAGTCAAGCGTTCGTTACCTTGCAGCCGAACTCGGCCCGCAAAACATCCGCGTCAACGCCATCTCTGCCGGCCCGATTCGCACCCTCGCCTCCTCCGCGATCGGTGGCATCCTCGACATGATCCGTCATGTAGAAGCAACCGCGCCCCTGGGTCGTACCGTGACCCAGACCGAAGTGGGAAATGCGGCTGCCTTCCTCTGTAGCGACCTCGCTAGCGGCATTACTGGACAGGTGATTTATGTCGATGCTGGCTACGAAATTATGGGACTGTAGCGTCAGCGAGGAGGAATTTAGGGTGTTGGCGTTCGCGCTAGTACAAGGCGGCGGAAATGAGATCCCCATTCAGGATCCGTAGGATGCCTGTATTGTCTGCACTCATCACTCAAAACTCAGAACTCAAAATTCCGCGTAGCGGTACTAGCGTGTCGGAGACATCAGCCTGTTCCGTAGGAGCGTAGGGCTGCTAATCTGGGATGCTCCTGTAGAATTTTCCCCTCCCAAAGATCGCTCAGCTCTAGGGGACTCAGATTCTAACTTACTCGGTTGGGGCAGCTTGTTGGGAGGCGGTGATATTAAATTCGACAATGCCAATATCGCCACTGTCACGAAGCACACCGATGCGAACTTCACCGGGGCGGCTACCGTCTGGCGTGCGAATCTTGGCTTGATAGTAAAGGTTGTAAAACTCGCGGCCGTCCTGCGGCTCGATGTCCTCGAAGCGGGTGTAAATCCCCTCTTCAATGCCCTGAAAGAGTTCTGACATGCGCTCGAGATCGGCGACCGTTTGTTCGCGATCCATTTGCACCTTGGCATAGTCATCGAAACGGTCGTAGAGCGTCACAAAATCGCTCTGATTGTAGAGTGCCTGCACCTCGGCGAATAGACGCTGGCGAGCGAGGTCGTCCAGCTCGGTTGGTAGGCTCGCCTCAGCGGTCATGGGAGCGGTGACTGGCGGTGTCGCTAGCCGCCGCAAGATCGTCCCCGAGAGCAGTAGATTGCCTGCGAGCAGCACCAGCGCCGACAAGTTGAGCATGATGCTGATGTACAGCAGTGGCTGGACGGGCGACGGGCGATCGCGCCGCGTTTTGGCGGGGGGCGTTCCCAGTGGTGACACGGATGGACGATACTCTTGTTTCACTTCTCGCAACCTCCCCTAACAGCGTTGATAGCGCAGACCCGGCAACTGGCGGACGAGTCCCATCAGTTCCAATTGCAGCAGCGCCCCCGAAACTTGACCGGCGCTCGTACCTGTATTCTGCACGATGAGGTCGAGGGGTAGCGACTCGCTAGCGAGGGTTTCGAGAATCTGCGCCAGCTCCGGAGCGAGATCGGCGGGGGTTTCAGGATGGGCGGGGGCGATCGCATCCAGTTGTGGGATTTCTCCCAAAGCTTCGATCAGCTCACTCTCACCCAGGATCGGCTGCGCCCCGCGCGTACACAGTTCGAGGCAGCCCCAGGAATATGGCTGGTCGAGGGAACCCGGCAGTGCGAAAATGTCGCGCCCGAACTCATTGGCAAAGTGAGCCGTGATCAGCGCCCCAGAACGCTGCTGCGCCTCCATCACCAACACGGCGCGGCTGAGACCGGCGATGATGCGGTTGCGGGGCGGGAAGTTTTTGGCATCGGGGCGGGTGCCGGGTGGGTAGTCGCTCAGCAACAAGCCCTCAGCCTCGATGCGCTCGAACAGTCCGGCATTGCGGCTAGGATAGATGATGTCGATGCCGGTGCCTAGAACCGCGAGGGTTCTTCCCCCCGCTTCGAGGCAAGCCTGATGCGCCTCGGTATCGATGCCGAGGGCGAGGCCGGAGATGATGCCAAAGCCATGCTTGCTCAGGGCGGTGCTGAGGCGACCGGTCCAGCGGCGGCCGTATTCGGTGGCATTGCGAGTGCCGACGATGCCGATTAGGGGCGCGAAACCTTGCAGTTCAGCCGGTTTTACCTGACCGCGATAGTAGAGAACGCCGGGCGGACTGGGGATTTCGCGTAGCAGGCGGGGGTAGTCGTCGTCGGCGAGTGTCCAAAACTGGAAGCCGCGATCGCAGTAATCTGCCAGCAGCTTTTCGGGTTCGAGGCGCGATCGCTCGGCCGTCACCGCCGCCAACAGCTTGCCGCCGAAGCCGTCGATCTGTGCCAATGAAGCTGGGGACGCCTGCCAAGCCGCTGCCAGCGTCTTGTAGTGGGCCTGCAAGCGCTGGAGCAGGACTGCGCCGATGCCGCGAATCTGCGACCAAGCGAGCCAGTAGGCACGTTCCTCAACCACGGTCGCTCTGGAGTTCATCCAGTCGCGCCAGCACTTCGGCGCTGTGGATCGCCGGTCGCACGCCGAGGAAAATCTCGCGCAGTTGCCCCTCGGGGTCAATCAAATAGGTATGGCGGAGCGATCGCGCCCTTAGCCAGGAGCCGTAGGCCTTGCTCACCGCGCCGTTGGTGTCGGCGAGCAGCGGGAAGCGCAGCCCCTCGGCGTCGCAGAATTCCTCATGGGAGGTGGTATCGTCGGCGCTGACACCGATGACTTGGGCCTGGCGATCGCGATATTTCAGCAAATCCTGCTGGAAGCGGCGCGCCTCCAGGGTGCAACCGGGCGTGAAGTCCTGCGGGTAGAAGTAGAGAACGACCCATTGCCCGCGATAGTCACTCAGAGCGACGCGACCGTCGCCGGCATTGGTCGGTAACTCGAAATCAGGCGCGGGCTGACCGATGGGCGGTTGCGGGCCGCCAAGGGCGAGGGCTGGAGCGGCGGGGAAGCTGAGCAGTAGGGCGAGACAACCAGCGAGTAGAGCGCGCAGGAAAGTGCGGCGAGACATGGTGATCTAGAACGGTGCAACTACTTTTAGGTAACGTAGCATTAGACTGGTGCGAATTGCCGGTAACCCTGCCCATGCCCTACAGCCAATTTACTCTCCGCCGCGCCGTTGAGGATTTTCAACTGACTCTAGTGGCGGGCGATCGCTTCCTCCCCGAGCTCACTCCAGTGGAGCCGACAGCGTTGTTGCGCGAGACGTTGCAAGAGACGCTGCCGTGGGCTTTCTCGCTGCTGACAGCGAGAAAGCCCGCTCTGAGGGCATCATCAATCCGGTGTTGCTGGAAGTGAAACGTCAGCTTCAGGGACAGGTCAGCGTCTTCTCCGGCGAAGAGTTCAATGTGCAGCCAGAGTCTGGCTTAACGGGTTATGTGGATTTTTTGATCAGCCGCTCGCCCGAGCAGTTATTTATCACAGCACCAGTTGTCGTACTGGTCGGGGCAAAAAAGGAGGATCTGAAGCCCGCTTTGGGTCAGTGCCTGACTGAAATGGTTGCTGCCCAGCGCTTCAATCAGCAGCAGCAGACCACTGCCACAATCTATGGGGCAGTGACCAGCGGCACAGTTTGGCGATTTCTGAAGCTGAGCGGACAGACCGCCGCCATTGATCTAACCGACCATCCGCTGCCGCCCGTGGGGATCATCCTCGGATTTCTGCTCTGGATGGTGCAGCCGGAGCCAGGTGCCGCGAGTGAGCGGTGATCAAACCCCGGTTTCTTGAAGCAACCGGGGTTTTGAAATAATTGGGGAGCCGCTTGGCGGGCAAAGTCAGCGATCGCCAACCGCTCCACCGGGGGTCAGACCTGGGAAACAGACAGGTTTAGTGCAAGACGGCATCCACAGGGATTCCCGTATTGCCAGGACTCAGAGGTCGGAGGTCAAAACTCTTAACCCAGAACTCAAAACTCCGCGTAGCGGTATCAGCCCCAGAACTTGCTGGGGAGCGTGCCCGCGTACACCGCTTGGCTGCCCAGCTCGTCTTCGATGCGGAGCAGGCGGTTGTACTTAGCGACCCGCTCGCTGCGGCAGAGGGAGCCGGTTTTGATCTGACCGGCGCGAGTCGCAACGGCGAGGTCAGCGATCGTCGTGTCCTCGGTCTCACCGGAGCGATGCGAGATCATGCAGCGGAACTGGTTGCTAGTCGCCAGCGCGATTGTTTCCAGCGTCTCGGTCAGCGAGCCGATCTGATTGAGCTTGATCAGGATCGCATTCGCCACGCCTAGGTCGATGCCCTTCTGCAAGCGTTCGCGATTGGTCACGAACAGGTCGTCGCCGACCAGTTGCACCTTGTCGCCGAGCTTATCGGTGAGCAGTTTCCAGGTGTCCCAATCGTCTTCATGCAGGCCGTCTTCGATCGAAACAATCGGGTATTGACCCGCCAATTGCGCGATGTAGTCGGCAAATTCCGCGCCACTGTGGGGCGAACCGTCGTAGACATATTGACCGTCTTTGTAGAATTCGCTCGCCGCGATGTCCATCGCCAGCGCCACCTGTTCACCCGGTTTGTAGCCGGCCTGCTCGATCGCGCCCATGAGCAGATCCAGCGCCGCTTTGTTGGACTCGAGGTTGGGGGCATAGCCGCCTTCGTCGCCGACGCCCGAGAGCAGCCCTTTCTCCTTGAGCACCTTTGACAGCGAGGCAAAGACCTCAGCACCCCAGCGCAGGGCTTCCGCAAAAGTCGTCGCGCCGTGGGGCACGATCATGAATTCTTGGAAATCAACATTGTTGTCGGCGTGGGAACCGCCGTTGATCACGTTCATGAAGGGGATCGGCAGCACGGTCGCCAGCGGGCCGCCCAAGTAGCGGTAGAGGGGTAAGCCCGCTTCTTCGGCAGCAGCCTTGGCGATGGCGAGGGAGACGGCGAGAATGGCGTTGGCGCCGAGGTTGGACTTATTCGCGGAGCCGTCGCGCTCGATCATCAGGCGATCGATCTGCACTTGGTCAAAGGCGTCGAGGCCGATCAGCTCGCGGCTGATGGTTTCGTGAATGTTGCGAACGGCTTTGAGCACGCCTTTACCGCCGTAGCGACTTTTATCATCGTCGCGTAGCTCGTGAGCTTCGAAGCTGCCGGTCGATGCACCGCTGGGCACTTGAGCAATGCCAAAGGAGCCGCTCTCGAGACGCACTTCGGCTTCGACGGTGGGGCGGCCGCGCGAATCTAAGACTTCGCGAGCGGCGATCTCGTCAATGGGGGCTGCAAATTTATCTAGCATCAGTTTCCATCCCTTGCGTCGAAGTTCGGTTTCGCCGTTAACGATACGGTGAGATTCGGAGGGTGACCTGCTTTTTAAGGATGTTTTCGAGGTTTTCGCCGTTGTAACCCAGATTGGGTTGTGTTGTTTGGTTTAATTGCTGAGACACTCTAGTACAGGACGGCGGCAATAAGATGCCCATTCAAAATCCCCAGGATGCCTGTATTGCAGGCACTCAGAACTCAAAATTTAGAACTTAAAACTCCGCGTAGCGGTACTAGGCCGTTGATGCCGAGCGGCACTACCCTGGCGGCCGGTCAGCATCGAGGCGCTTGCTGACCCAGCCGATCACGCCGCTGAGGATCGCCCCCGCCATCAGGATCCCGATCGCCGGTGTGAAAACGGGTTCCCAAAGGGAATACCACAGCTCCCAGCCCAGGGGCAAATCAGTGGCCCGACCGAGCAGCGCGATCGCGAACCAAACAAATGCAAAAAGTACGACAAAAACGTCGGCCACCAACAGCCGATTTAACCAAGTTTGGACGGTTTCTTTCATAGCGATCGCGGCGGATACAACAGCCCCCCAATTTTGCCGTCTGGATGATTTTGCAGCAAGCCAGTTTCTAGCTAGCTGCGACCACCTCAGACCTCGGCCGCAGTCGTCGTCGGCGGGCAATTGCAAGGATAAGCCGAGCGATAGGTTTGCTCACGGCGGCCGAACCAGGCATAGCGATTGTCGCGGATTTGGTCATAGGCGCGATCGCCCAGATCCTTGAGACCCGGTAACCGACGATAGAACTCGACCAACCCGGTCGCGAGCGGCAGTTGGCGGGCGATTTCCTCGGCGGCGGCGCTACCCTGCCAGCGCTGGTCGGGATGGTCAGCGTCGATGAGCATCATGCCGAAGGCGCAGTCAGCCTCGCTGATGTCGAATTGGGCGAGTGTCTCGCGGTCTTGCATTGGAATGTAGTCGAAGCGATCGCCGCGATCAACCTGCTCGAGAAGCTGAACAAAGTTAGTGCAGAGATTGCAGTTGCCGTCGTAGATCACGTGATGAGGCATGGAATTCAGCGTCTTAAATATTCAGCAGGGCGAACGAATTACAAATGTAATATTTTGGACTACAATTGTAAATGTCCGTTCACTACAGGATAACGATCATGCGCCTAAAACGCTGGGAGTCGCCCCGCCGCCAGGGGCGCAACGCCAAGGGACGCGGGGGTTCAGCCCGCGCCCGCCAGCTCCGCAAGCAGCAGCAACACCTGCGCCGCAAGCTGAAACAGCCCCAACTACCGTCGGAGCCAGGAAGTGGCACATCACTTCCTGGTTTTTTTTGGGGCCAACCCGCGCGCACAACCGCCAGCGCTCAACGAGCATCGGTTAAGATTGGTAACAAAGTATGGCCGCAACATCGAGTTTGGCTGGCGGAGAGCAATTTTTTATGGACGACCAAACGCTACAAGAACGCATTGGCACCGTGGCTGGCAAGCGCGAATTTCTAGTGCAACTGCTCGAGCGCCCCAACCTCGGCACATTGCGCGTCGATGTCAATCAGGCACTCGAAGAACTCGACGAGTTGCTGGAAGAGTACGAGCGGGCTTTCCCGTCTGCCTCCTAGGCGACGCCTCAGAACACTGTGCGTTGGCTCTATCGGGGTTGGTTGAGTGTGGGGCTGGCGATCGCGCTCAGCCTCTCGGTGCTTTGTACCACTGCCTGCCAAGCTCCCCCCCCCGCCCCCGGCCGGAATCATCCACCTCACCCTCTGGCATGGCATCAATCCGCCGCCCAACCGCGATGTCTTCCAAGAACTGGTAGACACTTTCAATCGCGAGCACGCTGAGATTGAAGTTGAGGCGCTGTATGTCGGCCAGTCCGACCAGCAAATGCCCAAGGTGCTCACCGCTGTCATTGGTGGCGAGCCGCCCGATATTCTCTGGTTTTCGCCGACGGCGACGGGGCAATTTGTCGAGTTGCAAGCGCTGCGATCGCTCGACGACTGGTTTGCCCAACTCCCCGCCAGTCAGCAACTCGATCCGGCGCTGCTCGAGTCGATGCGCTTCGAGGGGCAGCTTTGGTCAGTGCCGATGGCGACCAATAACATGGGCTTGTTCTACCGCCCCAGCCTCTTTGCCGCCGCTGGGATCACAGAACTGCCGCGCACCTGGGCCGAGTGGCGCGATGCGGCCCGGAAGTTGACCCGCGATCGCGACGGCGACGGGCAGCCGGAACAGTACGGAATGCTCCTGCCGCTAGGCAAGGGCGAGTGGAGCGTCTTTAGCTGGTTGCCCTTCCTCTACAGCGCGGGCGGCGAAATCGTCGCGAATGGCGCACCGACGCTGATCGATCCGGGTGCAGTAGCGGCACTACAACTCTGGTCTGACCTGCTGGCTGATGGCTCCGCCCTGCTCTCGCAACCGGAGCGTGGCTACGAGCAAGACGCCTTCATCAGCGGTCGCGTTGCGATGCAATTGACCGGGCCGTGGACGCTGGGCTTTTTGCCCGAGACACCCGTGGGCGATGATTTTGCGGTTTTGCCGATTCCCCAACAGGCGCAACCGGCGACGGTGCTGGGCGGTGAGAGCTTGTTTGTCATGCAGACGACGCCTGAACGCGAGCAGGCAGCGTTGGAGTTCTTAGCCTATGCGCTCAGTGAAGAATTTCAAACGCGCTGGGCACTGGGCACCGGCTATTTGCCGGTGAACTTGGCGGCGCGGGCGAGCCAGACCTACCAAGACTACGTGGCTCAACAGCCGGTGTTGCGAGTCTTTCTCGACCAGATGGCAGCGGGGCGATCGCGCCCCATTCTCCCCGGCTACGCCCGCCTCTCCGACAGCCTCGGCCGCGCCATCGAGGCGGTACTGCTCGGTGATGATCCGGAAGTTGCCCTGGCGCGATCGCAACAACGTCTGGAATTAATCTGGCGGCGCGATTGAGTCGGGTGTGGGGGACAGGTCGGCATAGTCAATGCGAACGCTGCCGGGTAGACAGCAAATCTCCGTCGCCGCGCCCGGGGCCTGCAAACGCACGCGCAACTCACCGGCTGGCGTGACCCCGATAGCTGTGCCGGGACAACCCTGGACGCGCACCGGCCCCTGCTGGTGCGCGAGGAGTTGCCAGTAGTCCGTGAGCCAGTCGGTATTGGCGGCGATCGCCGCGCCGGTCAAAATCCCGTAACTGGCGATCGCCGCCAACTGCTCCAAGCCAGTCACCGCCGATAATCCGGTTGTCTGCTGCCAGGTTTGTAAATTGATCCCCGTCTCCGGAACCGGATTTGTCCAGTTGCAGCCGAGGCCGACCACCGTTTGAGCCTGATCCCCGAGGCGGCGCGTCTCGCAGAGTAACCCGCCCAGCTTTTTCCCCTGCAAGATCAGGTCATTGGGCCACTTGAGTTGTACAGGTAGACCCTGATGACGGAGCGCCCGGGCGATCGCCCGAGCAATGGCTAAAGGCAACCGACCATGGGGCACATCCGGAGCGGGTAAGGCAATGGATAGATACAGACCGCCCGGAGCTGACTGCCAAGTCCGCTGCCACTGCCCACGCCCGGCCGTTTGTTCACGGGCGATCGCCGCTGCCGGTAGATGGCAGCCACCGCTCATCAACTGCCGCCAGAGCGCGCGGTTGGTGGAGTCGATTTGCCGATACTCGGTGAGCGCCAGCTCAGGTCTAGCATCCATCCAGGGCTGCCTTGCCCAGGCCGCATCGAAACGCTGACGGTCAAACCAAGGTGTAGCCGTGGCGATGGCGATTGGCTCCTCACGAGACTGATCATTCATTTTAGGAGCGGTTGACCCGGCCCCGTTGCCCGGTTCGACGGATCATCATGCGTCGGCTGTTGCGTAAAAACTGGCAGTTCAGCGGTGCATTGCTGTGGAAATCTCTGAACAGTCAGCACTCGCCCGGATAATGATTGCGTGTTTCTACGAAAATCAACACCATGCCCCGATTGTTGACGCATAAATATCCGCAAGAGCAATTAGTAATTTGCACCCAAAGCCCAGAATCAATGAACAATTTGATTTTCAGTAGCTTGGGCTGAAACCCTTACTAAAACTGGATTTTGATCCCAATATCGTATGGTTAATCATTGCCATGCTGGGACGACCATGCTCATCGACGCTAAAAAATTTCGCTGCTTTCTCGACAGAACTTTATGCTCGCTGAGCCAGAGATGAAGATTCGATGAGAGCCACTGAATAACCTGGAAAATCTCAGTGAGCTGGCTTAAATTGGGATCAACAGGGCAAGGGATCGTCATCTACAGCACTTCAGCTTGCCGATTCAGGATTCGGATTTTGGGTTGGATACATGGCGAGTTTGCCGCGATCGCAACACTCAGGCAAGTTGAATTTTGCACGAACAAAACTTTACAGATGCTAGGGGAAAGAATGATGAAGCGAACCACTTTCGGCAAAATTTGCGTGGGAACAGCGGCCTTAGCTTGTGCTTGGGCTGTAGCTGCGCCCCAAGCCCAAGCAGCGGGCTGGAACTATTCCTGGGACTCCTTCGCGGACGGTACCGGCAACCGCAACCAAAATGGCGGTGACGGCAGACACAGCGTGGGTTACCAGAGTGATTACGAATTCTTCGGCATGGCGGTGCTCGAAGATCTCGAGGCTGACACCATCACCTTCGCCTTCAACACCAACCTCAACATTGATGGCTGGTATAGCAACGGTGCTCAGGACAAAAACATTGGTATTGGTGACTTGTTCATCAATCTCGATCCCACAAAATCCTTCACGGAAGTTGAGGGTACTGAGAGTCTGCTAGCCGTGCGCTTCGCAAAGAGCAATGACTCCGGCCTCAGCGGCACTGGCTTGTTCAGCAATGTGGTTGGTAGTGATGTCACCAACGTCAACAACGGCTGGCAGAGCTACAGCGACTACCAGAATTACGTCAACAGCAAGGGCGGTAGCTTCGAGTATATCGACGGCTTGAGCAATAGTGCTGCCATGAGTTACCTGGGCCAACACGGCGAGAGCGTCGTGCAAGCTGGCTCCGGTACGAAGCTGGGTGATGTCAATGTGACCACCGATGCCTTGACCCTGGGTGCTATGGGTCTGGACTTCACTGGCGCGGCCTCTGCGGCGGGTCTCAACAGTCCGGCGCTGGGCACGCAGACCTACGCGGTGAGCTTTGCGCGTTCCCTGCTGCCCGCTGGCGAACTGAACTGGATGGCGCATGTGATGGCAGAGTGCGCCAACGACATCATGGGCACTAGTGGCAGCTTCGCGGCGGTGCCTCCGGCGGAAGAAGAAGTCCCGGAACCGACGGCTCTAGCAGCGCTGGCGCTCTTGGGTGTGGGCATGCTCGGCGCTCGTAAGCGTCGCGCGTAGGCTGCAACCTTCTGTTTCCTCACGCTGAGTTTCGACATGGTTATAGCGGGGCGGTCATGAACCAGAGGCTGCCCCGCTTTTTTGTCACTGAACATGACTTGGATGGCGATCGCCGTTGGCTGAAAAATGTCGTGAACGACTCAGTAATTGTGCGGAGTAAGTTCAGTGCTTACACCGAAAAAGTAGCCAAATTCGCGATCTGATCCCTGATTTTTACCGTGATAACCAGGAGTGATAACGCCGGGGAGCGCGATCGCCCCGCCGCTTCCGAAATCCACTCAAAGCGCTGAAATCCTAGCTACTCAAGCCTTTTCAGGACTTTGACGGCATTTTGCGACTGTAAGCATTCGTAATCGCAGGGCAATCATCCAAAAAAACAGTGTGTTTTTGGGGCTATCCTAGCGACGAGGCTTCCAGCGCTCGATGAATTAGTCCAGCTAATCGAACCGCCCTCCAGGAAATGCCATCATGCCGCCAGCCTCCCGTCCGACAACCTATGCCATCATCCTTGCCTTGACGCTGAGCCTACCGCGCCTCGCCCACGCCGCGCTCATCCCGGAACTCCAGACCCAAGCCGCCTCCCTTGACCAATAGTCGCGATCGATCTCAAGCTGGATTATCAACAGGAACCTGCCCCCCACCATAGCCAAGTCCGCTTCTACATGGTTGAGTCTCACTCTTCAGGCAGCCGGATTGCGGGCAACCCAATGACTTGGTGCTGGAGCTGTAAGGGAGTATCGGTGGTTCGCGACACTGAACTATGGTATTGCCTTGATCTGAAATGGCGGTGAAGTGCCGGATTGGACTTGCATAAGTCTACTCAATGGGAGCTAATAAAGAGACGGGATCTTTCCCGCCCAACCCGTCAGTCAGGGCATCATGAATCAACGCGATCGCGCTTTCTACTGGCAGTTTGTGGTGCTCAATGTCGAGCGGGGCAGTCAACGCCAGGAGATCGCCACGGCTCGACAGTTCTTCACCACTCATTTTGCGCCGCTGGCGCTCAGCGACACCGCGATCACCCGCCAGCTTTATCATACTTGGCAGACTGATCCGGAGCAGCCGCAACCGAGTGCGGCTGAACTCTGCTTGCGGTGCTATATTTCCAACCACATCGCCCAAGCTTGCTGGCAGTTGGCTGAGCGCTTTGGCAAGGCTTACGGTTTTGGGTCACGCGATTTGTTGCCGTTGGTGTTGACAGATGTTGCCCTGACAACTTCACTACGACCGTTGGTAGAGGCCGAGTCGGAGCAGCGCGATCGCTGTCATGTGCCCCTGGCGGCTGAGATCCTGCGAACCTATGAGCCAGAACGGGGCAGCCTCAGTGCTTGGATCAGTCGCCTCGTCGGGCAGCACCGAGAACTCAACGATTGCCTGCTCAGTTATGGCGTTTATCTGATCAGTGACTGGGCAATCCTCAATGACACGCCGCCCCATCGTCTCACCACCATTTTGGCGCTCTCGGCTGCGGAGGTGGAGAGTGATCAGGCGTTGTTGAGCAGTTATCATGCCGTCTACCGGCGCGATCGCTCGCAGCCGGGATGAGCGGTCGTTGCCTGCCGCCTGATGTGGATCAGTTGCAGCGTATCAGCGAAGATTTGTGGCAACAGCATCAGCAGAGTTTGAGTTCCAGTCAGGCGCTTAGCAAATTGCGCGAGCTTGCGGCTCAGTTGCGGCTTTATCGCGTCCAACGGCGGAACAAGTCACCGCTGACCGAATCGCTGGATGACCCGCAACTGCACGCGGGGGCGATCACTGCCAGCGAGAACGATACGCGACAGATGCAACGGGAATTTTTGCAACGCTACCACGAATTATTTCGGGACTGCCTCGCGATCGCGAGTGAGCGGGCGCTCCGCGAACGCTGCCGTCGCCAACCTCAGCGGGCGGCGCAGTTGCTGGATGCGCTCTACCGCTTCCACGTGCGCGGCGAGAACATGACCGAGATTGCCGCCAGTATCGGTCTGCAAGCGCAGTATCAGGTCAGCCGTCTGCTGAAGCTGAAGCAGTTGCGCGCGACGATTAGCCAGTATGCGCTAGAGTTGCTGAGTGATCGCGTCACCGAACTGGCGCAAGCCTACAGCGATGCCGAGTGCTTGCAGGCGTTATACAGCACTATTCAGGAAGCACTGGCTGCGGAGCTGACGGAGATTATCAATGAAGCGGCGAGTGAAGCCGAAGTGAAGCAACGCCAGCCGCCGCCGCGCAGTTTATTCGCGCGCAGCCTCTGCGATTGCCTGGAACGCTTGCGCGCCGAACGCGCCTCCTAGTACAAGGCGGCGGAAATGAGATGCCCATTCAAAATCTCCAGGATTCCAGTATTGTAGACACTCAGAACTCAAAATTTAGAACTCAAAACTCCGCGTAGCGGTACTAGCCAACATTTCCAGGCTAGGCGCGACCAGCCGCAACGGGTAATGACCCGGTTTGTGGCGATCATTGCTGCCAGCGGGCGATCGCCTGCTGGGCATCGGTGTAATTGGAGGTTCCCGTTGGGACGAGTCGAGCGGTGGCGATCGCCTGCTCGAGATTGCCCTGAGCAGCGCGCGAGTTAGCGATCAGATAGATTTGGCGGCTCCAGCGCTCCCGCAGGGACTCCGCTTCGAGGTAACCAGGTTGACCGGGCGGGATCGCTGCCAGCATCGTGATCGCCTGGTTGTAGGACGAAGCCTGCGTGTAGTTGATCGTGCGCCGCGCGTCGCTGAGCACTTTCAGGTTGACCGTCTGCTGCTGTGCCTGCTGTTGCCAACGGGCGACGCTCGCTTGGGCATCCTGGTAAAGTTCACCGCGATCCGGAGAGACCAACTGGGCAGCGGCGATCGCCGCTCCAAACTGTCCTCGCGCGGCACGACCTTTACCGATGTCAAGAATGACTTGGCTCCAACGCTGAATATCAGCTTGTGCTTCGTCGTAGAGCGGCGCACCGGCCGGAATCTTGCGTGCTTCAGCCACAGCACGGCTGAAACCAGTCGCCTGATTGGCTTGGATGTAGGTGCGTGCTCGTGCCAGAATCGCGCGACTCGCCCCCTCAGTTTGCGTCACGGCGGCTGGTGTCTGGGCAGCCAGTGCAGGTGCGGTCGTAGCCGGCGGGGCCGCAATCTGAGCATCCGGGCTGGGACTCGCCGCCGTTTCCGGTGCGGGGGTAGTGGGTGAAGTCACGCCTTGATCTACCCCGGTTCCCGGCGCTGCCGCATCCGGGGCAGGACTCGCCGCCGTTTCTGGTGCAGGGGCTGCACCGTCTTCCACTGCTGGACTCACCGCCGTTTCTGGTGCGAGCGTAGCAGGATCAGGGGCTGGGCTAGCCGTCGTGTCCGGTGCCGGAGCCGCCGCATCTGGTGCCACCGGTGACTCGGTAGCCGCGTCCGGTGCCGGGGCAACGACTGGCGGATCTGGGGTTTCGACGAGCGCGGTTTGGCGGCGAGACCCCAGCCAACCTGCGAGCAAGAGCAATGCTAATGCCAGACCGCTCCAGAGCAGCCAGCGTCCGCGCGAGCTTGAGGATTCGGGTGGCTCAGACGGAATGGGGGGGGCGATGTCTTCGCGAATGTCCTCAACGCCGCCGGTCAGTTCGGGCGGCTCGGCCTCGCCACTGGGGTTGTTGAAAGTCGGGAGTTGTAGCGAGGTGCTGCCGGAGTGACCATTGCCAGGGTCGTCGAGCGCTGTAGCACTGCCGCGGTTGTTGCCGTTGCTGTGAGTGGATTCCTGGTCAGCGGTCAACTCGACAACCGGGCTAGGGGTCTCCACGACCGCAGGCGTGTCCTGACTTTCAGGCATTGCCACCGGCAGCAGTGAGCGGTCGACGAGTTCTAGCGAAGGCATGAGGATGAGTGGATTTTGCACCGGTCGCCAGTGGTGTTGACTGAGTTCAGGCAGGCGATCGCACAGATAGCGGGCGAGGCGGTCGAGGGTGACTTCGTGGCGATAATAGCGCAACACCTCTAGCAGCGCGACCGCAAACATCCCGTGGCCTAAGGCCATTGACTCGTGGGAGGTTTCCTCGAGCTGGCAGGACAGGATGCAGATGAAGCCCTGGTCTTGGGCCAGTTGTACAATCTCAGCGCCGACATTCGCCCCGGCGATCGCATTCGGGGAGCGGTTGATGTCGAGGCAGAGCACGATATTTTCGGCCCCGTGTTGCGCCAATAAATCGAGGATCTCACTGGCGGCAATGCCCGTACTAAGGATGTCGGCCGGGTTGGCATCGATGGGCATGAAGTAGTCTTGACCATCAACGTGGGCTGCGTAGCCGCTGAAGAAGAACCAGAGAAAGGGTTTGGGCGTCGGTGCGTCTGGCGGCTGCAACCAGCGCCGGATCGACTCGCCGGTGGGATAGGTGGACTGGTTGTCGAGCCAGGGCGAAGCGTCACTGAGCAGTAGGGCTTGGCTCTTGGGCAACTCCGCTTCTTCGATCAAGAAGGAATGCAGCGCCTGGGCATCAGCCTGGGCATAGCTGAGGGGTTGAATGAATTGATAGCGGTTGATGCCAATTGCGATCGCGCTGTAGTTTGCCATTGACCCTGTGTATAACCTCTGCTATGTTTTTTTGCCTGAAGACCGCTCTGTTGTCAATAGCAGCCCGTGAAAAATGGCGATAATGGGCATAAAGAACCGACCTGCTCTGCTGCCTTCCATTCATCGAGTCGGCGCAGTCGCTTTCAGCATAAGCGGCAATTCCCGGTTATGACAAGGGTTTGCGGGCCTGACCCCCGCTGGTAATTCCCAAACGGGTGCTACTGCACCGAGGTGGTTAGTGAACACGTCTGGCAAACTTGCCAGCCGCCCTGTCCATTCTGCTTTCCGACTGTTGCAAACCATGCCCTTCATGATTCCGGAGTAGTAACCTTCTGGAAACCAAGCCAAGTGATTTTCGCGTAAAGGCTGGATGCTGGCGAAGCGGGTCGGGGCGGGTCGCCGCAGGCAGTCAACATAATGCTGCATTTCGGCGGAGTCGATCGCAGCGGTCGGGCTGCTAAGATAGGCGGCAACTGGCGCGTCATCACCGGCGCGTGCTCTGGATTAACTGGGCAAAGATGCGTCCTTTCTATGATCCTCGCTTTATGCTGAAACTGGTTCAACCGTTGGGTCTGGCACTGGCGATCGCCTCGTAGGTGCTTCAGCGAGCCGACTCGCCCAAGCGGCAACGCTTCCCGTACTACCGCAGGGCAAGCAAGTTCTAGACGGCCTCTATACCAATGATCTTGACGCGGCTGCCCTCTTCCAAAAAGGGGCGATCGAGTACGAGCAACAGAACTATCGTGCCGCTGAGCGAGCATTGCGTGCTGCTGTCCAGATCGATCCGCTGATGGCGATGGGCTACTATTTGCTGGGGAACTCGCTGCTCCAGCAGGACAAGCCCGATGAGGCAGCGCAAGAATATCAGCAAGCCATTGCTCTCGATCCCAACTTGGCGGCGGCTCACTACAATCTCGGCGTTGCCCTCTACCGCCAGGGCCTACCGCAATCGGCGGTGACCTCATTTCAGCGGGCCGCTAGTCTTGACGACGAGTTTGCGGCGGCTCACTACAACTTGGCACTGGCCTACGACTCACTGGGGCGCGATCGCGAAGCGGCTGAGGCTTATCGTCAGGCCCTATTGATCGAGCCTAATAACGTCCAGGCTTACTACAACCTGGGCCTGATTGTCGCGCAGGAGGGCGCGCGCGCGGAAGCGGTCAACCTCTTTGAGCAGGCGATTGAGCTAGACCCGGAGTTCGCCCCGGCTTATTATCAACTGGGGGTGCTCTATGCAGATCAGGGTGACCTGATCGCTGCGCGCGATGCCTTGGGATTGGCAGCACGGCTCGAACCCGAAAGCGCGCAGGCTCAGTATCAATTGGGTCTGGTCTACAGTCAGCTTGACGATCCTGTGGCGGCGGCTGAACGCTTTACGCGGGCAGCCGAGCTGGAAGCTAACAATGTCACGACCTATCAACAGTTGGGAGCGGTGCTTGCCCGCACGGGGAATAATGAGCAGGCGATCGCCGCTTTGACGAAGGCGATCGAGCTAGATCCTGAGGAGCCGACCAACTACTACAACCTCGGCATTGCCTATCAACGAACGGGTCTCTACGACGAGGCGATCGTCGCCTATCAGAGTGCGATCCGTTTGGATCCGGTGTTTGCCGACGCCTTCTACAACCTCGGCGATGCTTTTTATGAAACGCAGCGCTACGAACCGGCGATCGCCGTCTTGCGCCAAGCCCGCAGCCTCTACCTCGGTGAGCGCAATATGGAAAAAGCGGATGAAGTTGTCACCTTTCTCAACGAGACTGTGATCCCCGCTCAGGAAGCAGCACTCGCTGAGGCCGAGCGACTCCGCCAGCAACAAGAACAGCAACAAGAACAGCAACAGCAGTCACCACAGCAGCCACAACCCTTTCAGTAGCGACAGCTAGTACAGGACGGCGGAAATGAGATGCCCATTCAAAATCCCCAAGATTCCCGTATTGCAGGCACTCAGAACTCAAAACTCAGAACTCAAAATTCCGCGTAGCGGTACTAGTCCTTAGCAATGCGGTCAGGAGCCTGGACAAGTAGTGGGATCGTCGCCGTCACCACCGTGATTGTGGCGAGTCGCTTGCAGGCGATCCCAGTGCTGGCGATCTTGTATCTCCTGATTCTCGGTGGCTTCGGCAGCTTCAAGCTATGGCGCTATTGGCGATCGCGCCCGTAGCGGCAAGCGGTTCCTGGCGGCAGTAGGGTTAAGCTATAGTGAGCAGATGCTGGCAAATATTGAGCGTCTGGAGTCACGGCGCGCTTGATTTTGAGGAGGGAGTTCCCATGAGTAAAGGCACGTTATTCGATAAAGTTTGGGATTTGCACACGGTCGGGACGTTGCCATCAGGCCAGACCCAACTCTACATCGGTCTGCATCTCATCCATGAAGTGACCAGTCCGCAGGCCTTTGCGATGCTGCGCGATCGCCAACTGTCCGTCCTCTGCCCCGAACGCACCGTGGCGACGGTTGATCACATCGTGCCCACGGCGGACGTGGCACGCCCCTTCGCGGATACGCTTGCTGAGGAGATGATGCAAGCCCTGGAGCAAAACTGCCAAGACTATGGCATCCGCTTCTACAATATCGGCTCCGGCAATCAGGGCGTGGTTCACGTGATCGCACCGGAGCAGGGCCTGACGCAGCCCGGGATGACGATCGCCTGTGGCGACTCCCACACTTCAACCCATGGAGCCTTTGGGGCGATCGCCTTCGGCATCGGCACGTCGCAAGTCCGCGATGTCCTCGCCTCGCAGACTCTGGCGCTGTCGAAACTGAAGGTGCGTCGCCTTGAGGTCAACGGCTCACTGCGTCCGGGCGTCTATGCCAAGGATGTCATCCTCCACATCATCCGCCAGCTCGGTGTCAAGGGTGGCGTCGGCTATGCCTACGAGTATGCGGGTACGACCTTCGAGCAGATGTCGATGGAAGAGCGTATGACAGTCTGCAATATGTCGATTGAGGGCGGCGCGCGTTGCGGCTATGTCAACCCGGATACCGTGACCTACGAGTATTTGCGAGGGCGCGACTTTGCTCCCCGAGACGAGACCTGGGATCAGGCTGTGGCGTGGTGGCAGCGTCTGCGGAGCGATGCTGATGCAGAGTATGACGATGTGGTGACCTTTGACGCGGCTGACATTGCGCCGACGGTGACTTGGGGCATCACGCCGGGTCAGGGGATCGCAGTGAATGAGCAGATCCCTGCCGCGACCGAACTGCCAGCGGGCGATCGCGAAGTCGCTGCCGAAGCCTACCGCTACATGAAGCTGCAACCGGGTCAGCCGATTGCGGGCACAAAGGTCGATGTCTGCTTCATCGGCAGTTGTACCAATGGACGGCTCAGTGACCTGCGCGAAGCGGCCAAGTTTGCCAAAAGTCGCCAAGTGGCGGCGGGCGTCAAGGCCTTTGTCGTCCCTGGCTCGGAGCGGGTCAAGCAGCAGGCTGAGGCCGAAGGGCTGGATAAAATCTTCCAGGCGGCTGGTTTTGAATGGCGCGGCGCGGGCTGCTCCATGTGTCTGGCGATGAACCCGGACAAGCTCCAGGGCGATCAGGTCAGCGCCTCGTCCTCCAACCGCAATTTCAAAGGTCGTCAAGGCTCGCCCAATGGCCGCACATTGTTAATGAGTCCAGCCATGGTGGTGGCGGCGGCAGTCACCGGTCAAGTTACCGATGTGCGCGAGTTGCTATGAGCAGCGGTAGGAGCGATCTCAACCGGGTTCCAGTTCGCAGTCGGGAGCGCTGAGTTCGCTGGCATCAGTGACCACGCAGTTGCGCCCCTGGGCCTTGGCAATGTAGAGGGCGCGATCGGCGCGGCCGATCAGTTGATCAGTATGGCGATCGCAGTCCGGTTGCAGTGTGGCGACCCCGAGACTGATCGTGACAATGCCGCTCTCCCCAGCCCCCTCATGAGTAATCGCGAGCTTCTGAACGCCTTCCCGCATCGCCTCAGCCACGCAGGCGGCACCCTCACGGTCGGTGTTGGGCAAAATTGCCGCAAACTCTTCGCCCCCGTAACGAGCCACTAGGTCACCCGGTCGCCGTAGCGCCAGTTGTAGGACTTGTGCAAGTGATCGCAAGCAGTCATCCCCGGCCAGGTGGCCGTAGGTGTCGTTGTAGTGCTTGAAATGATCGACATCGCCGACGATCAGCGATAGTGGCTGTTCTTCCCGGCGCGATCGCCGCCATTCCTTGGCCAAATAATCGTCAAACTGGCGACGATTAGGAATCTGGGTCAAGCCGTCCAGGGTGGCAATCCGACGCAACTCATGGTTGGCTTGACGGAGAATCACCTCGGCTTTTTTGCGTTGAATTAAACTGCCCAACTGTGTAGCGGTGGCCTGCACCAACTCGATCAAGCGCCAGTCCGGAACTACAGCGGCCTGGTTGAGAAAGAGCATGACCGCCAATACCTGATCATCCAGGACGATCGGCACCCCAAAAGCGGTGCGTAAGCCCACCGCCATCAGCACTTCCAGTTTGAAACCACTATCATGACCGCACAGGTCTTCTAGCCACTCAAAGTGCTGCGTTGCCCAAATCCGCCCCGCCAATCCCTGATAAGGCTTGAAATCAAGCTGCTCGCTCGCAAGACGGAAAGAAGAGAGCTGCGGTTCGCGAGCATACCAGCCCCGACTGCACTGCAAAACCTCACCACTGTCGTCGGGAATCCAGGCCTCACTGTAGTCCCAGTCAATGAGGCGACAAACTTGGCTGAGCGTCACCTCCAGCGCGGCATCAAAGTCTGAAGCCTCCCCGATCGCCTGCGTAGTGGAGAGCAGGAAGCGAACCTCATCCTCGGCCCGTTGGCGAACCGCGATTTCAAGTTCAAGTTGTTTATTCTTGGCGCGCAGTTGGCGTTGGAGGCGGTGGAGGGAGAGCTGATTTTCTACCCGCACCAACACCTCGCGGACTTGGAAGGGCTTGGTGATGTAATCAACTGCGCCGATCTCAAAAGCGCGAACTTTATCAATGGCTTGATCTAGGGCGCTGATGAAGATAATCGGGATTTCAGTGGTGATATCGTCGGCTTTGAGCCGCTTGCAAACCTCATAGCCGTTGATGTCCGGCATATTGATGTCGAGCAAGATCAGATCCGGGGGCGATAAATGCGCCCCGTGCAGGGCGATCCTGCCATTGATCGCCTTGCGAACCTGGTAGCCGCGTGTCTGGAGCATAGTCGAGAGCAGCCGCAGGTTGTCAGGCATATCATCGACGATGAGAATGTCTCCGCGCCTTTGGGGAGTTGACGATGCCGACTTCATATCATCTCAACTCGATGTGATTGATTGGTCTCAGTTGGAATGCGAAGTTGCAGGCGTCACCCGACAGGTAGCGGCGCAGAAAACAGAACGAAGCTCCATACCGCTGCCATTGCTCTATCATACTGCTACCATATGGCAATCTAGCTGTGAATGAGAGAGAGTTGTTGGGATTGTTTAGGGCACCAACTCAATCACTATAAATGCTGCAATTCCATGATTTTAGCAATTTTCTTCAGCCAGCGACTGCCGGTCACGGTCGAGACCTAGCTGGCGGCAGGGGGCGGCGTGAGATAGCGGGCGGTAACATTGGCGAGGGTTTCAAGTCGTGACTGCCGCACGAGTTCGCGCAAGATCCCGGCTAGCTCCGCCTGCTGGGCCGGCAGGGTCTCGATCAAAGCCAATACGGCCCCTGCATCGTCCCCCTGAGCCGCGCGCGCCAGATCGCGACGCCAGATCGCGGGTAGGGCATTCAGCCGCTGTTGCCAGGGATTCGTCGATTCTGTCTCTGCAGGCTCAGGCTTGTCCATGGCTGCCGTCTCGGTTTCCTCATAGGCATAGACGACACCGAGATGCTCGACGAGCTTGCTGAGGACAGCCGCTTCAGCGTAGGGCTTGCGGATAAAGTCATCGGAGCCAGCCGCCAAGATTTCCATGCGCTGATCTTCAAAGGCACTGGCCGAGAGGGTGATGATCACTGTGTAGTCGGGCAGTGGTTCACCGAGGCGTTCGGCGGCTTGTGCCAGCTCTACCTCGCGGGCACGGATCTCGCCGGTGGCGGCAATGCCGTCCATGACTGGCATTCGTGTGTCCATCCAGATCAGGTGCGGCCGCCAATCGTGCCAGATTGCAAGGGCATCTTGACCATTGCTTGCTTGGCGAACCTGGAAGCCTAGGCGGCTGAGGAGTTTGACTAGGAGCAGGCGGTGTTCGCGGGTATCGTCGGCGACGAGGATGCGGTAGGTCGGTTGGTCGGGGGCGAGGCCGAGAACGGTGCGGTGGGGTTTGATGAAGCTGGGGTTGCTGCCGTCGTCGGCCTGAGCGCTGATGTGGAAGCGAAAGGTGGTGCCCATGCCGCGCTGACTCTCGACGGCGATCGCCCCGCCCAGCAGTTCAACAAAGTGTTTGGTAATCGAGAGACCCAGCCCTGTCCCCTCCGCACTCGCCCGTCCCGAGGCCGTCTGCACAAAAGCGGCAAACATCTTCTCCAGTTCGTCGGCGTCGATGCCGTAGCCGGTGTCACTGACGGCAAAGTGAATTTGGTACGGATCACCGGGGTGAATCGGCGGCTGGGCGCTGGCACTGACCATGATTTGCCCGCGCTCGGTGAACTTGACGGCATTGCCCAGCAGATTGGTCAAGCAGCTACGGAGCTTTTGCGGATCGGTGCGGATCGACTTCGGCACATTGGCATCGATTTGGAAGTGCAGCGCAATTCCTTTTTGAATAATTTTCATCTGGAACATATCTTCCAGACCGTCGAGGAGTTGGTAGAGGTCGCAACTGCGCTCGTTGTAGGTGACGACTCCGGCTTCGATTTTGGAGAGGTTGAGAATGTCGTCAATCAGTTCTAGGAGATGTTTGCTGCTTTGACTGATGATGTTGATATATTCGCGGTGTTCAGGGTCGAGGGCGCGGTCGTGTTGCAAGACTTGTGTGAAGCCGAGGATGGCATTGAGTGGCGTCCGCAGTTCGTGGCTCATGTTGGCAAGGAACAGGCTTTTGGACTGGGCAGCGGTGGCGGCATTGTCTTCAGCGTCACGCCGTTCTTGGATTTCGGCTTGCAGGTGCTGGTTTTGGCTTTGGAGCTGGCGTTGCAGGCGCTGAATGGTGAGTTGGTTCTCGACTCGGGCGAGGACTTCTTCGATTTGAAAGGGCTTGGTGATGTAGTCAACACCACCCATTTGAAAGGCTTTCACCTTCTCAGCCGTATCGTCGAGGGCACTGAGAAAGATGATCGGGATCTGGGCGGTCGTGGGATCGGCTTTGAGTTGGTGGCAAAGGTTGTAGCCGTTGATCTCGGGCATCCGGATATCGAGCAGGATGAGATCGATCTGACCAGAACGCACGGCTCGCAGCGCTAGTTCGCCCTTGACCGCCCCGCGAACCTTGTAGCCGTGCTGGTTTAGGGCTTGGGAAAGGACTTGGAGGTTTTCGAGTTCGTCATCAACGATGAGGAGTGTGGCTGGGCAATCGGTCATGACTGGAGCGTTCCGCTAGCTTCTATCAGATCCATCAAGCGATCGCAGGCAAAATCCGCGATCAGTTGGTCAATTGCTGCGATAATTTCGGCGTGGTCGGCGGGGAGTTCCGCCAGTAGCTCACGGATGCGGTCGTCGTCTACGGCGCTGGCGGCTTCGTAGAGCCGGTTGAGCCAGTCTCGGGAGAGCGTCTGGAAGGCGGCTGGGGTGAGGGCGATGACGCTGGGTGAGACGGCGATCGCCGGAGCTGAGCTGTACTGATAGCGGACACCCAGATGCTGAGCCACCTTATCCAAAATTGTATTTGCCAACCACGGCTTGCTGACGAAATCATCACAGCCTGCTGCCAGGATGCGATCGCGCTCGTCGTCCAGGGCGCTGGCGGTGAGGGCGATGATCGCCGTGCGCAAACCTGCTTGGGGCTGAGCTTCGCGGCGGCGGATTTCGCGAGCGACCGCGCAGCCATCGAGACCCGCCATGCGGATGTCCAGCCAGATCAACTGCGGCTGCCAGCTTGCCCAGAGCGCGATCGCCATCTCGCCGTCGTTGACCGTCTGTACGGCAAAACCGAGGGGTTGGAGGAGTTGGGTTAACAACCGGCAGTTGTCTTCGAGGTCATCGACGATCAGCAGGCGGGGGGCGGGTTGGTCGGGGGCGAGACCCGTGGGCAGGCGGGCTGGGTGGTTTACGGCGGGCAACAGACTGGTCGCGGGCGCGGCGGTGATCTCGAACTCAAAACAGGTGCCCTGTCCGAGTTGGCTGTGGGCGTGGATCTGGCCGCCGAGGAGCGTGACGAATTTTTGGGCGATCACCAGCCCCAGTCCCGTGCCTTCTTGTGCGGCCCGCCCCGTAGTGGTCTGGTGAAAGGCTTCAAACAGCCGCTCGCGCTCCTTGGGGGCAATGCCAGGGCCGGTATCAGCGACCGCAAAGTGTAGCTGCAACGTTTGGTCATCGCGCTGAGTGAGGTCAGCCGTGAGGCTGACCCGACCGCGCGCCGTGAATTTGATCGCGTTACCGACGAGATTAATGAATACCTGACGCAGCTTCAGCTTGTCGGTGCAGATGTGGCGCGGCAAGTCTGGGGCGCGCGTCCAGTCGAGGGTGAGGCCCTTGGACTCGGCGCGCAGCCGGAACATGGCACGAATCTCGTCGAGCAGCGCGTAGAGGTCAAAATCGGTTGGGGCGAGGGCGATCACGCCGGCTTCGATTTTGGAGAGATTGAGAATGTTGTCGATCAGGGACAACAAGTGCTGACCGCTGCGGTTGACCGTCTCGAGGTTAGCCCGATGTTCAACCGGGAGCGTGGCACTGCGACTCATCACTTGGCAAAAGCCGAGGATGACATTCAGGGGCGATCGCAGTTCATGGCTCATGTTGGTAAGAAACGTGCTCTTGGCGAGATTGGCGGCTTCTGCGGCTTCCTTCGCCGTTTCCAGCGCCGATTCCGCCAGCTTGCGCTGGGTGATGTCGCGAGCCACCCAGATCGCGGAGCGATCCGGCAGCGGGGAAATGCTAGCCGCAAACCAGAGCGTCGCGTCGCCGACGGCGAGGCTGTAGTCAAAATCGACCGTTTCCTGAGTGGCGATCGCCTGACGCACCGGAGCCAACCAAATCGCGGCAGTGTCGTGCCCAAAGAATTGCTCAATGGTGGCATTGAGGGGGTTGGTGTCACCCCGGTACAGGCGCTGGGGGTCAGTGGGGGCGATCTCGACATTACCGTCAGCGTCAATGATCAGCACCAAGTCCGTCATCGCTTCGACAATGGCGCGCAGCTTACTCTCCGAAACCCGCAATTTCTGTTGCAAGGCAGCACGCTCGGCGATTTCGTCTTGCAACTGGGCGCTGGTCGCACTCAGAGCCATCATCCGCTCATTGACCTGTTGCTCGAGGGAATGTTTAAACCGAGCCAATTCGGCATTGGCGGCTTGCAAGGCGGTGACGCGGCTGGCCAACTGCTGCTCTTGGTCGTAGCGGCGCAGGGCTTCGCGCACGGTGAGTTGTAAATCGATTTCTTCCCAGGCCTGTGGCAGGTAGCGGTAGAGATAGGGGGCGATCGCGCTGTCCCGGATCACCGCCACCTCAGCCGGAGTCGCGAGGACAATCGACAACATCTGCGGATAGCAGATGTGCAGATGTTGGAGACAGTCAGCCGCCAGCGGTTCGAGCGCTGACCAAGCCGCGATCAAGAGCGGCGTTGCGGCACCCTGGTCATGTAAGGCCGCGAGGCGATCGCAAGCCGTAGTGCGACTGGTGACGATCTCGATAGGGTAGTGAGCGCCAAAGTGCGACTCGAGGGCGCGACTCAAGCAGTCAAGGGCAGCGGCATCGTGACCGACGCCAAGAATAGTCCGGGTCATCCCCTGCTAAGCTCCAATCCTCCGATGCTGCTGTGGCGCGCAGCCGTGTTCATCTCACGCGAGCCGCAAACCCTGATGCTTGGGAGTGGCGCTCGCCCGCTCAACCGCAAGCGATTACAACCCAAAAATGCAGTATAGCTCAGTCTAGAAGAAGTAGCTGTAGGAAAGGCAAAGCAAAATCGTCAGTTGGCCGGCAAGAGCAAACAGGTAGACGATAAAGCGCGGTTTGAAAATAGAGAGCATCAGCCCAATCGCTTTCAGGTCAATCATCGGCCCGAAAACAAGAAAGGCAAGCAACGAGCCGGTCGTGAAGGTCGCCGCAAAAGCGAGGACGAAGAAGGCATCCACCGTCGAACAGATAGAGACGACGGCCGCCAACAGCATCATCGCCAAGATCGAAGTCAGCGGCCCCTGCCCAAGGCTGACGATGACCTCGCGCGGGACAAACACTTGGATACTAGCGGCGATCGCACTGCCGATCACCAGCATCCCCCCGAGTTCTCGTAGCTCCTGCACAGCATTATTAAGGCAAGCCAACCACTTACGACGATTGAAGCGTCGCTGCTGCGCCTTGGGTAGCAGCATCGCCGGCTTCGTCGCCTCCAACCGCACCGGGGCATTGCCCTGACCGAGGAGAAAGGTTCCCGATTGCAACAGGGCGGGAACAGCCGCCGTCGCCGCTGGGGCCGGTTGGGGCGATCGCGGTACACCCACCAGATCCACCCGTCGCGCCAACTCTGGACTCAGCAGCGGCTTGGGGTCACGCTGAACCCCGAAGATGCCAGCAATGGCGATCGCCACCGTCAACGAGAAAACAATCCGCAAAACAACGATCTCGGGCTGATCGCGAAACGCTACCCAAGTCGCCCAAATCACGATCGGGTTAATCGTCGGTGCCGCCAGCAAAAAGCCAATCGCCACTGCGGTCGGAACACCCTGCGCCAGCAGGCGACGAGCCACCGGGACATTGCCGCACTCACAGACCGGAAACAAAAACCCGGCACAACTGCCCACCACCGCCCCCAGCAACGGATTGCGGGGCATCCGGGCGATGAGCTGACGCTCATCGACGAAAAATAGCAGCAAGCTCGACAGCAAGATCCCCAACAGCAAGAAGGGCAATGCCTCGACAAGCAGGCTCAGGAAGAGTGTGAACGCATTGTAAAGTTGGGTCATTGCTCTAGCCGTCCAACCGAAGTCCTTAGATTATCCCAAACCGACCCGATCGCGACGCTTAGGGAGGACAGTGCGTCCTCTATTCTGACAGCATTGACGGGCAGATCGCTCCCGCGTTGACGCCCGGGTCGTATGCAGCAGGATCGTAGATTATGCCAGACGCCACGAATTATGGTGGATCCGGAAACATCCGTGCTATCACGCACAGTCAACTCTAGTGGTACAGCCTACCATTGAGTTAAAGCTAAACTTTGCAGTGTACCCTAGCTCAACTCCAAAATTCATCGCCTCAACCCTGAGATCCTTATGAGATAATTGTCCTGCGTCATGTCTGCCTCCACTGTGACTCGCTGTAGAACTGTGTTCCCCAATCCCCTACCGTCGGCTCTCCCTAGCCCTGTCCCCACAGAGCTAGGCATCGACTCGACGCTGCAAGACCTACAGCTCAGCGACTTTCAGTTGGATGCCAATTGCCACGCTCAGCAAGTCACCCAAGCCTTTGAGCACAACCCCTTGCTGCCGGGAGTCATTCTGACTGAGAGCGGTCAGTTTTGGGGGGCGATTTCTCAGCGGCGCTTCTGGGAGCGGATGAGCCGCCCCTACAGCTTGGCTCTGTTCCAGGGTCGGGCGATTCGCTTTCTGTACAAACTGGTGCAGACCGAGCTACTTTGCTTGTCAGGGACAACCTCAGTCATCGAAGCCGTACAGCTCTCCTTGCAGCGATCGCCCGAGTTACTCTACGAACCATTAGTGGTGCAGCTTGGGTCACAGACCTATCGCCTCCTAGATGCCCACCACCTGCTGGTCGCCCAGTCCAAAATTCACCAGATGACGTTGGCGCTGCTGCGTCAATCCTCGCAGCAGTTGGAGGTAGCCAATCTCGATTTGCAACGTCTGGCTTCGCTGGATGCCCTCACCAAAGTTGCCAATCGCCGCCACTTCAATGAGTACCTAGCATCGGTCTGGCAGCAGGCAGCCCAGTTCCAGTCGTCCCTCTCGATCATTCTCTGCGATGTGGACTTTTTCAAACGCTACAACGATACTTATGGCCATCTGGCTGGCGACGATTGCTTGCAACAGATTGCCCAGCAGCTCTGCGCCACAGTCAAGCATTCGACATGCCTAGTGGCGCGCTATGGAGGCGAAGAGTTCGCCGTGGTCTTACCCCAGACGGATTTGTCCGTAGCGCGCGAGCTAGCGGAAGCCATCCGTTGCCAGATTGCCCAGTTGGCGATTCCCCACGCCACCTCGTCGCTCAGCGAAAGGGTAACCTTGAGCCTCGGCGTGGCGACTGCTGTACCGACCGTCCACAGCCGCCTGGAAGCACTGGTTGATGCAGCGGATCGGGCACTCTACGCCGCGAAGAGTCAGGGACGCAACTGTGTATCGATCTTTGAGCCAGTCCCGACGGACTTGCTGATGCCTGAGCAGGGATGATTCGGAGTTCATTCAGGCCGACCTCTGGGGGATGCTATAAATTGGGATTAAGTGAGGTTTAAGAGGTGATTAAGGAAAAACTGGGTAATCATTTAAACTTTTTAGAAGTCTGTGACCACATCCCCACGATTATTTCCAGTACAGTTAAGATGAGTGGGTGTTTCTACAAAAATCGCATTGGAGTGACTCTCGCGATCACCATACCATGATCAACTTGCAAGGACAGCCACAGAAACAATCAGTCTTCGACTTGTTTGAAGCCAAGTCGCTGAGTACTGAATCGACCCTACGCGAACTATCTCTCTACGATTTTCAGGTCGCAGACTCGCACCTAGCGATCGAGGTAGCGCGTAAACTAGAAGAAGACTTAGCGATTCCTGGCGTGATCCTGACCAAAAACGGCCAATGTGCTGGCATGATTTCGCGGCGGCGCTTCTTGGAGCGGATGAGTCGCCCCTACGCCCTCGATCTGTTTCTGCGGCGACCCCTGAGTGCCCTCTACAACTTCACTCAAGCCACCTTCAAGATTTTCCCCCCCGACACCCAAATCGTCGAGGCGGCGAGAGAATCTCTGCAACGCCCGCCGGAGCTGGTCTACGAACCCATCGTCACTGAATTGCATCCGGGGGTCTACCGCTTGATCGATAGCCACCAATTGCTCGTCGCCCAGTCCAAAATTCACCAGATTACAACCCGCCTACTGGACGAGAAGACCTACGCCCACCAGATCCAAACCGAGAAGATGGTGAGTCTGGGGCAAATGGTCGCGGGTGTGGCTCATGAAATCCGTAATCCCGTCAATTCCGTCAACGGCAACATTGACTTTCTCACGGATTACTACGGTAACTTAATGGAATTACTCGAACTTTACGACACCGAACTCGCGGAAACCCCGAAGCGCATTGTCGAGTTCAAGGAAGAAATCGATCTGGATTTTATTCTCGAAGATTCACCCAACCTGCTGAAGAGTATGCGGCTGGGTTCGGAACGATTGATCCAAATCGTGACCAGCCTGCGCAACTTCTCGCGCATGGATGATGATAAGCTCCAAGCCGCCGATTTGCATGAGTGCATTGACGGGACATTACTGATTTTGGAAAATCGCCTTAAGCGCTCGATTCAGGTGCAGAGAAATTATGATGAACTGCCGCTCGTCAACTGTTATCCCGGTCAGTTGAGCCAGGTGTTCATGAACTTGATTGCCAATTCAATTGACGCTTTGGTCGATAAGGAAGCAGATCACAAGGCAGCGGCACACGCCGACGCGGAGGCCCAGCCATCGGACTGGAAGCCGAAAATTAAAATCACCACTAAGCGGGTCGAGAACTACGGTGACGGGCCGGGGGTTGCGGTTCGCATTGAGGACAACGGGCCGGGGATTCCGCCTGCGATTCGCGATCGCATCTTCGAGAACTTTTTCACCACCAAACCGATTGGCAAGGGGACAGGCCTGGGGCTATCGATCAGCCACCAGATCGTCACTCAGAAACACCAAGGCGAACTGACCCTGGAAACAGAAGTGGGTGAGGGCACCGCCTTCAATATCGTGCTCCCTTGCCGCACGATCCCAGAATAGGATCGGCTTAGGGTATTAGTGACTTGTTCAACGCTCTATTTTTTCCATCACGATGTAAACCGGCCGCTTACGAACCTCATCGAAGATGCGCCAGAGGTACTCGCCAATCGTGCCGAGGAAAATGAGCTGAAAGCCGCCGATGAGCAAGGTCACAACCATCAGCGCCGTCCAACCGGGCACCAAGATTTGTAGTGTCAGGCGACCGATGAGCACGATGATGCCGTAGATGAACCCCAGCAAGGCTAAAACCAACCCCAACACGGTACAAGCCCGAATCGGCAAGTAGGAAAACTGGGCGATGACACTGACTGCTAGCTCCACCTTTTTCCAAAAACTCCAGCCTGATTTACCCTGGCGACGACGCTGACGGTCGTAGAAAATGCGGGTTTGTCGGAAGCCGCTCCAGAGGATTTGGCCGGTGATGTGTGAATTTTTTTCCTGCATTGACAGCAAGACATTGGCGACTGGGCGAGAAATCATGAACATATCGGCACCGGTCGCGGGCCATTCTGACCAAATCGCGTGCATGAGACGATGGAAGAGGTGGGAAAAAATGCGGTCGAGCCAGCGATCGCCCCGCGATCGCCGTACCGCCCAAGCCACATCAAATCCTGGCTGCAACGCCTGCCACAACTGCCAGACCAGCTCCGGTGGTTCTTGTAGATCCTGCGGTAGGAACGTGATGTAGTCACCGCGTGCGTGCTGAATCCCCGCCAAAATGGCGACATAGGACTTGAAATTGCGCGCTAAGCGAATTGCTTGGTAAGTGAAATATTGCGGCTCAAGCGTCCGAATTTTCTCAAAGGTAAGATCTTTAGAACCATCATCAACGAAAACAATTTCGGTCTGGAACGCGGCTTGATACTCCAGTGTCAAGCGATCCAGTTCCGCGACCAGCGTGGCGAGCAACGACTCAGCGTAGTAGAGCGGGACGACAATCGAAAGGGTCGGTTGGATATGCTCAGCAGTCATCATCGGTTAGCGGTCATCGGTTCGGGGTTGCTGCTCGACTTTACGACCTTCGCGATCGACCCAGCCAAAATGTCGGGCGGGGACACCGGCCACCAGCTCAAACGGCTGTACGTCGTGGGTGACAACAGCACCCGCCGCGACCATGGCATAGTACCCGACTGTGACTCCGCAGAGAATCGTGGCATTGGCTCCGAGAGATGCCCCTTCGCAGATTCGGGTTGTTGCCCGATACCAGCTCTCATCTTCCCCACCAAAGTAGCGCTGTTGCAGTTCGGGATTGCGGTGCGATCGCGGATACAAGTCGTTGACAAAAGCGACATTGGGGCCGATGAAGCAGTAGTCTTCGACGACAACGCCAGTCCAGAGTGAAACATGGGTTTTGATCGTCACGCCCTGACCGACTTTGACCCCGGATTCGATAAAAACATGGTCGCAAATGTTGCAGTTTGCGCCGATTTCGACGCCGGGGAGGACGTGGGTGAAGGCCCAGATTTTGGTGCGATCGCCAATCACCGCCGTTTCAACAATCGCTTGGGGATGAATAAACGCCGTCATCTGTGCATCCTAAACATTGGTCAACGCCAGAAAATGTTGATAGTCGCGAATGTAGTCCTCGGCGGCATAGGGGTGCGAAGCGAGTACGACCAAGACCGCCTGGTTGCGGTACCGCAAGTCGCCCCAAACGAGCGGTTTTTGTAGCAAGCCGACGGTAGGCTGGTTGAGTAGAAATATCTGTTTCTCAGTGCCATCATTCAGCGTCACCTCCACTTCACCCGCGACACAAACCAGAAGTTGGCTGAGGCGATGGTGGGCGTGACCGCCGCGTTGCATATTCTCAGGACAGCCGTAGACCCAGTAGGTGCGGGCAATGGGAAAGGGGCAGCTCTTTTCAAATTCCGCAATGGCCAAATATCCTTCCTCGGGTGAGCCAATCGCTGGAAATTCAAGCAGTAGCTCAGGGCCCAAAGTAGAAAGCACGGATTTGTTCAATGACATAGGTTTGTTGGGCGTCGGTCAGGCCGGGATAAAGCGGCAGGCTGAGTTCTTGCTGGGCGATCGCCTCAGTCAGGGGCAGCGATCGCTGTGCCCAAGCACAATGACGGTAGCAATCCTGTTGGTGCGGCGGCAGCGGATAGTGGATCATCGTAGCAATTCCGCGCTCTTTCAGAAAGGCTTGCAGACTGTCGCGATCGCGGCACAGGACTGGCAACAGGTGATAAACGCTCTGGGGATTGTATGGCAACAGTTGCAGCGGCAGCTCCTGCAAGGCCTCGATGTAAACCTGTGCCAAGCGCCGCCGCTCGGCATTGCGCTGATCCAGATGCGGTAGGCGCTGACGCAAAATGGCGGCTTGCAACTCATCCAGGCGACTATTCCAGCCCGCCAACTGGTTGTAGTACTTGCGCTGAGAGCCATAGTTGCGCAAGCAACGCAGCCGCTCCGCCAGCTTGCCATCATTGGTCGTCACCGCGCCGCCATCGCCCAGGCAGCCCAGGTTCTTGGTCGGAAAAAAGCTGAAGCCACTGCCGTTGCTCAGGGAACCCAGGCGTTGTGAACCAATCGTGGCACCGTGGGCTTGGGCGCAGTCGTCGAATAGCAGCAGATCGTGGCGGCTGGCGATCGCCTGCAACTCGACCATCGCCGCCGGATTGCCGTAGAGATGCACGGCGAGCATCGCCCGGGTGTGTGGCGAAATTGCCGCTTCAACCCGTGCCGGATCGAGATTCAGCGTCGCCAGGGCCGGCTCAACCAAAACTGGCGTTGCCCCTGTCTGCGTGATCGCCAGAATCGTAGCGATGTAGGTGTTGGCCGGAACAATCACCTCAGCCCCCGGCCCGATGTCGCTTGCCAAGAGCAACAACCGCAGCGCATCCAAACCATTGCCGACCCCGACGCCATGGGCGGCCCCGCAATAGGCCGCAAACTCGCGCTCAAAGGCTGCAACTTCTGGGCCGAGAATATACCAGCCCGATTGGGCGACCGTGGCGCAGGTGACGGCGATTTTTTCACCATCGCCGTAGCTCTGCACGAGGTCGAGAAAGGGGACTGAGACGGGCATCGCGTGCTAGCCTGACTGTTTGGGAACTTTATCGTAACGGCTTTTTGGGCATGAAGGGGAGGCGATCGCCAGTCTGGACGCTGACCGGCGCGAGCGCGGCAGTGACTATTTTCCTATTCCTGTGCAGCACAGTGCGGCACGCCCTGTTCAAATCCAATGCCTACGATCTCGGCTGGTTTGACCAGATGGTGTATCTGCTCAGCCGGGGGCAACCGCCGATCACCACCCTCGCCGACTATCATCTGCTCGGCGACCATGCGGCGATTATTTTTTATCCCATCGCCCTGCTCTATCGGCTCTATGCCGATGTCCATTGGCTGTTTCTGCTGCAAGCCTTGGCATTGGCGCTGGGAATCTTGGCGCTCTGGCTATTGGCGCGCCAAGCGGGTTTGCCCGTACCAGCGCGCTGGACAGTGATCACCGCCTATCTCCTCTACCCGCTGGTTTTTAATGTCAACCTCTACGACTTCCATCCTGAAGTGTTGGCGATTCCGGCGCTGCTGGTGAGCGTCTGGGCGGCCCGGGCGGGAAAAATATTCACCTTTACCCTCGCCATCCTCTTCATCCTCAGTTGCAAAGCCGTCCTCGCCCTGACGGTAGCGGCGATGGGGTTTTGGCTGTTGGTGTTTGAACGACGACAGTTTTGCGGCGCGATCGCCCTGATCCTCGGCAGCACCTGGTTCCTACTGACGACGCAGATCATCATTCCCCAATTCAGCGGCGCAGAAGTGGCCGCGGTGGCGCGTTATGGTTACCTCGGCGATTCGGTGCTGCAAGTCGCGCTCAATCTGGTACTGAAGCCCGGTTTAGTCCTGGGGCAAGTGTTCTCGCTGGCAACGTTGGAATACTTGGCACTGCTGCTCTTGCCGCTACTCTGGGGGCTGCGGTGCCGCCACTTGACGCCCCTCGTGGCGGCCTTGCCCGCGCTGGCGCTCAACATCCTCTCGACCCACGACAGCCAGCGCAATCTTGTGTTGCAATATTCGGTGCCGATTTTGCCGTTTCTGTTGCTGGCCGTGATTTCGGCTGGGGCGGCGGGGCGAGTGTCCTGGCCGCGACGCTGGATCCTGGCTTGGTCGCTGGTGGGATTTTTGGCACTGGCGAAGTATGGTTATTTTTGGACAACCTATTTGGCGACGCTGGATACTTGGTCGGCGAGTCGCGCGGCGATCGCCCGGATCGAGACCAAAGGCGCAGTCATCGCTCCGGCCAAGCTCGCGCCGCACCTGTCGCACCGCCAAACGATCCAATTGCCCCGCCCGGAACTGGAGCTGGCGTCGCTCAAAAATTACGATTATGTCTTGCTCGACCAGCGGCATCCGGGGTTTGCGAGTTCACGCGAGGCAGTGGGGGCGATCGCTGCTTACCTTGCTGCTGATGCCGCTTTTGAGATCAGCTACGCGCGCGACGGTGTTGTGCTCTACCAACGCTTGGATGCTGCATCAGCGCCAGAGATCCGGGCTTCAGAGATGACGCAACCTGGTCAGGAATGAGGCATCTCTGCTTTGCAAGGAAGGGGCAAGTTCTCTCATCCATACCCCCCGTTCCAGGGGCGAGCTATTGCCCAACAATCAACCCATGTTTGGTGCATCATCTTGCTGAACCTGGGGTTCAATGAATTCAGGCTCTTCGAGTCTGCTCGAGCCAGCTTGAGCGGTGAGCCAAGCGTTGGAACGCGGGGCGGCAGCGAGCGTCAGGAGCGACACTCAACTGCTACGCCGTTCACCCTCGAATCGTGCCCTCATTTGCGCCGTCGTCTACGAGATGTTGCGAAAGATTCATTCCCCCTCGCCGCCTTGACCTTCGGCTAAGATCGGAGGCGCAAATGTGTTGATTGCTTGCTGAATATCCTCATGATGCGCCGCCGAATTCGCTCTCTATGCCTCGCTGGGCTGGCTACGCTCAGCTTTGCTCTGGCACAACTGACGGCAATCCCAGCGATCGCCCAACCCACAACCACCGCTACTGCCCTCTTCAGCGAGGGCCTCGCCCTGCACAGCGAGCAAACTGGCACGGCGATGCGCGCCGCGATCGCCAAGTGGGAGCAAGCCCTGCCGCTTTGGGAACAAGTCGGCGATCGCCAACAACTCGCCCTGACGCTTTACTGGCTCAGCCCGACCTATCTGGCGCTCGGCGACACCGAGGCCGCCCTCGCCAGCTACCAGCGAATGCGGCAACTCTACCGGGAGCTCGGCGATCGCCACTCCGAAGCCACCGCCCTCGTCGCCCTCGGCCGCCTGCACGCCCGACGCGGCGAGTATCAACAGGCGCTCGATGACTACGATCAGGCTTTGCCGCTCTGGAATGAGGTCGAGTCGCGCACGGGGGCGGCAACGACGTTGAATAATCTCGGCCGCGTCTTCGCGCAACTGGGCGATCAGGATCGCGCCCTCAGCCACTACCGCCAAGCCCTGGCGCTCGCCCAGGCGGCAGGCAATGCCGAGGGTCAGGCGGCGACGTTGAATAATCTCGGTCAAGTCTTTGCGACGCAGGGCGATCGCCCCCGCGCCCAGTCCCACTACCAGCAAGCCCTCGACCTCTGGACGAGTCTCGAGAAAATCGGGCCGCAAGCCAGCACCCTCAACAACCTCGGCTATCTCGCCGCCGACGCGGGCGAATTTCGTAAGGCCGAAACTTATTATCAACAGGCGCTACCGCTCTGGCAGCAGGTGGGCGATCGCCAGGGTGAAGCCAGCACGCTCAGCAACCTCGGAGTCGCCGCCGCTGAGCAGGGGGATCTGACCCAAGCGCAGGGGTACTACGAACAAGCGCTAGCACTGCGGCAGGCGGTGGGCGATCGCGCTAAAGAAGCGCTGACCCGCTATCAACTCGCCCGCTCGCTGCGACAACAGGGCGATCGCACCCAGGCGTTGGCGGAAATCAGCCGCGCTGTTGAGATTGCCGAAGATCTGCGCGGCAACATTGATGACCTCGACCTCCGCAGCCGCTTCTTCGCCACCCAGCAGGACTATTACGAGTTCTACATCGATCTGCTGATGGAGTTGCAGGAGCAGGATTCGGAAGCGGGTTACGACGCGCAGGCGCTGCAAGTCAGCGAACAGGCGCGGGCGCGATCGCTCCTCGATCTGCTCAACGAAGCCAATGCTGACATTCGCACCGGGGTTGATGCCCAGCTGCTCGCGCGCGAACAGCAACTCCGCGCCCAACTCGACGCCGCTGAGCAGCGCAAAGTCAAAACCCTCAGTCGCCCCCACAAACCCGCTCAGGCGGAGGCGATCAATCAAGAAATTGATGACTTACTCACCGCGTATCAAGAAGTTCGTGCCGAGATCCGGGCAACGAGTCCGCGCTATGCGGCCCTGACGCAGCCGCAGCCCCTAGATGTCGGACAGATTCAGGCGCAAGTGATCGATGGCGACGCCTTGCTGTTGGAATATTTCATGGGTCAGGAGCACAGCTACCTCTGGGCCGTCGATGCCGATTCACTGTTGAGTGCTGTGCTACCCGGTCGCGCGCCAATCCAAGCGCTGGTGGTGAGGCTACGACGGGAAATTGCGCGATCGCGACACAGCCGCCTTTCGGTCGGTTTTCGACGGTCGGCGACGCAGTTGAGTGATCTGTTACTCGGCCCTGTCGCTGACCAACTGGGCGAGCGGCGGTTGATCATCGTCAGCCACGGCGCGCTCAACTATATCCCGTTCGCCGCCCTGACCCGACCCAATCCGCCCACCACCAGCACCGAAGATTCGCTGTTAGCGATTCCGGGAGAAGGGAGCGATCGCCTCTATGCCCCCCTGGTCACCGGCCACGAGTTGCTGACCTTGCCCTCAGCCTCAACGCTAGCAGTGCTGCGTCGCGACATCGCCAATCGGCCGCCTGCCCCGCGCGCGCTGGCGGTGCTCGCCGACCCGATCTTCAGCGTTAAGGACGAGCGGATCAGCCGCCAAGTCCCCGTTCCCAGTCTTCCCCCGGAGCTAGAGCGGTCAGCGCGCGAGTCAGGCGTTCTGTTTGACCGCATCCCGTTCACGCGCCAGGAGGCCGATCGCATCCTCGATCTGGTGGATGCGACCCAGGCAACGAAGGCCTTTGGCAGTGAGGCCAGTCGCGAACTAGCCCTCGACCCACAACTTCGCAACTATCGCATTCTGCACTTTGCCACCCACGGGCTACTCAACAGCAGCAGTCCTGAACTCTCAGGGCTGGCATTTTCGCTCGTCGATGAGCAAGGTAATCCTAAGAATGGCTTTCTACGACTGCACGACATTTTCAATCTCGAATTGCCCGCTGAACTGGTCGTCCTCAGCGCTTGTCAGACGGGCTTGGGCGAACTAATTCGCGGTGAGGGCACGGTGGGGTTACCACGCGGTTTTCTCTACGCCGGAGCCAAGCGCGTGGTGGTGAGCCTGTGGAATGTCGATGATCAGGGGACGGCAGAACTGATGACTGATTTCTATCGCCAACTGCTGGCGGCGGGTCAGTCACCGACAGCGGCGATGCGGGCGGCACAGTTGCAGATGTGGTCGCAGCCAGAGTGGCGATCGCCCTACTATTGGGCCGCCTTCACCGTTCAAGGCGAGTGGTGAGGTGGCGGCGTTCTAGAAAGTTCGTGGCAAGCGGCGATCGCCTGCTGAATCTCCCGACGCTGCTCAACCACGCGCCCCGCTGCCAACCATGTCTTCGCCTGATCGATCCCGGCCGCTAAGCTCGCCGCGCCGCCAAACTGCCAGAGATAGAAGCCCGCATTCCAGAGCGCGGCGGGTAGCAGCTCCACTGCCTCACCCCGGAGCACAGCTTCCATCTGGGTCAACAACTCTGGCAGCGGCAGACTGGGCAGATCCTCACCCGCGAAGCCGTAGTCGCGGGGGTGGAGTTTGAGATAGTCACCGACCCCGGGGATGCGCGACTGGCTCACCGTGGCGATCGCCGTGCGGGCGCGGGGCAGATCGCAGCTCCCCTCCAACCCCTTCACCAACACGACATCGGTGATCCCCCGCTGGGCGAGCGCCTGTCGCAACAGCGGCTCGGTGGGTGGATGCACATAGCCCGCGACGGCGCGACAAAGCCCAGCATAGGGCAGCCAGATCAGCTCCAGCGTCGCGAGCGGCGGTCGTTTGCCGATCTCCTCGCGGTAGGTCATCAGCGCGTCCGCCTGCGGAAAGTGATGGGGCGTGTAGACGAAGCCGAGTTTGCTGGTCGTCAAGACCGTCTGGAGCTGGGTCAGCGAGAGGGTGCGAAAGTCTAGCCCCAGACCAACGAGCAGGTCATTCAGCGGCAGACCATGTTTGGTCGGGGCCGAATCGCCGCCATGCAGGAGGACGGGCAAGCCAGCGGTCGCCAGGATCAGCGCCGAGAGGGGGGTGACGGGGGCAGTGCGCGATCGCCCGTCGTAAGGAGTGCTCATCACAATCACGGGCGGCTCAGTCGCCGGTAGCGCGGGAACCTGCGGGCCCAGTTCGGCGTAGGTGTCCAGCATTCCAGCCAGTTCCGCGCTCGTCGGCCGCTTGATCCGATGCGCGATTAAAAAAGCACCGATTTGAGCGGGTGTAGCCTCCTGCTCGAGTAAGTGTCGGGCAGCGATCGCCGCTTCCTGACGGCTCAAATTTTGTTTGGTATGCGCGCCATTGCCAACTTTTTGAAGTAATTCGCGAAACTGCTGACTCATAGAAAATATGCCTCGACCGGTGCCGATAGCCGGTGTCCGGCTCTTTTGGAGTGAATGAAGCGTTTGGGGAGCATGGATAGCGGGGGGGGGCAGCGTTGTCAACGCCCATTATCAGCGATCACTGTGGAGCGGCGAGAGCAAAGCAATGTCGAGGGGGGAGACGGCAGCCTGGACGGGGCTAAATTGTCGTACCAATTCACAGAAGCGGGCAATCGGTGGGACAGAGAGTCGATCCTGCGTCGTGGCGAGAACGACCTGACGGGTGAGCGGGTGAGTGCCGTTACTCTCATTGCCTTGAGCTTTGGGAAGGTGCAGCGATCGCACCGCTAGTTCTGGATCGTCCAGCGCATCCACCAGCGCCGACTGCGGCAGTAGCGCCACATACTGCCCCTGGCGCACGACACCACGAAAAGCATCCAGCGTATTCAACTCCATCGCAATCTGCAACAGGCAATCAGCGTTGGCAAATAAATCGTGAACCAGCCGCTGCATCCCGTAGCCGTCCTTGAACACGACTTGCGGATAGATGCAGAGATCCGACCAATCAACCTGAGATCGGCCCGCCAGCGGATGGTCAGCCGCCATGAGGATGCGAACCGGCTCGCTGAATAGAGGCTCGACGTGCATCTCAGGGGTAGCCGTGAGCAAGCGATTGTTCATGACGATCGCGATATCGACGAGGCCATCGCGCAGGACTTTCAGGGCGCGATCGCTCCCCAGTGCTGTGACCCGCAGTTGCACCTTGGGATAATCCCGACAAAAAGCGTGCAACACGGGCGGCAGATAATGCGCGCAGATCGAATGGATCGCTGCCACACAGAGTTCTGGCTGCTTGCCTTCGCGCAATTCCGTGAGGTCGCGAACCGCCGTCTCCCACTCCTGGCAAATCTTCCGGGCACGCGGCAAAAACTGCTCGCCCGCCACGGTCAGCTTGGCTTGATTCGAGCGGTGAAAGAGTGGCAGACCGAGAGTAGACTCCAAAACCTGGATCTGGCGACTGACCGATGATTGGCTCACCTGGCATTGGCGGGCCGCTTGTCCGAAGTTGCCGGTCTGGGCAACCGCGAGGAAGGCTTGCAGTTGCTCGATTCGCATCCCTGCTGGACTCGCATTCGGTAGAAAAATAGGTGATGAGAATTTAACCGATCTGCGGCTGGGGTTTCGTAGAAGGCGATACGGTTTAGTCATAAGTTTGCCGTGACGGTCGCGCGCTAGGGGGGAGTCGGGCTGCCATTCCGGGTCAGTGAGAGCCAGCGGCATCGCTGTCACTGCAACGAGTCGCCGCCAACCAGGGGTACAAACGGCCGGCGATCGCGACCCGGTATTCTCTCCAGATTCTCAGAGGCAACCCGCGCTGGCACAAGCCCAGTAATGCCAAAACAGAATCGAAATAATGCAGTATATGAATTTTCTGTTGCAGGTAAAACCGGGTTTTCATAATTGCCAGAAACCTGCCCACGGCCCAAAACCCTTGGCAATGCGTCGGTTGCCGGAAACTCAACGCGAAATCTTTGTCACCGCGCCCAAAAAAACTCCTGCGGTGTTGTCGAAATGGCCGTCGCTCGCTCGTCATAGCAGTAGAAGCATCAAGACACTTGTGCTTGCCTTTCACCTAAAATGAGTTCCTTGTATGAAATATGCCATTCTGGTTTACGAGACCGCA